>JANYGI010000111.1 GCA_025362495.1 Byssovorax sp. | reverse complement strand
GTGGTGCGACCGAGGCGGCGCCCCATCGCGTCGAGCTGGACATCGATCACGCTCTCGCTCGCGTCGTCGCCGAGGAGCTGCGTCTCGCGCACGATGCGGCCGAGGGCGTCGCGCTCGAAGCGGAACGTCCCGGCGTCGTTGCTCGCTTCGATGAGCTCGCCGAAGGCGTCGTAGGCGAACGTGTCCTTGCTCGCGTCCTTGTAAATGCGCTCGATCAGGTCGCCGACTTCGTTGAAGACGAGCTCGGTCTTCTCGCCGCCGTCGCTCTTCACGCGGACGACACGGCCGAGAAAGTCGTTCTTGTAGTGATAGACGCGGCCGTCGAACGTGACCTCGGCGCTGACGCGGCCGTGCGCGTCGCGCTCGAGGCGGTGCGGTTCGCCGCGCTCGTTCTTCACGAGCACGAGCTCGCCCTCGCGGTTGTAGCGCAGCTCGACCGTGGTCCCGTCGGCGTGCCGCTTGCTGCAGACCTTGTGGTAGCCGCCCCACACGTACTCGGTCGTCGATCCGCTCGGGCTGATCTCGCGGACGAGGTGCCCCTCGCCGTCGTACTCGTAGCGCTGCACGCCGCCGAGCGCGTCGTGCACGGCGACGAGATCGCCGCGATCGGTGTACACGTTTCGCCTCGTTCCGCCGAGCGGATCGGTGCTCATCGTGCGCCTCCCGAAGGCGTCGTAGACGTGCGTGAACGAGGTGCCGTTGGCCTGGGTGACGACGACTGTGTTGCCCTGCGCGTCGTGGCCGATCGTGCTCTTGCCGCCGGCCGCGTCGACGACCTCGATCGGCTGGCCGCGCTCGTCGTAACGCACCGCCGTCGTCCCCCCGAGCGCGTTGACGATCAGGAGCACGTTGCCGAAGCGATCGCGCTGCAGCTCGGTGATGCCGCCCTTGGGGTCGACGATCTCGACCTCGAGCCCGGCGAGATCGCGGCGGATCTGGGTGACGCGGCCGAGCGGATCGACGAGCCGGAGCAGGCGCCCGCGCGCGTCGCGCTCGAACGTCGTCGTGGCCTTCATGGGGTCGGTGCGCGCGAGGAGGAAGCCGCGGTCGTCGTAGCGCGAGGTCTCGACGCCGCCGCCGTCGACCGTCTTGTCGAGCAAGCCGAGCGCATTGCCGAAGAAGCGGCGCACCTGCGTCGAGTCGGCGACCTCGGAGTAGCCGTTGTCGAAGAAGCCGAAGCGACAGTGATGGATGCCCTTGGCGCGCGTCGTCCCGTCGGCGAGGTAGCGCGGCAGATCCTCGGCGAGGCTCGGATCGATCGTGCCGGGGTAGTCGCCCCACGACTCCACGCAGCGCCCTTGCTCGTCGTAGACGAAGTGGAACGCGAGGCCGGCGCGGTCGGTGTCGAGCGTGAGCAAATGCCGGTCGTCGTAGGAGAATCGCGCGGTGTGGCCGTCGGCGTCGGTCGCGGCGAGGAGGTCGCCCCGCTCGTCGTAGAGGTAGCGCGCGAAGCAGACCCAGCGGCCGCTCTGCACGGCGTTCCGCACCTCGAGCGAGGCGATGCGGCCCTCGGGGGTGGTCTTCACGCGGACGATGCGACCCACGCTGTCCTTCACCTCGACGAGGCGGCCGTCGTCGTAGGTGAGGGCGATCCGGTTCTTGTTGCGGTCCTCGATCGCCGTGAGCCGCCAGCGCTTGCCGGCCTCGAACGCCTCGGAAAACAGGTGCCAGAGGCCATCGCTCGCGTCGACGGCGAAGCCCCAGGTCTCGCGCCGCAGCACCCAGCCCCAGGGCCCGAGCGTCTCGGCGCCGACGGCGATCATCGGGAACTCGACGGCGGTGCCCTGCTGATTCCAGACGACGATCGATCGCCGCCGAACCTCGACCTCCCACCCGAACGAGTGCCCCCATCCGAAGCCGAGCCCGGTGTCCCGGTTCGACATCTTTGAGCTGTACATGCGCTCGAAGACCAGCGGCAGCGGGCCCGGGAGCGAGAGATCGGTGATCGGGTGCGTGAAGGCGCGGCCCGTGACGACGTCGACGGGGTGCGACGCGTAGCCGCAGCCCGGGTACTTCTGGTAATCCGGCGCGCCGCGGCCATCGCCTGCGGCCTGTTCGCCGCTGCCGGAGCCCGCGGCGTTGTTGTCGCCTTTCCCGTCGCCGGCGCTCTCGCCGCTGCCTCCGCCGCCGTCACCGCCGCCGGCGAGGACGGCGATGCTGGGGCACATGCCAGGGATCGGCGGGATGTCGGGGACCGGTGCGGTGCGCGCCATCACGCGAGAATATCACCCAACCGCGCGCCCAGGGCGACAACAAGGCGAAGAGGGTTGTTGCGCGATACGACTGCTGAGGGTGCTCGCGAGGCGTCGGCAGCGCGCGCAGGTCACGGGATCGAACGAGAACCCGAGCGAGGTACTCTCGATCTGGAACCACCAGCTCGGCGTGTCCTGCTTGATCGTGTACTTCACCGTGGCGACGGCGTCCGCGGGAGCGTCACCGGTCCTCGCCGCTTGCCAGATCCGCGCAACCCTCGTTCTGCGAGCGCCGCGATGCTCGGGAGATCGGTCGCCCGATGCTCGACATGCGCGCATTGCTCGCAGATCAAGACCTCGTACTTGATGCTCGAGGACAGGCTGGTTTCGACGGTCACGTACCCGCGAGCCCACGCGCATCGGGGGCAGCGCCATGGTCGGTCGCCGAGCAGAGGTCCAGTGTTCATCGTGGTGCGACTCCATCAGCAGATGGGAGAGCGACTCAAGCGCGAGATGGTGGGCGGTTTTCCAGGTGGGTAGTGTGAAGAGGGTGAGAGACGCGCTCCAGTCCGCACATGAAAGAGAGGACAGGTGGACACCGTACGTCGAGCGGCCTCTCACCTGAGCGCAGACTCTCTGTCATCGTCATCGTTAGTGTTATATGTCACCGATGTTATGCAATGTTTTCGTTGGCTGACGATGTTGTCCATCGCTTTACGTCGTCGACGCCGTGCAACGGAGCGGGCCAATCGCGGACGCTGCGCGCGACGGCACGACGGGCGAAATCACGCAAAAACGGCCGCAGCGACGCAGAAACACGCGGTTCTGCGGCAAACACGTGCTCCGAGCGGCGCAAATGCGCCGGGATCTCAGGCCTGCTGGACGCCGGCGGCCATTTCGAGGGCGGCGCGGACGAGGGCGGCGACCTGCGCGGGGACCGCGAGATCGAGGGCGCCCGCGAGATTCTCGGCGTCGATCAGCATCGCCTCGACGGCGTGACAGTGCGCCTCGAGGACCGAGCCGCCCGCGCCGTCGAGACGAACCACGGCAGCGACGCCCGGGAGCGCGAGGGACCAGGTCGGGGCGAACGCCAGATCGGTCGGCAACCCGATCAGCGCCAGCTCGACGTCGTCGCCGAGACGAAGCGTACCGAGGAGGCGAGGTACGGCGGCGCGCGGGGCATTCTCGGGCGCGGCCACGGCGTCGGTGATGCGGCGGATGGAATGCGCGAGCGCGGGGAAGCGACGCTCTTCGGCGGCGATGACGAGGCGCGGCGGCGGCGCGAACCCCGCGAGCGTCAAGCGCATCACCAGCGAGCGGAGCACGGGCAGGGCCTCGGGCGGCGCGAACGGCGTCGTCAATTGCGAGAGCGGGATGCGGCGAATCTTCCCGGCGGCGACGAGCGCGGTGAGGGCTTCGAGGATGACGAGGTCCGGCGCGGCGATGTCGTCGAGGATCTCGTCGAGGGCGCGCGGGATCTGGAGCATCTCCGCGAGCGAGCGCGCGATGGCCGCCGCCGGCGTACCGGACATGGGCTTGCTGAGACCGAGCGCGGCGCTCAGCGCTTCACGACCCGAGGACGTGAGCGTCGGCGGCTCGTCGAGGAGCAGCGCTTCGCCCGCGGGCGAGAGCTCGCCGCGGCGGCGCCTCGCTTCGTCGACCTGGCGCATCGACTCCATCAGGAGCTGGCCCGTCGGCGCGGTGATGCGGCGGAGCGCGGACGTGTCGCCCGAGTTGAAGGCGAAGCGGCCGTCGCGCTCGCTGAAGAGACGGAAGAGCGCCTTCTCGCCTTCGAGGCGGCGGTACACCGCGTCGACGACCTCGCCGTCGGCGAGCCGCACCTCGCCCGCGCCGGCCGGCGTGGTGATCCCGAGGACGCCGCTCTTGCGATTCATCGAGAGGAACTGGAGCAGATCGCCGAGGGGCATCTGCTCGAGGTGGCCACGGATTTCCTGATCGAGGGCGGCGCGCGAGGGGAGCGGCGAGACGGCGGCGATGCGCGAGACGAGCTGATCGAGATCGGCGCGCGAGACGGAGTCGGGCCCGCGCTCGTCGGGGTGATCGGCGCGGACGAGGTGGAGCAGCGGCGTGTGCGCGAGCTCGGGGACGGCGAGGAACGCGGCGCGGAGATCGCCCGCGCCGTCGAGGCGCTCGGCATAGAGGACGACGTCGGGGCGCGTGCGGAAGGCCTCCTCGACGGCGTCGAAGACCTCGCTCGCGTTGAAGACCGTGACGCCGCGGGCGCGCAGCGCGGACGCGAGGGCGCCGAGCGCGTTCACGTCGGCATCGACCAGGAGCACCTTCCTCGACATGGCTAGACCTGGCTACGCGAAGATCCTGAGGCCCGCGGCGCGTCCGAGGCGCTCGGCGAGGGCGTCGGCGAGCAGGGGATCGGCCGCGTGGAGGCCCTTGACGAGGCCACCCTGGTTGCGGCCGATGAGCGTGTAGCAGCCGTGCTCGGCGATGATGCTGAGGGCCTCGACGTCGTCGCCGCCGGTGGAGCGGACGTCGAGCGTGTGAAGCGTGACGTTGTCGCGGAGGGGCGTGAACGCCGCGCGAATGGCCGATCCGAGGCAGAGGCCAGCGTGGTGCGCGACCGTGACGAGCACGGCGCCCCCGCGGAGCGCGTCGGCGGTGACGGCGGCAGCGAGCGCAGCGACGTCGGCGACGGGGAGCACGAGCGGACGTGGCGCGGTGAGATCTTCGAGCGGAGGCGTGCCGGCTTCCCACTCCAGCGTTTCGAGGAGATCGGCGATCTTGACGGAGCCCTCGCCGAGGCGATGGACGATCGAGCTGCGCGTGGCCTCGGCGCGACGGCGCGCGACGCGGAGGAGCTGCGAGAGATCGCGCCCGTCGTGCGGGAACGTGGCCGCGCCGACGAGGAGGCCACGAGGCAGCGCGCGCGGGCCCTTCTCGGCGAAGCGCGCGAGGATGCGGCGGCGACACGCGTGGGCCGTGAGCCCGTCGGACTCGGGCATGAGCAGGTGGAGCTCGTGCTCGTCGACGCGGGCGAGAACGTCGATGTCGCGGGCGCAGGCGAGGAGCTGATCGGCGATCTCGGGCGGCCGCATCACGGCGCCGGTGAGGTCGTCGATGGGATCGAAGGCGACGGTGACGATGGCGAAGCGGCGGCCGTAGCGGCGCGCCTTGTCGATCTCGCGGCCGGCGACGTCGACGTAGTAGGCGAACGAGTAGGCGCTGGACGCGGGATCTTTCACCGGGGCGCCGGCGCCGCGCTCCCGCTCGCCGAGGAAGGCGAGCGCCGTCGCGCCCTGCGTGGCGAGGAGCTTGACGAGGCCGTCGGTGGCGCGGGCGACGCGCGGAGGACCGCCGTCGAGGCTCGATGGCGGCAGGCTCGTCGGGGCGGCGATCAGCGCGTGGCCAATCTTGAGGGTGCGCGTGGCGAGGGGGACGGCGAGGAGGCGCTCGTGCCGGGCGTGCTCGAGCACCTCGGCCTCCATCCCGAACGCCGGGGCCGTCATGAGGTCGGGGCTCGCGGCGACGCGGGTGAGCTCGGTCGGGCGGCCGTCCGCCGAGAGGTAGATCGCCGCCGCCGAGGCGCCCGTGGCCTCGCAGAGCACGGCGCCGAGCTGCTCGGCGGCAGAGGTGCGGCTGGTGCTGTCGGCGAGCTCGGAGACGCGGCTCATCCAGCCGGCAGCGCACGCGGCGAGGCGGGCGGTATGCTCGAGGTCGGCGCGCAGAGCCCGCTCGCCGAGGCGCATCTTGACGCTCTCGATCGAGCTGAGGACCTCGTCGCCGCCGATGGGCATCATCAGGAGGCCCGCGCCGCCGAGGGCGACGGCGTTGGCCGCGGCGTCGAGCCCGCTCCGCGAGGCGAGCGCGAAGATGGTGACGGCGGGGCAGACGGCCTTGAGGTGATGCACCATCGCCAGGCCGGCGCCGCTGCCAATCTCGACGAAGGCGGCGTCGGGTGGGTTCGACTGCGCGAGGGCGAGCGCCTCGCCGAGGTCGGCCGTGACGAAGAGCTGATCGCGGAGCACCACGAGGGGAAACAGGTCGCGTGCGGCCGGGTCGGCGACGATGGCGAGGACGGTGATCGGCGAAGCGTCGTCCGCGGCAAAGCCAGCATCGGGCACGCGCAGGCGCGTATTCGACGCGGGACGCGGCGGCACCGGACCCCGATCAATCTTCGCGGAGGGCGCCTCGGTGGCCAGGAAGCTCACCACGCCGTCGCTGTCCACGCCCCCTTTCACGCGAGCACGACCTCCCCGGTGAAAACGCGACGAGCCGGCCCGCGCATGCGGAGCGCGCGGGTGCCCGCGGTCACGGTGATGGTGAGATCGCCGCCCGGGAGGGCGACGCGGATCGGAGCGCCGAACGAGGCGCGGCCCGTGTCGCAGGCGGCAGCGGCGACGGCGCAGGCGCCGGTGCCGCAGGCGAGCGTGCGCCCGACGCCGCGCTCCCACACGACGACGGCGATGCGGTCGGCCTCGACGCGGCAGAACTCGACGTTGGTGCCGCCCTCGGGCGCGACGGCGACGGCGGGGCCGACGCGATCGATGGCGACCTCGTCGTAGGGCGCGAAGGTGATCGCGTGCGGGTTGCCGACGTCGACGTCAAGGAAGCGGTGCTCGCGGTCGTCCACGGTGAAGGCGATCTCGCCGCGCGCGTTCGCCGTGCCCATCTCCACGGTGATGTCGAAGCGATCGCCGGCGACGGCGCTGACGATGCAGGCCTTCTCGCCGGCGTCGGTGGCGATGGTGAGCGCGCCATCGCTCTGGGCGAGGTGAGCGGCGACGCAGCGCAGCCCGTTGCCACACATCTCGGGCCGGCTCCCGTTGGCGTTCCAGACGATCATCCGCGGCAGCGGTCCGGTGCGATCGACGACGAGGACGCCGTCGCCACCGACGCCGTAGCGACGGTCGCAGAGCGTGCGCGCCAGCTCGGGGCCGACGGTGAGCGAAGCGTCGTCCACGAGGACGAAGTCGTTCCCGAGGCCCTCCCACTTCTCGAATCGGATCGCTCGCGCCGTCATCGCCTGGCCTTGCTGAGTCGGGCCACGGCGTCGACGGAGCTGATGCCGTTGACGGCGACGACCTTGGTGCGGCTGCTCGGGCCGACGACGATGGATACGTCGGCGGCGCGCACGAGCAGAGCCTTCGCGAGGAGCCGGATCAGCTCGCTGTTGGCGGCGCCGTCGGCCGGCGGCGAGGTGAGCGCCACATCGAGAGCGCCATCACGAACGCCGAGGATCGCCGACCGCGACGAGCGCGGACGAACGTGGACGTCGAGGCGCACGCCTCCCGATCGCTCGTTCAAGTTCAGCGTGGCCCATTGGCCGGGGATGCTGGGAGGAGGGGGCTCGCTGCTCGTCATGTTCGTGACGTGGGACGCGGCGTACTCTACACGGTCTTTTCGCGTCGGCTGAAGGGACCTTCAACGAACCTCTCCCGGTGCGCTACGGTCGGGGGATGACACGGCTTCGCTGGTCGACGTCGGGCGAGTCCCATGGGCCGGAGCTCGTGGCAATCCTGGAAGGGATCCCCGCTGGGCTGCCGCTCCTCGCGGCGGATGTGGACGGGGATCTGGCGCGGCGACAGCGCGGCTACGGGCGCGGCGGGCGCATGAGGATCGAGACCGATCGCGCCCAGCTCGTCACGGGCGTCCGCGGCGGGGAGACGCTGGGGAGCCCCATCGCGCTGGTGATCGCCAACCGCGACCACGCCAACTGGGCCGGCAGGATGGGGCCCGATCCGTTCCCATCACGCCCCGAGGCGCTGACGCGTCCCCGCCCGGGGCACGCGGACCTCGCGGGGGGACTCAAGTACGACCGGCACGATCTGCGCGACATCCTGGAACGAGCCAGCGCCCGCGAGACGGCAGCGCGCGTCGCGGTCGGCGCGGTGTGCCGCAAGCTCCTGGCCGAGCTGGGCGTCGAGATCTTCGCCCACGTCGTCGCCATCGGACCGGTCAGCGTCACGCCGTCCGACCTGCCGCTCGACGAGCTCCGCGCGCGTTCACGCGCCTCGGACCTGGCCTGCGCCGACGACGTCGCCGAGCTGGCGATGCGCGCGGCCATCCTCGAGACGGCCCACGCCGGCGACACGCTGGGCGGCACGTTCGAGGTCGTGGCCACGGGCGTCCCGCCCGGCCTCGGCAGCCACGTGCAGTGGGACCGCAAGCTCGACGGTCTACTCGCGCAGGCGCTGATGTCGATCCACGCCATCAAGGCCGTGGAGATCGGCATCGGCTTCGAGGTGTCGCGCCGCCGCGGCTCCGAGGTCCACGATGCCATCGGCTACGACGCCGTCGCGCGCACGTTCACGCGACCGACGAACCGCGCGGGCGGCCTCGAAGGCGGCATCACCAACGGCATGCCCGTCGTCTGCCGTGCGGCGATGAAGCCGATCGCGACGCTCAAGCGCGCCCTGCCCTCGGTCGACGTGGTGACCAAGGAACCCTTTGCGGCAGCCTTCGAGCGGAGCGACGTCTGCGCCGTCGCTGCCGCCTCGGTGGTCGGCGAGGCCATGGTGGCGATCACGCTCGCGGGCGCGCTGCTCGAGAAGACGGGCGGCGACAGCCTCGGCGAAGTGCGGCGCAACCTCGACGGCATCCGCCGGCAGAACGCGGAGTACTGAAGGCGATGATCCGGCAGCACAAGCTCCTCGTCGGCGGCTTCATGGGCGTGGGCAAGTCCACAGTGGCGCGGCGCGCGGCAGAGCTGTCAGGGCTCCCGCTGGTCGACCTCGACGCGGCGATCGAGGCCCGCGCGGGGAAGCCGATCGCGGCGATCTTCGCCGACCAGGGCGAGGCGGCGTTCCGCGCGCTCGAGGCGGCCGAGCTCGGCGCGGCGCTCTCGGCCGAGGGGCAGGCGATCATCGCCCTCGGTGGCGGCGCGCTGGTGGACACCGCCCGACGACGCGCGGCGCTCGACCGGGCCTTCCTCGTCACGTTGACGGCGCGCCCGGCAACGGTAGCGGCGCGCACCGCCGGCTCGACGCGCCCGTTGCTGGCCGACGCGCCCGACCCGGCCGAGCGGATCTGCGAGCTGCTCGACGCGCGCGCTCACGTCTACGCCGAGGCCCACGCTCAGGTGCCGACCGACGATCACGATGTCGACGCGGTCGCCGAGGCGGCGCTGCGGGCGTGGTCGGTGCCGACGCTCGCGGTGCCGCTCGGTCCGCGCAGCTACGCGGTGCAGCTCACGGCCGGCGCCCCCGCCGTGCTCGCCGAGGCCGTGAAGCGGCTACGGCCGTCGGCGGTCTTCGTCGTCACGGACGAGAACGTCCAGCGCTTCTGGAGCCACGGGCTCGCGGCGGCGCTGGCGGCGGCGGGCATCTCCCCACGCGCGACCGTCGTGCTTCGCCCGGGCGAAGAGCACAAGCGCCTCGCCGCGGTCGAGCAGGCCTTGACGGCGATGGTCGAGGGCGGCGCCGATCGCGACTGCCTCGTCCTCGGTCACGGCGGCGGCGTCGTCACCGACATCGCGGGGTTCACCGCCGCGACGCTGCTACGAGGCGTCCGCTGGATCGCCTTCCCGACGACGTTGCTGGCGATGGTCGACGCCTCGGTCGGGGGCAAGACGGGGGTCGACCTCGGCCTGGCGAAGAACGCGGTCGGCGCGTTCCATCAGCCGAGCGCCGTCGTCATCGACGTGGCTCACGTCACGACCGAGGCGCCGCGCGCGTACATCGGTGGGCTCGCCGAGGTGGTGAAGTCGGCCGCGCTCGGCGACCCGGCCCTCTTCGCGCTGCTCGAGGCGGAGGCGCCGCGGATCCTCGCGCGCGAGCTGCCGCTGGTGGAAGAGCTCGTGTATCGCTCGGTGGCGGTGAAGGCGGCGATCGTGGCCCGCGACGAGCGCGAGTCCGGCGACCGCGCCCTGCTGAACTTCGGCCACACGATCGGCCACGCGCTCGAGGCCGAGGGCAACTTCACGCGGCTCACCCACGGCGAGGCGGTCTCGCTCGGCATGGTGGCGATGCTCCGCGCTGGGCTCGCCCTCGGCGTGACGGAGGCGGCGGACGCCAGCCGGGTCCTCGGGCTCCTGACGCGCCTCGGTTTGCCGGTGGACCTCGACGCGCAGCCGCTCGCAGCGGCGCTCGGGTTCGTCTCGCTCGACAAGAAGCGTCGCGGCGCCGGGGTGCGGGCGGTGTTCCTTCGCCGCGTCGGCGCGGCCTTCGTCCGCGAGACACCCCTCGCCGATCTGCCTGCGCTCCTCGGCCTCGCGACGCAAAGATCTGCGTGAACTTTGCCGCACCCGCTCCAGGATCGCTACACTTCCCCTTGCCGGTCGGACCTCGCTGGTTCGCGGCTGGAGCCGGTCATGCGTCAATCTCTTCAGCGCGCGGGTGCCTTCCTCTTGCTCACGGTCGCGGCGGGGGTGCTCGGCACGTCCTGCGTGGCCAACGAGAGCAGCATGTTCATCCGGGCGTGCCTCTTCTTGCCGGTGGACACGTGCAAGGTGACGTTCGACGCGTCGACGACGACGCGCCTGGCGGGCACGCTCGATCCCGCGCAGGGCGACTACAGCTGCCCGCTGCTCGTCGGCAACCAGCTCGTCGCTCGCGGTGACAGCAAGCAGCTGCGAACGGAGACGTCGCGCATCGAGATCCACACCGCCGTGGTGACGATCTACGACTCGATCAAGAGCCAGACCTACCAGACGTACTCGGTGCCGGCGTCGGGCTTCGTCGATCCGGGGACGTCGGCGCAGCCGGGGTTCGGCGGCGCCGAGGTGTTGCTCCTCGACCGGGTGACGGCTCGCCAGCACCAGGGCGAGACGTTGCTCTCCGGTGTCGTGCTGCAGGGGCGCACGCTCGGCGGCCTCGAGCTCGAGACGGCGGAGTGGACGTTTCCCATCACCGTCACGGGGGCAGAGCAGCTCTGTGATCTCACGCCGTGCCTGCCCGGCGTGAAGACGACTGAAATGCCCACCGCGACGTGCCACGGCGGCGTCGACAGCACGGCCGACTGCCGCCTGGGCTGCAGCTGCTTGCTCAAGGACGAGAACGGGAAGCCGACCGGGGACTGCGCGCCGCTCGGCTGCCAGGCTGACGGGACGGGGCACGGCGTCTGCGGGTCGTGCCGGACCAGCGCCGACTGCGCGGCGCCGGCCAAGTGCGTGACCAAGGTCGGCCCGAACCAGGGCCTCTGCCAGTAGCTAGCGAACCGGCGCGGTCTCGGACGAGCCTCCCCGCGCCGCGTTGATCAAGAACACGAATGGCAGCGTGAGGATCGCGAAGTCGAGCTGCGCGCCCACGATGATCGACGTCTCCCTGGAGGGGCCGAGGCCGTAGCGCATCTGGCCAATCAGGCCGGCGGTCATCACGTACGGGGCGTGGAAGTTGAAGCTCCGACTGCCGAAGAAGAGCTCGCCGGCAATGCCAGGCTCGAGGCCGTAGCCGCCCGTCGCCTGACGCCCGTACGCCCCCGCCGAGACCACGAGGGGGAACGTGTCGAGGATCGGGAACAGCCCGCTCAGGCCGCCGCCAAACTGGATCTCGTCGAAGCCGTTGGTCAGGACCTCGGCATAGGGGCCGATTCCAAAGTCGGAGTTGCGCTCGCGGCCGAAGAGCACGTCGCCGTGGATGCCGAGATGGAAAGCCGTCGTCTGCCAGATCGATCGATTGAGCCCCGCGCCGGCGGCGCCCAGCGTCAGGCCGACGGTCGCTTGCGGATCGGCGTGCGCGCCCGCCGCGTGGAGCGCGACGCTCAGGGCACCGGCGAGCGCCACGACAGCACGGGTAAACTTGGGCACGGCGCTCCTCGGTCGCATGGGCGGGCGATGGTAGCAGGCGGCGCGGCGGGCCGGCGCGGATGGGTGGATGGGCCGCGTCGTTCGGGGTCGAATCGTGATAGCTTGCTTCCCAAGATGGCGGGCCGGACGGTACATCTGCGTGTGGGTGGGCAGACGTATCGCGTCACGACCTCCTCGACCGACGAAGAGCTCCAGCGCCTCGCTGCGGTCGTCGACCAGAAGCTCGCGACGGTCGTGCCGCCCGGGCGCATGGTGACGCCGCAGGCGATGCTGCTGGCGGCGATGGCGCTGGCCTACGAGCTGGAAGAAGAGCGCTCGCGCACGGCGACGGTTGCTGCGAGGGCGCGAGGCGCGTTCGGGCGCATGCTCCAGCGGGTCGATGCCGCGCTCGACGCGACCGAGGGCGCAGACGCCGCGACGCCCGGCGCCGTCCCCGTGCCGGCAGCGCGCTCCTCGGTTCCCGTCGCGGCTGTCGCCACGCGCGAGGTCCGCGCGGGCTCGACGCCTCCTGCCAACGAATCACGCTTCGCTCCAAAACCGTCGAGCGATCCCTGATGTCGCGGCTCGACCCTCTCCGTCACCTCGAAGGAGAGCTCGCCGCCCTGGAGGAGCGCGGTCTCTTGCGCACCCCGCCGGCGCCGACGATGGAGGGCGCTGCGCTTCTGAACCTCTGTTCTAACGACTACCTGGGCTACGCATCCGAGCCCTGGCCAGAAGATCTCCTCGGTCGAAGCGGCGCGGGGGCCTCGCGGTTAGTGACCGGGAATTTCGCCGCCCACGAGGTCGCGGAGTCGGCTCTCGCCGGCTGGTTGCACACCGAGGCGGCGCTGCTGTTCTCCTCCGGCTACGCCGCCAATGTCGGCACCGTCGCGGCGCTCGCCGGTCGCGGTGACGTCGTCGTCTCGGACGCGCTCAATCATGCGTCGCTCATCGATGGGTGCCGCCTGTCGGGCGCCGAGGTCCGCGTCGTCCCCCACCTCGATCTCGCGGCCACCGAGGCCGCCCTCGCAGGCGCTCACGGGGCGCGTCGTCGCTGGGTCGTGACCGAGTCGTACTTCAGCATGGATGGCGACTCCCCCGACCTCCCCCGTCTGCGCGCGATCTGCGACCGCCACGACGCAGCGCTGGTCCTGGACGAGGCGCATGTCCTCGGCGTCTTCGGCCCTCATGGACGCGGGCTGGCAGCCGAGTCCGGCGTCGTCGCCGACGTGCTGATCGGCACTGCCGGAAAGTCGCTCGGTCTGCACAGTGCCTTCGTCGCGGGCTCGCACGCGCTGCGCCTCTGGCTCTGGAACCGGGCGCGCAGCTTCGTCTTCTCCACGGGCGTCAGCCCCGTCCTGGCCTCGGCGCTGGTGCACCGCATCCGCTGCGTCGAGGCCGACGACGTCGGGCGCGCCCGGCTCGTCGCGCGTGGTGCGCAGCTCCGTGCCGGCCTCGCGGCGCTCGGGGTCCCCGATGTTGCCGCGGGTCGCGGCCCCGTCATCCCCTGGATCATCGGTTCGGCGGACGCAGCCGTGGCGCTCTCGGGACGGCTGCGTGAGCAGGGCATCCTGGTCCAGGCCATCCGCCCACCCACGGTGCCGACCGGTTCCGCTCGATTGAGGATCACCGTTCACGCAAGGCTCTCCAGCGAAGACATCGAACGAGCCCTCGCCGCCTTCCGCGCCACGCGCTAGCTGTTCATCAGCACTCATGGAAATCAACGAGCTCTCCACGGCGCGAGCGATCTGGATAGCTGTCGTGGGCACCGGTACTGAGGTCGGCAAGACGCACTTGAGCGTCGCTCTCTTGCACGAGCTCCAGCGGCGAGGTTGCTCCGCGGTGGGCCTCAAACCGGTGGAGTCGGGTGTCGCCGAGGGCCAGAGCGGCTCCGACGCGTCGAAGCTGGCGGCGGCCAGTTCGTTTCACGTGAAACATCCGGCGCCCTACCGCCTGCCCGATCCGGTCTCGCCGCATCTCGCCGCGCGCCGTGCTGGCGTCGTCGTCGAGCTACCGCCCATCGTGGAGTGGGTGGCGGCGTGCGCGGCCCCGTGGACCATCATCGAGACGGCCGGCGGACTACTCTCGCCCCTCGCACGTGGCGCTAGCAACCTCGACTTGGTCGCGGCGCTCACGCCGGACATCGTGGTGCTCGTCGGAGTGGACCGGCTCGGCACGCTTCACGAGGTCGCAGCGTGTCAGCTCGCCCTCGCGACGAAGCTGCCGGAGGCGGTCGACTGCATCGTCGTGCTCCATGCACCCAAGATCGCGGACGCGTCGACGGGAACGAACGGCGCGGAGATGGTCACGCTCGGGATGGCGGACGATGTCGTCCTGGTCCCTCGGGGCGACTCCGCCGAGTCGACTGTCGCGCGGTCGATGGCCCTGCTGCTCGACCGCATCACGGCGTCGCTGGGCTCGCGTTGTTTCACGTGAAACATCGCGCATGGTGGGAGCAGCGCACCTCGAGAATGTTTCACGTGAAACACTCGCGCGCAACTAGCCGCTAGCGACTAGCGAGCCGAGCTGGCCTCGATGACGCGGCCTCGCTCCAGAACGATCTTTGCCGACGCCAGCGGACGGAACACCTCGGGCTCATGCGACACCACGGCCACGCCTGCGCCCCGACGCACCTCGTCCTCGATGACGGCGATGAGACGACCCACGCCGGCGCGATCCAGCCCGGCGGTCGGCTCGTCGAGGAGCACCAGCGACGGCTCATGGATGAGCGCTCGCGCCAGGGCGACGCGCTGACGCTGGCCTCGGGAACAGGTCCGCATCGGACGGCGCGCGAATACACCGAGCTCGAAGCGCTCTTCCGCGCGGGACCAGGCCTCGACCGGATCGAGACCGTGGAGCCTCGCCACCAGCTCCACGTTCTGGCGACCCGTCAGGTCGGGGTACGCCAGCGTCTCGTGCGACAGCCAGCCGATGGCGGAGCGCACGCGCATCCGATCGTCGCCAAACGGCTGGTAGTCGACCTTGCCCGAGCTCGCGCGGATCACCGTGCCGAGGATCCCGAGCAGCGTCGTCTTGCCCGAGCCGTTCGCGCCCTCGATCAGCGTCACCCGTGCGCACTCGAAGACGGCGTCGACGCCGCGCAAGGCCACAGTTGATCCATAGGTTTTCACCAGGTTGCTCGCGACGACGCGCTTGATGCCCTGGCTCGACGCCACAGCAGAATGGGCGGCGCCGGGAATGACGTCGATCGTCACTCTTTCCTCGGCGGCATCGGAATGGTGTCGCGACGAGTCGTGCTCGCCGTGCTGTCGCGAAGGAAACGGGGCTCGTCCACCATCGTTCGCTCGTCGTCGCCGTCGGTGTACGGCATGTAGACGCCCGTCGTCTCCTCGGCCTCTGGTACTTCGGCGATCGGAGGCTTCGCCGACGGAAGCACCGGCTCGGGCTCGGATACCGGCTCGCCGTCGCGCAGCCCGATCGCCGCTCGCGAGAACACGAACGTCGCATCGGAATCGTCGTTGCTCGGTTCACTCGCGAGCGGGCGACGCTTCTTCACCATCTTGCTGGTCGTCGCGTCGGCGAGGTTCACCGTGCGCAGCGCCGTCTGCACCTCGAGCGCCGTCTGGAAGCGATCGTCCGGCGACTTGCGCAGCGCCCGCTCGACGATCTGCTCCAGCGTCGCGGGCACCTCTGGCAGGATCTCCCGGAGTGGCCGCGGCGTCGCGCTGAGGATCTGGACCAGCAGCGCGTTGTAATTCCGCGCGTCGAAAGGACGCTGCCCGCTCAGGCACTCGTAGAGGATGATCCCGGTCGCCCAGAGATCGATCCGATGATCGAGGCCCCGCTCACCGCGCGCCTGCTCGGGCGCCATGTAGAACGGCGTCCCCGCGGCGACCGTCTGGCCCGAGAGGTCGGCCATCGTCTCCTCGATGTCTTCCGATTTGGAGATGCCGAAGTCGAGCAGCTTAGGGATCGCGCGCATCCCCTCCCGCCGCGAAAGGAAAATGTTGTCGGGCTTGAGGTCGCGATGGATGATCCCGCGCTGATGCGCCGCCGTCAGCGCCGAGAGCACCTGGAGCATCACGTCGATGAGCTCGTCCATCGGCAGCCGCGTCTCGCGCGCCACCCGCTGCGCCAGCGTCTCCCCGTGGAGGCGCTCCATCACCAGGTAGGGGCTCCCATCGTCGAGCCGGCCCATGTCGTAGATGGCGCAGATGTTCGGGTGCCCCAGCGTCCCGGCGACCCGCGCTTCGTGACGGAGCCGCGAGATCGCGTCCCGATCCTGGGCTCGCTTCGGGTTGAGCACCTTGACCGCGACGAGGCGGCCGATCGCCAGGTGCTCGGCCTCGTACACCTCGCCCATCCCGCCCTCGCCGATGAGCGCCGTCACGCCGTAGCGATCGCCGATGACCCGGCCAATCATGCTCCGAGCGTTCGCTGAGGGCGGCGCACGGCCGAGCATGCTGCGATCGGGCGGCCCCGACGATCGCGTCGATCCGGGCAGCCCCGGCCCACGCGGAGGAGCGCCACCGGCAATCCGCACCGACCCGGGGCCGGCCGGCATCGCCGCCGAGGACGGCGATCGCCTGGGCAGCCCAGGGACCACCGCCGGCATCGCCGATCGACTCCCGGGGATCCCCGGTGCAGGCGGGATCCTCCCGGCAGGCGACGCCAGGGTCGACGGCATGGCTTGGCCTGTCGTGGGGCAAACACGCACCCACGCTTCGTGAGATAACCCACAGTATTTGCAGCGCCCGTCCGTCACTCTGTCGAGAGTACGTTCAGCCATCTGGCCCGCCGAGGCCACCCAAAAAAAGGACTGGTCCCCCATACTCTGTCCGGCCCTCCCGGAGCAACCTGGGGACAACCGTGGAACAACCGTGGGAGCACCCGGGGAAGGATCTGGCCCGCCGGCGTCCAGAGCGAGTTTTCCCCATGTACCCACCTCTCGCGGCCGCGGATTGTCCCCACCCGAAAATCCGCCAAGTGGTCGACATCGTTCGATTTCTGGAGTTTTCCCCGGACTCCACAGGCCCTACTACGACGACCATCCATAAATTTGATCAATCCATCTTCGTAGAGAAGAGCCCTCTCGCTTCCCGGACGGTCCGCGGTCTCCCTTCTGATGACCCGCGGGCCCCGAACCCTGCTAAGAGCACACCTTGCCGCGCGTCGGGTGTGGCCCTCGTGCAGCTTTGATTGTCGGAGATCGCCTCATGGACCTCGTCATCCCGAAGAAAGACCTCCTGCGACTCGTCACCCGTTGCCAGGGCGTCGCCGACAAGAAGAGCGCGATGCCTGCGCTAGCCAACGTGCTTCTCTCGGCCGAGGGCAACGCGCTCCGCGTCGCCGCGACGGAT
>JANYGI010000043.1 GCA_025362495.1 Byssovorax sp. | reverse complement strand
TGCCAGCCGGGGCCTCACCGCTTGCTGGTCGAGCGCGAGGGCGTGCGAGTGATCCCGTGCTTTGCTGCGTATCGCAATGCCGTGCGGGACCTAGCGCTGCCGGAGCCGGCGACCAATCGCTCTCTACGCTTGCCTCTCATTGCCACGGTGCCCGACTGGACGAGCTTCGATTTATCGGATCAGCAGGGTTCGATCGTAATCGTGGACGTCGACTCAAGTGCCAATCAGGGAGCAGTCGAGGAGTTTGTCGCAGCGATCGGGGCGACCGCACGCGACGGCTCCTCGATGACGGGAGCACGACTGAGCGTGGAGCTTTCGGAGTCGCACGGACGGGCGCTGCGACGGACGGGCGACGGGTTTCACTTTGGATCCCTTCACCAGATGGTCGATGGGGAAGAGTGGCTGGAATCCGCGCTATCACATATCGCCGCGATCAAAATTCCGCTCGCGCGGGTCGTCATTGGCCCGACGCATCGGCTGAATTCCTACGAGCATAGCGACACGCTGCAAAAGGCAATCAGCGTACTCTCGACGATTCTGGATCGCTGCGGGCTGCTCGTGATCGTCTACGGAAAAAGCTCAAAACAGGTTATTCGCGCCGCCATCATCGGTGAAGCCTGGTCAGTGGCGCCGGCGACGAATCCGCCGACAAAACGCCGAAAGGTCGAACGACTCACAAACAGCGGCCTGAGTCAGTTCGAAGTGGCAATCAGCTAGCCACGCTCCCGCCGCCGCTGTCACTCACCCCATCGCGGCGATCCGCTCCCGGCACACCAGTTCCACCCGCTGACTCAAGTCCCGCACGTGGACGGCGATCGCCGCCAGCTCCTCTTTCGTGATCGCGAACTTCGGATCATACCGCGCGTCGACATAGGCCCGCTTGAGCAGCTTGAAGAGGCGATCTTCCTCCGCCGTGCCGCGCGGGAACACGTTGCGCAGCGCGGGATGCAAGTCGCCGGCGCGCTTGCCGAGGTCCTCGATGTTATGGATCTTCGGCTTGTATGCCGTGAGCACGAGCAGAACGCAGTGATAGAAGCGCTCCGTCGCCTGGTGGAGTAGAAAGGCCGCTTCCTTGTATCGACCCCTGCTCACGCTGAACTCGTGCGTTTCGTCGAAATGCACGGCGCTCTCGAACCACTGGTCGAACCACACCTGCGCTTGCGCCTTCCGCTCGGCCGCGGGCCGCTCCTTCGCTTCCGCCAGGTGGAACACGCCCGAGTCGTAGATCACAATCCCCTCCCTCCTGATGTCGCTGAAGAAGTAAAAGCCCTTCTCGAGCTGCTCGTTCACGTCCTTGATGTCGTGGACCAGGAGCGACAGGCTGGTTGGCTTGGTGATGCGCCGGGCCCGGTCCTCGATCGTCGACCAGAGCTGGACCTTGTCGACCAGGCCCGGGGTCTTCACGATCACCAGCACGTCGAAGTCGCTGAAGTAACCACCGACGGGATCTTCCACCCAGTCGCCGCGGGCGAAGCTGCCGAAGAGGATCACCATCTCCACCGGCGCCTCCTTGCAGATCAGCTCGCCAAGGGCGCGGAGCTGGTGCTGCTTCTTCTCGGGGAGGTGGTCGAGGGCGGTCTTCATCGCGTCGACGCATCGTAGCCGCTCTCCTGGCTCCGGCGAAGCTGCGAGCGTGACGAACCCGGTCGGGTAGCGGCTTTGCGCCTGCCAAACCATCCGGGCCCCGCTCCGGTAGCGGCTTCGCGCCCGCCGAACCAGGCCGACCCCCGCCCTGCCAGCTCGGTCGAGGCCGTTCGCACGCGCTACCCCGCCCCGAAGAGCAAGCGTCCGTGAGACACGGCGCCGCGGCCGGGGTAGCCTCGCCGGATCATGGCGATCCGGCGCGCGGCAAAGGTACTTCGATCCTCGTTCGAGCCCCGGGAAGCGGACGATCTCGAGCGGAAAATCCGGGAAGCCGTGGCGCTCCCCCTCGCCAAGATCATCAAGCTCTGCCCCGCCGATCTCGATCCCGACACGCGAGCGCGCCTCCTCGCCGAGCTGTCCACGCGCGGGATCGAGCGCACCGCGAAGCTCGCTCGCGTCCCGCTTGCCGAACAGCTCGGCGGGTTGCTCGCGCAAGGCGAGAGGATCCCGCTCAAGCTACTCCCGAAGCGCATGAAGGGCGCGAGCGGGCCCGAGGTGAAGACGGCGCTCGCCGCGCAGATCAAGTCGGGCGGAGCGCACGTCGTCGTCCGCGGCAAGAACGAGGTGCTCGTCGGCGGGACAGAGCCAGTCGTCGGTCGCGACGGGCTCGCGCGGCTCGCGACGTTGCAGAAAGCGCTGACGGATCTCGGGAAGAAGCTCGCCGCGAAGGGCGGGCCGCGCACGCTCCTGATCGAAGACGTCGAGCTGCTCCTCGAAGGCGTCCATGGTCTGGTCGCGCGAGAGCCGGCCGGGGATCCGGCGCTCGCGCTCCGCGACGTGCTCCAGAGGCTCGCGCGAACGCAGCATGGGCTGGTGTCGATACCGGCGCTGGTGCGAGGAGTGCCCGGGATGAAGGCCGCCGCGATCCATGCGTTCCTGATCTCGGAGGAGAAGACAGGAAACGTGGAGCTTCGTCCCGAGACGAGCGTCGGGACGCTGCTATCGGCCGAAGATCGGGCGCTGTGTCCGCGCTCGTCCTCGGGGGATCTGCTGAGCTACGCGCTCTTGATCCACGGGGCCGCGTCGTGATCGATCCGTTCGCCTCCGTCATCGCCTCGGGGACTGGCACAGAGCTCCACGACGTGCCCGAGATCAACGCGCAAGCCAGCCAGGAGATCTTCGATCGGATCGAGGACGCGCGGTGGTCGCGCGACGGGACGGGCGGCTGGAAGGTCCCTTCCACCCGCTGCATTCTCGTCCTTGGCTCCGCGGGCGCGGGGAAGACTCACCTCGTCGATCGCGTCCGGGCCCGCTATGGCGAGGGGAAATTCGCCGTACCGGTCCTGTACCGACCCGAGACCGGCGCCGACGGTACGCTCCGGAGCGTGCACACTGCGCTGTTCGACGCGCTCCAGCACAAGCCCGGGATCAAGTGGACCCAGGCGAGCCTGATCGCGGGATCGATCCTGGCGGGGGCGAACGGGGCGAACGCCGAGCTGCCAACCTCGTTCCTGAATCAGCGGGAGTCGATCGACGAAGCGCTGGTGAACAAAGGGATCGAGAGTGTTCGACGCCGATCCCGCGAGGTCTGGCCCGAGTACCTGCATCGCTTCCTCAAGCTCCCTTTCCTCGACGGTCCCGACGCCTGGGCGCACGAGAGCTGGCTCGCCGCGCGCGAGCCGAGCGAGGCCGAGCTGGCGCGCGTCGGGGAGGCGGTTCGGCCCGAAGGCGAGCGCAACGGCATCTCCGACGCCGACGTCCCCCGCGCGCTGCGCACGCTGGTCGCAGCGGCGTCCACCGTCATGCCGGTGGTGATCTTCGCGGACCAGCTCGAGCTCCTGGTCGACGCCGACGGAGACGCCCAGCGCATCCGGGATCACGTGAAGCTGTTCACCACGCTGCGCGACACGATACCGGGCCTCGTGCTGGTCCAGATGGCCCTCGAGCGCGAGTGGCTCGATCGGATCCGCACCCACATGAGCAAGGGCGAGCAAGACCGCCTGGAAGAGCTCGTTCACCACCTGCACTATCCCACGCTCGATCAGCGACGCGCGTTGATTCAGGCGCGGCTCGACTCGATCCCCGAGGAGCGGCGAGAGGGGCCGTTTCCATGGCCGCTCACGCCGGAGGAGCTCTCACGCATCCTCGCCGTCGAGCGTCGAACTCCGCGCGCCGTGCTCCAGCTCTGCTCGGCGACCGTACGAGGTCAGGCCGGGCCGACGTCGGCGAAGATCGCGCCCGAGGCCGCGGGAAAAGAGGCGCTCCCGGCCCGACTCGACGAGGCCTATCGCCGCTACACCGACGAGGCCCGCGGCCAGATCGATCTCGCCGGTCAGCACGGCCGAGGCGTGGACGCGCCGCTGCTCCAGGACTCGCTTCGTACCGCGCTCGGGCTCGTGGCGGAGGTCCAGACACAGCCGCTCAAGCTCGCGCTGGCGAGCGCGGTGGCGTTCACGGTCCGGAGAGGAGAGCACAGCGTCGACGCGCTCCTCGGCCAGCACAGCAATGGTCGCTCGTTCAGCGCGACGGTGGATCTGCTGCTCCGGGCGCTCGAGGCGAAGAAGACCATGGTGCTCATCCGCGAGCACGACGTCGCCATCCCGACCTCGTGGGACAAGTCGGTGAAGACGCTCGCGAAGATCCAGGCAACGTGGCCATCGTCGTTCATCGAGCTGGGACGGCGCGAGGTGACAGCGCTGCTCGCGGTGCAGCGATTGCTCGCGGCGGTGCAGTCGCAAGACCTGCTCGACGACGCCGGCGATCCGATCCCGACCGCCGCCGCGCGAGCGTGGTTGAAGGCCAAGGCCGATACCCCCTTCCCCGCGCTGGCCGAGCAGCTGCTCGCGACCGCGACCCCGGCCGCGCCCGCGCCGGGCCCCGCGGCCCCGAGCGCTCCGAGGCCAGGCGCCGCCCGACCTTCGAGAAAAGAGCCTGCGCCTGACGCCGCGAAGACCGCCAAGCCACCTCCTGTCGACCCGAGCGCCGCGATGGACGATCTCCTGAGAAGACTACGTGTGGTCTCCATCGACAGGCTCGCATCGAGGCTTATCGAAGCTGGCTTCGAGGCTCCGCGATCCGAGGTGGTGAGGGTGTTGCGAGGGCGCTCCGACGTGCGCTGGTTCGGCGAGACGATCGTCGCCGTGAAGGAGTCGCCGTGAGCGCGCCCCGCTCGCCGAGCCTCCGCCGCTCCGACGCCATCTCGGTCACCGAGGTGCGCAACGCGCTGCGGTGTCCAAGGCTGTTCACGCTGGGTCGAAGCACCGGAAAGACCGTGCTGTTTCCGGTCGCGTCGTCGGCGCTCGGCGCCACGTTTCATCGCCTGATCGAGCGATTCTCGCGATCGCTGGATACGCCTCCCACGGGGGTGTCTTCGCTGCCCGAGGGCACCTCGGCCGAGGCGCTGCGGCGGGCTCTGATCTGCTGGATCCTCGACGATCACCTCGTCCCCGAGCTGGAGCGGAACGAGCTCTATGCGCGCGCGCCCGGTGAGGTCGACGATCTCGCCGAGGCGCTGAGGCAGTTTGCCGCCTTCCTCGCGGACCGCGCCGCGACGATGGCCGGTCGCCCCGCAGCAGCGCTGTTGCGCCTCGTGGCGCGCTCCGAGCTGGTCCTCGAGTCGGTGATCGATCTCGCGACGATCCCCGGCTCGCGCGAGGGCGCCGGCGTCATCCGGATCACCGGCCGCGCCGACGCGCTCTTCCAGGACGATCACCTCGCGCCGGAGATCGTCGAGTACAAGCTCACCAGCTCGGAGAACGCTCTCCTCGATCTGGCCCAGGTGGCGCTCTATCGGAGGCTCCTGCGCGACGTGCAAGGCGTGGAAGCGACCCCCGTCGTCCTGCGATTCGAGCCCGAGCTCACGGTCACGCGCGCCGACGCCGCCGACGCCGATCGCCTGGTCGAGCGGCGGATCCTCCCCTTGATCCGCGACATGGTCCGCTGGCTGGACGAGCCCGGGCAGACCCCCGCGACCGACCGTCTCGACATCTGCAACGCGTGCCCGATGCGCGGTCCGTGCCGCGAGGCGCATCCCGGTCGCATTTCCGCGCGCGACGCCGCCACCCCTTCGCCGCTGGCGCCGACGCCGGACGGGCTCATCATCGCCGCGCCGCGCCGCGTGGAGCCCTTGCTCGACGCGAAGGCGACGCCCTCACCCCCGCTGCCTCAGGGCGGCTCCGCGCGGCCCGACGCTCCGATCGTCGACGGCGATCGGCAGGGAGATACCGAGTCGCAGGAGCTCGAGGCGATGATCCTCGAGGAGTTCAAGCGTCGCGGCGTGAGCGCCCGGATCCAGAAGCGGATCATCAGCGCCAGGCTGATCCGGATCGAGATGTCCGTCCCTCCGCGGAGCTCGCTCAAGCACCTGGATCAACACGCCGAGGATGTCTGTCATCACCTCGCGAGCCGCCTCGGCGATCCGAAGCTCCAGCCCGTGTACGAGAGCGAAGAAGGGCAGCGCGTGTTCATCGCGCCCCGGCGACAGCCGCGCGCGGTCGAGCTCGGCGTGCTGCTACGTCGCGGCGAGGAGTGGCTCGGCAAGCGACCAGGTCGCTTCGTGGTGGGCGAGGGGCTCGAGGGAGCGCCGGTGCTCGGCGATCTCTCCGATGGAGCGACACCGCACCTCCTCGTGGCCGGCCAGGCAGGGAGTGGAAAGTCGGTGTTCCTCCGGGCGCTGGTGCTCGGAATGACTGCCTATCACCCGCCCTCGCTGCTCACGATGGTGCTGGTCGATCCGAAGCTCGTCACCTTCACCGACATCGAGGAGCGCATCGGCGCTCACCTGGCGAGCCCGGTGCTGAACGACGTGGAAGAGGTGCTCCCGAAGCTCGACGAGCTGGTCGACGAGATGCAGCGACGCTACGAGCTGTTCAAGCAGAAGAAGGTCCAGGATCTGCACCAGTACAACGAGGTGGTCCCGGCGGAAGAGCGCCTGGCGCGGACCATCATGGTGGTGGACGAGTTCGCGGATCTGCTCTTCGTGAAATCGTCGCGCGCACCGTTCCTTCAAGCGATCCAGCGGCTGGGCGCCAAGGCGCGCGCGGCCGGGATCCACCTCATCCTCGCCACCCAGCACCCGACGGTGAAGATGATCCCCGGCGAGATCAAGGCGAACCTCGGCGGGAAGATCGCGCTTCGAGTGTCCTCGGCCGTCAACTCGCGCGTGGTCCTCGACACCTCGGGCGCCGAGAAGCTGCTGGGCGCCGGCGATCTGATCGCGGACCTCGGACGAGGACCGGTCCGCGCGCAGGCGCCGCTCGCCTGACCGCCGCTTCCACGCGCTCGCGCAGCGCGGATCTCCTTGCGGATCCGGGCCCGCGGCCGTAGTCAGGCGCCCATGCTCAGCACCTCCGCGAAGCGAGCCCTCTCCGCTCTCCTCCTCGTCGGCCTCACGCCGCTGGTCGCGGCCGCCTGCTCGGGCGCGCCGATCGAGCCCGCGGT
>JANYGI010000037.1 GCA_025362495.1 Byssovorax sp. | reverse complement strand
CGCCATCGTGAAGGCCCACGAGGGAACGGTGAGCGTCGTGTCGACCGTGGAAGCAGGAACGACGTTCTCTGTGCTGCTCCCGAGGGAGTCAGAAGCGTAGCCGCCGCGCCGAGCCTGGAGAGGCTCGCGTCAAGGTCATGCCTCCGGGCTAAAGCGGGAAAAGATCACCGGACCTGAATAGAAGCGGACCCTGAGATCCAGATCCCTCGGCAGGGCCGGCGCCTTACTCGCCCGCCCCGAGGTGGATCATGCCGAGCGAAGCGGGGTTTGTCGTGGTCGTTGTGGTCGTTGTGGTCGTCGCGCTAGCGGTGTTGGCCGTTCACGTCGCGCGGCTCCGTGAGCGAGTGCGTCGCCTCGAACGCAAGGCGACGCCGGCCGAGGTGATGTCGCGCTTGGCCGCCGCGGAGCTGGGGCAGACGCGCTTGACCTTCGAGGTGCAAACACAGGCACGCTTGGCAGCCGCCGCGCAGTCGCGGAGCGTGACCGAGCTGCGCGCGCTCCGCGACGAGCTCGCCACGGCGCGCGTCGAGCAGTCGGCCACGGCGATCGGCGCGCGTCGAGCTGACAAGCGCGCGGAGGCCGAGGCGGCCGACGAGCAGCGCGACACGATGGCGATGCCGGCGCCCGCCTCGTCCGCCTCGTCCGCCTCGAAGCCCGGCAACGACGATGGCGAAGCGACGCGAATCCTCGATCCCGGTCCGCCGATCTACCCGCCGCGATCGGCGCCGATGAGGCCCCAGGCGCTCCTCGCGCCGCTCGCGGATCCCGATTTGATTGGCTCCGAAGACATCGCCGACGAAGCCGGGCGCTCGCGCCTCGGACCGGATGAGCTAACGCCTCCGCGGCGGGGGCGCGCCGCGGTGCTCGTGCCCGTCTTCCATGCTCCCGAGGAGCGCGGCGCGTGAACGCCGCCCGACAGCTCGCGGGTGAGGCGACGACGGTCGCGATGCTGGGAACTGCCCACGGAGCAGCGAACGAGGGCAATAGCGCGGCTTGCTCCGCCGGGTGCCGAGATGGCGAGACCTTCGCGGCGCTGCTCCCGTGCGTGAGAGGCGCGACGTGAGCGCACCGCTGGTGCGTCACGTGCTGCACGTCACCGAAGGGATGACGGCTCAGCTGGACGAGCTCGCCCGCGCGACGAGCCGCGCGCTGGCGCGTGAGGTGTCGCGATCCGTGGTCGCGCGCGCGGCGGTGCTCGCCTGGCTCGATGGCGCCGATCGCGAGCGACTGGGCGGTGCAGCCGACGCAATCCGCGCGGCGGCGCGGCCGTCGACGGCGCGGCTTCGACGCTACCCGCAGCGCTGGCCCGGAGGGCTGGCCGAGCGCGTCGAAGCGTTCGCGCGCAGGGCGAGCGCCGTCCTCGCCTGCAAGGTGTCTCGATCAGCGGTCGCGCGCGTGGCGATCGCTGTGTGGCTCGACGCCGCGCTGGCGTCGCCGGCGCTCGTGACCGAGGCGATCCGCGCCGAGCTGGTGCCGCGAGGAAGGTCGCGCAGGCGATGAGCGGCCAGTGCGACTCGTCACGAGGCGGCGCGGGCACGCCCACCGCGGAACCTGACGCGATGCCTGCTCCGCGACGTGGCGTCACTCGCCATCAGAAACTGCCAATCACGTCGAGGCCCGCAGTCCCGGGGCCGGCGTGCGGCACGAGGTGAACCTGCGCCGGCGAGGGCGAGCTGCGCTGTCCGCCCGTCACGATCAGCACTGCGCCCGCGACGCCGAACACCACGGCAGCCGTGTAGAACACGGCCTCGAGCGCCTCCCCCGTTCCCCCCTTCACGCAGAGCGATGCCACCTTGGCGTCGGGGTGGTCTCCGCCCGCCGACGAGCTCGCGCAAACATCGCTGGTGACCACGGTGCTCGCGTACTGCTGGTAGGCCGGGTCGCTGCCGGCCGCGTGGACGCGGAGGGATCCGATGATGCCGACCGTCAGCGACACCACGCCGAGGCCCGCGCTGGAAAACCCGACGATGCGGCGCCAGCCGAGGCCCTGCTCCGGCGGCGGCAAAGGGGCCTCGGGCGCAGAGCGAAGCATCAGCTTCAGCCGATCACGCTCGTGGACGACCAGCGCCTCGGGCATCGCGCCGAGCCCCGATGCGCGGTGAGTCCCCGGATCGATCGGGAGCGCCCTTCCCAGCGCCGCAGGGGGCACCGGGCTCCCGTCGAGCGTGGGTGATGTCACACCGGTCTCGATCGCGAGCTCCAGCGTCGGGATGCGCGGCGAAAGGTCGACGAGCTCGGCGCGCGCGTCCGTGACGGCCTCGGCGAACACCGGCGGATCACCCTGCTTCAGCGGCGTCGCGATCACCGCTTCATAGGCCCTCTTCCCCTCGATCAGCCGCCCGAGCTTCACCAGTGATCGGCCGAGCCGGATCCCGATGGTGGGCGCGCCGAGCACGCGATACGCGCGGCCGAAGCTCACCACGGCGGCCGGGTAGTCGCCCTTGTCGTGGAACGCGATGCCCTCTTCGGCGTAGCGCCGAGCCACGTCTTTCGCGGCCTGATCGTAGTCGTCGGCGCGCGCCGAACGCGCCCCGAGCAGCACCGACACCAGAACCAGAGCCGGCCCGATTCTCACGCTTCGTCCCCCTTGCCTTCGCGATGATTCCGGCGGCGACGGGCCACCAGGTCATGGCCAGGATATCACTCCTGCGAGGAACCGGATCCCCGAACGTTGGCGCCTCGTGGTAGCCTCGCTGCCGGTCAATTCGCGGGGGAGGCGGCTCGGGCAGATGGCGACGATCAAGGCGGGCTCGATCATCGCTGGAAAGTACCATGTCGAGCGCGCGCTCTCGCAGGGCGGCATGGGCTCGCTCTGGGTCGCGCGCCAGCTCCAGCTCCAGCGCCTCGTCGCGGTCAAACTGATGGAGCCCTCGCTCGCCGCGAGCCCGGCGAGCCGCTCTCGCTTCGAGCGCGAGGCCCAGGCCGCCGCGCTGATCCAGAGCCCGCACGTCGTGCAGATCCACGACTACGGCGTCGAGCACGACACGCCCTACATCGTGATGGAGCTCCTCGACGGCGAGGATCTCGGCCGCCGCCTCAAGCGCCAGCGCCGCCTCCCGATCGCCACCGTGGCCCGCATCTTCGGCCAGATCTGCAAGGCCCTGCGCAAGGCGCACGAGGCCGGCATGGTCCACCTCGACCTCAAGCCCGCCAACATCTTCCTGGCCCGCGACGACGACGACGAGATCGTCAAAGTGCTCGATTTCGGCATCGCGAAGATGATCAACGCCGACGCAGCCACCGAGGTCACGGCCACGGGCGTGGTCCTCGGCTCGGTCCACTACATGAGCCCCGAGCAGGTGCGCGGCCGTCGCGGCCTCGATCATCGCAGCGATCTCTGGTCGCTCGGCGTCATCGCCTTTCGCGCGATCACCGGCGAGCTCCCCTTCGGCGGCACCCAGATCGGCGACGTGCTGGTCAAGGTCTGCGCCGATCCGATCCCGCGCGCTTCGTCGGTGTTTCCCGGCGTCGATCCCGCAGTGGAGGCCTTCCTCCTCCGCGCCTTGGAGCGCGATCCCGAGGCCCGCTTCCAGAGCGCGCGCGAGCTCGCGGCGGCCCTCGCGCTCCTCGCCTGGCAGGGCGCACCGGAGGCGCCGCGCCCGCCGCAGCTCTCGCTCTCGAACGAGAGCGCGCCCGTCGACAGCCCCCGCGTCGTGCTCGCCCCGGCGATCGCGATCATCGCGCCCGCCCCTCTGTTTTCGCCGATGGTCGCGATGACGCACGCGCCGATGGCCGCGACGACGAGGCTCCCGCCCGAGCCGCCGCCGTCGTCCCCGAGCTGGCGCGCTCCCGCCGACGCGGGCACGCTCACGGGCGCGCCGCGCGTCTCCGATTTACCGGCGACGATGCAGTACGGCGCCTCCCCGAAGCGCGCCTGGGGCGCGATGATCCTCGCGGCGTTTGGCCTCATCGCCGTCGTCGCCGCCGCGGTGATCGGCTCGCTCGCGCTCTCGGGCCGCCACGCGAAGACCACCGCGGCCGATGCCGTGATCCCGGCCGCGGCCCCGCCGAGCGAGCCGCCTCCGCCGTCCTCCGCTGCGCCGACGACAACGACGCCGCCGACGCTCGCTGCGGCGCCTCCGCCGCTCGCGGCGCCGGCGCGCGAGATCGAGGTCGAAGCCGCCGCGCCGCCCGCGAAGAAGCCGGCCTCCGCCGCGACGACGACGCCGCCGCCGAAGACGAAGGAAAAAGCCGCCACCGCGCCCACCAGCAGCGCGCAGGCCACGCCGCGGAGCGCGCCCCCGCCCCCGCCGCCGAAGAAACTCAACCCCGCGCTCGGCTTCTGAACGGAGCCCGCCGCTCTCCCGTGGTACGGAGGGGCCATGCGAAAGCTCCCCCTCCGCGCGGCAGCCTTCACGATCGCGGCAATCGCCGCGGGCCCCGCCCGCGCCGCCGGGCCGATTGAAGAGCACACCTGCCCCAACGGCCTCACGGTCCTCGTCGTCGAGGATCACGCCCTCCCGCTCGTGACGATCGAGATCGCCGCCAAGAACGGCTCGATGACCGAGAGCCCGGAGTTCAATGGATTGTCGCACTTGTATGAACACATGTTCTTCAAGGGCAACAAGGCCATGCCCAGCCAGGAGGCTTACCTGGCCCGCGTGCGCGAGCTCGGCATCGTCTTCAATGGCACGACGAACACCGAGCGCGTCAATTACTTCTTCACCACCACGAGCGACCACTACGCCGACTCGATGGTGTTCATGCACGACGCCATCGTCTCTCCCCTCTTCAACGACAAGGAGCTCGAGCGCGAGCGCGTCGTCGTCACCGGCGAGATGGACCGCGCCGAGGCCAGCCCGTTCTTCCCGTTCTCGCGGGCGATCGACGCCAGGGTGTGGTGGAAATTCCCCTCCACCAAGGACCCTCTCGGCAACCGCAAGACGGTGCTCGCCGCGACGGGCGACAAGATGCGCACCATCCAGTCGCGCTACTACGTGCCCAACAACTCGGCCCTCGTCATCACCGGCGACGTGAAGGCCAAAGAGGTCTTCGACCGCACCGACGCTCTCTACACCGACTGGGCGAAGGGCGCGGATCCGTTCAAGAAGTTCCCTCTGGCCAAGCACCCTCCGATCAAGAAGAGCGAGGCGCTCACCGTCGTCGGGCCGGTGCAGAGCTACACCGGACAGGTGGTCTGGCACGGGCCCTCCACCGTCGGCAAAGAGCTCCCGGCCACCTACGCGGCCGACCTCCTCGCCACGGCGCTGAGCGAGCCGTCGTCGAAGTTCCAAAAGGCCCTCGTCGACTCGGGCGCCTGCGTCTCGGCCGGGTTCTCCTGGTACACCCAGCGCAACACCGGGCCCATCACCCTGAGCTTCGAGGCGGCCCCCGACCGCGCCGACGCCTGCGTCAAGGCCGCCTTCGCCGAGCTGCCGAAGATCGCCGAGCCCGGGTATCTCACCGACGAGGAGATGGCCAACGCGGGCCACAGCATCGAGATCGATCGCGTCCGCGAGCGCGAGCGCGTCAGCGCCTATGCCCACCTCGTCACCTTCTGGTGGACGACGGCCAGCCTCGATTACTACCGCGGCTACGTCGACAGCATGAAGAAGGTCACCCGCGCCGACATCGCGGCGTACATGAAGGAGTACGTGCTCGGAAAGCCCTTCGTCTTCGGCTCGCTCGTCTCGCCCGAGATGGAGAAGAAGGATCTCACCCAGGCCCACTTCGAGTCGCTCGCCGGCCTCGGCGCGGGCGCCAAAGCCACGACCATCAAGACCGCCGCGAAGGCGCCGGGGAAACACTGATGAGACACCTCGCTCCGCTCCTCCTCGCCGCGCTCACCCTCGCCGCCTGCGAGTCCACGCCTCCCGCCGTCGCGCCCCTTCCCGACGTGGTCGCGGCTCCGCCGGTGGTCGCCAAACCCACGACGCCGCCGCCCGCCGCCGATCCCGCCACGGTCACGGATGGAGACGTCACCGTCGCGTACGTCAACGGCCTCGAGATCCTGATCAAGCGCATCCCCGGGGCCGAGCTCGCCTCGGGTCAGCTCTACATCAAGGGGGGAGTCCGCAACTGGACGGCTGGCAACGCCGGCATCGAGGATCTCGCCCTCTCCACGGCGGCCTCGGGCGGCACCGCGAAGCTCGACAAGGACTCCTTTGCTCGCCGGCTCGCCGCGCTCGGCAGCGGCATCGGCGGGAGCTCCGGCAACGACTACGCGTCGATGCGGATGACGTCGATCATCAAGGAGTGGGACACCACCTTTGCGCTCCTGATGGACACCTTCCTCCACCCGGCGCTGCCCGCCTCGGAGCTCGAGCAGCACCGCCAGCGCTCGCTCTCCGCGCTCCGCCACGAGCAGGAGACCCCCGACGGTCGGCTCCGCCTCGCGATGCACGAGCGCATGTTCGCCGGGCACCCGTACCTCAACCGCTCTTCGGGCACGCTCGACACGGTCGGCAAGGTCCAGCTCGCCGACATCGGGGCTCACCTCGCGAAGCTCCGCCAGACCAGCCGCCTCCTCTTCGTGGCCACCGGCGATCTCGATCCAGCCCACGTGATCGAGCAGATCCGCGCCACGCTCGGCGCCCTCCCGCGGGGCGACTACCAGGAGGCGCCGCTCCCGCGCGTGGCCTTCGACAAGGCCTCTCTCTCGGTCGTCGAGCAGAAGCTCCCCACCAATTACTGCGAGAGCATGTTCGTCGCGCCGAGCTACGCCGATCCGGACTACGCCGCGGCCCTGATGGGCATGAGCGTGCTCGGCGATCGCCTCTTCGACGAGATCCGCACCAAGCGCAACCTCTCGTATGCTCCGAGCGCGCACCTCTCGTCGAACCTCACCATCGGCCTCGGCGTCCTCTACGTCACCGCGGTCGACGCCGACGCCGCCCGCAAAGTCATGCTCGACGAGGTGAAGAAGCTCCAGACCGAGGCCATCTCGCCGAAGGACCTCACCTCGGCCAAATCGCTCTTCCTCACCAGCTACCTGATGGAGAACGAGACGATGAGCGGCCAGGCGTCGATGCTCGCCCGAGCGCGCCTGACCGGCAACGACTGGCACCTTGCCCGGACGCTGCCCGAGCGGATCAAGGCCGTCACGGCGGCGGAGATCCAGGCCTTCGCGAAGAAGTACGCCGCTCACCTGCAAACGGTGGTGATCGGGGATCCGACCAAGGTCGACAAGGGATTGTTCGGCTCCTTGTGATCCCGCCAGGGGCTCCGTCCCACGGGGCCCGAAACTATTTGACGGCACACGAGTCTTCCTGCATTCCCCTCGCGCACCGCGAGGAGGACGCCAATGCGCAGAGAGAAACGTCGTCGCCTTTCGGAAGCCCTCGAGGCCTTCTTCACCACCCCCCTGGACGACGCCCTGGAGCGTCATTTTCATCGTGATCCGCGCGACGAGGCCGTGCGCCTCTTCCACGAGGTGACGACGCGGGTCCCCGCGTACCGCAGCTTCCTCGCCGATCACGACATCGATCCGCTCACCATCCGGGGCTTCGCCGACTTCGAGCGCCTGCCGATCGTCACCAAGGAGAACTACCTCCAGCGCCACCCGCTGCCGGATCTCTGCCGCGACGGCCGCCTCGACGACTGCGACATGATCGCCGTCTCGTCCGGCTCCACCGGGACACCCACGTTCTGGCCGCGCTTCGTCGCCGACGAGCTCGGGATCGCCCGCCGCTTCGAGCAGATCTTCCACGACAGCTTCAACGCCGACACCAGGAGCACGCTCGCCGTCATCTGCTTTGCGCTCGGCACCTGGGTGGGTGGCATGTACACGGCCGACTGCGTCCGTCACCTGGCGGCCAAGGGCTACCGCATCACGGTGATCACGCCGGGGAACAACAAGGACGAGATCTTCCGCGTCCTCGCGGCGCTCGGCCCCTCGTTCGAGCAGGTGGTCCTCCTCGGCTATCCCCCCTTCCTCAAGGACGTGATCGACACCGGGTGCGCCCGCGGTTTCGATTTCTCGAAGCTCGGGATCAAGTGGGTCACCGCCGGCGAGGTCTTCAGCGAAGAGCTCCGCGCGCGCATGGGCGAGCAGGTCGGCGCCACCACGCCCTGCTTCGACTCGGCCTCTCTCTACGGCACCGCCGACGCCGGCGTCCTCGGCAACGAGACGCCGTTGTCCATCGCCATTCGCCGCTTCCTCGCCGCCCGCCCCGACGCCGCGCGCGCGCTCTTCGGGCAAGATCGCCTGCCCACGCTGGTGCAGTACGATCCGATGAGCCGCTTCTTCGAGCAGAAGGACGGGATGCTCCTGTTCTCGGGCGACAACGGCGTCCCGCTCATCCGCTATGGTATCCTCGACAGCGGCGGGATCCTCAGCTTCCAGGGCATGCTGGAAGCCCTCGCGAGCTTCGGATTCGATCCCCGCGACGAGCTCGCCTCGGCCCGCGGCGTGCGCGCCCTGCCCTTCGTGTGGGTCTTCGGCCGCTCCGATTTCACCGTCTCGTACCACGGCGCCAACGTCTACCCCGAGAACGTCACCGTCGGCCTCGAGCAACCGGGCGTGCGAGAGTGGGTGACGGGCAAATTCGTCCTGGAAGCGCTGGAAAACGAGGATCACGAGCGCAGGCTATCGATCGTGGTCGAGCTCGCCCCGGGCGCGTCCAGCACCGACGCGCGCCGCGACGCCGTCGCCCTGGCCATCGAGGAAGAGCTGGTGAGGCTCAACAGCGAGTTCAAGAGCTATGTCCCCCGGGAGCGAAGAACGCCTGACGTGACGCTCGCTCCCGCGGGGGATCCGGCCTATTTCCCGGTCGGCGTGAAGCACCGTTACACCCGCAAGCCCGCGGGCTGACGGCCGCGCGCTCCTACACGAGAGTCGATCCGAACAGCGCGAGCAGCGTTTGCCAGTGCCGCTCGGCCGCCGCCGCGTCGTACGTCGGTGCATCGCGGAGCACCCAGCCGTGCTTGGCCGGATAGGTCTCGATCCGGTGATCGACCCCCGCGCTGCTGAGCGCCTGCTCGAGCCGAGCCTTCATCTCGTCGGGAAACGAGGCGTCCTCGATCGCGCCCGCCACGTAGACACGGGCCTTGATGCTCGGCGCCAGGAGGTGCGGACTGTCGACTGCGTCCGTGGCCAAACGACCGCCGTGATACGAGGCCGCGGCGGCGATCCGATCGGGGTACGTGCCTGCCGCGGTCAACGACAGCAGGCCACCCATGCAGTAGCCGGTGGTGCCGATCCCACCCGGCTTCACGTCGGGCTGCGCCGCGAGGTAGTCGAGGAACACGCTCGTATCGCGCATGATACTGGCCGGGGTGGCCTTCGAGAAGAACCTCTCCATCAGCATCTTGCGCTGCTCGGGATCGCTGAACACCGTGTGCGGGTTCATCGGTTCGTACGGCCCCGACCGGTAGAACAGGTCCGGCAGCAGGACGAAGTAGCCGTGCGTCGCGAGCTGCTCGGCGAGCTCGAGCATCGCGGGGCGGATGCCGACACCATCCATGAACACGAGGACGGCGGACCAGGGACCACTGCCGCTGGGGCGGTACACGTAGCTCGGGCAGCTCCCGTCCTGGGTCTTGATCTCGATCTTGCTCATCCGGCTGTTTTGCATCTTTCGCGGCCGAAAGTCACCTGAACTGTGCCGCGCAACATGGGGATCGTGAAAGAAGGGTGACAGGTCCCGCCGCCGACTGCGCCCGAGCCTGGTTCGACAGGATCGTGACGACGCGGTGATGGTCGCGAGGCGGGCGGAGCGCGAGTGGGCGCGCCGATCTGATATCAGTGTCTCGACGGCTGCTGCGTGCTTGACCGGGATCGCGGGCCGCCGTCAAAGTGCGCGCATGAATCGAATCTCGCTCGCGACCGCGCTTTCAATCTCGCTCTTCGCTCCTGCGGCCGGGGCCACCGGCTTTCAGGTGATCGTGGCGCCCGCCGAGGGCGGCGCCTACGCGACGGCGGTGAGCGCCGATGGCAACGTCGTCGTCGGCCAGTTGAGCACCGTCAACGGGAAGGTCTCGGCGTTTCGCTATACCGTGATCGGCGGCCTCGTCGACCTGGGCGATTTCCCCGGCGGGACCGACTACGCCACGGCGAACGCGGCCAGCGCCGACGGCTCGGTCATCGTCGGCGTCGGCAGCTCGACGAGCGCGGTGAACCCCGGCGGCGAGGCGCTCGTCGCGTTCCGCTGGACGGCCCAGACCGGGCTCGTCGCGCTCACGGATCTCGCCGGCGGGACCGAGGCGGCGTTCGCGTCCGGCGTGTCGGCGGACGGCACGCGGATCGTCGGCGCGAGCTACGGCGCGGCCGACGACTACGAGGCGACGACGTGGGACGGCGCGGCGCCGCCGACCTCACTCGGCACCTTCATGGCGGCGATGCCCCAGAGCACCGCCTACGGCGTGAGCGCGAATGGCAAGGTGATCGTCGGCCGGAGCCCGAGCGACACGGGCAACGCCAACGAGGCGGGGGCCTTCCTCTGGACAGCGCCGCTCGGCCTCGTCGGGATCGGCGATCTCCCGGGCGGCGCGGTCTACGCGACGGCGTATGGCGTGTCCGGCGACGGGCTCGTGGTGGTGGGCTCGTCGTCGTCGAACAGCTCCGGTCCCGATGAATTCGAGGCCTTCCGGTACACGCAGGGAGGCGGGATGCAGGGGCTCGGCGGCCTGTTTCCAGGCCTGTTCGGCAGCGACGGGCTGGCGACGAACAGCGATGGAAGCGTGGTCGTCGGACGGAGCTACGTCGACGCCGGCGGGAACGAAGAGGCCTTTTACTGGACGGCGAGCAACGGTATCCAGCGCCTCGCCGACGTGGCGGCCGCGGCCGGCGTCGATCTCGGCGGCGCCATCCTGCGTCAGGCCACGGGCGTGAGCGCCGACGGCCTCGTGATCGTGGGCATCGCCCAGGGGACGAAGAGCACGGCCGCGTTTCGCCTCGATCTGACCGGGAGCATCGGCAGCGGGAGCAGCGGGAGCAGCGGGAGCAGCAGCGCGGCGAGCAGCGGCGTGGTGAGCAGCGCGAGCGCCGGTGCCGGCGGCGGCGAGACCAGCAGCACGGTCGGCGCCGGCGGCGCGGGTGGGACCACCGGCAGCACGAGCACGAGCGTCGCGAGCACGAGCGACGCAGGCGCAGGCGGCGCCGGCAGCACCACCAGCGGGGGCGCGGACGCCGCTCCGAGCGGCGGCTGCGGGTGCCACCTCGACGCGACGGAGACGCCGACCAACGCGGGGCTGTGGCTGGCCGCCGCGGCCGCGTTCGTCGTGGCGCGTCGGCGTCGGCGGGCGTGAGCCGGGCATCTTCGGCCTACCACGGATAGACGCTCTCCGGGAGCGAGACTCGATGTCTCCCGGGGCGACGCGGAGCTCCGAGCGGAGCTGGCCTCCGCCTCGTATCCACTGCTCCGGACCGCTACCTCCGATCCAGCTCGCCCGTCAGGTCGTTCGCTGACATTTCACGCGATCATCGATCGTCGAGACAGGAGGCCGCTTTGCGGAGCGCGGCGGCCGCGGCGGGCCCGGTCGAGAGCTTCTCGTGCGACACGATCAGGCGCTGGAGGCCCGGGGTCGCCGCGAGCCGCTCGAGATCGGCGCGCAGCTCGCGCGGTCCCCGCACGAGCTCGATCTTCACCACCGGTGTGACCCGCGGCCCGGGGCCGAGCCGGAGGAGCCGCATCATCACGCGCGAGAGCAGATCGCGGCGAGGCCGCAGGTCGAACACGACCTCGTTGAGGACCACGGTGACGCCGTCGGCCGAGCGCACGATCATCGCGCCTTCCGCGTCCTTCACGCCGCGGAGCATCTCGAGACGAACGGTGTCGTCGCCGGGGAAATCTTCGTACGTTCCGTCGACGCGCACCACGTCGCGCGCCTTGTCCATCACTCCCCGGGTCGCGAGCACGCGAATGTCGGGATACCGCGCCTTGAACCGCGGCGCATCCATGCGATGACGCGAGTGCGGGATCAGGAGAAACCCGGGCGTCCCCCAGGCCTCGATCGCCCGCATCGATGCTTCGTCCAGGGCAATCGCGCTGTGGATCACCAGCCGTCCGTCGGCCATGCGGGCCACCGTCATCACCCGTCGCATCGAGAGCTGGGGCAAGGCCCCCTCGACGCGCCAGACATTCTCGGCGAGCTTCTCGATCGGATCGTGCGGGAGCACCTTCCACGCGGTGTCGGCGGGCTTCATGATGCGCTCACTACGCCACGTCCTCGCCCGGGCGCCAAAAATTTCCCCCCGCCGGGCGGTCGGGTTCGTGCTCGCGAACGAGCGCGTCGGGAGCCGCGGCGCGCGCGAAGGATCGCCCGTGCTTCCCCGGCGGGCAACCCTGCGCTATAGCGGCGCCGAGGTAGCGATCGTGACTGTGTATCGCCTGGAAATCGAGGCTCGTCCGGGCCTGCCGGACGCGCTCGGCGCTGTCACCAAGCAAGAGCTCCAGGCTTTCCTGAGCATCTCGCCGACGCGGGTGCGCTCGCGGAAAATCTATCTCCTCGATCTCGACATCGACGCCGCCGAGGCCGCGCGCATCGCGGCGGCGCTGGTCGATCCGGTGGCGGAGATCGGCGCCGTGGGGATGCTCCCCGACGACGGCGAAGCGCAATTTCTCCTGAGCGTCTCGTTCCTCCCCGGCGTCACCGACTCGATCGGCAAGAGCGTGAAGACGGCCTGCGAAGACTGCCTCGATCGGCCGCTCGTCGGGCAGGTGTACACGGGCCGCCAGTACGCGTTCTCCGGCCTCACGCGCGCCGAGGTCGAGCGCGCCGCAGCGCAGCTGCTCCACAACCCGCTGATCGAGCGGGTGACCCTCGAAGAGCCCCCGCGCCGGCTCTCGCTCGAGGTGCCCCGCGCCGGCACCGCGCGCGCGCCGAGCACCTCCACCGTCGCCCTCCGCGGGCTCGACGACGAGGCGCTCGATCGCCTCTCGCGCGAGAAGATCCTGGCCCTCTCCGTCGTCGAGATGCGCGCGATCCAGGCGCATTTCACCGCGATTTCGCGCGATCCCACCGACGCCGAGCTCGAGTGCCTGGCGCAGACGTGGAGCGAGCACTGCAAGCACAAGATCTTCGCGGCGCCGATCGCCTACACCGATCCCACGGGCAAGAAGCAGCTCCTCGAGCGCGGCCTCTTCAAGACGTTCATCGCCGGCACCACCGAGTCGATCGCGGCGGCGCGGACCGCGGCCAGCGCAGACCCGGAGGGCGAGGATTTTCTGGTCTCGGTCTTCAGCGACAACGCCGGCGTCGTCCGCTTCACCGAGCGCGATCACCTCGTTTACAAGGTCGAGACGCACAACTCCCCCTCTGCGCTCGACCCGTACGGCGGGGCGATGACGGGGATCGTCGGCGTCAACCGCGACAGCTTCGGCACCGGGCTCGGCGCCGATCTCCTCGCCAACGTGTGGGGGTATTGCTTCGGCCCGCCCACGTACAGCGGCCACCTCCCGCCCAAGCTGATGCCGCCGCGCCGCATCCGCGACGGCGTGCACCGCGGGGTGATCGACGGCGGCAATCAGTCGGGCATCCCCTACGCGCGCGGCTTCGAGATCTTCGACGATCGGTATCTGGGCAAGCCGCTCGTGTACTGCGGCACCGTCTCGGTCATGCCGGTGACGACGGCGGGCCGCCCCACCCACGAAAAGCCCATGAAGCCAGGGGATCGCGTGGTGATGATCGGCGGCCGCGTCGGCAAGGACGGCATCCACGGCGCCACGTTCTCCAGCGTTCGCCTCGACGAGGCCTCGCCCGCGCAGGCGGTGCAGATCGGGGATCCGATAACGCAGAAGTGCATGTTCGACATGCTGACCGAGGCGCGCGATCTCGGCCTCTACAGCGGGATGACGGACAACGGCGCCGGCGGCCTCTCCAGCAGCATCGGCGAGATGGCGACGTACACGGGCGGCGCCGAGTTCGATCTCGCGAAGGTGCCTCTCAAGTATCCAGGCCTCGCTCCGTGGGAGATCCTGGTGAGCGAAGCGCAGGAGCGGATGACGCTGGCGGTGCCGCCCGAGCACCTCGACGCGTTCCTCGATCTCGCGCGCCGCCGCGAGGTCGAGGCGACGGATCTCGGCTCGTTCACCGACTCGGGGCGCCTCGTCGTCACCTACGGTGGAGCGACAGTGTGCGATCTCGCGCTGGCGTTCCTCCACGACGGCGTCCCGCGCGTGACGCGCACCGCGGTCTGGAGCCTGCCCGAGCACACCGTGGCGAGCGCCGGGCGTCGCGCCGCCGCCAATGACACGCTGATGGGCGAGCTGCTGCTGGGGTTGCTGCGCCGCCCCAACCTGGCCAGCCACGAGGATCGCGCCCGCCACTACGATCACGAGGTCAAGGGCCTGAGCGTCGTCAAACCGTTCCTCGGCGTCCACCGCGACGTCCCCGCGACGGCGACGGTGATGCGCGTGCGCCACGGCCGCGACGAGGGCCTGGTGCTCTCCGAGGGCATTCACCCGCAGTTCGGTGACATCGATACTCTGGCCATGGCCACGGCGTCGGTCGACGAGGCGGTGCGCCGCGCCCTCGCCGCCGGCGCGCGCTACGATCGCCTCGCCGGGCTCGACAACTTCTGCTGGCCCGATCCCATCGTCGGGCCGAGCAACCCCGACGGCGAGCACAAGCTCGCTCAGCTCGTGCGCTGCTGCGAGGGCCTGCAAAACGCCTGCGAAGCGTACGGAGTGCCGCTGATCTCGGGCAAGGACTCGATGAAGAACGACGCCTTCCTCGGCGGCGTGAAGATCTCGATCCCACCGACGCTGCTGGTGAGCGTGATTGGCCAGATGACCGACGTGCGCCGGGCGCTGACGCTCTCGCCGCGCTCGGTGGGAGATCTGGTGTACGTGCTCGGCGAGACGCGCGACGAGTGCGGCGGGAGCGAGGCGGCGCTGGCCGTCGGCCTCGAGCTCGAGACGGTGCCTCGCACCGATCTGGCGAGGAACGCCGCGGCTTACAGGGCCTTCGTCGCCGCGCGCGATCAGGGCTTGATTCGCAGCGCCGACGCGGTGACGCGGGGCGGCCTCGCGGTCGCGCTCACCCGCGCCGCGATGGCCTCGGAGCTCGGCGTCGCCGTCGAGATTGACACTCTCGAAGCGGCGCTCGGCCTCTTCGCCGCGCTCTTCAGCGAGTCGACGGGCCGCCTGCTCTTCACCTGCGCTCCGGGCGACCGGGCCGCGGTCGAGGCGCACCTCGGGGCTCATCACCTCGTCCCGCTCGGCGTGATCGAGGCGGCGCGCGACGGGGCTGGCTTCCTCCGCGTCGCGCGCGGCGGCAAAGCCCTCTTCGATCTCGACACGAAAACCCTGCGAACGCCCTTCAGCGAGGGCCTCCATGGCGTCTGAGGCAACCATGACCACGAGGCTCGATCCCCGCCCCACGCCCGCGAACGCAAAGGATGTTCGCGTCCTGGTGCTCACCGGCCATGGCCTCAACTGCGAGGCCGAGACGGCCGCGGGGTTCACCTTCGCGGGCGCGACGGCCGACACCGTCCACCTCGGCGATCTGCTGGAGCGGCCGACGCCGCGCAAGCACCTCTCCGACTACCACCTCGTGGCCTTCGTCGGCGGGTTCTCGTTCGGCGATCACGTGGCGAGCGGGCGAGTCTACGCCAATCGCCTGCGCTTCCGCCTCGGCGACGATCTGGCCCGCTTCGTCGACGACGGCGGCCTCGCCCTCGGGATCTGCAACGGCTTCCAGACGCTGGTGAAGCTCGGCTTGCTGCCGCTCCTGGATCGGGTGAAAGGCTCGGGGTTGCCCGCGCAGACAGCCACGCTCGTCGACAACGATCGCCTCGGCTACCGCGACGCGTGGATCCGCCTCAGCGTCGACGCGGCGAGCCCGTGCGTGTTCACCCGCGGACTCGGCCCGATACTCGAATGCCCGACGCGCCACGGCGAAGGCAAGCTGGTGTTCGCGAGCGAGGCCGTGCGAGAGCGGGTGGAAGCAGCCCACTTGATCCCGGTGCGCTACGCCGACGCGGCCGGCGCGCCGACCGAGGCCTGGCCCGAGAACCCCAACGGCTCTCCCGGGGGCGCAGCGGGCCTGTGCGACGTGACGGGCCGGGTGTTCGGGCTGATGCCGCACCCCGACGCGTACCTCTACCCCGAGAATCACCCGGACTGGATTTCCCAGGGCGATCGGGGCGAGAGGCCTTTGCGCGGCGTCGGCGTGCGGCTCTTCGAGAACGGCGTCCGCGCCGTGCTCGGCGGGTAGCGCGCTCGCTCGGTCACCTCATCTTGCGCAGCGCCGCGAGCTTGGGCGCGCGGCTCTTCGGGCTGTCGAGGCTGTAGGATCGCGCGTCGCCGAGCTGGCGCAGCGTGGCCGACTCCGATCCGTCGCCGATTGACAATCAGCGCGTCACGGGGTGCTGGGCGCGGTGAGGCGACTCGCCGGGATCAACGCCTCTCCGCCGCTCTCCTTGAGCTCGCGGAAATAGTAGCGGCGAAAATGCAGCGTGGGCCCGTCGCTGGCGATCGAGACCTCGTCGCCGGGAGGCGGGACCTCGGGCGGCTGCGAGGACTGCACGAGGGCGCGGTCCTCGAAGACGATGTAGCGATTGAACTGGTTCGACAGCCACGCGAGGGGCCCCCAGTGGAGGAAGTTGCGCGAGGCGATCACGATCATCCGCGTGTGCAGCGCGTCGATGGGCACGCAGAAGATCTGCAGGCGCATCTTCTTGTCCGGGATGGGAATGTGCAGCTCCATCCCGTTGGGCCGCCGCCAGCGCAGCGCCGCGCCCGTCGACTCGCCGTCGAGCTCGGCCACGAAGCGCGCGCCGTAGGGCTTGGGCTCGACCGTCATTCGAAGCACCGAGTCGGGGCGCATCCGGGCCCGCATGCTGCGGCCGATCGTACGGCGATGAACGAACGGGACATGCGGCGTATCGAGCATGTTCTCCATCGCCCGGGTCCAGTGCGCATTCCACACCTCGTCGTGGATCCAGCGCGTCCAGCCGGGCTCGATCAGGGCCTCGGGCACGGAGGGCTCGGTGCCGGCGCTGTCGGTGCCGGTGAAGACCCAGATCAGGCCGCCGCTCTCGCGCACCGGCAGCCCCGTGGCCGCGTAGCGCTCGCGCTTCTCGGAGGGCATCTCGTTGAGGGGGATGTGCACGCAGGCCCCGTCGCGAGCGAAGGACCAGCCGTGAAATGGGCACTCGAGGCAGCCACGGTCGTTGACGCGCCCGAGCGAGAGCGCGACGCCGCGGTGCGGACAGCGATCGATCAAGGCCCCCACGCGGCCGTCCCCGTCGCGAAAGAGGACCACGGGCTCGTCCGCGAGGCGGAGCGCGAGTGGCTTCTTCCCGAGCGAGCGCGACGGGACGATCGGTGTCCACACTCCGGCGAATCCTGAGAACATCAGCGACCTCCGCCCCCGGGGATACGCTCGCGCGCCCCCGGGATCAAGGCTCGCGCCGGACTTCCCGATCAGAACATCGGGGTGCTGCAGCCGGCGAGGCCGAGCTTCGAGCACATCTCGGTGGCGAACTGCTGCGCGGGGCCCGGCTTCTGGATGCTCCAGAGCATCAGGCCGGCGGCGCCGGTGCCGTTCACCGCGCTGGCGAGAGTGTCAATCTCGGCGACCGTCTCGAGGTGACCACCCCAGGCCTCGGGCGGGACCTCGATGCCCATGGCGATCCGACCGGTGAAGTAGTGCTGGTAGGCGTGGAGCGCCTGCACCGGATCGAAGGCGGGGCTGGCGTCGTACGACATGACGTTGACGAGATCGAGCGACGACGACGCCTGCTTGAGGACCGCCAGCGAGATCCCCGCGAACGCGCTCGACGGCGGGGCGCTGGCCCAGGCACCCTCGCCGTAGGCCCCGACGCTCCAGGCCGCGATCGAGATCCAGTGCGGCGACGGCAGCGCCGCGCGCATGCTCTTGACGACGCTGACGTACTCGGCGTCCGACGGGCACGTCACGGTGCCTCCGGGGGCGGTGCAGCTCGGGTTGGCAGGCTCGTAGTCAATGTCGACGCCGTCGAGACCAAAGTCCTTGACGAACGAGGCGATGACGGGCGCGTTGAAGGATCCGAAGTTCGGGAACGTGGCGCCTCCGACCGAGAGCATCACCTTGGTTCCGGGGTTCTTCTGGTGAAGCGCGGTGATCGCGTCCTTGAGCGTGGGGCCGTCGTAGGGGACGCCGATGCCGGTGCCGCCGAGGCTCATGCTCCCGGCGACGTAATTCATGCCGGGCTGAGCGAACGAGATGTTGACGACGTTGACGTAGCTCGGGAGCTTGGCCAGCACGGTGTCAGCGCCATTGGCCTTCCAGCTATCCGACCAGGTCTGGTAGTAGCCGACGAAGAGCTTGCCGCCGGGGTTGCCGCCGCCGGAGCCGCCGCTGCCGCTCGTGCTGCTGCTCGAGCCCGACGTGCTGCCCGACGTGCCGCCGCCCGCGCCGCCGCTGCCACTGCTGCTGCTGCTCGAGCCGCCGCTGCACGAGGTCGGCGACCAGAACCAGGTGCTGATCGTGGGATCGTAGCCGGGGTTATCGTGCGTCGCGATGTAGGCTGCTCCCTTGAACATCACCGTATCGCCCGTGTGGTACGAGGCGCCCTGTTGCCACGCGGGGTAGTTGCACGCGCCGCCGCCGGTGGTGACTCCGCTGCTCCCGCCGCTGGTGACTCCGCTGCTCCCACCGCTGCAGCTCTCCAGTTGCCAGAGCGCGGGGACGGCCGACGGCGTCCAGCCAGCCTGGCTGGTGTGGGCCTGGAGGCACGAGTACACCTTGCCTTGATACTGCACCAGCGCGCCGGTGGCGTAGCCCTTGTTCGCAGCCCAGGCCGTCGCGGCGGCGCACTGCGCGGCGCTGATGCCCGACTCGGTCGAGTTACCCGAGTCGTCGGGCCCGGGCTCCGCGAGGCAGCCAATGGCCGCCGCGGTGATCGAGACCAGGAGCGCGAGGCCGGTGCGACGAGCGGTGAGGTAACGCGACATGATGGCTTCCCTTTGCTGGCGTGAACGCGGGTCGACGCCGCGTCGCAGAGGGGGCGTCCTCCGCGATGCGAGGTGAGATGACACGGGGAATAGCACCCAGCGTGCCAGCGCCGATTGCCCGCGGCAGCCGCGAGTCGCGAGGGATTTCGAGGGGATTTCGTGAAGACGCGGGCGCCGCGGGTGCGATCTCGCCGATCGCAGGTGATCCGGTGGCTCTGATTCACACGGCGCGCGCGCGGCGCGAGGGCGCTACTTCGTGAAGTGCTCGTGGAGCGCCGTGATCATCTGCTTCTCGCGGCTCGACTCGGTGCCTCTGGCGAGCGCGTCGATCGTGGCGACGAGGGACTTCTTCTGCGCCGCCGAGAGCGGATATTGCCCGTCGAGCGTGAGCAGGCGGTCGAGACCTGTCCCCTCGGCGACCCCTTTACCGTCATTGGTGCTCGCGAGCTTCTTGAGCAGCGTCGGGAAGACGCGGCCGAGCTCGCCCTCGCAGGCCTTGTGATCGCCGAGCAGGGTCGCCGCCCAGAGCCAGTCGTCCTTCGAAGTCTCGACGAGGCCGGAGAAGAGCTTGCAGACCTCGGGCAGGTGCGAGGTCGACGATCCGAGGAGGTTGGCGGCGGCGCCCTGGAGCGGCGCGCGATCGGGCGCCTTGAAGATCTCGACGGCCAGCGAATAGGCGTCTGGAGAGATATCCTTGTTCTCGTCACCGGGGCTCAGCGAGGAGAGCAGGTGAATGACGACGCGGCGCTCGCTCGACTTCGGCGCGAGGGCCTGGATGATCTTGATGGCGTGGGCCGCGGGGGCTCCGTCCTCGGCGTGGAGGCGATCGACGCCCCGGGCCAGCTCGACGCGGACGACGCTGTCGGTGGCCCTGTCGAGCGCGGACAGCAGCTCTTCGACCTGGCCTTTCTCGGTGTAATTCGCGACGCAGCTGGCCGCGGGCTTCCCGAGCTCGGCGTGGTGAAGGAGGCCAAAGCACTCTCGCACGGTGACGCGCCGGGCGTCGCTCGCCGGGCCGAGCTTCTTCGCGAAGGCATCGACCGCGGCGCAGTAATTCACGCCTTCGTCGGTCCAGGTGCAGCCGGCGGCGAGCGCGGCGAGATCGGCCTCGACGGGGCTCACGGCCGCCCCGGGGGCCGCGCTCGCCGAGGCCGCCGCCGACGTGGCCTGGGGCGCGGGAGCAGCGGAGTTGCCACAGGCGGGGAGCAGCGCCGGGAGGGCGAGTATGGCGACGGCGATTCGCGGGGTGAGCATTCGATTTCTTCCTCGGGGTGCGGGGGGACGCCACCCGCATAGCGGAGCCGCGGCCCTGGAGGACGAAAATGCGCACGCGCAAGGGCGAATTCAGCCGCGCCGTCGCCCGGTCGCGGCGCTCAGAAACTGCCTTGAAGGAGGAGGCCTCCGGCGCCGGGCGCGATCGACCAGCGAATCGCGGGCTCTCTGGCGGCGAGCGAGGCCAAGGTCGGAGGCGGCTTGCCCTGATCGCGAGCGCGGCTGTAAGCGTCCCACGCGGCGATCGCGCCGATTGGCTGCGTTTGATAGAACAGCTGACCGACGACGAGGCCCGAGCCGAGGCCGAACCAGCCCGAGCCGGGGCGGTGGTATCCCGCCCACATCACGGTGGCCCCACCGACGTTGAGGAGCGCGCCGGCGACGAGCGGGATCCACGAGTGTCGGAAGCGTGACTCTCCGGCGCTCTTCTGCAGGAGCGACTCGGCGACCAGGAGCTTCGCCCGGCGCTCTGCCGGCGTGCGCGCGTCGAGGGCGCGCAGCTTGGCCGAGGCCGTCACGAGCGTGGCCGGGACCGCCAGGATCGAGCCCGCCGCGAGCAGCGATTTGGCGCCGCCGACGAGCGCCGCGCCGCGCACGCCGACATCGCTGGTGGGCACGCCGATCCCCACCTGGAGCAGCGCCAGCGCGGAGAAGGCGCTGACCCACGCGTCACGCCAGGTCCCGAGCTTTGCCCCGTCGCGCGCGAGGACGATCTCGAGGAACGCCAGCCGCGCCGTGACGGCCCCGTCGTCGTCGGGAGGCGCCGCGAACGCCGGCGAGGCGTGGGCCGCCACGAGCACCAGCGCGAGCGCGGCGGCAGGGATCTTCATCGCGGGTGGCTCATGGGGAGCCGGGCTTGTACCAGTCAAACCGGTTGGGGCGGCGAAAGTTGGTGAACGAAAGCGAGATGCTCGGCTCGAGAGAGCGCACCTCGTGCCACCAGCCCACCGGGAGGAACAGGGCCTCTCCGGCCGAGACGACGATCTCTTTCACCGGGGCTCCTTCGCGGAGATCGGCGGTCGAAGCATAGTAGTCGCGGGCGCCGACGAGGAGCGAGGTCTCCTGCGGAGGAAGCAATCGGAAGCTCTTTTTCCCGTAGATCTGGCAGAAGAGCACGCTGGTCGTGTCGTGGTGGAGCGGCGTCAGCGTGCCTTTCGGGCCGAACCAGAGCGAGACGCAGCCCTGGAGTCGATCGGGATCGAGGTAGTCCGTCGGGATCACCACGTCGTCGAGGAGCGGGAGGAGCGCCGAGGCCTCGAGGTTCCGGTTGTTCGAGACCATGTAGAAATCGTTGGTCTCGCCCGAGGCGGCGACGCGATCGGCGAAGCGCGCCATCGTCGTCGTCTCGAGGTGCCGGGTGTAGTTGCGATCGTAGTCGAGGTCCGACTCGCGGCCGCTCGTGACCACGACGGCGACGTCGCCGAGGCGCTCCTTGAAGTACGCCGGCGACCAGCGCGCGAGCGCCGGCCAGTCGGTCATCAGCCCGGTGATGAGCACCGGCGTGCTCGTGCACAGATACGTTTCGAATAGCTCGTCGGCGCTCGGCGGCGCGATGCGCGGGACGTCGCGGGGCGAGGCCGAGAGGGCGCGCACCTCGCGATCGATGGCCGCCACCAGCTCGAGCTGACGCGCCCTCCGGGCGAGGGCGTGGCCCGCGGCGAGCGCGCCCGAGGCGGCGACGGTGTGCACCTCGCGCGAGGCCCGCAGCGCGGGGACGCCGTCCTCGACGAGGCCGGCGATCAGGACCTCCGGCGCCACGCCGCGCAGGAGGTTCTCCGCGATCCAGAGCTGCCAGTGGGGCGAGAGGACGAGCCCGCCGTCACGGATCGCGGGCCGCCTGGTCGCGCGGTGCTGGCGGATCCGCGAGCGCATCCCGTCGGGCAATCAGCGCTGGTTCGGGGGCGCGGACGCCGGGTTCTTCGAGCTCGGCTGGTTCGGCGGGGGCGGCGCCACCTGAGGCGGCGGCGGCACGGCCTGCGGCGGCACGGCCTGCGGCGGCGGCGCGATGTTCACGTCGTTCGGCGGCGCCTGCGGAGGCACGGCCTGCGGCGGCACCGGCTCGCCACCACCGCAGCCTGCGAGGCCGAGCGCGAGCACCGCCGCGCCGCGAACGAGCGCAGGAGTCCGCGGGCGAGGCGTGGGAGCGGGGCCGGTCGAGGGATCGGAAGCGGGCTTGGTCATGCGCGGAGGGTAATCGCTCCGGGGCCCCGAAGGGAAGCGAGGCGAGCTCAGATCGTCGGATCGCGTCCGCTCGCCAGGTGAGCCGGCAGCAGCTTCCCGAAGACCACGCAGGCGCCGAGGACGACGTCGACGATCATCCCGACGCAGGCGCCGAAGAGCACCGCGATCTCCCAGGTGGGCGCCTGGCGCGCGAGATCGTCGAGCACCACCCGCGATTCGAAGGTGATGAAGACGGCCAGCATCACGATCTGGAAGAGCGTGAGGGAGACATAGTATCCGAGCCGCGCCCGGGCGATCGGCGCCAGCCCCACGTACGCGTGATAGGCAAAGAGGACGACGAGCGGTATCTCGTAGACGTGAAAGAACGCGACACAGGCCCAGTCGGTCGCTCCCGTGCTGCGAACCAGGCACGGTGACCACGATTTGCCCAGCAGCGGGACGACGTGGGTGATGCCGATCAGGCTCGCCAGGAAGATGACTTGCGCCCACGAATAGAGCTTGATCCACCGCGTCAGGCTCGCCCAGGAGGGGGGACGATCGGTGTCGAGGGGCGGGTCGAGCGCCGGGGGAGCGAGGGCCATGACCGGATCCGTATCACGGCCACGACAGCCGCGGCGCTCCAATCACAGGGCCTCGAGATAGGCCAGGAGCGCGCGTCGATCCCGGTCGTCGAGGTGGGCAGTGTGGCCCATGGTGCCGTCGACGCCGCGGAGGAGATCGCCGAGCGTCGCGTACCTGCCGTCGTGAAAGTAGGGCGCGCTCTGGCCGAGGAACCGCAGCGACGGGGTGTCGAACTGCGCGGTCGTGTCGCCCTTGATCCGGCTCTGCACGTCGTGCGATTTGCCGTCGACCGTGGCCCCGTCGAGGTGACACGTGGCGCACCCCGCCTCGGCCGAGTGAAAGACGACCTCCCCCCGGGCCGCCTCGGCGCTCGAGGCGGCGCGCGCGAATGGCAGGTTCATCTGGCGCACGTAGCCGAGCAGCGCGTCGAATTCCCGGGGCGTGACGCCGACGCCGAAGAGTCGACGGAAGGTGCGGTGAACGTGATCCTTCAGATCGAGGCTCGCGCCGTTCCACCCGTAAGGGGCCGTATCGGCGAGGCGGGCGGCGAGGATGGGTGTCTGCCGGGGCCCGTCCGGCGTGGCCCAGGTGAGGGCGTCGTCGCGCCCGTCGGGGTGGCAGCTCGCGCAGGCGCGGCCGTCGCCGGAGATCGCCACGTCGCCGGCCGCGTGAAAGAGGCGCCGGCCCAGGGCCAGACTGGCACTCATCGCCTCGCCGTGCGCCGGCAGGACGGACTCCACCGCCGCGGCGTAATGCGGCGTGATGTTCGTCGACAGCAGGCGCAGGCCGACCGTGGACGTGGACGTGGGCGTGGCCAGCGGGTTGAGGGTGTCGTCGAGCGGGATCACGCCGAGCGTGTGGGCGAACTGCGACCAGACGAGGGCGCGGTGCCGGGCCGCGTCGACCACGATCCCCGTGGGCCCCGAGGCCACCTTCCAGCGGCGCACCGGGTGGAGGTGGGGATTCGCCGCGCGGGCGTCATAGGCAATCACCGCGTCGACGCCGAGGCAGGTCACGAGGAGCCGGCCGCTCGCTTCGTCGATCGCCGCCGCGCGCGGCAGCAAGCAGTCGGCGTGATCGCGAAAATCGAGCACGGGAGTCGTCGCCAGGTGCTCGCCGGCCTCGTCGAGAGAGGCGATGTCGCCGATCTGCGAGGGGCTTCCTCCGGGGCCGTAGCCGCTCGTCACCTCGCCCGGCGTCGGGTTGGGGTTGGCGAGGATCTCGGGGGCGAAGATGCGCCCGCTCATCGTGCGCGCGAGCGTGTAGCCCTGGCCGCTGGACCAGTGAGCCTGCCTCCCCGACATGAAGTCCTGGCGGCCCTCCAGCTGGTGCAGATCGATCTGCCGCGCAGCGCGTTCCCGGAGATCGACGACGCTGAGCCGGACGCCGCTGACGTGGGAAACGAAGGCCCGGGCGCCGTCGGACGAGGTGACAACGGCGAGCGGATCCCGCGGGAGATCGACGGTGAAGGCCGCCTTCAGAGTGTCAGTCTCGTAGGCGGTGAGGGCGTGGCCCCAGCGGCTCGTCACGAGGAGGCGCGCGCCGTCCGGAGTCAGCGCGAGGCCGGTCGGCTCGGCCGGCGCGGCGACGGCGCAGCGCGCTTCGAACGGCGTTGCAGGATCGCCCGGGGGCTCGAAGACCGCGACGCGCGCCGAGGTTCGGAGCGCGACGAACAGGCGCCCGTCGGGCGTGACGACGAGCTGCCCCGGCGCGTCGTCGAGCGGCGTGAAGGCGATCTCCGTGCGCGACGCGAGATCGACGGTGCGCACGCCCCGCTCGTCTTCGTCGGCGACGTAGGCGAGCGTCCGCTGGCCCATCCTGACGAGGACGATCGCGCCACCGACGCCCGTCGGCGAGAGCGGCGTGATCCGGGCCGTCGCGGCGCGGCGAGCGCAGTCCGGCGCGGCCGGAGCCGGAGCCGCCCGGGGCGAGGCCGCGGGGACGGCGAGAGCAGGCCCGGCGATTTCCTGGCGACTTGACGAAATCGACGGCGAAACAAGGGGCGCCGAGCCGCAGCCGGCACCTACGAGGACGAGCGGGAGGGCGGACCATCGCATGCACAGCGCATCGCGCCCGGTGCCCGAGGTGTGACAGTCTTTCGCCAGCGGGCGCAGATCGGAGTACCCTGCCGGAGCTTGATGAGCGACCTCGGCCAAGGGTCTACAGTCGCCGGGAAATACCGGCTGGAGCGCCTCATCGGTCGTGGCGGCATGGGCTCCGTCTGGGCCGCGCGGCACCTCCAGCTCGACACGCTCGTCGCGATCAAGTTCATCGACTCGGTGTCCGACGTCGGCGACGCGCGGATCCGCTTCGAGCGCGAGGCCCGGGCCGCCGCGCAGCTCCGATCGCCGCACGTCGTCCAGATCCTCGACCACGGCATCGACGACGACGAGCGCCCCTACATCGCGATGGAGCTCCTCGAAGGCGAGGACCTCGGCGAGCGGCTCCGGCGCACTCCGCGGCTCTCGCTCCAGGCCACGGCCACCATCGTCATCCAGGCCGCCAAGGCCCTGCGGCGCGCCCACGACGGCGGCGTGATCCACCGCGATCTCAAGCCCGGGAACATCTTCCTCGCCCGTTTCGACGACGACGAGGTCGTCAAGCTCCTCGATTTCGGCGTGGCCAAGCTCCGCTACAACGAGCTCGCGCCGGGCGTGCAGATGACGCAGACCGGGGTGATCTTCGGCTCGCCTTCGTACATGAGCCCCGAGCAGGCGCGCGGGAACCGCGTCATCGATCATCGCACCGATCTCTGGTCGCTGGCGGTGATCGTCTTCCGCTGCATCACCGGGTCGAAGCCGTTCGAGGCGGGTTCCATCGGCGATCTGGTGATCAAGCTCTGCATCGATCCGCTGCCGATGCCGACGAAGCTGGCGCCGGATCTGCCCCCCGAGATGGACCGGTTCTTCGAGCGGGCCTTCGCTCGCGATCCCGAGCAGCGCTTTCAATCGGCGGCGCTGCTCGCCCAGGAGTTCGAGGCGATCGTGGCGCGCGCCTCGACCGCCGCGAGCACGCCGCTGCCGGTGCCGGCCGCGCCGGCGATGCGGGCGCCCGAGCCGTCGGCGAACCCGGGGGCGATCGACGGCTCGCTCTACGGCGCGTACTCGACCTTCGCGGCGAGCCCCGGCCCGAGGGCGGCGTCCCACGTCTCGCACGCCGACGTCGCCGGGACACCGCTGCCGTCGAGCTCGCCGAGCGGGCTGCACCAGGCGCCGCCGAGCGCGCCCTCCGCGCCTCATTTCCAGGCGATCCCCGCTCTCTCGCCCTCGACGCCGTTCGGCGCGGGCACGGGTGGGTACGCCGCGCCGCCGCCGCCCACGCCCCAGCCCGCGTCGATGACGCCGTCACCCGCGCTGCTGGCGGTGAGCGCGTTCGCCGCGTCGCTGCCGCTGCGCAGCCAGATCATCGCGGCGGCGAGCCTCGGCGGCGGCGTGTTCCTCGCGCTGGCGATCGTGATCGGTGTCGCCGTTCATCGCCGCGCGCCGGACGCGCCCGCGAGCGGCGTCGAGTCCCCGCCTCCCTCGTCGGCGATGCCGTCGATCGCGCCTCCGCCCATCGCCAGCGAGGCCGCGCCGCTCCCCACGAGCGCCACGCCCGCGGCCAGCGTCGCCGAGCTCGCTGCCAGCGTCGCCGAGCCCGAGCCCGCCGCCAGCGTCGCCGAGCCCGCGGCCAGCGCGGCGCCCGCGACCAGCGCTTCGGGACGAAAACCCGGCTCCGGCAAACCGGGGCGCGGCCGGCGACCGAACTTCGGCTATTAGTAGCCCCCTGATGAGCGCCGTCCGCGCCGCCTGCTTCTGCCTCGCGACCCTCGCCCTGACGAGCCAGGCGCTCGCCGCCGCGCCGACTCCTGCGGATCGCGAAGCCGCGCGCGCCCTCGCCACGCGCGGCTACGAGCTCTTCGAGAGCAAGGACTACACGCACGCGATCGAGAGCTTCGAGAAGGCCGAGTCGCGGATCCACGCGCCGCCGCACCTGCTCTACATCGCGCGCTCGCAGGCCAAGCTCGGCAAGCTCCTCGCGGCGAAGGGAACGTACACGCGCATCCTCGGCGAGAAGCTCCCCGACGGCGCGCCGATGCCCTTTCGCGACGCCCAGACGAGCGCCAGATCCGAGCTCGGCGAGGTCGACGTGCTCATCCCTTCGATCGAGCTCACGCTCACCGGCGCGGGGGCCGCGGGCGCCTCGATCCAGCTCGACGATCAGCCGTTCCCGGCGAGCGCGATCGGCCAGAATTACCCTGCGGATCCCGGGCTCCACACCTTCGTCGTCACGGTCGTCGGCGGCGCACCGATCGAGCGCGTGGTGGCGGTGAAGGGCGACGGGGTGACCGAGCACGTGAGCATCGATCTCGACCGCGGGCCGTCGCGCAGCGCCGCGCCGATCGTCGTCGCGTTCACGCTCGGCGGCCTCGCTCTCGGCGCCGGCGGCGCCACGCTCGGGCTCTCGTTCGGCACCACGACGCACGCCAACGGCCTGCGGATCGCCTCGATCGCGAGCTTCGCGGCGGGCGCGCTCGGCGTCGGCGTGGGCATCGTGCTCGTCGCGTCGCGCCCCGGAGCGGCCTCCTCGTCGAAGCCGGCGGCGCCCGCGGGGCCGCAGATCACCGCGACGGTGGGGCCAGGATCGATCGGGATCGTCGGCGCGTTCTGATCGCCGCCGCGGGCTCGACAGCCGAGGGATCCTTCGCCGGAGAGCTCACCTTCGCCGAGCTGAAGATCACGCCGAAGAGCCAGGGCATGGCGGATTTCCTCAACAGCGGCGCGCCGGGGACGTGCGGCTCGGCGACGTGGAAGCCGGGCGTCGAGCAGGACGCGGGGGCCACCAAAGGATGCGCGGCGCTGGGCCTCGACCTCGCGAACAAGAGCACCGAATACGACATCGTGAAGCTCGAGGCCGACCAGCTCTACTACGGCGCTCGCCCCGCGGACGGCAGCGGCCTCGACACCGCGGAGAAGCGGCCCACGTCGCTGCAGCCGGCGCTCGCGCGCGCCAAGTAGCGCCGCCGAACCCGGAGAGAGGCGCGATCCTGGACAGTCCGCGCGCCCGCGCCTCCCGGGTGCAAACGCGGGTATGCTCGCGCCCCGATGGACGCCCCCGTCATCCGCCTCGACGCGGTCACCCGCCGCTTCGGCGATTTCACCGCCGTCAGCGCCGCCGAGGCCACGCTCTCGCCCGGCGAAATCCACGCGATCGTCGGCGAGAACGGCGCCGGCAAATCGACGCTCCTCAAGCTGGCGGCCGGGGTCCTCGCGCCCTCGGCGGGGCGCGTCCTCGTCGGCGACGACGCGCTCTCGCCCGCGACGCCGGCCGAGGCCATCCGCCGCGGCGTCGGCATGGTGCACCAGCACTTCATGCTCGTCGCGGCGTTCACCGCGCTCGAGAACCTCATGCTCGGCGCCGAGCCGGTCCGCTCGTGGGGTCGCCTCGATCTCGCTTCGGCCCGCGAGAAAGCGCAGGCGATCGCCGACCGCACCGGGCTCCAGGTGCCGCTCGACGCCGTCACCGAGACGCTCTCGGTGGGCGAGCGCCAGCGCCTGGAAATCCTTCGCGTGCTCTACCGCGGGGCGCGGGCGATCCTCCTCGACGAGCCCACGGCGGTGCTCTCGCCGCTCGAGGCCGACGAGCTCTACACGACGCTGCGCGCCCTCGCCGACGACGGCGCCACCATCGCCGTCGTCACGCATCGCCTCGACGAGGTCGCGCGCTTCGCCGATCGCGTCACCGTCATGCGCCGAGGCAAGGTCGTCCTCGCGCGCCCGTACGCTCGCGCCGGCGCCGGCGAGATCCGCGGAGGCGATCTCACCCGGGCGATCATGGGCGGCGAGCCGCCGCTCCCGTTCGCGCGCCCCGCGATGGCCAAGGACGCGGCGATCGTGCTTGAAATCAAGGGGCTTTCGCTCACCGACGCCGGCGGCCAGCGCCGCCTCCGCGCCGTCGATCTCACCGTGCGCCAGGGCGAGATCGTCGGCATCGCGGGCATCGAGGGCAACGGGCAGAGCGAGCTCGTGCGGGCGCTCGCCGGGCTCGAGCCGGGCGCGACCGGGCGCGTCGCCGTCGGCGATCGCGATCTCTCGAGGCTCTCGGTCCGCGCGCGCCGCGCCTCGCTCGGCGTCGTGCTCGAAGACCGCCACGAAGAGGGGCTCTGCCAGGAGGCCACCGTCGGCGACAACCTCGTCCTCGGCGATCTCGGGGATCGACGCGACGGCGCGCCCGCGTTCGACGAGGCCGCCGCGATCACCCGGAGAATGCAGCGCTTCGACATCCATCCGGCCGATCCTGCGCGCCTCGCGGGCGAGCTCTCGGGCGGCAACCAGCAGAAGATCGTCATCGCCCGCGCGCTCGATCGCCTGCCGCGCGGGCCGCGATCGGCTGCGGTGCTCGCGCAGCCCACGCGCGGCGTCGACGTCGGCGCGGCGGCGGCGATCCACGCCGCGATCGGCGAGGCCGCGGCGAGCGGGATCGCCGTCGTGATCATCAGCGCGGATCTCGCCGAGCTCCGCAAGCTCGCGCACCGCATCGTCGTCATGCGCCGCGGCGAGATCGTCCAGAGCCTCTCGCCCGAGGCCACCGAGACCGAGATCGGCCGCGCCATGCTCGGCCAGGAGGCCGCGTGAGCGCGACGCCCGACGAAGCGCCCGAGCCGCCCGTGCTCCGGCCGCTCTTGCCCGCGCTCCTCGCGCTCTTCGGCATCATCCTCCTGCTCAACCTGATCTCGTTCGCCTTCGGCCAGGCGCCGCTGACGACGCTGCGCCTCGCGCTCGCGGGCACCTGGGGCACGCCCTACGGCATCGGGCAGGTGCTCTTCAAATCGACGCCGCTGATCTTCACCGCGCTCGCGTTCGAGATCGCCTTGCGATCCGGCCTCTTCAACATCGGCGCCGAGGGGCAGGTCGCGCTCGGCAGCCTCGCGGGCGGCGTCGTCGGCGCCCACTTGCCGGCGGGCACGCCGTGGCCTCTCGCGATCACGATCTGCGTCCTCGCTGCGGCGCTCACCGGCGCGGGCGTCGCGCTGATCCCCGCGGTCATGCGCGCGCGGCTCGGCGTTCACGAGATCATCAGCACGATCATGCTCAACCGGATCGTCGAGGTGCTCCTCCCGTTCCTGCTCGTGACGGTGCTCGGCGCGGCGGCGCTGCGCACCGTCGAGGTCGTCCCCGGCGCGGCGTTGCTCAAGCTCGACGCCGTCTTCCCGGCCCTCCGCGGCAGCGCGGCGAGCGTGGCCTTCCCGCTCGCGGTCGGGCTCGCGTTCGGCGTCGACGCGCTCCTCCGCCGCACGCGCCGGGGCCGGGAAATGCGCTGGATCGGCATCAACGCGGCCGCGTGTCGCGCCGAGGGGATCGACGTCTCGCGCCGCCTCGTGCAGGCCATGCTGCTCTCGGGGGCCATCGCCGGCGCCGCGATGGTGGCCACGGTGCTCGGCTACAAGGGGTACTACGAGCTCGGCCTCGGCGCGGGCGCGGGGTTCACCGGGATCGCCGTCGCGCTCCTCGGCCGTGGCCACCCGCTCGGGATCGTGATCGCCGCGCTGCTCTTCGGCACGCTCCAGCAAGCCGGCCTCGCGGTCAACGCGCGCGTCCCGAAGGAAGCGATGGATGTGCTCGCCGCCGCCGTGATCTTGCTCGTCGCCGTCGCCAACCGCGCCGCCGCGAAGCCGCTCACGCAGGTCACGCCGGTCGTCGCACCGCCCGCGCCGGCCTCCGAAGAGGCCGCGTCATGAGCTCGATCTTCTCGCTCACCATGGTCGCCGAGACGCTGCGGATCGCCGTCCCCTACGCGTGCGCGGCGGTCGCAGGGGTCTGGGCCGAGCGCTCGGGCATCATCCAGATCGGGCTCGAAGGCATCCTGCTCACGAGCGCGTTCGTGTCCGTCGCGGTCGCGGTCGCCTCGGGCAGCGCGGTGCTCGGCCTCGTCGCGGGCGTCGCCGCGGGCGCGGCGTTCTCGCTCTTTCATGCGGTGCTCGTCGAGCGCGCGCGCATCGACGCCGTCGTCAGCGGGATCGCGCTCAACCTCCTGGCCTTCGCCGGCACGCGGATGAGCCTGCGCGGCCTCTTCGGCAGCGCGTCGAATTCGCCTTCGATCGAAGCCTTTCGCTTCGGTCCCACCGGCTCGCGCGGCGTGGATCTCCTGGCGCGCGTGCTCCTCGATCCGGTGACGATCCTCGCCGTCCTCGCCACGGCGGCGACGCCGTTCCTGCTCGCGCGCACGCGCCTCGGCCTGCGCACGCGCGCCGCCGGCGAGAACCCCGCGGCGGCGGCGATGTCGGGCGTGAACGTGCCGCGCGTGCGCTACACCGCGCTCCTGATCTCGGGCGCGATCTGCGCGCTCGGCGGCGTGCACCTCGCCTTCGATCAGCACCGCTTCGAGTCGGGCATGTCGAACGGGCGCGGCTTCATCGCCCTCGCGGCCGTGGTGGTCTCGGGCTGGCGCGCCGAGCGCGCGGTGCTCGCCTGCCTGGCCTTCGGCGCGCTCGAAGCCTTGCAAATCGTCCTTCAAGATCAGGCCAACCGCAGCGCGGGAGCTGATTTGATCCAGCTCCTCCCCTACGTGGCCACCCTGCTCGTCCTCGGCTTCGCCGCCGGCCGCGCCGCGGCCCCGCGCGGGCTCGGCAAGCACGCTGATTGAATTCCGAGGACAGGAGAGGAGACCGGATTTCAACGCAAAGGCGCGAGGACGCAACGACGCAAAAAATCCCGGACAAGATTTTTTTGATTCTCGCTCTCCGCCTTTCCGCGCCTCTGCGTCTTTGCGTTTGAGTCCGACTCTCTTCATGCTCCCTTTGCATTCGATTCCGACTGTCTCCGCCGTTTTCAATCCCGTGCTCGCGTTTTCCTGATCGCATGCAAATCACCGTTGATCTCCTCCGCGCCGCGCTCGCGAGCGACAAGCGCCTGCTCGCCGATCTCGCCCACGGGCCTATCGACGTCAGCCGCGCGCGCGCCGCGGGCGTCGTCATCCCTCTCGCCCTGCTCCCCGAGCCGCGCGTCTACCTGATGATTCGCGGCGCCGATCTCACCGATCACGCCGGCGAGGTCTGCTTCCCCGGCGGCAAGCCCGAGGCCCACGATCTCGATCTCCGCGCCACGGCCGCCCGCGAGCTGCACGAAGAGGTCGCGGTCCAGCGCGCGGAGCTCACCTGGGTCGGCGAGCTCTCGCCCTGCCCCGTCATCACCGGTCGCTTCCTGATTCACCCCTTCGTGGCCGTGCTGAACGAAGGGGTCGTTCCCCGCCCCGCCTCCAGCGAGGTGGCGCGGATCGTCAGCTTGCCGCTGATTCCCCTCTTGACGGGTGAATTGCCCACCTTCGCCGTCAAGCGCCTCTGGGACGGGGTCGCGGTCACCGCGCCTCATTTCCCCGTCGAAGGGAACGTGCTCTACGGCGCGACGGCCTACATCTTCTACGAGCTCCTGGCGAAGATCGCCCTCCAGCTCGACCACGCCTTGCCACCGTTCGTCCTCCAGAACGAGCCCCCGTGGGGGACGCGCTACGCGAAGTGAGCTGTGCAGGCGACTGCACGGTCGCGCGCCTCCGGCTGCACACTGGCCCTTCGTCCTCGCTGATCGAGCCTTGTTCTCCCGCTAAATTCGAGTGGAACACGCCTTGCGATAGGGCCTCGCACGCCGCGCCTCCGCGCTGGCCAACGAGGTGTCCCATGGCTCGCTCCCTCTGGCTCATTCCCGCTCTCGTGCTCCTGCCGGCGGTGGCTCACGCGCAGTCCGCGCCTGATCCTTCACCTCCCGCGCCGCCCGCGCCAGCCCCCTACGTCACGGCGCCTCCGTCGAGCACGACGACCTACATTTATCCGCAGCAACAGCAGTACGCATATCCGTACTTCCAGCCGCAGGTCGCCGCGCCGGCGAAGCAGGCCATTCCGCCGCGCCGCGTCCCCTACCATGGAGGGGAGATCCCCGCGGGAGCGACGGTGGTGACGAAGGGGCACAATGGCCTCCTCGCGGCCGGGCTCTCGGTCTTCGGCGGGCTCTACGTGATCTCGGTGATCACGGCCGCGGCCTCGTGCAGCCCGGGGGACTCGGCCTCTTCGTGCCGGTCCAACACGGCGTTCCTCTACATCCCGGCGATTGGACCGTTCCTCACGGCGGCCGATCCGAACGCCTCGTTCGGCGGGCGCAACCTCGCCATCTTCGATGGAGTGTTCCAGATCGCGGGGATCGCGGCGGCGATCGGGGCCTACGCGTCGAGCGAGCAATGGCTCGAGTACTCGGGCCCCACGGCGCGATCGGCGGCGCCGAAGCCGCGCTGGGCGCTGCTGCCGGGGGCGCCGGGGGCACCGGCGGGAGCGACTCTCCAGATCACGCGCTTCTGATCACCGCATCGGCCCGCGGGAACGTCGCGCGAGAGCGTGTATGCTCGCGGCCGCCATGCGCCGCCTTCCCCCGCTCGTCCTCGGTTGTTTGCTGCTCGCTGCCTGCACCACGACCGATGCGGCTCCGCCTCCCCCGTCGTCCTCGTCGCCTCCCGCGAACGCCGCCGCGACGGCGTCCGCGTCCGGCAGCGCCGCGGCCGAGGCGCCCGAGCCGCCGAGCGGGGCGCGCAGGGTCCGCGAGGCGACGCTCCGCACGTCGGTCGCGTACGAGACGGTGAAGTCGCTCGTCGACGAGGCCAGCCCGCGCCTCTCCGGGTCACCCGGCGGCGCGGCGGCGGTCGTCTGGGGCAAGCGCGTGATGGAGGCCGCGGGGCTCGTCAGGGTGCACGCCGAGCCCGTCAAGGTGCCGCACTGGGAGCGCGGCGAGGAGAGCGGCGAGCTGCTGCTCCCGTACGCGCACAAGCTCTCGATCGCGGCCCTCGGCGGCAGCGTCGGCACCAGGCCGGGAGGCCTCGAAGCCGAGGTGATCGAGGTGCCCTCGCTCGACGCGATCGAGAAGCTCGACCCGAAGGACGTGAAGGGAAAAATCGTCTTCTTCCACGTGGTGATGGAGCGCGAGAAGGACGGCTCGGGCTACGGCAAGGCCGTAGGCGTGCGCGGCAAGGGCGCGATCGCGGCGGCCAAGCTCGGCGCCGTCGGCGTGATCATCCGCTCGATTGGCACCGACGAGAACCGCGCGCCGCACACCGGCGCGATGCGTTACGACCCGAAGGTCGACAAGATCCCGGCGGCGGCGCTGGCGATCCCCGACGCCGATCTCCTCCACCGGGTGATCGCCCGGGGAAAGCCGGTGCGGATGAAGATGGCGCTCGGCGCGAAGACGCTGCCGGACGCCGACAGCTCGAACCTGATCGGCGACGTGATCGGGAGCGCGTTGCCCGACGAGATCGTGTTGCTCGGCGCGCACCTCGACTCGTGGGATCTCGGTCAGGGCGCGATCGACGACGGCGCCGGCCTCGCGATCGTGCTCGAAGCGGGCCGCCAGATCGCGCTCATGGATCCCAAACCGAAGCGCACGGTGCGCGTGGTCTTCTTCGCCAACGAAGAGAACGGCCTCGCCGGCGCGACGGCCTACGCCAAGGCCCACGCCGACGAGGCCGCGAAGCACGTGGTCGCGATGGAAGCCGACTTCGGCGCGGCGCGGGTGGTGGAGGCGCGCTACTCGGGGGACGAGGCGAAGCGCGCGCAGTGGCTCACCGTCGCGGCGCTGGTGAAGCCGCTCAAGGTGACGATCTCCGCGGAGCCCGCGGAGGGCGGCGCCGACATCAGCACGCTCCAGGCCCTCGGCGTCCCGATGATCGATCTGCGGCAAGACGGGACGACGTATTTCGATTTCCACCACACCGC
>JANYGI010000003.1 GCA_025362495.1 Byssovorax sp. | reverse complement strand
GCGTCGGTGCTGACCGAGAGCTCGTGCTGGAAGATCGGCAGGGGGACCTCGCCGGCGCCGAAGCTCATGATCTGGACCATCTCGCGGGTGCGGCTGCCGGAGACGAAGCGCTTGCGGAGGATGATCTCGCTCTGCCCGTCGCCGGTCACGTCGCGCAGCTCGCACGAGGGGATCTGATCGCCGGCGACGCCGAGGTCGCCGTAGTAGTACTCGGAGCCTTTGCGGAAGCTCGATCCGAGCACGACGAGCCAGCGATCGAACACGAGGACGCGCTCTTTCATGGCGTCGCCCGCGACGTCGGCGAGGAGGTTGTAGCGGGGGGCGCCGCGGAGGCTCTTCTCGTGGATCAGGCCGTCGAAGAGCGACTGCTCGGCCTCGGTGTTGATCGACGGCAGTGATGCGTACGCGGGCGAAGGCGCGGTGCCAACGATCGACTTCACGGTGGCGCTGCTGTCCGCGTCGTGGACGAAGATCGCGCCGCGCAGGCCGACGCGTACCAGCTTGGCCTGCGGGAATGCCGTCCACGGGACGCTGGCTTCGAGCGACCAGCCGCCGCTCCGGGGCGCCTCGACCACGCGGGCGCCGGCGATGGAAGCGCCGTCCTTCGTCTTCGCGCTGCCGGGCGTCTTGCCGGGATCGCCGGGGTAGAGATCGATCTCGTCGACGTTGCCGCCGGGGAATCCGAGCACGATTTGCAGGTGATCGCCGCCGGCGCGGAGGACGTCGTCGGTGACGTCGGCGGCGACGTAGACGTTGTTCGCGTCGTAGGCGAGGCCGGCGTGGGCCTGGAGATCCGGCTTGCTGGCGCGGCCCTTCACCGCGAAGCCGAGAGGCGACAGCGCTGCCCACTCTTTCGGGACGCCGTCGAGCTTGATCGATTTCGCTTCGACCAGGTTGGCCCGGAGCGAGGTGCCCTCCGCGGCAGCGAGGCCGGGGGTGAACGTGAAGGTGAGCGCCGCGGCGCAGCTGAGGCGAAGGAGGGCGGGGCGTCGCATGGGCGGGCGTTGGACGCGGACGAGTCGCATTTGTTTCTTCCGAGGCGTGGATTCTCGCGATCCAGCTGGCGGGGCGGGGGACGGACCCCCCACCCGGACTACGCGCGGACCTCGCCCGGGTACATCTTGCGGTACACGAGCTTGGCGACCTCGACCGCGGGGATGATCAGGCCCGAGAGCGCCAGCAGCAGCAGCCACTCGTTCGACGTCATCGGGAACGTGCGGAACACCGGCCGCAGCGCCGGGACGAGAACCGCGACGAGGTGGATCGCCGCGCTCGTGACGACCGCCAGCACCAGCGGGACGCTGATGAGCGGGCGCGACGACAGCACCGACATCACCGGGCTGCGGCAGCTCCACGCGTGGAACAGCGGAGACAGCGCGAGGAGCGAGAACGCCATCGCGCGGGCGTGCGCGAGGCCCTCTTCGTTCCCGGCCGGCGCCATCGCGTAAAGGGCGATCGCCGCGCCGCCCATGACCACGCCGACGTAGAGCATGCCGGCGTAGTCGCGGCGGAGCAGCAGGCCGTCCTCCGCGCGACGCGGCGGCTCCGTCATCAGGTGCGCATCGGGGGGATCGACGCCGAGCGCGAGCGCCGGAAGGCCGTTGGTCACGAGGTTGATCCAGAGGATCATCAGCGGCGTCAGCGGCGGCCACTTGCCGAAGAACGAGACGACGAACACCGCCACCAGCAGGCCCATGTTCGACGACAGCAAGAAGAAGATGAACTTCTGGATGTTGCGGTAGATGGCGCGGCCTTCGCGCACGGCCTCGACGATGGTCGCGAAGTTGTCGTCGGCAAGGACGAGGTCGGCGGCCTGGCGCGCGACGTCGGTGCCGCCGAGGCCCATCGCGATGCCGATGTGCGCCTCGCGCAGCGCGGGCGCGTCGTTGACGCCGTCGCCCGTCATCGCGACGACGTGGCCGCGGGCCTTGAACGCGCGCACCAGGCGGAGCTTCTGCTCGGCCGTCGTGCGCGCGAAGACGCGGATCTTCATGATGCGGGAGGAGAGCTCGTCGTCGTTCATGCCGGCGAGCTCGGCCCCGGTGATGGCCTCGTCGCCGTCGCCCCAGAGGCCGATCTCGCGGGCGATCGCCGTCGCGGTGATGCGGTGATCCCCGGTGATCATCACGGCGCGGATACCGGCCAGGCGGCACGTCTCCACGGCCTCTTTCACGCCGGCGCGCGGCGGATCCATCATCCCGACCAGGCCGAGGAACGTCAGCTCGCGCTCGACCTCGTCGGCGATCTGATCGCGGCTCGAGGGCGGACCGTCGGTGCGCTGCCCGAGGAAGCTCGCGGAGAGATCGGCCTCCGAGCCCTTCTTCACGCGGCGGCACAAGGCCAGGACGCGCATCGCCTGGGTGCTGAGGCGATCGGCCTCGGCGAGGATCTGCTCGCGATCGGCGTCCGTCAGATCGCGCGAGCCGTCGTCGGCGCTCATCCGCGTGCAGCGGGGGAGGAGCACGTCGACGCTGCCCTTCACGTGCGCGACCTCGCGCCCCTCGGCGTCACGCGTCACCACCGTCATCCGCTTGCGATCGCTGTCGAAGGGGAGCTCGTGGACGACCTCGTTCGTCGCGGCGACGCGCTCGCGCGAGAGCTTGCCCTTGGCCGCCACCGTGAGCAGTGCGCCCTCGGTTGGATCGCCGATGATCTTCCAGCGCTGCGTCTCCTTGTCGAGATCGAGCTGGGCGTTGTTGCAGAGCGCGGCGGTGGAGAGCGTGTGGCGCAGCGACTTCGGCAGCTCGTCGACCGCGGCGCCAGCGTCGTCGGTGAACGTGCCCGTGGGATCGTAGCCCTGACCCGAGACGCTGTAGCGCCGCGCGCCGGCGTACACCGCGCGCACCGTCATCTCGTTCTGGGTCAGCGTCCCGGTCTTGTCGGAGGCGATGATCGTCGCGGCGCCGAGCGTCTCGACGGCGGGGAGCTTGCGCACGATCGCGCCGCGCTTGGCCATGCGCTGCATGCCGAGCGCGAGCGTTATCGTGGTGATCGCCGGGAGCCCCTCGGGGATCGCCGCGACCGCGAGGCTCACGGCTTCGAGCAGCAGCTCGTGCCAGGGACGCCCGCCGCGGATGAAGCCCCAGCCGAGGAGGATCGCCGAGAGCGCGAGGCAGGCGCGGAGGATCTGCTTGCCGAAGCGATCGAGGCGATCTTCGAGCGGCGTCTTCTGATCGCCGACCGAGTTGATCATCTCGCCGATGCGGCCGAGTTCGGTGCGCGGGCCCGTCGCCGTCACCACCGCGCGGCCCTTGCCGCGCATCACGGTGGTGCCCGTGAAGACCATGGTCACGCGGTCGCCGAGCGGCGCGTCGACGGCCACGGGGGCGAGCGCGTCCTTCACCGACGCGGCGCTCTCGCCCGTCAGCGCGGCCTCCTCCGTCGCGAAATCGATGGTCTGCACGAGCCGCGCGTCGGCGGCGATCGCGTCGCCCGCCTCGAGCTCGAGGATGTCGCCGGGGACCACGTCGGCCGCGGGCACCACCACGACCTTGCCATCACGGCGCAGGCGCGCGTTGGGCGCCGACAGCCGCTGGAGCGCGTCGAGCGCGGCCTCGGCGCGGCGCTCCTGGTAGTAGCCGAGGAAGGCGTTGAGGACGACGATCAGCAGGATGGCGATCGCGTCGCCGAAGCGCGAAAGAAAGCTGTCTGCGGTCGAGGCCGTCACGCCGACGACGATGGCGATCGCCGCCGCGGCGAGCAGCGTCAGCACGAGCGGGTTGATGAACTGCTCGCCGATGCGAAGGAGCGCGCTCTTCTTCTTGCCCTCGGGGAGCCGGTTCGGACCGACCTTCGCGAGCAGCTCCGCCACCGCCGCCTCGGTGAGGCCCGCGCTCGAGCTGACGTCGACGCGCTGGAGGAAGAGGTTGCAGTCCTCGGCGTGCGGCGGGACCGACGTGGCAGCGCCCGAAGGCGCCGCCTTCTTGCTCGGCGCGGCTTCGATCGGGTTGGCGTTCATGGGGTCGCGCCGCTCAGCGCTTCATCCGCGCTTGCTCCTGTTGCTCCTGCGCTTCGAGCTCGGCCAGCGCCGCCGCGAGCTCGTCTTGCTCGGCCTGCGTCACCTGCGCGGCGCCCGGCGTCGGCGTCCCCGCGTGGACCCGCACCTGCGCCGGCTCGGGGCGCGGCGCCTCGGCCGGCAGCACGCCCATCTTGCGCTTCAGCGCCAGCAGCTCGTCGTCGGCGCCCGACGCCGCCTCGAGCTTGCCGAACTTGTCGGCCAGCGTATCGCCCGTGTACTGCTCGGCGATCTCGCTCGAAGCCTCGGCCTCGGCCTCGATCTGATCGATCTTCTCCGACATGCGATCGAACGTCTCGAAGGCCGAGGCGTTGTTCATGCCGCTCATCGTCTCCTGGATGGCGCGCTGGGCTTCGGCGCGCTTCTTCCGGGCGATGAGGACGTTCTTCTTGCGCTTCGCTTCCTCGATCTTCGAGTTGAGCATCCGCAGCGCCGACTTGAGCTGGTCGACGGCGTTCTTCTGCTTCTGCCACTGATCCTTGAAGGTGTTGGCGAGCGCCTCGTGCTCCTTCTTGCGGTTCAGCGCCTCCTTCGCGAGCGCGTCGTCGCCGGCCTTGATGGCCAGCATCGCGCGGCGCTCCCACTCGGCCGCGTTGGCGGCCTCCTGCTCCGCCTGCTTGGCGAGCCGCTTCTCATCGGCGATCGATACCGCGACCTGCTTCTTGGCCTCGATGAGCTGGTTGGCCATGTCGATCACGACCTGGTTCAGCATCTTCTCGGGGTCCTCCGAGCGGCTGATCAGATCGTTGAGGTTCGACTTAATGAGGACCGCAAGACGCGCGAAGATTCCCATAGCTCTAGCTCTCCACTCCCCTTCCCGTGATCCCGACGGCCGAGGCCCGGCAACCGTAACACGCACGCCGGAAATGCAACCTGCCCCCCGCGAAATAGTGTCGCTCTCGCTCGCCCGGCGAGCGCACCGCGACCGATCGCGAAGGCTACGTTCGCGCGATGCCGCGCAGTACGGGGACGTGACGCGCAAGCGCCAGATCCACGTCGCTGAGCGCGGCCTCGAGCTCGTTGAGATCGAGGTTCTCGAGCTCCAGCGCCGCCGACAGCACCACGGTGCCGTTGTCGATCCCGTAGGAGATGTGCATCAGGTCCGTCGCGTTGTACTCGAGCAGGCGGCGGAACAGCGCCGTCTGGTGCTCCGCCTCCGGTGGCACCTCGGTGATCGCCACCCGGATGGCGACGATGGGCGGCGCGACGCGGAGCGCGATCGGAGGCTGATCGCGGCTCTCGGCGCTGATCAAGTACGTGCCTCCGTCGTTCTCGAAGCGGCGGTCGAGTTGCAACAGGTAGTTTTCTACGTCCTCTGCGGTCCGCGGCATGGGGAGCGGAGCCTACCCAGGTTCGAGCCGATGGGGAACGAAATGCGAGGCCACGCGTCGATGATCTCGTCTCGCCTTTTTTCTCACGAGTCTCAGGATTCGCGTGGTACCGTCCCGATCCAGGCTACGTGGCGATCCACCCCGGTGACATACTTGCGGGATACCGAGTAACTCGTCTGCTCGGTCGTGGCGGGATGGGGGAGGTCTGGGCCGCCACCAGCGACGCCGCCGCACCCGGTGATCCTCGGCGCGAGGTCGCGATCAAGGTGCTCCTGGCGCGCGCGGCGATGAAGCCCGATCTCGTGCGGCGCTTCGAGCGCGAGGCCAAGATCGCCTCGGCGATCACCAGCCCATACGTGTGCCAGCTGCTCGAGGTCGCCGCGGCCGACGACGGCTCGCACTTGCTGGTGTTCGAGCAGCTCACGGGCGAGTCGCTCGCCGACCGCCTCAAGCGCGAGCAGTACCTCCCGTTCAGCGAGGTCGGCCCGATCATCGACGACGTGCTCCAGGGCCTCGCGGCCGCGCACGCCGCGAGCGTGATCCACCGCGATCTCAAGCCCGGCAACATCTTCCTCGAGCAGTTCTCGGCCACCGCGCCCGGCGGGGGCCGCTACGCCCCGCCGAGCGGCGGCTTCGGCACGGGCGGCTTCGTCCCGCGCCCCGACGAGCTCGATGAGCGCCTCGAGCGCGCGAAGATCCTCGACTTCGGGATCTCGAAATTGACGTACGGGGTGAAGGGCGAGCCCACGCTCACCGCCTTCGACGCCACGCTCGGATCCTTCGCGTACATGGCGCCGGAGCAGGTGCGCGGCGCGGCGCGGGCCGACGAGCGGGCCGACATCTACGCCGTCGGCGCCGTGGCCTTTCGCTCGCTCTCGGGGCGCCTCCCGTTCGAGGGGCCGACGGCCGCGGTGCTCGTCGCGTTCAAGCTCGATCGCTCGGCGCCCTCGCTCCACGAGGCGACGGGCGATCACTGGCCGGCGGGGCTCGAGCGCTTCCTCGAGCGCGCGCTCGAGCGCAAGAAAGAGCGGCGCTTCGGCACGGCCCAGGAAGCCCTCACGGCATGGCGATCGATCCAGCCCGCCAACATCACGCGCGCGCGCCGCACGGCAGCGCGATCGCGGCCGCCCGCTCCGCCCGAGCCCGGGAGCGCGATCCCCGTCGTCGACGCCGCCGTGGGCACGCTGAGCGGCGCCTTCCTCGCGGCCGAGCCGGCCATCCACGATTCGCCCGAGCTGCCGACAGCGCCCCAGCTCCCGAATTTCGGCGCCGGGATCATGCGCCCGCCCATGCAATCGTACGTGCCCGTGGAAGACAACCCCACCGAGGTCGACGGGCCTCCGAACTTCACCGTCGACACCCTCCCTCCGGGGATGGATCCTCGCGAATCCTCGAAGCACAGGAAGACAGGAAGGCCTCACGGTGCTTGACGCCACGGTCGTAGGGAAGAACCGAGTCGAGGTCCGAGGCGGGCGCATCAAGCCCGCGAAGGGCGCGGGCACCGCGTGGATCGAGGTCGGCACCGATCCAGTCATCGTGGGCCGCAACGCGGCCTGCAAGGTGGTCCTCGACGACGGCAAATGCAGCGCCGTTCACGCCGAGTTCGTCGCCACCGAGCAGGGCGTGCGCGTCCGCGATCTCGGCAGCCGCAACGGGACGTTCGTGGGCGGCGTGCGGGTGGGGGAGATCTTCCTCCTCACGGCCACCAAGCTCCGCATCGGCGAGACCGAGATGGTCTTCGAGCCGGCGCGCCCCGAGCGGATCACCGTGTCCAACATCTCGTCGTTCGGCCCGCTCGTGGCTGAAAACCCGGGGATGCGCGCGATCTTCGACAAGCTGACCAAGGTCGCGCTCACCGATCTCACGGTGCTGATCACCGGCGAGACGGGCACCGGCAAAGAGCTCGTCGCCCAGGCGCTCCATCGCGGCAGCGTCCGCGAGAAGAAGCCCTTCGTGATCGTCGACTGCGGATCGATCCCGCCGACGCTGGCCGAGGCCACGCTCTTCGGGCACGAGCGCGGGGCCTTCACCGGCGCCGTCGACAAGCGCATGTCGCCGTTCCAGGAGGCCGAGGGCGGGACCATCTTCCTCGACGAGCTCGGCGAGCTGCCGATCGACGTCCAGCCGAAGCTCCTGCGCGCCCTCGCCGAGCGGCGGATCAAGCCCGTCGGCGGCTCCACCTACCGCGACGTCGACGTGCGCGTCCTCGCCGCGACGCGCCGCGATCTGGTGCGTGCCGTCAACGCCGGCGGGTTCCGCAGCGATCTCTATTTCCGCGTCGCGCAGGTGAAGATCGAGCTGCCCGCGCTGCGGCAGCGCCTCGAAGACATCCCCGTCCTCGTCCGGCGCATGCTCAAGGATCTCGGCGACGAGACCGCCTACGAGCGGATCTCCACGCACACGCTCGAGCGCCTGATGCGACACGACTGGCCGGGCAACGTGCGCGAGCTCCGCAACGCGGTGGTCGTCGCGCACGCGCTCGCGACCGAGGGCGAGGAGATCGACGTCGCCGCCCACCTCGGATCGCTCCAGGAGGCGCCGCTGCCCGGGCCGGTGTTCGGCGGCGGAGGCGGGTCCGGCGGCGGGTTCGGCTCGCTCAAGGGCCGCCAGTTCCAGGACGCCAAGCGCGACGTGCTGGCGCGGTTCGAGCGCGACTACTTCGCCGCGCTGAGCGACGAGGCCAAGGGCAACGTCTCGGAGATGGCCCGGCGCGCCGGGATGGAGCGCGCCCACGTCCGCGCCTACCTGCGCCGCCACGGCATCAGCGCCAAGGGCGGCGACGGCGACTCGCCCGAGTAGCCGCGGCGCCGCCGGGGAAACCGTTTGAGCAGCAACCATCTTCGCGGATCGTTGCTGCTCAAACCATCCCGGCTCAGCCTGTCGTCTTGCGCAGCCCTGGCTTGATCACCGGCGGGCGCGCCGCGCGCGGGGTGGCCGTGAAGGTCAGGCTCTGGAGCGCGGGCACCGTCATGAAGGCCTCGGTCCCGAGCGCGCGGTAGGCCATCCCGATCAGGCGCAGCAGCCCGCGGCGACGCGGCGGATCGGGGCTCTCGGGCGCGGCCTCGTCACCCTGCGCGTGGAGGATCGCCGCGGCGCGCCGCAGCGCCAGCGAGTACGCCGCGTCGAGATCGGTCACGGCGAGGATCGCCGCGTCGCGCGGATCGGCGAGCATGCGATCGAGGTACGCGGCGATGGCGTCCATGCTGTCGGCGAGCGCGGCCGGCGCCTCGCTCGCGGCGACGAGCGCGTCGATCTCGCCGCGGCGCTTCGGCCCCAGCACGTCGCGCAGCGCCTCCCAGGCCACGTCGCGCACGATCACCGCTTCGCGCACGGCGCGGAGGCGCTCGATCGCCGACGTCGCGTGCGTCGACGCGGCGCTCCACGTGAGCGATCGCAGCAGCCGCGACTCGGCCGCGATCCGCGGGAAGAAGCTCGACGGCAGGCTCGAAACGGTGCGCTGCGCGGGCCAGAGCGCCTTCTGGATCTCGAGCGCGGCGTCGAGGAAATCGGGCAGCCGCGCCAGCAGGTCAGGGGAGTCGATCTCGGCGCTGATCTCGATGGCCTCGCCCTCGCCGAGGCGCTGGAAGAGCACCGTGCGCCGCGCGTCGTCCGGCGTCGTCGAGAGCACCTTGAGCGTGTACGTCACGGAGGACGTCGACGCCGCGGCGGCGCCCTCGTCGCGGCCCTTCGCGGGCTTGTGCCGGTGCCGGGTGAACGCTTCGCCGTGAAGTGCTTGGGTCATGAATCGAGACTAGGCGGACCCTCTTTTGACCTCCAGTCAAATGTTCAGTAGTAGGACATTGAAATACTCACGTTGTCTCCAGGATGTCGGCAAATGAAGGCTCGATTGTGTGCGGTTTATTCTGCGCGCTGCGCCTACGTGGTCGGTCGGTCGGCGGGGGCGGCCGAGGGCCGAGGGGGCGGCGCGGGGGCGCGGATGGGCGTGATACCTTCCGCCGGGCATGCCCGAGGGGACGTCTCCGCGACCGCGACGATCGGGGGATGAGCACGCCGAAGGGGACGTGCTCGATCGGCGCTACCGGCTGCTCTCGCGGCTCGGCCGCGGCGGCTTCGGCGACGTGTGGCGCGCCGAGGAGCTGCTCCCCGACGGCGCGCCGTTCCGCGAGGTCGCCCTCAAGCTGCTCCACGGCGGCGGCGGCGACGCGGTCGACTGGGCCGAGGAGGCCAAGCTCCTCGCGTCGTTCCGTCACCCGTCGCTCGTGACGATCTACGCGGCCGGGATCCTCGAGATGGATCCGCCGCAGCGCTACGTGGCGATGGAGCTCCTCGAAGGGCAGAACCTCGCCGATCTGATCCGCGCGAAGGGGCGCATCCCGTGGCGGCGCGTGCTGCGGTGGGCGTGCAACACCGCGGCGGCGCTCGACGTGATCCACGCGCGGGGCGTGGTGCACCTCGATCTCAAGCCCGCGAACCTGTTCCTCGCGACCGACGGCGCGCTCAAGGTGCTCGATTTCGGCATCGCGCGGCGCGCGGGGGCGCGGCCGGCGGCGGCAGCGCTCCGCGCGGATCGCGACGCGTCGGCGCCCGCCGCGCGCGCCGCGATCTTCGACGGCGAGGTCGGGACCGCGGCGTTCCTCGCCGAGCAAGGCGCCTTCGCGGCGACGCAGACGATGATGGGCGACACGCGGCCCGCGGGCGGCCCCTCCACGCAGCGCGCGGTGATCGGGACGCCGGGGTTCATCGCGCCCGAGCTGCTCGAGCTCGCCGATCCCACGGCCGCCGCCGACGCTTACGCGCTCGCTGTGTGCATGGTGCAGCTCACGAGCGGATACCTCCCGCACGCCGCCGACGAGGAGCCGTCGAGCTGGGAAGATTCGACCGCAGTGAGCGCGTGGCTCGACGGGATCCGCCAGGCGACGCTGCGGGGATCGTTCCGCGATTTCGACGCGGATCCCCGGCTATTTCCCCGTGGATTTGCGCTGCTCGTGCGCAAGCTGCTCTCGCTCGATCCGATCCACCGCGGCGTCGTCCCGGGGCAGCTCGGGCAGATGCTCGAGGACGTGTGGCAGCGGCCGCACGGCGTGCCCGATCCGCCGTACCCGGGCCTGTCGCCGTACCCCGCGCAGGCCGAAGGGCTGCTGTTCGGCCGCGACGACGACATCGCGCGCCTCGGCCGCGAGCTCGAGCTCGAGCCGGCCGTGGTGCTGCAGGGCGTGCGCGGCGTGGGCAAGACATCGCTGGCGATCGCCGGGCTCGTGCCGTACCTCGCGCTCCGCGGCGTCGATGGAAAAGACGACTGGGTAGCGGTGCGGATCGTCCCCGGCGACGCGCCGGATCAGGCGCTTTCGGCGGCGCTCGAGGCGATCGCGCCGGAGCTTCGAGACGCCGACGCGGCGGCCCTCGCGGCGTACTGCGAGGCGTCGCCGGTGGGGCTCGCGCTCGTCGTCGATCCGCTCGGCGAGGTGCTCGCGGCGCCGCCCGGAGCGCGCGCGCGCCTCGAGGCGCTCGTCGCGGCGATCGCCGAGGCCACGCCGAGCGTCGATCACGAGCCTCGCCCCGGTCACGTCGCCGCGATGCGGGGCGCCTCGCCCGGGCTCCGCGTCATCGCCACGCTCGGCGACGAGCACACCGCGGCGCTCCTGGCGACCGAGCCGCTCGGATCGAGCCTCCGCGCGGCGCTGCGCTTCGTCGGCGCGCCCGCCCCGGCCGCGGTGCGCGACATCGTCGGCGGGCCCGCGCATTTCGCCGGTGTCCCGCTCTTCGGCATCGACGACGTCGCCGCCGACGTGCAGCGCGAGCTCCGCGCCGGCGGTTCGCGCTTGCCCTACGTCGCCCTCGCGCTCCGCTCGTTCTGGGACGCGAGCACCGACCACCGCAAGCGCGGCGAGGCGACGGCGCGCTCCGGCCCGCCGTCGTCGCTCAACCCCGATCGCTGGAAGCAGATCGGCGGCGTGCGCGGGGCGATCGCTCGCCACGCCGACGCCGTGTTCGCGCGCTTCGATCCCGCCGATCGCGCCCTCGTCAACGAGATCCTCCTGCGCCTCTCGGCCACCGACGGCGCCTCGATCACCTGGGACGAGGACGAGCTCCTCGGCGTCTTCGACGGCGATCGCGACGCGGCCCGGCGGGTGCTCGCGACGCTGGTGCGCGAGCACCTCGTCCGCCGCCAGGGCGGCTCGATCGAGCTCGGCCACGAGGCCATCTCCGGCGCCTGGCCGCACCTCGCGACGGCCCGCCTCCAGAGCATGGAACGCCTGCTCTTCGTGGAGCGCGTGCGCGAGGCGCGCATCGCCTGGGAGCGCGGCGATCGCTCGCGCGATCTGCTCCTCCAGGGCGCGCTCTTCGACGAGCTCCGCGCCCACCCCGAGCGCGCCGCGCGCGGCCTGACGCCGGCCGATCGCGAGCTCTGCCGCGCCAGCCGTCGCCGCGCGCGGGTCCGCGCCGGCGGGCGCCTCCTCGCGGTCCTCGTCGGCGTCGCGGCCGCGGCGCTCGGGATCGTCGCCAAGGAGATGGTCGACGCCGCGCGCGAGTCCGAGAAGACGGCGCGCGCCGCGGCGATCGAGCTCGAGCGCACCGCCGAGCTCGCGGCGAAATCGCGCCGCACCGACGATCCCTTCCGCAAGGCGGCCTTCGCGGTCGCGGCGATGGAGCGCGGATCGCCGGACGGCATGCTCCCGATCGATCTCGCGTCGAGCGTCTCCAGCGTCGCCCGCGCCGATTTCCTCACGCTCGAGCACGTCACCGGGCCCGAGTTCCCGTGGGAAGATCGCTTCCTCCTCGGCCAGACGTCGAGCGGCACGCTCACACTGGTCGACTTTCACCCGCCCGAGTCCCAGGTCATCGACGATCTCGATCTCGACGCCGATCTCGACGCCGACACCGCCAAGCATTTCAAGCGGCCGCGCGTGCTCGAGATGCGGCCCCACGCCGATCCGCTCGCCGAGCGCGCGGCGTTCGCCTTCGACACCTCGTTCGCCACGCGATCGGTCACGGGCGAGGTGAAGATCTTCCGCCTCGGCGACAGCGGCGAGCCGGTGCTCGCGGCCGTCGCGCCGATGCTTTGCTCCGGCGCGATGCGGCTCGCGTCGGCGGCCCCGGTGCTCGCGTGCCCGACGGATCAAGGCCTCGCGCGCTGGGATCTCCGCCGGGCGCGATCGAGCCCGGGCACCGCGGTCGAGCGCCATCTCTTCCAGGGCAACGTCGCGAGCATCTCGGCCGACGGCGCCCACATCGCGGCGACCGAGGGGCCGCGCGTGCTGCTCTGGGCGCCCGACGAGCACCGCGAGGCGACCTACGTCGCGCAGGCCCCGGTCACGCTCGCCGAGTGGAGCCCGCGCGGCGCCGCGCTCGCCGTCGTCGAGCAAGCCGGTCTCGAAATCGTCGATTTTGCCGCGAAATTCGCCGCGGATCGCGACGCGGCGTCGTCGTCGTCGCGGTCCCTCTTTCGCGTCGGGCTCACGACCGAGACGCGGGCGGTGCGGTGGGACGACGGCGGGATCGACGTCGCCCTCTGCGACAAGTACGGCGGCGGCCGCTGGATCTACCTGAAGCACGGGGGCCGCGCGAAGGACGACGCGGCGCCGACGGGGTCGCCGTGCGTCGTCCCCGCGCCCGCCGGCCGCCCGCGCGTGCTCGCGCGCCCGAGTGATTTCGACGAGCTCGCCGCGCGCGATCTCGGTCCGCACTCACCCCTCGGCGGCTGGCGGCTCGGGCATCACCGCTTCTTGACGCGCGACCTCGTCGTCTTCGACGGCGCGGCGCCGGCGCCGGCACATCTCCTCGAATTCAAGGGGCATGACGAGATCGGCGGCGACGAGGAGCGTGACGGGCTCGACTCCGTGGCCGCCGTCGAGCGCGCCGGCGACAACGTCGCCTGGCAGATCGGGGCCGAGGTCCACGTCTACGGGCTCCACGACGACAACCGCCTGTTCTCTCGCCATGGCAACCTCCTGCGCGGCTGCGAGGGGGCGGCGATCCACACCTGGCAGGCCGTCGATCGGGCCTACGAAATCGTCAATCTGTGGACCGGCGGCGTCGTCGCGAAGGTGCCGCGCGAGCCTGGCCTCGTGATCGGCGCGGACCGCGCGTGCAGCGTGCTCTACACGCAGCGGCTCGACGGCGCGATCGTCGAGACGGCGTTCGCGACGGGCGCGGCGCGCGTGCTCGCCCAGGCCGACGGCTACGTCTACGAGGCGCGCCCGAGCTTCGTCGCGAAGGCCACGCCGGCGGGCGCGGCGTTCGGCCCCGGCCTCTGGCTCGCGCTCAGCTCCGGCGCGATCGCGCGGATCGACGAGCGCACCGGCGCGGTCCGCGTCGCCGCGTACGCCACGCCGCGCGTCGCCGCGCTGGCCGAGGGCGCGCGCCCGGGCGAGCTCGCCTACGCCGACGCGAGCGGGATCGTCCTCCTGCGCGCGCTGCCGTCAGCGACGGGCGAGATCACCTGGCGATCCGAGCGCATGCTCGAGGGCACCGGCGAGAGCCCCTGGGAAGATCTCGCGGTCGCCGCCGACGGCGCCTCGATGCTGCTCGCGTCGGCCGATCGCATCGCGTCGCTCGATCTCTCGCGCCACGAGGTCGTCGGCTGGATGAACGCCGAGGGCAAGACGCGGCTCACGCGCTGGGACGACGAGGGCTCGGTGATCGCCTGGTCGTTCGATCGCGTCGGCGGCGCGGAGGGGCAGGTGATCCCCCGCGGGATCAGCCTCGCAAAGCTCGTCGCGAGCTCGATCTCGAACCTGGGTGCCGAGCACGGCAGGCTGGTCATTCACCGCTGATCCGCGCCCGCGGTCAGTCGACGGAGGGTAACGTCGCGCGGACCTCGCCGGCGTGTCCCCACGTGGCCGAGGGCGCGCGGAACGTCGCCGTCGACAGCTCGCGCCGCATGCAGTGCGCGGCGTCGGCGTGCTCGGGCGAGACGGCCCGCGCCACGATCGAGGACGGCGTGATGTACCCGTCGGCGTCGATGCTGAAGCTCAGCGAGATCGCGTCGGGGGGCAGGATCTTCCCGCCCTTGTCGCGGCAGCGCTGCACCAGGTTCCAGTAGAGCTGCGCCCGCGCGGCCCGCTCGATCGCCGGGGTCGCGATCGACGCCTGCAGCGTCGGCACGCCGACCGTCACGCGCGGCGCATGCGTCGGCTCCGGCGGCGCGGGCTCGATCGCGCTCGCGGAGGACGCGGCGACGCCGGTGTTCGCGCCGATCATCGGTCCCGCGCTCGCCGCCGCGCTCGCGCCGGGCTTCGGCGCCGCGGCGAGCAGATCGCCGAGCGCTCCTGGATCGATCGATCCCATCACCGCGGGATCGACGGGCTCCGCCGCCCCGCCGCGCGGCGCCATGGCCTCGCGCGACCAGCTCGATCCCGGGGCGCCGGCGCTCGCGGACGCCGCCACACCGGGGGCCGCGTCGTCGCCCGGCCGCGCGCAGCCCGGCTCCGCCAGCAGCGCCAGGCACGCGGGGATCGACGCCAGCGCGGATCGGCAACGCACGCCGCGAGAGTCGACCGAAAGCCGCGCGAGCGCAACGTCCGCGAGGAGTGATAACGTCTCCTTCTCCACGAATGCGCGCTCTCCTGGCGATCCTCTCCCGTCTGCGCCGCTCGCTCCGCGGCGGGATCGCCTCCCGCCTCGCGCAGGTGATGGCGCTCTCGGCGCTCTCGGGGGCCACCGCGGGCGTCCTCCCCGCGGTCATGGGCATCGCGCTCAACGCCGTCCTCCGGCGCCCCTCGGGGCCTGCGCCCGGCCTCGCGGGCTTCTTCGCGCACCTCGTCGTCGGCCTCTCACCCTGGACCGTGATCGCGCTCGCGCTCGTGGCCACGCTGCTCTCGGTCGCCGTCACGGTGTACTCCAGCCGCCGCGCCTCCGAGCTCGCAGGCGAGGTCACCGCGGCGCTGCGGATCGAGCTGCTCCGCGCGGTCCTCCACGCCTCGCCGCGCGACGTCGACGCCGCGGGGCGCGCCTCGATCGAGGCCAAGGGCGGGCCCGCAGCCCCCGCGCCGCCGCCCGGCGTGAAGATCCCCCAGGTGCGCGGTACCGAGATCGTCAAGCTCGCCGTCGCTCGCGAATCGGGCCTCGTCGCGGACTTCGCGGTCGCGCTGATCGGCGGCTTCCCGCAGGCCGTGCTCACGCTCGCGGTCCTCTCGTGGGAGCTCTTCGCGGGCGGCACTGGCATCGTCCTCGCGGGCGCCGCGGCGCTCTTCGTCCTCTCGCGCCTCGTCTCGGATCGCGCCTCGCGCCGCGTCGGCCGCGCCATGGCGGCGATGCAGCACTCCGACGCCGCCGTCTTCGCCACGCTCGGCGAGGTGCTCTCCGCGACCGAAGACCTGCGCCTCCTCGGGGCTCGAAAACAAGCTGTTCTGGAGTTCTCGGCCGCTGCTTACCGCGTCGCCGACGCCCGGAGAAACTTCACGGGCGCGCTGGCCGTCGCCGGCCAGATCAAGAGCGTCTTCACGGCCGTCTCACCGCTGCTCATCCTGGTCGCGCTCCAGCTCGCGGGCCGCGCCGCCGATCCCGGCGAGGTCGCCAAGCTGCTCCTCGTCGTCCCGCTGCTCATGGCCCGCCTCGAAGCGCTCGACGCTCTCCGCGCCGGCCTGATCGAGCGCGAGCCGCTCCTCCGCGCGACCAGCCTGCTGCTCGATCTGCCCGGAGCGCCGCGCGCCTCGCCGGATCCGGTCTCCGCCGCCGCCGTGAAGTCGGGCGCGATCGTCTTCGACAACCTCACGTTCACGCCGCCCGGCGCCGCGCGTCCGGTGCTCGACGGGCTCTCGCTCGACGTGCCCGACGGCGCGCTCATCGGGATCTGCGGCCGCTCGGGATCGGGCAAATCCACGCTGCTCCGGCTGCTTTTGCGGCTCGACGACGCCGACACCGGATCGATCTTCGTCGGCGGCACCGATCTGCAACGGCTCGCGCCGCTCGATCTCCCGCGGGTCTTCGCCGTCCTCGGCCAGGCCTCGCGCCTCCTCGAGCGGAGCGTCGAGGGCAACCTCGCCCTCGGCTTCGAATCGCCTCCGAGCGCCGCGGCCATGCACGAGGCGTTGCGCCGCGTCGACCTCGCCGAGCTGGCCTCGCCCGACGGCGCGCGCGGCCTCGCGACCGAGGTGCGCTCGATGCCGCCGAACTTCTCCGGCGGCGAGCAGCGTCGGCTGGTCCTCGCGCGGATGCTCCTCCGCGACGCCAGGGTCCTCGTCCTCGACGAGCCCGAGTCCGGCCTGCCCAGCGCGACCGCCGAGCACCTGTTGAGGGGTGTCGCCGAGATCGCCGCCGGGAGGACCTGTGTCGTCGTCACCCACGCTCCCCATCTTCTCAAGTCCACCTTCAACGTCGTCCTCGACGCCGGCAAGATCGCCGGGATTGGCACTCACGAAGAGCTCGCGGCCACCTCCGAGATCTACCGTGCCTTGCTGGCAGAGGGCCTGAAGACTCCTCCCGCGCCGGGCCCGCGCCCCCCTGGACCGATGGGCCCTCCAGGGATGTCACCGCCGCCCCGAGCCTGATTTCCGGATCTCCCGAACCCTGAAATCGATGCCCACCCCCGCCGCGTGCTCGCCGCTTCGCGGCTCCGCGCGCGGCGTCCCCTCCCAAATCGCCGGCTCCGCCGGCTCAGGGAGGGGAATCTCTCGCCTGTCGATGATAGGATCCATGGGGATGACGGCGAACAAGCACGACTGGGTGGGCGGACGCGTGAGCAGCCATGCCGAGCTCGACGTGGTCGACCAGGCATTCTGGGACCAGGCCGGGCCGGCGGCACGCTTCGAGGCCTCGATCGAGCTTTCGCTGACAGCGTGGAGCTTGCGACACCCCGATGACCCTGCCCCCCGATTTGGTCGAGATGCTTTCGGCGTTCGCAAGCGCCGGAGTGCGTTACCTGGTGATCGGGGGCCACGCGGTGTCGCTGCACGCCCGCCCGCGGACGACGAAAGATCTGGATCTGTGGCTCGACGCCGCGCCTGACAACATCGGGCGCGCGTGCGATGCGCTGCTGCGCTTCGGTGTACCAGTTGAGCTCGTCGCTCATCAGAGAGCTGCGCGGCCGGACGAGATCGTGTGGATGGGACGGACGGCGAGCACCGCGTCGCCGATGAACTTCAACACTTCCCCGCCTCGCGCCGAGACCGCGCTCGCCACGGCGTCGAAGTACGCATCGAGGGTCTCCACCACCTGCGCGGGGGCCGAGCGGTCCGACAGCGCGGTGAAATCGCGCATGTCGGAGAACCAGATCGCCGCGTCGTTAAGCTCGCCTTTGCCGCGCTGAAACGCGCCTGCAAACACGCGCCGCGCCGCGTTTTTCCCGAGGTACACGTCGAGCAGCGCCCGTGTCGCATAGTATGACGACTCGAGCTCGAGCCGCCGCGCCAGGAAGGGACGGAGCGCCTCGATCACCGTCAGCGCCTCGTCCGAGAACCCAGGGGCGGCGCGTGTCGCGAACGAGACATAGCTTGTCTGCCCGTTGGCGAACGGGAGCCCCACCACGTAGTAATCCGTGCCTCCCTCGGCGCGGAGATCCTCGCAGATGGGGTAGGGGAGCGCGCCTTCGCCGAGGCGAACGCGGATCGGGCGCGGATCGCGCCGCGCCACGGCGACAGGGCTGCTCGTGTAAAAGGCATCTTCGAGGCGCGAATGCACTTG
>JANYGI010000237.1 GCA_025362495.1 Byssovorax sp. | reverse complement strand
AGATCGGCGAGGTCGCCGTGAATGCCGATCATCCGGTAGAGCACGCGGTGGACGTGGTCGGCGTGGCGCTCGTAGAGCGCGGCGCGGGCCCGCGGATCGCCGCGTCGGAAGGCCTGCACCAGGCTCGCGTCGTCGCCGACGAAGGCCACCTTCGAGGCGATCGGCAGCGGTGGGACGAGCTTGAGGGGGCGGGACAATCGGGGCTCCAGCGGTGAAGTCTCTCACGGCGCCGCCCACGGCTCACTGCCCCGAAAATAGTCCGGCTCACTCCCCTGCCCGGCGCCGGAACATCGCCCGCTCGGCCTCGTTTCGCGACGCCGCGACGCCGACGCGGATCCACGACGCAGCGGCCTCGCGGTCGCCGTCGCGCAGCGCCAGATCGACGAGCGCCGCCCAGTAGAACGGGTAGCCGGCGAGTTTGTCGCGGCCGTCGATCGCGAGGATCTCGGCGATCCCCCCGCGCGCGCCGCTCACCATCGATCGCGCGATCGCCAGGTTGAGCGAGATCACCGGGGTGCGTCTCCGCGCGTAGAGCAGCTCGTACAAGCTGACAATCTCTGGCCACGCGGTCTCGGCGAGCGACGGCGCGAGCGCGTGATGGGCGGCGATCCCCGCCTCGAAGTGGCGCGGCGAGAGCGCGCTCCCCGACGCCGAGGCCGCGAGGTGCGCGATCCCCCGCTCGATGAGGTCGTGATCCCAGCGGCTGCGGTCCTGCGCCTCGAGCGCGAGGAGCGCCCCGGACTCGTCGAGGCGCGCCGGGAGCCGCGCCGCGTGCAGGCACATCAGCGCGACCAGCGCCTCGACCTCCGGCGACGCCGTCGCGCGCGACGCGGCGAGCAGCGAGCTCAGCCGGATCGCGTCGGCGCACACGTCGGCGCGGATCACCTCGGCGACGACGCTGCCGTGATAGCCCGCGTCGAACATCAGGTAGAGCGCGTCGAGCACCGCGGGGAGCCGGGATCGGGCCTCGCACGGGTTCGACACTTCGAAGAGCGCGCCCTCGTCCGCGAGCACGCGCTTGGCGCGGAAGAGGCGCTTCTCCATGGCGCCCTCGTCGGCGAGGAACATGTGCGCGACCTCCTTCGGCCCGAAGCCGCACACGAGCCGCAGGATGAGCGCCGACTGGCTCTCCAGCGTCAGCTCGGGGTGACAGCAGGAGAACATCACGCTCAGGAGATCGTCGTCTTCCTGCGCGGGCTCCGGCGCCGCGAGCTCGTCGAGCTCGATCGCATCGTCCCCGCCGCTGCCGCGGACGCGCTCCTTCCTCAGCAGATCGAGCGCGCGATTGCGGGCCACCGCGAAGAGCCATGCCGAGGGATTCTGTGGCAGACCCGACTGCCACGACTGCAAGGCCGCGACGAGCGTGTCTTGAACGATGTCCTCGGCCGCTTCGATCCGCGCCACGCCGAGCACGCGCAGGAGCGCGGCCACGAGCTTCGCCGCCTGGTGGCGGAAGAGCGTCTCGAAGTCCGGCGCCTGCGCGTCCACGTCGACCATCGCCGCTGTCAGCCCTCGCGCTCGAAGATCGGGCGCACCTCGACCGAGCCGTCGAACTCGTAGACCGGGCAGCCCAGCGCGAGCTTGGTCGCCTCGTCGAGCGACTCGGCGATCACCACGAGGGTGCCCGTCACCAGATCCTTGCCCTCGGCGAACGGCCCATCGGTGATCTGTCGATCGGATCCGCGGACCGTCTTGCCCGCCATCTGCAGGGGAGGACCGTGCACCTCGTTGTGGCCGGCCTTCGCCAGCTCGTTGATCCACGCCGTCCATTTTCCGAGGTGAGCCCCGAGATCGGCGGGCGAGAGCCCCTTGACCACCAGCCCGCCGCCCCGGAACACGTACATGAATTTCGCCATGAGAACCTCCGTCGCGCGGCGCTGTTCCGCGCGCTCGCCATCAAGACGCGCGAGCCGGATCGGAACCGGACACGGGATCGAAAAATGGAGAGCGATCCGTCTCCGCGCCTCGAAATCGAGGCGACATTAGCCGAGATGACGGCACGGCGAGCGCGGCCCGTCGGAGCCTGTTGCCAGGATCACCGACGGGCCGCGCTCCCTCGTTCACTTCGGCTGCGCTTCGCGCAGGGTCGCCTCGACGGCGGCCGGGACGCGCGCGTGATGCGCGAGCCGCATCGACGCGAAGGCGCGGCCCTGGGTGCGGCTCCGCAGATCCCCGGTGTGACCGAAGAGCGCGCGGAGCGGGACGAGCGCCGTGACCACGCGCGCGCCGCCCTGCTGCACGACCTCGACGACCTCGCCGCGTCGACCGTGGAGATCGGCGAGCACCTCGCCGAGGAGCTCCTCGGGCGCGGTGATCTCGACCTTCATGATCGGCTCGAGCAGGCGCGGATCGGCAGCCTCCGCGGCCTTGCGGAAGGCGATCGACGCCGCCACCTCGAAGGCCGCGGGGCGCGAGTCGACGGCGTGGAAGCCTCCGTCGAGCAGGCGCACCGCGACGTCGACCACGGGGTAGCCCGCGATCACGCCGCGACCGAGGGCGCCTTGCACGCCGTGCTCGATCGCGGGGACGAACTCGCGCGGGATCGATCCCCCGCGGCTCCGATCCTCGAAGACGAGCCCTGTCCCCGGCGCACCCGGAGAGACCTCGAGGATCACGTGGGCGTACTGTCCGGGCCCACCGTTCTGCTTCGAGAGCTTGTGCTCTCCCGTGGCCACGCGGCCGATCGTCTCCTTGTAGGCCACGTGCGGCCGCCCGGTGGCGACCTCGACGCGGTGCTCGCG
>JANYGI010000233.1 GCA_025362495.1 Byssovorax sp. | reverse complement strand
CGAGGGCCGCGGCCGCTCGGCCCGCTACGCCTCGTCGTCGCCGAAGAGCGCCCCCACCGGCAGCTCGATCGCCTCGAACGGCTCCGCATGGACCCTCGCCTCGCGCCCCGCGGCCAGCACGAGCAGGTAGCCCTCGGCGGTCCAGCGAAAGACGCTGAGCGACTCGTCCATCGGATCGACGATCCAGTAGTGAGGCACGCCGAACTGATGGTAAAAATTCAACTTCTTGACGCGATCCGTCCCTGGATTCGAGGGCGAGAGCACCTCGCAGATCCAGTCCGGTAGAATGGCGACCGGGGTCTCGGTGGGTCGAGCCGGGACGCGATCGCGGCGCCACCCGACGACATCGGGCCGATAGATATGGGTCGGCGCGAGCTGGATATCCACCTCCGTACCGATCCACCAGCCGCCGGGCGAGCCGCCGCCAGGCCGGCGCTGGAACGGGCCTTTGATGCGCTGGGCCAGGGCGGACTGCGCGTCGCCGTGGATGAAGCTCGGCATGGCCTTTCGGACCAGCTCGCCGTCGATGATCTCGTGAAAGCGCTCGTCCTCGGGGATCGCGAGGAGATCGGCGAGGGTTGCGGGCGAGCGCGCTCCAGCGGCGGACGACATGGCGCGAGCTTACCACGCACAACAGGCCCATCGGCGCGCCGCACGCCCTGTGGAGCCCTTCCGCCCGTCATCCATCGCCCGCCGAGCACCCTCGCGTGAACGCCGGGCGACATCCGGCTCGGTCCCGCCGATCCTCGACCCGCTGAGCCTTGCCCTCCCGCGCACTTCCGCCGGTCCCTGTGGGTCCAGCGCCGTCCCTCAGCTCCAGCGCCCCGCCCTTCGGCAAGCTCCGGCTCACCCTTTGGCAAGGTATGGCACACCCCCGGGTCGTCCCGCTCCAGCTCACCACCGCGTACCTTCCACCATCTTGCGCCGCTGCACGTTTGCGCTTCCCCGGTGTGCTCGCCGCTACGTAACCTCCGACCATGAGCCATCCCGCGAAGACCAAGCCACTCGACGCCACCTTTCCCACCGTGCCTGCGACCGCGCACGACGTGGACTCCCTTGCCGAGGCCCTCGGCGCCCCCGATCCGAAGCTCCTCCGCCTGCTCCTGCGCAACACGAGGGAAGAGGCGCTGACCGAGTGGGGCACCGAGGTCGACTCGAAGAACATCATCGCCGATATCCCCCGCTTCGTCGTCTCGTCCCTGAGCATCCTCGCGAGCCTCGACGCCGCCCGACGCACCCTGGTGAAGCTCCCCTCTGGCATCTTCGCCGCGGTCGTGGCCGAGGCTGCCCAGCTGGCCACCATGAAGGTCGGCCACGAGGCCGCCATCACGTCGAACGCCGGCGACAGGACCGATCGCGAGTCCAGCTCACGCCGCGAGATGCGCGAAGGCGTGGCGCTGCGCGACACGGTGATCGAGCGGCTCGGCAATGCCCTGAGCGAGGATCAGATGAAGCAAGTCGACGTCCTCGTCGGCGACGCGTCCTCGTCCGCCAAGCTCGCGGCCGGCCTCGCCGCGATCGCCGACTTCATCGCCGCGGTGCGAAAGGACGGGAGCGCCGACGACAACGACGCTCTCGACCTCTGGAGCATCGATGCCTCGACCGTGCAATCGCTCCGCGACAAGTCGACAGCCGTCCTCGAAGCCGGCAAGACCGTGGCCGCCCCGCCGCGCAAGGTCTCGCAGCGATCCCTCGATCTCCAGGACGGCCGCGTGCTCTCGCTGATCGACATGGTCTGGAGCGCGTTCCGCCTCGCCCGCCGCGCCGATCGCTCGATGCTGATGCCCGAGCTCAACCGGATCCTCTGGATGTTCGAGACCCGCGCGAGCGCCCCCAAGGGCACCAAGGAAGCGGCGCCCCCGGTGGGTGAAGATCCGAAGAAGATCGCCTGAGCCCTCTCCCTCACATCCCCGCTACGTTCTCGGCCGCGCGGTTCAGAAGTCCTGGCTTTCGAACCGCCAGATCCCGAAGGCGAGCGCCGCGAGGCCGAACACGGCGAGGCCGAAGAGCTCGCTGCCGAGGGCGCTCAGGTCCACGGGCGCCGAGGCGGCCAGATCGGCGGACGCGTCGGCCAGCGTCGAGACGCGCGGGAGCACCAGAGTCACGGCCTGGAAGGCGGCGCGGCCGATCCCCGGCTCGAAGAAGCTATCGAGTCGCTCGCGGTAGCCGGCGACGATGCCGGCCAGGAACAGGAACCCTCCCGTCGCCGCGGAGAGCGCCGCGCTCCGCGCGAAGAGGGCCGCCACGAGCATCCCGCCGTAGATCGCGGCGAACGTCACGCCGGCGATCAGCGCCGCCAGGATGGGCCGCAGCGTCCACACGCCGGTCTTGATCGCCAGCAGCAGCGTGAAGCCGCCCGCGCCGTAGATCGCGCCCACGAGCGAGAGAGCGAGCACCCCGAAGAAGGTGCCCGTGAGCAGCTGCCAGCGCTGCACCGGCAGCGCGAGCAGGTGCTCGATGCGGCCGGGCGCGAGCAGGCTCGGCGCGAAGTCGGCGCACGCCAGCACGCCGAAGGCGAGGCCGCCGTAGAAGATCACGTACGCGGCGGCGCGAAATACGGGGCGGAGCGCCACGTCGACCGAGCGGATGTCGGAGTGGAGCACCTTGCCGAAGAGGCGCGTGGCCGAGAGGGCGCCGTCGACGACGTCGATGCGCAGCGTGAGCCCGGCGATCGCCAGGAGCAGCGTGATCCCGATCCCGAGCGCCAGGAACCAGCGCCGCGACGAGGCCTCGCGGAAGAGATCGAGCGCGACGGCGAGGACGGCCTTCACGACGATTCCCCGGCAATTGAAGGCGATCCGAGCGCCTCGGACAGGACCTCTTCGAGATCGCGGAGATCGCGCCGCAGCTCCACGAGCAGGGCGCCCGCGCCGCGCGCGCGGGTGAGCAAGGCGTCGAGCGCGGCGGGATCGGCCGCGTCGCAGACGAAGGCGTCGTCGCCGCCGCGCGCCGTGAAGCCGATCGTCGCGAGCGCGGCGGCGTCGGCGCCGGGCGCGAAGCGAGCGCGATACCGCGTGGCGCTGCCGGTGAGCTCGTCGATCGCGCCCTCGCGCACCAGCCTTCCTTTCGCGAGGATCCCGATCCGATCGCAGATGCGCTCGGTCTCGGCGAGGAGGTGCGAGTTGAGGAAGATCGTCGCGCCGCGAGCCCGCTCCTCGGCGAGGATCCGCCGGATCTCGGCGCGGCCGAGGGGATCGACGCCGTCGGTGGGCTCGTCGAGCACCAGCAGATCGGGCGCGCCGAGCAGCGCCGCGGCGAGGCCGAGCCGCTGGCGCATGCCCTTGGAGAAGCCGCCGATGCGGCGCTCGGCGTCGCTCGCGAGGCCGACGCGACCGAGGTGGCGACGGCAGGTTTCGACCGCGTTTCCAAGGCCTTTCAGGCGCGCGACGCTGGAGAGGAAGGCCACCGGCGTCCACGCGCCGGGCAGGTGCAGGCGCTCCGGGAGATAGCCGATGCGCGCCCGGATCGCGGCGTCCTCGGGATCACCGCCGAGCGCGCGGACGGTGCCCGAGGTCGGCCGCACCACGCCGAGGATCGACTTGATGAACGTCGTCTTCCCCGCGCCGTTGAGGCCGATCAGGCCGAACGCCGAGCCGACCGGGATCGTGAGATCGAGCCCCGCGAGCGCCGTCTGCCGCGTCTTTCCGAAGAACGAGGAGTAGACCTTGGTGAGCCCAACCGCCTGGATCGCGAGCACCGGCGCAGCCTACGGGAACACGGCGCGCGCGTCCGACGAAGACGCCGATCCCCTCTGGAAAAAGGGTCAGCGCAGCGCCGCGAGCAGCTCTTCTTCGAGGGCCTCGAGCTCGGGATTGCCGCCGCGCACGCCCGACACCGGCGGCTCGCTCGCGCCCGGCGGAGGCCCGAACGAGTGCCCGAACGACGTCGCGAAGCACTGGCCCGGGAGCAGCGACGCGCGCGCCGCCGGGACGCCGTCGCGCCCCTCGCGGCGGCGCCTCGTCGAGCGGATCGCCACGCCGACGACGGCCTCGATCTCGCCCACCGTCGCCTCGGCGTGGACCTTCACCAGCATCGCGCGCACGTCGCGAGCGAGCGCGTCGAGCTCGAGCGGATCGCGCGCGTAGACCTGCTCCGGCATCACGATCGCCAGCGGCATCCGCGACGAAACGAGCGTGGGCAGGCGGGCGAGATCGCAGTCGCGAACCATCACCCCCATCGGCGCCAGGGCCGCCCAGCAGCGCTGGAGGAGCAGGTCGGAGCAGCCGACGGCGAGCACGGTGGGGATGTGGACGGGCTTCTCGGTGGCCCGCTCGTTCACGTCGATCGACCGGTGGCGCATGGCGATGGTTATCGCGCAGCCGGGGATCTGCAACGCGCCAAATCGGCCGGACATCGGTACGGAAATGTCCGAGCAAATCCGCCCCGCCGACGCGATCACGCCGGCGCAGCTATCAAAGGCCGAGGTGCAAATGCGGCTCGGCGCTGCCGCGCTCGTCGATGAGGATCACCCCCGGCTCGTCGGCGACGGCGTGGCGAAACGCGGCCTCCTGCGGGGCCTTCAGATCGCGCGAGCGCACGTCGGCGGCGCCGGCCTTGAGGTGGCGCGAGACGTAGATCCCCTTGTCCATCTGCGCGGTGATCGCGTCGCGCATCGCGTGGATGAGCTGCTTCTTCGGCTGCCGCACGCCGACGCCGTCGCGGTAGAGGTTGCGGATCTCGGTCGCGGCGGCCTTGTTCTCGTAGAGCGCGACGATGTCGTCGCCGTGCGCGAGCTTTTCCAGCATCAGCTCGGCCTGGCGCTCGGGCGTGCGCGTGCCGCCGGTGACGACGAGCCGCCGCCGCGTGGCCTCGAAGTAGCGCTGCGCGATGCGCTCGAGCCGCTCGCGTGAGGTGTCGTCGAGGCGCAGATCACGGGCGACGACCTCGAGGTGCGGGCCGCAGTGGATCTTCTTCACGGCCACGCCGGCGACCGCGTCAGCATCGGGGCACACGCCGCCGCTGGCCTTGGTGGCGCGGTGGCCCGGAGCGCAGTGCTGCGGCTCGCGGGCTGCCGTGCGCGAGCGCGAGCCGGCCTTGCCGCCCGTCGCGCCGCGCGCGGACGTGGCGTCGGCCTTGCTCGTCGCCTCGGCCTTCGTCGCGAGATCGCCTTTGATCTTCGGCTCGACAGCGACCTTCGGCTCGATCGTGATCGGCGTCGCGGCCTTCACCGGCGGCTCGGCGATCGCCGGCGCATCGACGGCCGGCGCTGCCGCCGCGTCGACGCTCGGCGCGGCGCCGTCGGGGATCGGATCAGCGTCGGCGACGCTCGCGAAGCCCAGCGTCACCAGGAACGCACCCACGGAAATCGAGCTCGAGAGCAGGCGTCGGGGCAGCACGTTGGGTCCAGATCCTCCACGCTGCGCCGGGGCAGCGGCGCCTCCGGTGCCATGTTGCGCGCGAGCCGTCAAGCGATGGTGAACCCCTTGATTCGCCGACCATTCGAGGGGAATCGTGGAGGCATGATCCGGCTCGAGCTCCTCGGCGCGCACACGCGCGTCCACGCGACGCTCTGCTACGCATGCCCGCAAGGCCCGGCCGGCTGCTGCGCGAGCCCGCCCGGCGTCGAGTGGTCGGATCTGGGACGCATCGTCTCGCTCGGCGGCGCGGCCTGGATCCTGGAGCAGCTCGCCGCGGGCAACCTCAAGCGCGGCGGCCGCGCGCTCAACATCCTCCGCCGCGAGGCCGACGCCGCCGCGCCGCGCCGCTGCGTTTTCCACGAGGGACAGGGCTGCACGATCCCCGCCGATCGCCGCACCGCCACGTGCAATTTCTACGTCTGCGACGACGCCTTCGATCGCGCCGCCGAGAGCCCGCCTCCCGACGGCGGCGACGTCGCGAGCGGCCGCGAGGCCGTCAATCGCCTCATGGATCTGCACGGCCGCTGGGACGTGGAGATCGCCGCGCGCGTCGAGGCCCGCTGGCCGGAGGGCCCGCCGTGGGACGCGACGCTCCTCGCGTGGCTGGGCGACGAGTACGCGCGCCTCGTCCGCCGTGACCGCCGCGCCCTGCGCCCGCTCACGCCTTGACGATCCGGATCTCCGGGCGCAGGCACAGCGTCGGCGCTCGCCGCTCTTTCACGATCTCCATCCTGCCAGTCGTCCGGCGCGACTCGACTCCTTCGCTCACTCCGTCATCGCTCGACGCTCGAGCTTCTGGAGCGGGGGTGGAGCGGCGCAGGGGCGCTACGACGAGCGCCCCGATCCTGAGGTGAAGGCGAGTCGACGGGCGGGCTCGCGGCGCCCGGATCAGCCCTGCGCGCTCGCGCTCGTGCTCGGCTGGCCGCGCTCGGGCGAGATGAAGAGCCACATCTGCTGGAAGTCGGGATCGTAGTAGAGCCTCACGGCCACGACGCAGCAGGCTCCGTGGCGGGGGAATACGAACCGGAGAACTCGATCCATGCGACCGCGGGCAAACCCCTCGTCCACGCTCGCGAGGAACTGCTGCACCATCAGGCAAGGGGCGAGATCGGCGAGCGGCGCCCCCACGACGGCCGCGGGAGAGCGCCCGGCACTGCGGACCTCGTAGGCGTTGTACGCCGTCACGCGGCCGGCGCGGTCGACACGGATCGCGCCGAACGGCAGGGCGTCGAGCTCGTCGGGGCTCAGCGCCGCGAGCCGCGCCAGATCGCTCGTGTCGAGGGCGCGCACGTCGCCCGTCCGGGCGGGAGGGCGCCGCTCGCCCGCCGTGATGGCGTCGATCAACGCGACGAGCTGCTCCGGGGAGAAGGGTTTGGGCAAGCAGGCTGTCGCCCCCTGGCTCAGAGCGTCGTCCATCCAGCCGCCGCGCTCAGCCGACATGGCGATCACGACGGCGGTAGGGGCCATGTCGCGGATGGCGCGGTGCGCGCCGGGCCCCGAGAGATCCTCGATCTGCATGTCGAGCAGCACCAGATCGAACGCGCGCTCGCTGAAGCGCACCAGGGCCGACAGGCCGCTCGGCGTGACCTCGACCTCGTAGCTCGCGGAGGACAGCACGATTTCGAGCAGCTCGGCGAGGTCGGCGGTGTCCTCGACTATCAGCGCTCTTTTTTCCATCGAATCTCACTTTAGCTGCGGCGGGGGAGCCAGAACGACATCGGTCCGGCGACGCTGGGAGCGAGCCGCGTGCCAGGTTATCATGGTCATCCAGAGCCGCGGCGCGCCGCCGATGAGCCATTTGCGCACGTCTCGCGAGCGCCCCACGGGCTCTTCCGGCGCCGCGGCGGAGCGAGCAGACCAGGCTGCCCATCCTTGTCGTCGAGGCCGACTGGCACGCACGGCGAAACGGCCTCTGGAGATGTGCACCACAATGCCTGAGCCGGATCCTGTACCCGGCTGGGAGCGCGGATCGTGGACAGGTGATCTGTTTGGGCGCGAGAAAGATTTCCGCGGGTCCAACGGTCGACACCACGATGGACTTCACCCGGCGCGGCGTGGAGGCGTCGATCTTGGTGCTGGCGCTTGACTCGGCACCCGTCGAGGTATCTTGTGGACGACATGTCGATGAGCTCGATTGGACAAGGGGTTACGACGAGGGGGGCGTGGCTGCTGGGCGCCATGTCGGCTGTACTGGCGTCGCAGTTCGATCGCGCGCAGCAGAGCTGCGAGACCTCGAACGGCCTCTGCACGGTCCCTGCGGATTGCCGGCAGCCCTGATTCACACCGCGAGGTCTTCTCTTCGCCTCCGGGCCAGGCGGGGTGGAGATGGTGAAAGCCTTGCGAGCCTGCGCGCTCCACCTGCGCCGACACTCACTCTCTCTCACTCGGCGCCGGCGACACCCCATCTCCGCGCCAGCTCGCGGCAGCGCGCTTTGTCGGGCACCGCTGCCAGGAAGCGCGCGCGCGTCGGCCCGACGAGCCTCGCGGCGCGGGCGGAGAGTCGACTCCAGGCCTCGGTGACTGCCACTCTCGCGGCCTCGGGCTCGCCGCAGGCGTCGAGCGCCTCGGCGTGGGCCAGGCCGATCAGGACCTCGAAGTCCTCGAGGCTCTTGATCGAGGCGAGGAGGCTCGCGGCCTCTTTGGCGGACACCAGCGCTTCGGCGGCGCGGCCCTGGGCGCGCGTCGCCTCGGCGACGGCGGCGAGCGCGCCGGCCCGCAGCGGCGCCGGGGATGCCGAGCTCTCGGCCACGCGCCGCGCTTCGGCCTCGGCGCCGGCCGCGTCGCCCGCGGCGAGGAGGATCCGCGCGAGGTAGACGCGCGAGGCGCCCTCGAGCCGCGGATCGCCGCCGGCGCGGAACGCCGCGACCGCGCGCTCTTCGTCGGCGCGAGCTTCGTCGAGGCGACCGAGCGAGGCGCGCACGCCGCCGAGGTTGTGCAGCGCCAGCGCCGCGACCGTGGTGAGGCCCATGCGCTCGGCGCCCGCGCGCGCGCGCGAGAGCGCCTCTTCGGCCTCGGGCAGGCTGCCCAGGCCCGCGCGGACGAAGCCGACATTCGAGAGCGTCAGGCACGCGTTGCGGAGATCGCCGCAGCGCTCGAAGCTCGCGAGCGAGGCCTCGTGGTGCGCGAGCGCGGCCTCGAGATCGCCGTCCTGATCGGCGTGCACGGCGCGGAGCTGGTGGATGCGCGCGGTCACGGTCGGATCGAGCTCGCCCGCCGCGGCGACGAGGCCATCGATCTCGGCGACGAGCGCCGTGGCCTGGTGGGGGTGCCCCGCGTAGGTGAAGTGCACCGCGGCCGGGACGAGGCAGGCGATGCGCGGGCCGGCCGTCTCGGGGGCCGCCTCGGTCGCGAGGGCCTCGGCCGCCCAGACGCTGACGAGGTCGAAGCTGCCGCGCTGACCGTTGGCGGCGATCGCCTCGCGCACCGCGTGAAACCAGGGCGATCCGCCGCGCGGGAGGTGCTCGGCGGCCTCGGCGGCGGCGCCGGCGGCGGAGGCGAGCTCGCCGCGCCAGCGGTGCGCCTCGGCGCGGATCAGCGACGCGGCGCCGCGCTCCTCGTCGCGCGCGCCGCAGTCGATGCTCCGCTCGGCGTGGGCGATCGCGCCGGCGAAATCGTTGCCAGCGAGGGCCTTCTCGGCGGCGCGGCAGTGGAATTTCGAGGCCTGCGGGAGCTCCTCGCCGCGCTCGAAATGCAGCGCGAGGATCGCCGGATCGACGGCGCCCATGTGCTCGAGCCACGCGCCGGCGAGGCGGTGACCGACGCGGCGATCGGCGTCCGGCACCATGGCGTACGCGGCCTCGCGCACCAGCGCGTGACGGAACACGTACTCGTCCTCGCCGGGGAAGCTCGCGTCCTTGCGGCGAGCGATCATCTCGCCGGCGCA
>JANYGI010000211.1 GCA_025362495.1 Byssovorax sp. | reverse complement strand
GTCCTCGACGCCTACGGCTGGAACGACATCCTCCCGGTCTACGACTTCCGCGAGCAGCTCGACGAGAGCACCCGCCTCACCTGGGCCGAAGACACCCGGGATGAAGTCCTCGCCCGCCTCCTCGAGCGGAACCGCGTCATGGCCGCAAAAGAGGCCGAAGAGGCCGCAGCCGCGGAGACCGCGAAGCCGGCCAGGAAGACTGCCGCCAGGAAGAAGGCCCGGAAAGACGAGGCGACGCTGGCCTTACCGCTCCCGCTCGGCAAGAGCGATCCCGAGCCCGAGGCGTGAACCGCCTCTGCCTTGCGAGCACGGCGGCGTGACCCCTCGCCCACGACTCCGCGTCTCGACGGCGGGGCGCCGTGATACATCTCCGCCATGATGGATGCGGAAGCAGGAGCTCCCGCGGGACCTCGCCCTGGGCTCCCTCGATCCCCGGTGGGTCGATCAGGATCTCGAGCTTCGCTACGGGGCGTGCGGGGGTTTCGGATCGCGAACATCGTCCGCTTCGCGGGGATCGGAGCGGCCTTGATCGCTCCGCTCGGCGTCATCTACCGTCCGGACGCGCTCGCGCCCTTCTTCATCGCTGTCGTCGGCCTCTCCCTCGCGTCCTTGGCCAGCATGGGGGCGAACCTCACCCACGGCGCCTACCGGCGTGGCCAGTACCTCCGCATCGAGCATTGCCTCGCCGTTCGCCGCCCGGGGGCGCGCGGCGGCTACCGTGCCTCGGGCAACCAGGCCATTCGCGTCGAGGTCGACGGGCTCCTCGTCAGCGAGGCTCTACCTTGCAACGTCGTCCTCAGTCGAGCGCTCGTCGTCATGACGACGAACGGATTCACCACCGGCAAGAAGCTCTATCACGTGTCCCTCGTGGACCGCGCCCTCGTCGTTCGCGTGGCTCGGTTCGTCGTGTCGCGCTTGCCCTTGATCTCGCCCTCGAGCTTGCCCTTGATCTCGCCCTCCAGCGCGCCACGGTCGATCAGCCTCTGCACGAAAGGGGGAGATTTGCGCTCCCGCTGGCTTGCCGTTCCATCAACATCCCCTCCATCGCCTGCTGCATCGGTGCTCGTAGCGCATTGAAAACGATCTGAAAATACACCCTCCCGTGCTCGCCGTCCAAGCGGTCGAGCGAGCGCAGCAGGGCCCGGACGACCTCCACCCCGTGCGGCCCGTTGCCATGCGCCACCGCGGAGAGGACGGCGAGCGCGGGCTCCTCCAGGGCGAGGGCAACGTCGGTGACGGCGGGCACCGTCGTCGGGCCCAGGACCAGCGGCGAGAGGGATCCACGGCGGAGGCCGATGATGACAATGAAATAGGGGCCTATTTGATTTGTTCTTGGGGCCGCAATGGCCGGGCGAGATCTCGTCTCGTCCGGCCAGAGCCAGATGGGGATCACGAAGGACGAGCGAGGATGGGCTCGTGCCTGCGCCGCCGGGATTCAGCCCTTCTTCGGATCGGCCTTGCTCGCCTTGGCCCGGGCGATGCCGGTGGCGATCGCGTCACGGCGCTGGGCCACGACGGTGAGCACCCTGCTGTACCGCTCGGCGATCTGCGGGTTCCTCTCGGCCATGTGCTCGATGTCGCGCGAGGCCGCGTTGAGGTGCCCGGCGACGGCGTGGTTGGCCATGGCCTCTTGCTCGTCGGTGTACGCCGCCAGCGCCTGGGCCTTGCGGTTGGCTTCCCTCGCGGCGAGCATCCTCTCTTCCAGCGCCTTGCCCTTGTCGGCGTCGGGCGCCAGCGTCCCGAGATCCTTGGCGATGAGCACCCGCTCGCTCCAGAGCTGCTCCATGGCCTGATCGACCTCGGCCCGCTGCTCGGCAGGGACCTTGAGCAGCGCCTGTCGCGCGGTGCCATCCATCACCTTGAAGCCTTCCGGCACGGCGGGGACGGCGCCGGCAGAGGGCAGCTCCCCGGGCGCGAGGACGGTTGATGACGAGGGGATCAATGCGGCGTCTTGCTTCTTCATCCTGCTTCTCCGATCGCTGGCGAGCGACGGCTCGCATGAATGCAGAGTCGATGTTCCGTATTTGAATGTCAACGCCGTTCTGGACGGTGTAATAGGGTGTAATTGGTGAATAGGGAGATTCCTGAATGGACTCGGGATATTCCTGATGTGACAACGGTTCGACGGCGAGGGAGTCGAGTTCGTCGGGAAGGGAGTCGACTTCGTCGGGAAGGGAGTCGACTTCGTCGGGAAGGGAGTCGAGTTCGTCGGGAAGGGAGTCGAGTTCGTTCTGAAGGGACTCGAGTTCGTTCTGAAGGGACTCGACTTCGTCGGGAAGGGAGTCGACCCCATCAAAAGGGCCGCGGACGACTCTGAGCCGGTCGCTGACGGAAGGATCGCTCCACAGGTCCAATCCGCGTAGCCTCCGGGCAGCATGATCCCGAATGCCTCCGCTCCCGGCTCGGCCGCGCACTTCACGTTCGAGCGGGGGAGCTCGCCGGCCGGGCGCGCGCCGAGGCCGAGGTTCCACGGGTGAGCGGAGATGCCCCGTACCCCGTTCACGACGTCTCGACCTGGACGCGCTTCGGCGACGAGACGATGGGAACCAAGGCAAAGTTCTGGTGCCACGACGAGCACGGCCGTGACTGGCTCTTCAAGTTCGCGCGGCCAGGCACGGGAGAGCACTGGGCCGAGAAGGTCGCGGCCGAGGTCGGCTCCCTGCTCGGGGTCCCGTGCGCCGAGGTGGAGCTGGCCGGGTGTAGTGGCCGGCCGGGAAGCCTCACGCGGAGCTTCGTCACCGAGGGGTCGGGGTCGCTCGTTCATGGCAACGAGCTGCTGCAGGCGGTCGACGCGACCTACCCGCTCGTCCAGCTCTATGGTGTGTCGAAGCACACGGTCGACGCTGTGCTGGGGCTGCTGGCCAAGATCGAGGCGCGGGAGTCGGATGAGCCGCGCCTGGCGTCGGCCGCGGATGTCTTCCTTGGCTACCTGCTGCTCGACGCTGTGGTCGTGAACTGTGACCGTCACCACGAAAACTGGGGCGTGCTCCAGCTCGCCGGCGGCCTGCGCCGGCTCGCGCCGAGCTACGATCATGCGTCCAGCCTCGGCCGCGAGCTCGGCGATGAGCAACGGCTGGCCAGGCTCGCCGCGCGTGATCCGAGGTACGGGATCGACCCGTACCTCCGTCGGGCCCGCTCGGGCTTCTACGCCGAAGCCACGGACAAGAAGGCCATCCACCCGGCGGAGGCGTTCTTCCGCGCGATCAAACAACGTCCAGAAACCGGCGACCTCTGGGTGGCCCGTCTCGCGCGGCTGGGGGACGATGAGATAGAAAAGGTCACCGCCCGCGTCCCGGGGTCCGCTATCAGCGAGCCTGGACGCGCGTTCGCTCGCGAGATCCTCCGTCGGGCTCGACAGCGCATCCTCGAACGTCCTGATCGCACCGAACATGAATGAAATGGCCTCCCGCAGACTGATCGTGAACTGGCAGTGCGAGGTGACGCGCGCGATCCTTCCGGTGGCCGAGCTCGTCGAGACGACCGAGGGGGGGCGCGAGGGCTTCGAGTTCGGGTACCTGGAGGGCGTCCGCGAAGCGATGAAGAAGGGGTTTCAGGCCTTCCTGGCGTTCCCCGAGCTCGATCGACGCTACGCCAGCGCGACGCTGTTCCCGTTCTTCAAGAACCGCATCCTGCCGACGACGCGCCCCGACTACCTCGACTACGTGACCGCGCTGGGTCTCAGCGCCGACACCGCAAACGTGGTCGAGCTTCTGGGGCGCAGCGAAGGCCGGCGTCAGACGGACCGCATCGAGACGGTGCTCGCCGCTCAGCGCAACCCCACGACCGGGGCCTATGTCACGCACTTCCTGGCGCGAGGCGTCCGGCACGTCGCGGGGGCCGAGGCTGCAATCCTCGACCTCTCGGTCGGTGATGTCCTCACCGTCGCGCTGGACGCGACCAACCCGAAGAACCCGCGCGCGCGCCTGCTGGGCTCGGGCGGCGCGTCGATCGGGTTCGTCCCGGAGTACCTGCTCTCCGACGTCGAGCGATTGGATCTCGGCGAGATCCCCCCGACCTTCACCGTCGAGCGCATCAACCCGGCGCCGCATCCGGCGCACCATCGCCTCCTCGTCCGGCTCGACGCGCCGTGGCCTGACGGCTTTGAGCCCTTCCAGGCTCCGCAGTTCCAGCGCTATCGCGCCGAAAAGGACGAGCGGCTCGTCGGCTGAAGAATCGCCAGTCGGCGCTCGATGCGCGTAGCCTCCGGGCTCCATGCTCCCCGAAGGCCTCCGCTCCCAGCTCGTCTATGCCCTCCGCGATGATCTGATCGGCCCCGACGCCGACGATCCTCGCGACACCGCGCATCAGACCGAGTCTCTCTCGTCATCGCCCGCGCACTGGTACATGACGGGCTTCCTCGCTCCCACCGGCCAGGCCACCGAGGAGAAAGAAGATCCGGAGGCCGGCGAGGAGCTCGACGCCGTGGTCGAAGGCCCCGAAGAGGGCGAGGCCGACGCCCCCGTCGCCAGCCGTCGACCGGTGTTCCCCTCGAGCTTCGGCCTGAGCGTGCTCGTGGGGCAGGACGCGAAGACGCTCGCCGTGCGGGTGACGTATGGCACCTACGCGCCGGGCGCCCGTGCTCCCACCGATCGGCCGCCGCAATCGAAGCGCGTACCCGCGAGCGAGCCCCCGCCCGAGCCCGACGCGTCGCTCCGCTTCACCTGGACGCGAACACCACACGATCGCTCGGCGGTCGTCTCTCTGTCGGGCGATGCAAAGCAGGAGATCCCACTCGAAGGCTCCGAGGGCGTCGTCGTGCGGGTGATCGTCCGCCCGGTGCCGGAGAACGAGCTGCCGCTGGTCCCGAGAGGCACTCGCTATGTGACGATCTTCCTCGTCAATCACCGGAAGCCGGTCGGGAAGCCCGAGCAAGATCGCGGCTACATCTTCCAGACGAAGCTCGAGGTCGCCTGCGCGAGCGGGTTCATCGCCCGGCCCAACCTCCGAGGCGCGCGGCAGGAAGAGGACATCGACGAGAAGATTGGCGATCTCCAGTATCGCGATGCCTGCGAGTTCGTCGTGGGCCACGGCGTCTCCACGTTTGCCCACGTGGTGCCGCGCGAAGGAGAGGCCTTCTGCGATCGGGTCGCGACGTGCTGGGTGCCCACGGCCGAGGTCGAGAAGGTGGCGCCGGCCAGGGTCGACGACGTGATGCTGAGCATGGACGAGCTCGCCGCCCTCGGTGACAGGAGCCAGCTCCGGCCCGCCGTGGGCGCGCTCGTGACCGCGTACCGAGCCTGGCTCACCACCCAGGCCGCGACCCCGCTCGACACCGCCACGCGGAAGGACACGGCCGCTTCGCTCCTCGACGCCGGCCGCCGCGCCTGCGATCGGATCGAGGCGGGCATTGTCCTTCTGGAGACGGATCCGCTCGCGTTCGACGCCTTCCGCACCGCCAACTTGGGGATGGCGAGCGCGGCCTGGCAGCGCAACAGGAAGGCGCTGGAGGCCAAGCGCGAGGTGCCGACGTGGCGCCCGTTCCAGCTCGCGTTCCTGCTGATGAACATCGCCGCGCAGGTGGACGCGACTCACCGCGATCGCGATGTGGTGGACTTGATCTTCTTCCCCACCGGCGGCGGGAAGACCGAGGCGTACCTCGGCCTCGCGGCCTTCACGCTGCTGATCCGGCGCCTGCGAACGCTGGGGCCGGCGTCCGCGGGCGTGACGGTGCTCATGCGCTACACGCTGCGGCTCCTCACGCTCGATCAGCTCGAGCGCGCCGCGACGCTGATCTGCGCGCTGGAGCTCCTGCGACGCGCGGAGCCGGAGAAGTACGGGACGCATCGCTTTTCGATCGGGCTCTGGGTCGGGAAGGCGGCCACGCCGAACCGCTTCGGGACCGAGAAGGATCGCGACGAGAGCACCGCCAGGAATCGGACCCTCGCGTTCGCCAAGGATCCGACCGCGAGCCCGTCGCCGATCCCGATCGACAAGTGCCCGTGGTGCGGCGACGCGTTCAACAACGACACGTTCAAGCTCATGCCGGACAGCCGGACGCCGGTGCAGCTCCGCGTCCGCTGCACGAGCCCGAAGTGCGCGTTCCGATCCACGAAAGGCTTCCCTGAAGGGCTGCCCGTCGTCGGCGTGGACGACGAGATCTACCGCGAGCTGCCCTGCTTTCTCATCGCGACAGTGGACAAGTTCGCGGCCCTGCCGTGGGTGGGCAAGACGGGGCTCTTGCTCGGCAAGAACGTCACCCACCACAACGAGTACGGCTTCTACGGACCGGGCCCCTTGCCGCCGACCGCGAAGGCGTTGCCGACGCCGCTGTTGCCGCCGGATCTGATCATCCAGGACGAGCTGCACCTGATCTCCGGCCCGCTCGGGACGATGGTCGGCCTCTACGAGACGGCCATCGATCACCTGACGACGCGCCGGGTGAACGGCGCGCGGATCCGCCCCAAGATCGTGGCCTCCACGGCGACGGTGCGGCGTGCGCGCCCGCAGATCCGCGCCCTCTTCGGCCGCACCGAGGTCGACGTATTTCCGCCGCCGGGGCCCAACCGGCGCACGTCGTTCTTCGCCGAGACGGTGCCGACGCCGTCGCCGCTCTCGCCTGAGCGGGATCCGAAGACGACGGCCAACGCGCGCCTCTACATCGCGATCGCCGCCCCCGGCCGCAGCCAGAAGGTGCTGCTGATGCGGACGTACATCGTCTTGCTCGCCGCAGCGAAGAAGGCCTTCGACGCCGATCCGAAGCTCGCCGATCCCTACATGACGCTGGTCGGCTACTTCAACTCGCTGCGGGAGCTGGGCGGCTCACAGCGCATCGTCGAGGACGAGGTGCGGCAGCGGCTGACGCGGATCCGCTTGCGCCATCGCGTCGGCGAGACGTCGGCGTACCTCGCCGATCGCAAGATCGACTTCGAGTGCGTGGAGCTCACCAGCCGCCGATCGACGGACGCGGTGAAGGAGGCCAAGGCTCGCCTCGACGAGGACTTCCTCGATCACCACGGCGCCGGGAAGAAGAAGCACGCGCCCGTCGACGTGGCGCTGGCGAGCAACATGATCTCGGTCGGCGTCGACATCCAGCGCCTCGGCCTGATGGTGGTCTGCGGGCAGCCGAAGACCAACGCGGAGTACATCCAGGCGACGAGCCGTGTCGGCCGCGACGACAAGCGCCCTGGCCTGGTGGTGACGCTGCTCAACGTGCACAAGCCGCGCGATCGCTCGCACTACGAGCACTTCGCGACGTTCCACGAGTCGTTCTATCGAGGGGTCGAGGCCACCAGCGTCACGCCGTTCTCGCCGCGCGCCATCGATCGCGGGCTCGCCGGCGTCGTGCTCGCCCTGGCGAGGCTCCACGATGCGCGGCTGACGCCCGCCGACGGGGCCGAGGAGATCACCACGGTTCGAGGCGATCTCGGGTTCATCGGCGACGTGCTCGCGTCGCGCGCGGAGGCCCATCGCGAGAGCCACGCCGACGACGATCCGATCGACGAGGTGAAGGCGGCGCTGCGGTCGCGCATCGACAGCCTGCTCGATAGCTGGGCGTGCGTGGCTCGCAACGATCCCTCGAAGGACGGGCTCGCCTACCAGAAGTTCGAGGAGGGGCAGGCGTCGAAGCGCCCGCTCCTCCACATGCCGCTCGACGCCGATCTGATCGGCGCCGACGCGCACGAGCGGAAGTTCGTGGCCAACCGCTCGATGCGCGACGTCGAGGGCTCGGTCGACGTGTACGTGATGAAGCTGAAGGAGAGCGCCGTCGCGCTCGCCGACGAGCTTTCGGGAGAGAGCCGATGAGCCGCGAGCTGTGGAAGGTCGGCGTGCAGTGGAGGGACCGCCGCCCCGAGGGAAACATCCGGCATAGCCAGGTGATCACGACCTACGGCCCCGGCGCGCTCGTGGACTTCGTCGACGACGCGGCGATCGTCGCCGGTCTCTCGTGGTGGGCCAAGGGCGAGGAGATCGTCGAGGATCGTCTCGTGGCGATGCTCGCCCGCCAGCCGGGCTACGAGCGCGTGAAGCTGTTCGCTCCGCCGCTCGGGAACGCGAAGGATCTCGACGATCCCAACCGCAAATGGATCAAGGCGTTCCGCTTCCCCGAGTGGTTCGTTTGCCAGAACGAGCGCTGCTGGGAGGACGATCCGGGTCAGCCTCCGCGCCGTGATGGTGCCCGCCCGCGTCGCCTGCTCCGCATCAACCAGCTCGACGGTGAAGGGCACAAGTGCAAAGGCGGCAAGGGCAAGGCGAGCAAGGTGCAGCCGATCCGCTTCATGCGCGCCTGCCGCTTGGGGCACATCGAGGACATCGCGTGGATCTCGCTGGTCCATCGCAAGCACCCCGATTGCCGGCGGCCGACCCTGTGGGTCGACGAGGCGAGCGCCAACGGGGATCTGCAAGACGTCCGGATCTCGTGCAGCGGCTGCGGCGCGAACCTCCGCATGAGCCTCGCCACGCAGCGATTCACCGAGGAGGGGCCCACGCTCGGCTTCTGTGCCGGAAAGCGTCCCTGGCTCGGCGACGACAAGGGGGAGGGCTGCGTCGAGCCGATGCGCTTCCTGCTCCGCTCCGCGAGCCACGCGTACTTCTCCGTTTCGGCCAGCGTGATCCACGTCCCGGATCCCGGCGCCGAGCTCCGCGACCAGGTCACGAAGGTGATCGAGCTGATCAAGAACGCGAAGTCCGCCGCGCAGATCGAGATGCTGCGCGACCTCCAAGAGCCGGTGAAGGCGGGCCTCGAAGGGGTCTCGAACGAGGCGGTGTTCGCCGAGGTGCTGCGGCGCCGCGACGGGAAGCCCGTGGCGCACAAGAAGGTGAAGGAAGCGGAGATCGATCTCTTGCAGAGCCTGCCGCCCGCTCTCACGACCGATCAGCCCGGAGGCCGCTTCTTCGGTCGAAGCGTGGTTCTGCCGAAGAAGCGATCGAAGATCATGGAGCCCATCGATCGCGTCGTGCTCATTCCTCGGCTCTCGGAGGTGCGCGCGCTCGCAGGGTTCACGCGCTTCGAGCCGATCAACGCCGACGTGGACGGGGAGCTCGACATCGGCGCCGAGGTGGCCCGCCTCGACGAGCCGCTCACGTGGCTGCCGGCCATCGAGAACTACGGCGAAGGCTTCTTCTTCTCGTTCAAGAACACCGCGCTGGAGACGTGGGAGGGCGAGGCGGCGGTACGCGATCGGGCCGAGCTGTTCGAGAAGGGTTTCCGACTCTGGCAGCAGCAGCGGGAGGATCGAAAGAACGCCAAGCCGGACTTCATCCAGCCGCGCTTCGTGCTCCTGCACTCGCTCGCGCACCTCTTGATCACCGCGGTGTCGCTCGACTGCGGCTACGCCGCGAGCTCGGTGCGCGAGCGCATCTACTGCGGCGCGGGCGGCAATGGCATCTTGCTCTACACCGCGTCGTCAGGCTCCGAGGGATCGCTGGGCGGTCTGGTCGAGGTCGGTCGGCGCCTGGAGCGCTATCTGGAGCAGGCCCTCGATCTCGGGCGGCTGTGCTCGAACGATCCGGTCTGCGCGGCCCACGCGCCCGCGCACGAGATCGGCGCCTCCGATCGTCACCTCGAAGGGGCGTCGTGCCACGGCTGCCTGCTGATCTCGGAGCCCTCGTGCGAGCGCATGAACCAGTACCTCGATCGAGCCCTGGTCGTGCCCACGGTCGAGAGCGCGGACGCCGCCTTCTTCCGCGGCGTCTGACGCCGTGAGCCTCGACGACGCCTGGCTCGACGCGGCCAACCCCGCAGACCTCGACGCGCTCGCGCGCGCCCTCCTCGACGGGCGCGTCGGGGGCCAGTTCTCGCGGGGTTCGATCCAGCTCGCAGGCTTCGGCGAGGGCGCCGCGCGGTTCCTCGACGGCGTGCGCGGGACAGCGCCTCACGTCGTCGCGTGGATGCTCCAGCGCCTGTCGCGTGAGCGAAGCCGCGCCGACGACCGCTACGCGAGCGTCGCCAGCCTGGTGTGGAGCGGAGCGAGCGAAGGGCAGCAGGGGATCCGCGATACGAAGGTGGTGCTCGACGGCATCTTCAGCCGGGCCGAGAGCCACGTGCTCATCGCGACCTACGTGATGTACGACGGGCTCAGCGTGTTCGCCCGCCTCGCCGATCGTCTCCGGGAGCGCCCGGAGATCCGCGTGGATCTCTACGTGAACTTGCCGTCCGAGAGCGGGCGCGACGACGACGAGGCCGCCGACGCGGCGCACTTCATCGCGTCATTCGAGCGAAAACACTGGCCGCACGACGTGCCGTTGCCGGCGATCCACTACGATCCCGAGACGCGAAAGCACGGCCCGAAGCGCGCGACGCTGCACGCGAAGTGCGTCGTCGTCGATCGGCGCTGGGCGTTCGTCACGTCCGCGAACTTCACCGAGGCCGCGCAGGAGCGCAACATCGAGGCGGGGGTGCTGCTGGAGCACCCGCGGCTCGCGGAGTCGCTCGCCGGGCAGTTCGAAGCGCTGAAGGCGAGCGGCCGGTTGAAGAAGATGGCGCCGCGCTAGCGCCGGTCGGCGCTCGCACCGCTCCGGCGTGGCCGGGCTTCGTTCACGGCAGGCGCGGCGACGCGTCCTCCCGGTTGCATCCGCGGCACGGGGTCGGTATCACGTCGCCCCATGCAGATCACGGCCGAGACGCGCGGACCCAGCCCGGCACCCCGCGAAGCAACGAAGGCGGCGACGCGCGACGGCGCGCGCCACGACTGGACGGTCGCCGAGGTCCAGGCCCTGTACGAGCTGCCGTTCTTCGAGCTGCTCGACAGGGCCCGCATCGTGCACCGCGCGGTCCACGGCGGCGACGCGGTCCAGCTCTGCACGCTCCTCAGCGTCAAGACGGGCGGCTGCCCCGAGGACTGCGCGTACTGCCCGCAGTCGTCGCACTACGAGACCGAGGTCGGCGCCGAGAAGATGCTCGACGTGCCCGCCGTCCTCGACGCGGCGAAGCGCGCGCGCGAGGCGGGATCAACGCGGTTTTGCATGGGCGCCGCGTGGCGCGAGGTCAAGGAAGGCCCCGCATTCGACAAGGTGCTCGACATGGTCCGCGGCGTGAAGGGGCTCGGCCTCGAGGCCTGCTGCACGCTCGGCATGCTCACCGAGGGCCAGGCCACGCGCCTCGCCGAGGCCGGCCTCGACGCCTACAACCACAACCTCGATACGTCGCGGCAGAACTACAAATCGATCATCACAACCCGCGTCTTCGACGAGCGCCTCGCGACGCTCCGCAACGTGCGCAAGGCGGGGATCACCGTGTGCTCGGGCGGGATCATCGGCATGGGCGAGACGATCACCGATCGCTGCGCCATGCTGGTCGAGCTCGCGCAGCTCACGCCGCACCCCGAGAGCGTGCCGATCAACGCCCTGGTCCGCGCCGAGGGCACCCCGCTCGCCGCGCTGCCGCCCCTCGATCCGATGGAGTTCGTGCGGATGATCGCCGTCACGCGCCTCGTCTTCCCGGACGCGATGGTCCGCCTCTCGGCCGGCCGCACCGAGCTCTCGCGCGAGGCTCAGATGCTCTGCTTGTACGCGGGCGCGAACTCGATCTTCTACGGCGACCGCCTGCTCACCACGCCGAACCCCGGCCCCGACGCCGACGACTCGCTCATCCGCGACGCAGGCCTCACGGCCATGGCCCCCGCGCCTCGCTGAAGAGCGAGAGTCAGACCAGACCCGGAATTCAAAGCAAAGACGCAAAGACGCAGAGGCGCAAAAAGACGGAGAAGGGGCTGATTCAGAGCCCAAATTCTCCTCTCTCCGACTGCGTCTTCGCGTCTGTCTTGCGCCGTTGCAATGAATTCCGGCGATCGATGCCGGGCAAATCGCCGCTCAGGGCGCTCCGCACACCAGCCATTCAGCGAGCTTGTTGCGCTCGTCGATCGGCGGATCGTCGGGGCCGGGAGGCATCGAGTCGTTGCTGCCGGCGCTCCGCGCGAAGATGCGGTCCTTGTGCTGTACGATGTCGGCGCGGCTGGCGAATACGTAGTTCTCGGGCGCGCCTTTGCGCAGGCTGGTCTCGGCCGAGTGGCACTCGTCGCAGTAGCCAACGAAGAACTGCTCGCCGAAGTTCGCGTAGGTGAGCTTCGTCCCGCCGGGGGGACACGTGGCCTCGTCGATCGTCTCGTAGCCGCAGCTCGCGAGCGCGAGGGCGAGGGCGAACAGCACCAGCGCGGGGCGCATCGATCGCGTGGTCATAGCGAGTAGTTGAAGCCGAGGCCGAGGGAGCCGCCGGCGTAGATTGCCGGGCCGCGCGGATCGGGGAAGCCCGTCAGCAGCGCCTCGATCCGCGCGTGAAACTCCCACGATTTCTGCTTCTGGAACGGGATGTCGACGCCGAGGCCGCCGTCGAGGCCGGCGCGATGACGGATGCCGTCGCCCACGCCGAAGACGGCCCCGAACGGCTCGTCAGCGACCGAGGACATCGTCTCCTCGTGCTGATGAACGAGGCCGAAGCGCGCGAAGGGCCGCACCTTGCCGAGGCGCGCCCAGGCCTGCACGCCGAGCGAGAGGAACGTGAGCATCCGCTGATCGACCGCGCCGTAGCCCACCCGCGCGAGGAAATACGGGGCGATGATGTCCTTGAACCGGTAGCCGAGCTGGAGCGACCCGAAGCCGGCGCCGTCGTCACGCCAGCTCGATCCCTCGCCGCCGAGGCCGAGATCGAGCTGCACGTCGCCGGCCCGCGCCTCGCGCGAGGTCAGCACCGACACGACCAGCAGCGTGAACACGATCGTGACGAGGCGAGGGCGCTTGAGCATGGGCACAGGCCTCCTCGGTTGACCGCCCTTCCCGTCTCATTCGCCGGGAGCAGGATCTCGACGTGGCTCGGGGCGCGGGCCGGCGTCGCTCGCCCCGGCGTCCAGGCGCACCGTGCGCGTCGGGTACGCGAGCGAAGCGCCGGCCGTCTCGACGATCTCCAGCAAGTCGAGCAGCACGCCCTCGCGCAGCTTCACGAACTCGGCGCCGTCGGTGGTGACGAACCAGGCCGTGATCTCCACGTCGAACGACGACTCGCCGAAGCGCGCGAGCGCCACGGAGAGATCGGGCCACACCTTCGGGTGATCTTGCAGCAGCGTGCGCGAGGCGAGCAGCACCTCGCGCACCGCGGCGGCGCTGCTGCTGCGCGCGAGCGCGAGCACGCAGACGAAGCGGATGCGATCCCGCTCCGCGAACGACTCGACGCGCATGTCCGCGAGCTTGCCGTTGGGCAGGGTGATCCGCGTGCGGTCCAGGGTGCGGATCCGCGTCGAGCGGAGGCCGATCGACTCCACCGTCCCCGACACGGTGTCGACGGTGATGTAGTCGCCGACGCGGAACGGCTGGTCGACGCCGATCGAGAGTGATCCGAAGAGGTTCTCCACCGTCTTCTGCGCCGCGAGGGCGAGGGCGACGCCGCCGATCCCGAGGCCGGCGACGAGGCTCGTGACCGGGTAGCCGAGCTCGGACAGCACGGCGATCGCCGCGATGAAGATGGCCGTGATCTTCACGACCTTGGTCGCGAGCGGGATCAGCGAGCGCGCGGCCGGGCTCTCGCGCGTCGTCGGGTGCTCGAGCACGCGCTCGCCGGTGATCTCGATCCCGCGGATGGCGAACCAGAACAGCGCGAGGAAGAAGCCGGCGCGGAGCACGCGCTCGATGAAGGCTTCGGCCGACGGGAAGATCTCGAGGAACGGGTACGCGAGATCGACGGCCGCGACGGCCCAGGCCAGCGTCAGCGGCGCGCCGAGCCGCTTCAGCAGCGTCTGGTCCCACTTCGATTTCATCCGCGTGGCGACGGCGCCCGCGGCGTACCGGGTGAGGTACCCGAGCACGTTGCCGAGGGCGAGCGCGGCCGCGAAGAGCAGCGGGAGCGCGATCCACTGCCACCACACCAGATCCTTCGGGCCGCGGCGGAGGAGGACCTCGGGCAGGACGTCCTGGAGCCAGCGATCGCGGAGGTGCCCGTACCAGTCCTCGATCTTCTCGACGCTGGCGCGCGAGAACAGCCAGCGGGCGCCGTCGGGACCGTTGCGGCGGATGAGGCGCAGGGGCTCGGGGCCGGTGCGTCCGGCCATGCCGCTGATCTCTTCGACGCCGGGCGGGAGCTTGTCGCCGGGGTTGCCGAGCGAGTGCGGCGAGACGTCGTCGAGCTTGCCGCCGAGGCGCCGGTCGAGGACGGCGTTGAGGTGCCGCGCGAGCAGCGGACCCCTGGACTTGTCGGCCTCCGCGAGATCGAGGTACTCCGCGGCGTCGGCGTACTCGCCGGCCCGGCACAGGTCGAGGAAGCGCTTGAGCGAGGCGCGCGGCGAGTCGGGCGCGGCCTCGGGCGCAGACAGTGGAGCGGCCGCGCTGCTCGCCGTCGCGACGATCGCGGCGGGCTTCGGATCCGCGAGCGCGGGCGCCGAGACGAGCCCGAGCGCCGCGACGACGAGGAGCAACGATGCAGCCGGGGCCGCGCGGCGACGCGGGCGGGAAGCAGGCATGCGCACCCCGTAGCACGGCCGCGTGGAGGTCGACCGTCGCGGCGTCGATCGAGCTCCCCCGCGTGGTGAGCCACGCGAGCCCGACGCTCAGGAAAGCCAGTCTTCCAGGCTTGTCGCGACGCGCTCCCCGAAGCTCGCGCCGCCAGGGATCGAGAGCGTCGCGTGGAGCTCCGACGCGGCCGCGAGGCTGGCGTCGCGCCGGTCGAGCAGCGCGCGCGCGGCGTCCGCGATCCGCGCCGGGGTGACGTCGTCTTGCACCAGCTCGGGGTACGCGCGTCGCCCGAGCAGCACGTTGGCGAGCGCGATGTGCGGCGTGCGCACGAGGCGACGGGCCACGGCGAAGCTCAGGCGATCCATGCGGTAGGTGACGACGGGCGCCGCGCCCGCGAGCGCGGCCTCGAGCGACGCCGTGCCCGAGGCAGAGAGCGCGGCCTCGAAGGCGCCGAGCAACGGCGCGGCGCCATGCTCCGGATCGCCTTCAATTACAGGGATCCCGGCGCGATCGGCGCTCTCGCGGGCCAGCGCCGCCGCCCGCGCTTCCATCCCCCGCGCCACGATCATCCGCGCCGTCGTCGCCGCCCCCGAGCGCACGAGCTGCGCCGCCGCGGCCGAGAGCGGATCGACGAGCCGCCGCACCTCGCCGGCGCGGCTCCCCGGGAGCACGGCGATCGCCGTCGCATCGCCGGCGATCCCGAGCGCCGCGCGCAGCTCGTCTCGAGGCCGCTCGGGCACGTCGAGCGACGGGTGCCCGACGTAGCGCGCGTCGTACCCGGCCCGCCGCCACAGCGCCTCTTCGAACGGGAGGATCACCGCGAGCCGGTCGCACGCGCCGCGCAGCGCCTCGATCCGTCGCGGCCTCCAGGCCCACACCTGGGGCGCGACGCACCAGAGCACGCGCACGCCCGCGCGGCGCAGCAGCGGCCCGAGACGCTGGTTGAGCTCGGTCGCGTTGACGAGCAGCGCCGCGCGCGGAGGGCGGCGGCGCACGCGATCGAGGAGGCGAACCAGGGCCGAAGCGAGCCGGGGCAGGCGCTCGACGACGTCGCGCAGGCCCATCGCGCCGAGCCCGGATCCGTCGGCCACGAGCTCGACGCCGGCGGCGCGACACGCCGGCCCGCCGAGGCCGAACAGCGACGCGCCGCGCGCCGCGAGGGCGCGGGCCGCGAGGGAGGCGATGCGATCGCCGGACGCCTCGCCGGCGACGATCAGCACAGCGCGATCGCTCACGCCGGCGCGTTCGGCGGCGGGCCGCGATCCTCGGCGAGGGCCGTGAACGCCGCGGCGTAGCGCGCGATCCGGCAGGCCCCGAGGCCGGAGATCTTCGCCACGGCCTCGGTCAGCCCGGGTGCCCCGCCCGGGTGCGCGAGCAGCGCCTCGACCAGCTCCTGCGCGCAGTGACCGGGGAGCACGACCTGCTCGTCGACTCGCCGGAGCCTGGCCTCGGCGCGCCGGAAAGCGCTCACTTTCGCCTCGATCGCGCGACGCTTCACGATCTGCTCGCGGTCGAGCCGCACCGGCAGGAACGCCATGCGCTCGTCCTCGGGCACGTCGCCGTCCTGCACCCCCGCGACGACGGCGTGGAGGAACGCCGCCGCGAGCGGCCCGGCGCGCCCTGCCGTGCCCCCGGGCAGCGCATGGAGCGCGCCTCGGTCGGCCGGCAGCTTCGTCGCGATGGCCAGCAGCGTCTCGTTGCCGACGACCTTGAACGGCGGCACGTCGGCGGCTCCGGCCGCGTCCTCGCGCACCCGCACGAGGCGCCGCAGCACCGCGCGGCCGACGGGATCGAGCGCCGCTGCGCCCTTGATCCGCACGTACGCGGGCCGCCCGTCGCGCGGCGGATTCTTCGCCGTCGCGAGCTTGTGCTGGCACTCCTCGGCGATCTCGTCCTCGATCTCGCGCGCCTTCGCCAGCGCGCCCAGGTGATCGTCGAGCGCGAGGAGATCGCGCACGTCGCCGGCCAGGTACACCATCTGCTCGTCGGTGAGCGGCCGCCGCGCCCAGTCGTGCTGCTGGAGGTACTTGTCGATCTTCACGCCGAGCTCCGACGCCAGCAGCGAGGCCAGCCCCGTGGCCTGGTAGCCGAGGAAGCGCGCCGCCACCGACGTGTCGCGCACGCGCGCGAGCGGGGCGCCCGACTCGTCGAGCAGGCGCGCGTCGAACGTCAGATCGTGCAGCACCTTCACCGGGCCGCCAGGCCCGAAGATCCGCGCGAACGGCCTCACGCTCGTGGCGATGGAGTCGATCACGGCGAGGGCGATCCCGTCGTCTTCTTCCCAGGCGAGCTGCACGGTGCAGAGCTGCGCGCGGTAGACGAAGAGGCCGTTGGCCTCGACGTCGACCGCGATCCGCGGGGCGCGACCTGCGCGCGCGACGATCTGCTCGACCTCCGCCTCGGTGCGCGCGGGAAGCAAGGCCCGCGCGCCGGTCGTCGTGGTCATCGCGTCGAGTCGCCCCGGAGCCGCCGTGAGCGGCGCCGCGCGATCATCCCGAGCGCCGCCATCGCCGCCGCGATCCCGGCCGCGCCCGAGGGCAGCGTCGCCTCCTCGATCCGGCAGCCGCACCCCGACGACGTCGTCGTGGTCGGCGTCGCCGGCTGGGCCGACGCGCAGAGCGTCGAGAAGCCGTGCCTCGGCGTGTCGTCGCACGTCGCCGGGATCGGGCCGCCGGCCGGGTAAATCGAGCAGATCCCGAGCACGTCGTCGGGATCGAGGGTGCGCAGCTCGGTCTCGGTCGCCTTGTAGTCGGGGAACATCGTCGCGGTCAGCGTCGTCGAGTGCGCGAGCCCGAGGAAGTGCCCCGCCTCGTGGGTGGTGATCGACTGGAGATCGAACTTCACGTTGGTGTCCGACGTGGTGATGGCGTTGTCGGCCGAGTTCAGCTCCATGTCGGCGTCGTAGATCTCGCCGGTGTCCAGGTTGTACGTCACCGTCGTCAGCGCGAGCGTGTTGCTCGAGCCCTCGTAGGGCCACTTGTCGTCGCGGAAGACGATGAGGTTGGTGTTGCCCTTGTCCTGGTTGTACTCGTGCTGCGTGCACTCGGCCGCGGCCAGCTCGTTGGCGACGATCCGCGGGTTGCCGCCGGAGCATTGCGCGGCCTCCCACGTCGCGAACGAGGCCTTCATGATCTTCTCGACGTCGGCGAACGAGGCCTTCGCCGACGCGCCTTGCTGGATCGAGTAGCCGACGCACGGCGACGCCCAGAACAGCGAGTTGCCGCAGTCGCCCGTCTGGGCGGGCACGCAGTTCTGGCCAGTGCCGGCCGCGCCGCAGCTCGCGGTGCGGCAGTAGGCGAGCGCCGAGCGCGCCGGCAGCAGCGTCGCGAGGCCGAGGATCGCGGCGATCACCAGGCCTGAGCGCGGGTGTTCACTTCGCATCGGTGGCCTTCCGCGCGCGCTGCACCGCGAGCACCGCGTCGTCGACCGTCAGGCCCACGAGCCGCTCGCGCGCCGAGATCGTCGGCCCGCGGCGTGGGAGCAGCATGCCCGCGTCGGGGCTCCCGGCGAGGCGCGGAGCCGCGGCCTTGGGCGTCGTGGTCGGGTCCACGATCGGATAGTGGCCCTGCGCCATCCCGACGACGACGAGGCCGACATCGACCTTCGCGAGGAAGAGCAGCGACTGCGATCCGGTGGCGATTTGCGCCTCGCCCGAGACGGACTGCCCGATCTTGTCGACGACCCCGCCCAAGGTGCGCACCCACAGCTCCGTCTCGGCCGGGCCGGTGACCGAGCGGTCGACCTTGAGGCGCGTGTAGGTGACGATTCGCTTCCCCGACGGTGTCTCTTCCCAGGCCGAGCGCTGCTCGCCGGCCGTCGCGACGACGACATACGTCGAAGCGGCGGTGAGATCTTCCAGCGAGATCAGGACGGCGACGGACGCTTCTGCCGAGCGGGGGCCCTCGAGTGGAGCGTGCGGGGAAAGCCCGATGGCGAGAGGCGCGGCCACCAGAAGGGCCAGCGCAAGCGCGCGGTATTTCATCTTTCGACGATACCACAGCCGAGCCTCCGCGCCGCTGCCTCGCGCGTGGCGCTGGACCCACCGCCTCGCCGGGACTAGCACCGGCGCTGAGGATCCCATGAGCCAAGATGTGCTGACGCTCGGCCGCTACACCTTTCAATCACGCCTCTTCGTGGGTACGGGCAAGTACCACGACGTCGACGAGACGCGCCGCGCACTCGAAGCTTCGGGCGCCCAGGTCGTCACCGTCGCGCTCCGCCGCATCAACCTGAAGGACCGCGGCGAAGGATCGATGATGTCCCTTCTGTCCTCGGGCAAGTACACCATCCTTCCCAACACCGCTGGTTGTTACACCGCCGACGAAGCCGTCCGCACCTGCCGGCTCGCCCGCGAGCTCGGCGTGGGCGATCTCGTCAAGCTCGAGGTCATCGGCGACCAGAAGACGCTGTTCCCCGACAACGAGGCCACGCTGGAGGCCGCGAGGGTGCTGGTCAACGAGGGCTTCACCGTGCTGCCCTATTGCATCGACGATCCCATCGTCTGTCGCAAGCTGGAGGACATCGGGTGTGCCGCCGTGATGCCGCTGGCGGCGCCGATCGGCTCGGGCCTCGGGATCCGGAACCCGTACAACCTGATGATCATCCGCGAGCAATCGAAGGTGCCGGTCATCGTCGACGCGGGCGTCGGCACCGCGAGCGAGGCCGCCTACGCGATGGAGCTCGGCTGTGATGGGGTGTTGATGAACACGGCCATCGCCGGGGCGAAGAACCCGATCCTGATGGCCGAGGCCATGCGTGATGGGGTATCGGCCGGGCGCAAGGCGTTTCTGGCGGGGCGGATCCCGAGGAAGCTCTATGCGACGGCGTCGTCGCCGGCGGACGGGCTGCTCGGGCGATAGGAGAAGAGCATGAGGATCCTGAGCCTTTCGCTGGAGAACATCGGGCCGTTCGACAGGGCCGAGCTGGAGTTCATCGCGGATCCGGAGGCAGAGAAGGCGCCAGTGACGTTGATCACCGGGGAGAACGGGGCCGGGAAGAGCATCATTCTGGATGCGATTCGAGGGATGTTCGGAAGTCGCTATTGCGATCTGGAGCGATCGATATGGCGCGGCGGAACTCCGTTTCGTGTGGATGTGTCGCTGGCCTACGCCAACAAGAAACGGGAGTTCTTGCGAACTGACAGTGTGCTGTTTGACAAGAATCTCTCGTTGTCGGTGCTCGACCAAGGATGGGCGACGCCGGTATATCCTCATCTGGGCGAAGCAGACGTGCGGAGGATGGCATCGTTGGTTGCTGACGGAGTCGCACTTCCAGAGTGGGTAGTCGACTACTGGCGTACGACGCAGGCGACGGATTCATACGAAATTCAAGGGTTTACCCGGGTTGATCATCGAAGATTTTTGAAGGGCGCGCTGCAGGGGACTTACTCCAATCAAGAAGTAACCAACCTCATTTGCAGCTTCGACTATTTCAGGGATGCCCATGTGCCGCTGGACAAGCGCCGTGGGGAAATTCTTTTCGATGTGATGTCGCGCATTTTCAAGCTCAGCTTGCTCGATGGCCACTTCGATGAGGTGGATCGACTCAATTTTACACCCATGGTCTTTCAGAGCGGCCAACGCGTTCCGCTCGCCAATATGAGCGGTGGGAACGCCTACCTCATTCAGCACATGATTTCGCTGCTCGGGAAGATGTTCTCGTATCATGTGCTTCGCGGCACCGAGCCCGAGGCGATCTGTGACGCGCCGGGATTGCTCCTCATCGACGAGGCTGAGAACTGTCTTCATCCGCGCTGGCAGAAGCTCTTCATCAAGAACGTTCAGAGCATCTTCACCAACCTCCAGATCGTCGCGACGACACACTCGCCATTCATTCTCTCCTCCGTCGAGAATGCTCGCGTGTTCGTCTGCCGATTTGACGGCAAGAGCTCTGTCGTTTCGGACGAGACGGACAATTATGCGAATCAGCCGATAGACGAGATCTTACTTTCCCGCGCCTTCGACGGCACGCAACCCTTCAGCGCTGCAATCTCCGCGCTGCTCAAGGCTCGCAAGGACGCCATCAAGAAGGAAGATGTGGCCCTTCGCCGGAAAATCGAGGCGCAGCTCGTGGAAAAGAACCCCGAGTACTTCTCGTACTTCGCGGTTGATGAGCGCTGGACGTCATCCGCGCCGGTGCGCGATGATTCCGCTTACGCGACCGGGCGAACCCGAGGTTCTCGCTGAAAGCAAGGAGAGGTGGCTCGCAAGGTACCTCGAAAGGCGAGCCTTGTCTCCCGGCCTTCGGCCTCCGGGGGCGCAGTATGCACACGCGATGATTGTTCGTGTGCTCGAAGGCATGAGCTTCAAGAAGTGCTTTTATTGCAAAGCCAAGCCCGACAGAAGGACGGTCGATCACTATATCGAGGTCGCCGAGAGGCCAGATCTAGCATTCTCATGGTCCAACCTTTACCTCGCTTGCCAGGATTGTCAGGGCAAACAGCCGAACAAGGACAATCCGTCCTTAGACTGCCTCGACCCATGCGATCCGTCGTTCATGCCGCTGGAGCATCTCACGTTTACTGCGGAGCAGATTACCGCCAAGTCTGGGTCGAACCGAGGGTACAATACCATCCAAAAGTACCGCCTCGACGATGAACGACTGGATTTTAAGCGTCTCAAGCGACTCAAGAAGTTCTATGAGGCGCGCGACGAAATTCGTGTCGCCATGATCGCGGATGGTCGGAACGTGATGAGCGCGTTCGAACTCGAGACGCTGCGAAGGTTCCGTGAGAGAGATCAGCCCTATTCGTTGATGTTCGACGTCTATCTCTCTACGATGGGACTGTGATCGGGACGGTCGAGGCGCTGTGCCGATTCGACAAAGCCTGGGAGTGAGTTGCCCTGCCTTCACTGGGAGTCGATCAGCCTCCGAGGTGACTCGACGTACGTCCGAGGCGAGTGAACCTACCTCCGAGGCGAGTGAACCTGCCTCCGCGGGGAGTGAACCTACCTCCGAGGTAGGTTGCCCTATCTCCGAGGTGAGTCAGCCCACCGGCGAAAGCCGCAGCAACGCAGGCTGGGCCCGCACCCCCGCCAGATATCCCCGCGCCTCTGCCTCGAATCCCCGCACGTCGAGGCCGAGCATCGGCGAGGGTGCCAGTGCGAGCCGCCCCAGCCCTCTCGTCCAGAGCTTCTGCGCGGCGCTCTCGGCCCCCATGAACTGCTTGAGGTTGCCCGCGGCGATCTGGATCAAGCCCTGGAGCGCCTGCCCGAGCGGGCCTTCCTTGTCGGTCATCTGCCAGAGCGCCTCGAAGGACTCGTGTGCTTCCCACCAGTAGGCGAAGTTGTAGAGATCCGCGCCGTACAGATAGGTGGTCGACGCGGACCAGGCCGCGGGATCCAGCGGCATTGCCCGCGGCTCTGGCCGTCCATACGAGTGCCCGCCGGGATCGCGCCGCGGGTGCGGAGTGCGCCCCGGGACGTAGCGATAGGCTGGAAACGCAACGCGGGTATAGCGAGGGAACGCGGGATCCGGGGGGGAGGGCTCGTCGTCGACCACGGATGCTTCCCCTTCAGCCAAAAGGCCACCACGCGCGCTTGGGCTTGACCGCGACCTCGCCTGTGGCCACCGCTTTCGCTTCCGCGGCCGGCGGATCGAGGCGTCGCAGCGACTGCAACGCCTGCTCCGCGTCGGCGAGCAAGAGGTCTTTCGGGACCCACGGGCCGCCGCTGGCCGAGACGCGGAACACCGTACCATCGGTGTCGACCATCCAGCGGGCGACAGCGTGGGTCGGGCCGTTGTCGGTGACGAACGCGATCTCGCTCCTGGCGTGGGTGCGGCCGTCGGTCGAAGGCACCCTGGTCACCTTCGCTTCGATGCCGGTCACGCCCTCTCCGGCCCAGTCGGCGGCGTTCTCGCGGGCCAGCTTCGCGAGCTGGCCTTCGCGATCCTTGCCGAGGATCACCGTGTCCTCGATCCTCCAGACGTCGAGCAGGCGCGGCGTGGTGACGGCGAGGCCGACGCGCGTGAGCACCGCGAGCGTCGGCGCGATCGGCAGCGTGCCGTCGGGCAGCGCGACGTAGCGCGGCGGCGGCGTCACCGCACAGCGCGGGGCGGCGAGCTCGATCTCCTGTTCAGTCGGCAGAACGAGCGGATCGGTGATCGCGAGCGCGCCGCCGTCTTCGTCCTGGAGCCACGCGAGCGCGGCGCGCACCAGCGAGAGCGGATGATCGGGGAAGAGCAGATCGTAGGTCGCGTCGTCGTAGCCGGCCTGGCCGAGCTCGCGCGCGACGTCGGGGGCGCGCGCGCCCGGTCGGCTGCTCAGCGCGGCCTGGAGGCGCATCGTCTCGCGGTAGCCGGTGGTACGCGTCAGGCTCGAAGCGCCGAGCGAGAGCACGCCGTTCGCCAGCGGGAGCAGCAGGCGGCCGATCACCATCTCGTGCTCCGGCTGGTAGCTCATGCGGTGGATCACGCGGAGCGCGGGCGCGTCGCCGAGCGTCGTGCGCTCGATCGCCACGATCGGGGACCATGCGGGATCCGCGGTGCGCATCGGCGGCCTCGTAGCGGCGTCGATCCCTTCGCCGAGCGCCGTCCAGGTGCCCTCGAAGGCGGCGCGCGCCTCGCGCTCGAGATCGTCGCGGAGCGCGTCGAAGGTGGCCTCGCGCAGATCGAGGCGGTACGGGACGAAGGCGATTTCCCAGGCGACGCGGCGCTCGGGATCGCGGAGCAGCGCGGCGTTCGCGGCCTCTTCGAGCTGCTCGTGGCGGTCGCTGAAATGCACGCGCGCGCCGAGCTCGCCGGTCGCGATCTGATCGAGGAATCCCACGGCGGCGACGCTACCACCGCGCGCCGTGGGGCGTGAGAGATCAGGGCACGAGCACCGCGGGATCGTCGCTGTACAGCGCCTCGACGAGGCCGGCGCGGCGGGTGAGCACGGCCCGCTGGTTGAGGTAGCCCTTGTCGGTGATCTCGCCGGCGTCGATGCTCGGCGGCTCGGTCGCGATCAGCGCGCGCGCGACGCGGTGGCTGCTCCCGGGGTTGTCGCGGTTATGCGCGCACAGGGACGCGACGAGGCGCTCGCGCAGCGCGGGGTGCGAGGCGAGATCGGCGCTCGGAACCCCGGGAAATGCAGCCTGACACGCCGCCGGGCTCAGGAAGACGAGGACGCCTATCGTGTCGCGATCGAGCCCGGCGACCACCGCGTCTTGCACCAGCGGCGCGGCCGCGGCGACGATCTGCGTGCGCAGCGATCCGACGTGGACCCAGGTGCCGGTGGTGAGCTTGAAGTCCTCCGCGATGCGGCCATCGAAGACGATCCCTTTCTCCGGCGCGTCCGGGTCCTCGAGCTTCGCGGCGTCGCCGGTGCAGAAATAGCCCTCGTCGTCGAAGGCCAGCGCGGTGAGATCCGGCCGCTCCCAGTAGCCCGGCGTCACGTTCGGCCCCTTGACGCGGAGCTCGAATTTTCCTGCCGTCGGGAAGAGCTTGATCGCGGTCCCCGGGGCGGGGAGGCCGATCACGCCCGCGCGCTCGATCGCGAAATGCACCGAGGTCGCCATCGGCGAGGTCTCGGTCAGGCCCCACGACGAGAGCATCAGCACGCGCTCGTTGCCGGCGAGCGCAGCGCACGCTTCCATGCGCTCCCAGAGCGGGTTCGGGAGCGAGGCCGCGGCGTAGAAGACGACGTCGAGATCGCGGAAGAACGCCTCGCGCAGCGCCGCGTCGCCCTCCAGGTACGGGAGCAGCATGTCGAAGCCGCGAGGCACGTTGAAGTACAGCGTCGGCGAGATCTCGCGCAGCGTCGCCACCGTGCGATCGATGAGGCCAGGCGCGGGCTTGCCCTCGTCGATCACCAGCGTCCCGCCGTGGAAGAGCACCAGGTTGAAGTTGTGGTTGCCGCCGAAGGTGTGGCTCCACGGCAGCCAGTCGACGACGACCGGCGGCCGCGCGCGCAGGAAGGGCCAGAGCGTGGCGATGGCCTCCTGGTTCGCGCAGAGCATCCGCTGGGTGTTGATCACGCCCTTGGGCTGCCCGGTGGATCCCGACGTGAACAGGATCTTGGCGAGGGTGTCAGGGCCGAGTGACGCGAATATATTCTCCATCGCGGGGGTCTTCGCGGTGCGGACGAGATCGTCGATCGTCGACGCGCCCGCGCGGCTCCCGCGGCTCGTCACCACGGCGTCGTCGGGGACGCCGAGCGCGTCGAGGGCGCGCGCGTAGCGATCGGCGTCCACCGCGTAGATCAAGCCCGGCGCGAGGATCGCGTGGATGGCGCGGAGCTTCACGAAATCGCTGGAGACCAGGCTGTACGCGGCCGAGATCGGCGCGGCCGGCACCCCCGCCTGCATCGCGGCGAGCGTGAGCAGGGCGTGATCGATCCCGTTGTCGGAGAGGATCATCAGCGGCCGCCGGGCCGTGAGCCCGCGATCGAGGAGGGCCTGCGCGAGGGCGTCGACGCGGCGCCGCGCCTCGCCGTAGCTCACGCGCACGAGGGAGCCGTCCGGTCCCCGCTCGGCGAGGTAGACGCGATCGGGCGCGACCTCGGCCCAGTGGCGCAGGCGATCGACGACGTGACGCGGCGGCTCGCCGAGCGCGTGCGGCGATCGCAGGACGAGCTCGCCCCCCGCGCGCCGCTCGACGAGGACCCGGGCGGGCGCGAGGGAGAGCGCAGGGCGCGGCGTCGACATCGTTCGCTCCTTCATTTCAAGCTGTTCTAGCGCTTCGCGGCCGCGTCCAGGCTGGCGGTCGAGAGCTCGATCACGCCCGTCAACCGGCCGCCCTCGGCGCGGAGCACGCCGGCGTAGAGGCCGTCCTCGCCGGCCTCGGCGAAGTGCATCTTCGCCGCCGTGGCGAAGGCCGCGACGAGCTGCCATTTCTGATCGGCGTCGGTCACCAGCAGCATCCCCGGCGCGGGCATCGCCACCGCGAGGGCCTTCGCGGAGAGCAGCTCGGCCGCGTCGTTGAGCGCGTCGGGCAGCAGCGCGTCCTCGGCGCCGGCCTCGTCGCCCGAGCGCGCCGCGATGCGCAGCGTGCCTCCGCCCTTCACGGCGATCGACTGCTCGACCCAGCCGGCGTCGCGATCTTCGAGATCTTCGATCGCCGAGGCGAAGGCGTCGTCGATCTCGATCCCGAGGGCGTCGAGGCGCTCGCCGTCGATGGCCTCCTCGTCCTCGAGCAGGACGGCGACCGGGACGTCGTCGGGCGCGCCCGGAAACAGCGGCTGGTGGACGAGGCCTTCTTCACGAACGAGCGCCGAAGCGCCGAGGACTAGCGAGAAATCAGGTGCAGAGGACATGGCGCGCAGGCTACTCGACCTCGGCCGGCGCGCGCATCCAGCGCGCGATCCGGGCGCCGTTCGTGATACCGTGCCTTCCTTCCCGGACCCGGAGCTGTGCATGAAGCAACTCGGTGCCTTCCTTTTCGCGTGCGGCGTGGTGGTGCTCGGATCGGGCTGCCGCCCCCCGGGGATCCCCTTCGTCAACGGCCCCTCGCTATCGTGGCGGGGCGTCACGGGGCCGTCGTTCGCGCCCCCGGCCCCGCCTCAGCCTCCCGCGGCCCCCGTTCCGGTGGGCCTCCCTCAACCGCCCTCGCCCTGGTGAATCGATGAGTCAGCAGCCGCCGCAAGGCCCGCCCGGGGGCTATGGCCCTCCGCAAGGATACGCTCCGCAACAAGGCTACGGCCCCCCGCCTGCGCAGGGCTACGGCCCCCCGCCTGCGCAAGGCGGCTACGGTCCGCCGCGCGCGCAAGGCGGTTACGGGCAACCTCCCGCGCAGGGCTACGGTCCGCCGGCGCAAGCGTACGGGCAACCGCCCGCGCAGGCCTACGGGCAGGTCGTTCCGCAGCAGGGCCAGGTCTTCGCGACGGCCGCGCCCGCGGGATCGCTCTACGGCGACGCCGCCAACGAGCACCTGACGATGAAGCGCGGCCGCTACAGCGCGTGGATGTACGTCGGCTTCGCGTTCTTCTTCCAGGTCCTGATCCTCGGCTCGATCCCGGGGAGCCTGCTCGGCGCGCTCGCGAACGTCGCGGGGCTCCGCGCGGACGCGGCCGGGATCCTCGGCCTGGCGATCGGCGTCCTCGTCGGCGTCGGCGGCGCCTACCTCACGTTCCGCGATC
>JANYGI010000206.1 GCA_025362495.1 Byssovorax sp. | reverse complement strand
ATCTGTCGCCGATCGAGGCGCGCACCGAGCCCGCCGCGTCGAGCACGTCGGCGGCGATCGATCCATGAAACCCCTTGTCTTCCAGTGGATCGAGCGCGACGGTGACCAGGCCGCCGAGCCCGCGACCGTAGAGCGCGCCGTACCCGCCCGGCGCCAGCTCGACCGACTTCACGAGGTCCGAGTGCACCACCGATCGCAGCCCGCCGTCGTGGTAGAGCCGCGGCACGCGCACCCCGTCGACGTACACGCGCGTGTCCTCGGGCGACGCGCCCCACACCACGAGCGCGCCCGATCCCACCGTCGATCGCGCCACGCCGGGGAGGTTCTCGACCACGCGGAGCACGTCGCCTTGCGCGCCCGGGACGCGGCGCCCCTGCTCGGCCGAGACCTCGGTCGACACCACCTGCTTGCGGATCGGCGGCGCGGTGATGACGATCTCGAGATCATCGCCGTCCCCTTCTTTTGCAGCCTCTTCGCGCTCCTCGACGTCGTACGTCACGTCGAGCCTTTTGCCGGCCTCGAAGGTCTCCTCGGTCCGCTGCGCCGTGAGCTTGTCGCCTTCGAGCTTGAGCGCGTGCTTGCCGGGCGCGACGACGTCGACGTGAAAGTGGCCGGCGGCGTCGGTGATCACGCGCTGCCCCGAGTCGAGCTGCACCGACACGCCGACGAGGGGCGTCTTCTTCTTGCGCGAGCGCACCACGCCGTCGAACACGCCGGTGGTTGGCACCTCGGGCTTGAGCGTGAACTCGTACCGGTAGAGGATCTTCACCGGCGCGGGCTTGCCGTCGATCTCCGCCGGGTCGAACACGAACCGCTGCGCCGCGGCGACGGCGGCAGCGTCGAAGGCTGGTCCACCCGATTCGCTGATCCCGGCGCGATCGACCGTACCAGTCGCCGAGATGGCGATCTGGAGGACGACGGTGGCCGTCTTGCCCGAGGCACGCTCGGCCGCGGGGTACGGCGCTTCGACGAACGTGACGAGCTTGGGCGCGCGCGTGAGCTTCGGCGCGACCGCGGGGGCCGCCTTGGGCTGCGCGTCGGCGACGCGGGGAGCGAGCGCCGCGAGCGCGGCGGCGATCACGATCGAGCGGGCGCGCAGGGTCATAGCGAGAAGCGCATCGCGATGCTGAAGGTCGCCGCGACGGGCTTGCCGCAGCGGGTGCCCGGCTCGAACGACGCGCGCCGCGCCGCCTCGAGCGCCGCTTCATCGAGCCCGTAGCCGAGGCCCGAGAGCAGGCGCGCCGCGGTGACGTGCCCGCTCTCGTCGACCGAGACCTCGACGCGGACCTTGCCCTCGACGTTGGCCTCGCGCGCGCTCGACGTGTACGCGGGCTGCGAGATCGACTTCGGCCTTGGTTTCACGGGGGGGATCGGAGCACTCGTCGCGCGCGGGCTTCGGCGCGAGGACCCGCGCCGGGAGCACCTTCGCGCTCGCGCTCGGCGCCGCTGCCGCGATCGCCGCCGGCCCTTGCGGGATCGCCATCCCGCCCGGTCCGCCGTTGCCCAGCGTGAGCCCGAAGTCCGGCAGCGCGTCGCCGGTGCTCGGTCCCGCCGCAGCCGCGGCGTTCACCGGCGGCGGCGGCGCGTCCGATTTCGCGGCAGCCGCGGGTGCCGCCTTCGCCTTCGCCTGCGGGCGCGGCGCCTCGGCGCGCGCGTCGCTCGGCTTCGGCGCCTCGACCACCTTCGCGGGCTCGACCTTGGCCGGCTTCTTCGGCCCGTCCCTCATCGTGATGGCGATCGTCTCGGTGCGCTTCGGCTCCTTCAGGAGCGCGACCGAGAGCGCGAGCGCCCCGTGCACCGCGAGGCTCAATCCATAGATGATCGACAGCTTCGCCACGATCTCCGGCTCCTCAGCGCGACCGCTCGACGTTGATCGCGAACTTCGAGATGCCCTCGATCTTCGCGAGATCGATGACGTGGACCACCTGCCCGTGGAGCGCGTGCTCGTCGGCGCTGATCACCAGGTTCACGTCGGCGTTCCCCGCGTGCGCGGCGCGGAGCTTGTCGACGAGCGCCGCCTCGGTGACTGGCTCGTTGTTGTAAAGGAACGCGCCCTCTTTGGTGACAGTCACGGCTGACACGGCGCTGACGGCGTCGTCGGACGAGGCCGTCTTCGGCAGCTCGACCTTCAGGCTCTGCGAGACGATGTACGTCGCCGAGACCATCATGATCACCAGCAGCACCAGGACGACGTCGACCATCGGGGTCACGTTGATCCCGACGATCCCGCCGCGCGCGCCGCGCCCACCGCTCTGCATCACGCCGGCCATGGCTCAGACCTCCGCGGCGAGGGTCGCCGCGCCCTTGCTGCCGTTGAGCCGCGTCGAGGCGCCGTTGGCAGGCGTTGACGTCGTTGATGTCGTTGACGCTTGGCCCTTCTGGGCCTTGAGGAAGCCGGTGATCAGCTTGCCGAGGCCGGCGATGCCCGTCTCGATCTCGCCGATCTTGCGCTGCACCACGTTGAACGCGACGACGGCGGGGAGCGCCACGACGAGGCCGACGCCGGTGGCGACGAGGGCCTCGGAGATGCCGCCCATCACGTTGCCCATCGCTCCCTTGTTCGCGCCGTCGCCGAGCTGATGAAACGCCTGGATCACGCCGAGCACCGTGCCGAGCAGGCCGATGAACGGGGCGTTGTTACCGAGGGTGCCGAGCAGCGTCATCCCGCGCTCGAGCTCCTTGCGCTGGCGGCTCAGCTCGCTGTCGATGACGTCGGCGACCGCGTCGGCGCCGCCGTCGGCGAAGGGCAGCGCGGCCGCGAGCACCCGCGCCTCGATCGACGGGCTCGCCGCGAGGAGCTTGCGAGCCGCTCCGAGATCCTTCGCCTCGAGCGCTTTGTAGAGGTGCTTGCGGAGCTCGTCGATGTCGTCGTGGTGGCGCTTGAACCACAGCCAGCGCTCCACCATCGAGGCGATGGAGACGACCGAGAGCGCGAGGAGCAGGTAGAGCACCCAGGCGCTGCCCACGAGCGCGATGCGCAGGAGCCGTTCGACGATCACGATCTCTGTCTCCCTCTTGTGCCGTTCAGTGAATCGAGAAATGAGTGACGTAGAGGCCGCGCGTCGCGCCGCCGCTGGCGTCGCCCGCGAGCAGCTCGCCATTCGCGCGGAGCTTCTCGGTGAGCGTCCAGGTGTCTGCGCCGGTCGCCTCGGCGAGCGAGAGCGTCGCCGTGAAGCGCACGGCCTGCTGGCCGCACGCCGAGAAAAGGCTGGCGTAGACGAGGTAGTCGCCGTCGCCCGGGCGCGACTGCCACACCAGGTCCTCGCGCCGCGTCGCATCGATCACGCAGCCCGCGTTCGAGTCGCGATCGAGGACGCCGTCCTTGGCGGGGTTTGGCGTCGGCGCGCCGCCGTCGACGCCCTCGGCCGTCGTCGGGTGCTTGGCGTCGATCACCCGACCGTCGGGCGCGACGACGACGAGATCGAGATCCACGTCGGCGTCCCACGCGAGCGAGAGCACGGCGAACGGCGGGGCGATCGTCGGATCGCAGGCGTTGAGGTTGTCGGGGATCGGCCGCGTGATGCAGGTGTCGAGGCGCGTCTCTTCGCCGGCGTTCCCGTTCGCGTCGATCGCCGCGAGCAAGAGCGGAT
>JANYGI010000151.1 GCA_025362495.1 Byssovorax sp. | reverse complement strand
AATTCACAGGGAGGCGAGGAGGACCGGGAGACCCGAGGGAAAATCCTTCCCAATCTTCCTCTCACCTCCCCGTCTCCTCGCCTCCCTGTTAAATTTCCGGTCTTTTTTTTGGCATTTCAAGCTGATCGGCGCCCTAGCGCGGCTCGTTCAATCGGGCTGGTGCAGCACCTTCTGGGTGGTGTCGACGAAGTAGAAGCGCTCGGCGCCCGCGCGCTGGAACGTCATCGCCCCGAAGGCGTTGACGGCCACGGCGGCGGCGCCGAGGGCCCAGAACGGGGCCGTGAGGCGGCGACCGCCGACGGCGATCATCAGCAGCAGGAGCGGCGCGAAGTCGCTCGAGAAGCGGTAGCCGAACTGGATCCACCCGCTGTTCTGGTAGAGCAGGCTCGGCGCCGCCACGCAGAGGGCCGTGAGCGCGGAGGCCCAGAAGAGCCGGCCCGTGCGCTTCGGCCAGAAGGCCCACGCGAAGAACGGGCTCGTGAGCCAGAGCGGCAGGCCGTGCACGTTGATCTGGAACGGCGCCGGACCCTTCACATGTAAAGGATCGACGAAGGGCAGATCGGTGAGGACGACGGCGAGGTTGCGCCCGAGGTAGTGGTAGGAAAACAGGCCCCACTTGTCGATGCGGCCGCGCCAGCCGATCGCCAGCAGGCGGTGGCCGAACTCGAACGCGTCGCCGAAGCGCGCGCGGTTGTGCCACATCAACGCCGCGAGCACCGTCGCGGCGGGCGCGGCGAAGAGCGCGAAGCTCTGCGCGAGGGCGCCTCGGTCGTCGGACTTCATCGCGGCGCGGTGGGCCTCGAACAGGAAGAACGGGAAGGCGAAGCCGAGCGGCGTGCGCGTGGCGAAGCCGAGCCCGAGCGCGAGCCCCGCGAGCACGGGGTGCGCGGCGTCGAGCGAGCAGTAGATGTACGCCGTGGCCAGCGCGGCGCCGACGACGTGCGCGACGAACCACACCGTGCCCTGCACCGCCGAGAACCAGTAGACCGATCCGAACGCGAACAGCAGGGCGAGCAGCGCGTTCTCGACCAGCGTGCGGCGGCTCCGCTCGGTGCGCGTGAGCTTGTCGAGCGTGAGGAACAGCAGCGCCGGCGCCACGCCGCCGAACCAGCCGAAGAAGCGCCCATCGGAGACGTTCTCGGGCGAGCCGGCGAGCTTGACGAGCGGCGCGATCAGCACGGCGGGGAAGGGCGGGAAGCTGACGAACCACCGCGCTCCGTCGGTCGCGAAATCGTTGTTGCCGGTGTACGCGGGCGGCGGGTGGCCGAGGTCGAGGCGGCCATGAACCCAGGCGTCGGCGAGGAGCGCGAAGTGGTTGAACGGCGTGTGCCCGTGGAGCCGCTCGGGCGCGGTGGTGAGGAAAAATAGCGCCGTGGTCAGCGCGTAAATGGCCAGCGCGACGAGGATCGGGCGGCGGGATTCCGGGCCTGATCGGGCCTCCTCGGGCGCTGTGGGATCCATTCTTTTGCGAACCTACCACGCATCCTCGCTTGCGAAATGCACTCGAAGGCGCTAGGGCTGCCGCGCGTTTCGCATGCCCCTCTTCACCATCCCCGCCAACGACATCGACACCGCCGGCCGCTCGGTCGACGCCGATCTGCCCATGGACTGGCTCGTGAGCGAGCTGGTCGAAGCCGATCTGACGCCCCTCGGCCCCGGCCACGTCTCGGTCCGGCTCAGCCGCACCGGCATCGGCACGAACAACGCCGGCGAGATCGTGATCCGCGGCCGCGTGCGCGCCGACCTCACGATGCCGTGCGCGCGCTGCATGGACCCGACGCCGGTCCATGTAGACACGAGCGTCACGCTCCTCCTCGTCCCCGCGCCGTCCGCGAAGCCGCCGAAGCACGAGCACAAGAAGGCGAACGGCGACGGAAAGCCGAAGGCGAAGCCGGAAGAAGAAGAGTACGAATTCACGTCGGAAGAGGCCGAATTCGACCTCTACGACGGCGAGACCGTCGTCCTTGATCCCTTCATCCGCGAAGCGATCCTGCTCGAAGTACCGAACTTCCCCTTGTGCTCCGATGCGTGCCCGGGTATCCGTCGCGCCGACTTGGAGCGAGCAGAGCCCGCTCCGGCGATCGATCCGCGCCTCGCGCCACTGAACGCGCTGCGCGAAAGGCTCGCCGCGGCACAAGAATCGTCCGCCGCAGCGTCCCCAGAAAAGAAGAAGAAGGAGTAATCCGTGGCCGTCCCCAAGAGGAAAACCACCCCGAGCAAGCGCGACATGCGCCGCGCCAACCACGACAAGGTCATCCCCGTGCAGCTCGCCGCGTGCGAACACTGCGGGGAGGCCACGCTGCCGCACCGCGCGTGCGGCGCTTGCGGCTTCTACAAGGGCCGCAAGGTGAAGGCGACGAAGGCGGCGCAGTAAGCGTGGAGCTGACGGGGCCAAGATCGGCCCCGCTCCTTTCTTTCCCGTCCCTTTTTCGTCGAAGGCCCCCTCCGCCGGAGGGGGCGTGGGGGAAGATCCGATGACCGCCGTCCCCAAGAGCCGCATCCTCGGCACCGGCCACTACACGCCCGCGCGCGTCGTCTCCAACTTCGATCTCGAGAAGGTGGTCGACACGTCCGACGCGTGGATCGCCGAGCGTACGGGCATCCGCCGGCGTCACTACGCGGCCGACGACGAGGTCACGAGCGACATGGCCGCGGCCGCCGGGCGCCAGGCGCTCGAAGCCGCTGGCCTCAACGTCGCCGATCTCGACATGATCATCGTCGGGACGATCAGCGGCGACACGCCGATGCCGGCCTGCGCGGTCCACGTGCAGCAGAAGCTCGGCGCCGACGGGATCCCCGCGTTCGACATCTCCGCGGCCTGCGCGGGCTTCGTCTACGGCATCACCATCGCCGATCAGTTCATCGCCACCGGCGCGGCGACCTGCGTTCTGATCATCGGCGTCGAGCTGCTCTCGCGCCTGATGAACTGGCAGGACCGGACCACGTGCGTGCTCTTCGGCGACGGCGCCGGCGCGGTGGTGCTCGGGCCCGCGAAGGGCGACGGCCGCGGCATCCTCTCGACCCGTATTTTCACGGATGGATCGCTCGCGGGCGCGCTGCAGATCCCCGGCGGCGGCTCGAACGAGCCGCTCACCGCCGAGGGCCTCGAGCGCAAGCGCAACAAGGTCCACATGTCGGGCTCCGAGGTCTTCAAGGTCGCGATCAAGAACCTGACGAGCGCGTCCACGCTGGCCCTCAAGGCCGCGGGCCTCACCAGCAAAGAGCTCGACTGGGTCGTGGCCCATCAGGCCAACCTGCGCATCATCACGCAGGTGTCCGATCGCCTTGGTTTCCCGCTCGAAAAGTTCATCCTCAACATCGAGGAGTACGGCAACACGTCGAGCGCTTCGATCCCGATCGCCCTCGACGAGGGCGTGCGCGACGGGCGCATCCAGCCCGGTCAGAGCGTGCTCCTCTGCGCGCTCGGCGCCGGTATTTCCTGGGGCGCGGCGATCGTCCGGATGTGAGCGTCGCGCCTCGTTTTGGGTGTCGCGGCCGCCGGCCGACGTGGTAATCGCCACCGCCGAGGACCCGGATCCATGAGGGTTCTGGAGGTGCGTACGCCGTGAAAATCGCGTGGCTGTTCCCCGGTCAAGGATCACAGGAAGTCGGCATGGGCAAGGCGCTCGCGGAGGCCTCGCCGGCCGCCCGCGCGGTGTTCGCCCGCGCTGACGCGGCGCTGCTGGCAGCGGGTATGGAGCAGCCGATATCGGCCCTGTGCTTCGAAGGCCCGCTCGAGGCTCTGACGCTCACCGCGAACACCCAGCCCGCGCTCGTGACGGTGAGCTCGGCGCTCGTCGCCGCGCTGCGCGAGCGCGTGCCCGCCCTCGATGCGCCGGCGTTCGCCGCCGGGCACTCGCTCGGCGAGTACAGCGCCCTCGTGGCCGCCGGGGCGCTCTCGCTCGAAGACGCGGTCCGCCTCTGCCACCTGCGCGGGCAGGCGATGCAAGACGCCGTGCCGGCCGGGCAAGGGGGCATGGCGGCCGTGATGGGCCTCGACGCGGCGGGGGTCGTCGCGCTGTGCGCCGACGCCGCCGAGGGCGAGGTGCTCGGGCCGGCGAACTTCAACGGGCCGGGGCAGACGGTGATCGCCGGGCACGCCTCGGCCGTCGAGCGCGCCCGCGTGCTCGCCGCGGCGCGGGGAGGGAAGGCCGTGCTGCTCAAGGTCAGCGCGCCCTTCCACTGCGCCCTGATGCGCCCCGCGGCCGAGCGGCTCGCGCCCGAGCTCGCCCGCGTCGCGATCGGCGCGCTCTCGTTCCCGGTGGTCGCCAACGTTGACGGTGTTGCCAACCGCGATCCCGGGCGCGTTCGCGAGCTCCTGGTGCAGCAGATCGACGGGCCGGTGCAGTGGCTGAAATCGATCGAGCTCCTCGCGGCCGAAGGCGTGACCCACGCGCTCGAGCTCGGCCCGCAGAAGGTGCTCGCGGGCCTCGTCAAGCGCATTTCCAAGCAGATCACGGTCCTCGGCGTCAGCGACGTCGAGAGCCTCGACCGCGCCGCGGCGACGCTCGCCGCCGCGCCGGCGGCGTAGAGAAGAAAGAGACCGACATGTTCAGCTTGAGCGGGAAGGTAGCGATCGTGACGGGGGGCTCGCGCGGCATCGGCCGCGCCGTGGCCGAGGCGCTCGCCGCGCAGGGAGCGCGCGTCGTCGTCACGTACGTCAAGGGCGAGTCCGAGGCGCAGAAGGTCGCCGACGGCATCGTCGAGCGCGGCGGTGGCGCCGAGATCCTCGGCTTCGACGTCGCCGACATGAAGGCCTCCGAGGCCGCGATCGCCGACGTCGCGAAGCGCCTGGGGAGGCTCGACATCCTCGTGGCCAACGCCGGCATCGCCATCGACGGCCTGCTCCTCCGCGTGAAGGAGGAAGAGATCGATCGCGTGTTCGCCGTCAACGTGAAGGGTTCGCTCGCGTGCGCCCGCGCCGCGACGAAGGTGATGATGCGCGCGCGCACCGGCCGCATCGTCTTCCTGTCGAGCGTCGTCGGCGAGATGGGCAACGCGGGGCAGGCCGTGTACTCGGCGTCGAAGGCCGCGCTGCTCGGCCTGACGAAGACGCTCGCGCGCGAGTACGCGTCGCGCGGCATCACCGTGAACGCCGTCACGCCGGGCTTCATCGACACCGACATGACGACGAATCTGACGGCCGAGCTGAAGGCGAAAATGCTCGAGGCGGTGCCGCTCGGTCGCACCGGTCGCGCCGACGAGATCGCCGCGTCGATCGCTTTCCTGTGCTCCGACGAGGCCGGCTACATCACGGGCCAGACGCTGCGCGTGAACGGCGGAATGTACGTTTGAGCCGTTGCCGGCGTGCGCATGATTTTGCGCGCCCGGGTGCGTCATCGAAAAAGCGACGACGCGAAAAGTTTGGGGGCTGCAAAGCCCGGATGGATTTGCTACTAGGGGGTCGCTTTTTTCCCGGAGGGAATGCCATGGCTGAGGCTCGCGACATCACGGCCGAAGTGAAGCGGATCATCAAGGAACAGCTCGACGTCGACGAGAAGGACATCAAGCCCGAGGCGACGTTCATCGACGATCTCGGGGCTGATTCGCTCGGTCTGGTGGAGCTGGTCCTCGCCTTTGAAGAGGCGTTCGAGATCGACATCCCGGACGAGGACACGGAGAAGATCCGCTCGGTCCAGGATGCGATCAGCTACATCGAGGCCCACACCAAGAAGTGAGCAGGTGCCGAAGGGGCGCGAGCCCCGGGCGCACGCTGCCGCGTGAAGATCGTCGGCGATCGGGGTTGTCCCGATCGTCGGCGATCCTCATGACCTCGCGATACGGATCACTCCATCACGCTGATCCGATGTTGAACGACCCGAGCGCGGAGCCGTCGTGATTTTCGTCGAGGTGGGTGTCCCGCCAAGGCGGAGGAGGAGCCGTACGAATGTACGGTGACGACGACAACGCAGGCGGGGTGCCCACATCGGCGAAAAGCACAAAGGGATCATGGAACGCGTAGTCATCACCGGGATGGGGCTCGTGACCCCGAGCGGGATCGGCACCGAAGAGACGTGGCGCAGCGTCCTCGCCGCCGAGTCCGGGATCGCTCCAATCACGCTGTTCGATGCGTCGACGTTCTCGACGCGCTTCGCTGGCGAGGTCAAAGGCTTCAACGCCGAGGACTGGATCCCGAAGAAGAAGATCAAGGAGATGGGGCGCTTCGCTCATCTCTCCGTCGCCGCCTCGACGCTCTGCCTGAAGGACTCCGGCATCGAGCTGACGGACGAGGATCGCGACGAGTGCGGGACGTTCATCGGCGTCGGCCTGGGCGGGCTCGAGCAGCTCCAGCAGCAGGCGATCACCCTTCATACCAAGGGTCCATCGAAGATCAGCCCGTACTTCATCCCGACGGTGATCGCCAACCTCGCCGCCGGCCAGGTCGCGATGGCGCTGAACCTGCGGGGCGTCAGCTATTGCAACACCAGCGCGTGCTCTTCCAGCGCGCACTCGCTCGGCGAGGCCTTCGAGTGGATCCGCCGCGGCCGCACCAGCATCATGGTCGCGGGCGGCGCCGAGGCCACGATCAGCGGCCTGGGCATCGGCGGCTTCGGCGCGATGTTCGCGCTGTCGCGGCGCAACGAGGAGCCGACGCGCGCGAGCCGCCCGTGGGACAAGGACCGCGACGGCTTCGTCTGCGGCGAGGGCGCGGGCTCGATGCTGCTCGAGTCGCTCACCCACGCGAAGGCGCGCGGCGCGAAGATCTACGCGGAGATCACCGGCTATGGCGCCTCGTGCGACGCGTACCACATCACCAAGCCCGCGCCCGGCGGCGAGGGCGCCCTCCGCGCGATGCGGATGGCCGTGAAAGACGCGGCGATCAACGGCGCCGACATCGACTACGTCAACGCCCACGGCACGTCGACGCCGCACGGCGATCTCGAGGAAGCCAAGGCCATCGCGACGATGTTCGGTGATCACGCCACCTCGAAGAAGCTCTGGGTGAGCTCCACGAAATCGGTGATGGGCCACCTGCTCGGCGGCGCCGGCGCGGTCGAGGCGGCGCTCTGCGCGCTCGCGCTGCGCGACGGCCGCGTCCCGCCCACGGCGAACCTCGAGGACCAGGATCCCGAGTGCTCGCTCGACTGCGTGCCGCTCACGGCGCGCGAGCGGCCGATCAAGCACGCGATGAGCAACTCGTTCGGCTTCGGCGGGACGAACGTCGCGCTGGTGCTCTCGCGCTTCGACGGCTGAGCGCGCTGCCCCCATGAAGTGCCCTTTCTGCGGCCATCCTGAAGACAAAGTCATCGACTCGCGCGCCGCCGAAAAGGGCGACGTGATCCGGCGTCGGCGCGAGTGCGAGTCGTGCACGCGGCGCTTCACCACCTACGAGCGCGTCGAGGACGTGCTCCCCACGGTGGTGAAAAAAGACGGGCGGCGCGAGCCGTTCGATCGCCAGAAGCTGGTGCGCGGCCTCCGGATCGCCTGCAACAAGCGGCCGGTCTCGATCGAGCGGATCGAGCTCGCGGCCGACGCGATCGAGCGTGAAGCGCAGGAGTCCGAGCGCCGGGAGATCACGGCGAGCGAGCTCGGCGATCACGTGATGAACCACCTCCGCGAGCTCGACGAGGTCGCGTACGTCCGGTTTGCGAGCGTCTATCGTTCCTTCCGGGACATCGATCAATTCCTCACCGAGCTCGGCAAGCTCGTGAAGAGCAAAGGCCCTTAGTCCGCGTTTCGCAGCGCGGATCGGTCCGTCGGCGCGCGGTGCTCGCGCGGCGCGACGTCCACGCGCACGGGTGCCATGGCGCGATCGTGGGGGAACCTCCTCCCCCTGCAACGGCATTTCAAACCGTACGGCGCTCTAGTAGATCTTCGGCTGTCCATGACCACGAGCCCCGACCCAGATTTCGACGCCTCGATGATGCGGCGCGCGCTCGACGAAGCGCGTCGCTCGGTGCCCTCGCCCAATCCGCCGGTGGGCGCTGTGGTCGTCGGTCCGAACGGTGACGTCGTCGCGCAGTCGTTCCACGAGCGAGCGGGCGATCCCCACGCGGAGATCGGCGCGCTCGCCGCCGCGGGCGCGCAGGCGCAGGGCGGGACGCTCTACGTGACGCTCGAGCCCTGCAACCACACGGGCCGGACGCCTCCGTGCGTCGACGCGATCCTCCAGGCCGGCATCACCCGCGTGGTGATCGGCTCGCTCGATCCGAACCCGGGCGTGGCGGGTGGCGGGGCGCAGCGCCTCGTCGACGCCGGCGTGAAGGTCGACGTCGGCGTCGCCGGCGCCGAGGCGCGGACGCTGATCGCCCCCTGGACGAAGTACATCACCGAGGGGCTGCCCCACGTGGCGCTGAAGCTGGCGCTCTCGCTCGACGGTCGAATCGCGACACGCAGCGGTGCCTCGAAATGGGTCACCGGCCCTGAGGCGCGCGCCAAGGTCCAGGAGCTGCGGGCGCGCCACGACGCGGTCGCCGTCGGCATCGGCACGGCGCTGGCCGACGATCCGCGGCTCACGGTGCGCGACGTGGCGCTGCTCCCGGGCGGTCGTCACCCGGTGCGCGTCGTCTTCGATTCGCGGCTGCGCGTGCCGCTGAACAGCCGCCTCGTGCAGACGTCGCGCGACATCGCGACGTGGGTCCTCGCGGGCAACGACGCGCCCGAGGCGGCAGAGCAAGCCCTGGTCGACGCCGGCTGCGCGGTGGTTCGCGTGCCGAACTCGGCCGAAGGACGCGTCGACGTCGGCGCTGCGCTGCGCCTGCTCGCGTCGCAAGGGATCGTGTCGCTGCTCGTCGAGGGCGGCGCCGAGCTCGCGGGGAGCCTGCTCGCGACGCGCCTCGCCGACGAGCTCCACGCGTTCATCGCGCCGATCCTCCTCGGGCCGCGCGGGCGCCCCGGCGCGGTGGACTGGGCCGGTCCCGATACGCCGGTCGAGGCGCCGCGCATCGTCGATCCGCGCTGGGAGCTCTGCGGCCGCGACGCCTACGTGAGCGGCCCGCTGGCGTTCCCCTCGAAGCAGTAGCTCCGCCTCCGCGGCAGCTCTGCTTCTGCTCTGGTGTGGGGCGGGCCTCCGTGCCCGCCGCATGGACTGGCTGGAGACACTGAACCTTCCCGGATCTGCTTCAGAACAGCAGCTTTTCTTGAAGCGGAGGTGCTGCGATCCGCGGGCGCGGAGGCCCGCGCCACACCAGACCAGACCAGACCAGATCTGCTCGATGAGGGTTGGCTGGCCGGGGGATCAGGCGTCGTCGTTGTTGCTGCTGGCGTTGCGCTTCTGCATCTTGCGCGTGACGATGCGCTTCTTCAGGACGCCCATGCGGTCGATCATCAGCACGCCGTCGAGGTGATCGTTCTCGTGCTGGACGGCGACGGCGAGGAGGCCATCGGCCTCGATCTCGAACGTCGCGCCCTTGCGATCCATCGCGCGGACGGTGATCTTCGCGGCGCGCTTCACGTCCTCGGTGACGCCGGGGAACGAGAGGCACCCCTCGGGGCCGCACTGTTCGCCTTCTTTCACCGTGATCTCCGGGTTGATGAAGACGATGAGGTTGCTCGGCTCGTCTTCGGCCGCGATGTCGATCAGGAAGAGCCGGTGCTGCTCACCGATTTGCGTGGCCGCGAGGCCGACGCCGGGCGCCGCGTACATCGTCTCGGCCATGTCGTCGATCAGGCGCTCGAGCTCGGGCGTCACGCGCGCGATGGGGAGGCCCTTCTGGCGAAGGCGGGGGTCGGGATAGTGGAGGATCGTACGAATCATGGGTGACCGTCGTTTACTGTAGCGTCGTCGTCCACGAGGCGCCCGCGTCGGGGCGAGCTAGCGGCTGTTGTGACGCTTGAAAATGGAGGCGTCGATCTGGATCCCACGAGCGGCCAGATCTTCGACGATGCCGGGGACGACGCCGGTGGGGTGGAAGGTCCCTTCGACGGCGCCGCCCGCGGCCGTTCGCTCGACGGCAAACGTGAAGATGTCGCGGACCGCGACGCGGTTTCCATCCATCTCGAGCTCGGCGACGCGGAGGACGCGGTGACGGCCGTCGCGCAGGCGGGCGATCTCGATCACGAGATCGAAGGCGGACGTGAGCCACTCGCGGGCGATGTCGGGCGTGAGGCCCGGTTTGGTGGCAGCCAGGTCTGCCGTGAGTCGTGCGGCGGCCTGACGCAGCGTCGGCGCGCGGGCCGCCGCGAGGACGCCGTCGACCCCGTCGCCCATGGCGTCGACGACCTCGGCCGCGACCCGGCCCGCGAACGCGCCGACCACCAGCCGATCGGGCCGGATCCGCGCGGCCGCTTGCACGGCGCGGGCGCCTTCTTCCGGCGTCTCGCCCAGCAAAATCGAGAAGGTGTGGGGCTGGTTGAAGATCAGCTCGTCGTCTTCCTGGAGGACGACGACGCGATCGTTGGTGCTGCCCGCGGCGGCGAGGGCGCCGAGCAGCGACGTGGCGCCGGCGCCGACGGCGCCCGTCACGAGGATGTTGGCGCGGGCCTCGACGCACTGGGCGAAGAGGCCGGCCATGGCGCGGGAGATCGTGCCGCTGCGGACCAGGTCTTCGAGCGTGAGATCGGCGCGCTGCGGCTTGCGGATCACCACCATGTGGCCTTGATCCGAGGCCGGCGGGAGCACGGCGAACATGCGCGCCCCGCGGGGAAGGCGGCGCTCGACGAACGTTTCGCCCGGCTGGAGCGGCTTGCCGGCGGCGACGCAGAGGCGACGGATGACGCGGGCCACCGCGGCCTCGCTGGTGAAGCCGAGGTCGGACGGGACCTGGCGGCGCCCGTGCATCGCGACGACGTAATCACTGCGAACGACCTGGATTTCGCTGACGTCCTCGTCGTCCAGGAGCGGTGTCAGCGGGCCGAGATCGAGCAGCTCGCGGCGGGCCTCGACGACCAGCGCGTCGACGTCGAGCTCGCCGCGAATCTCCCCCTGAGCACGCATGGCCGACGCCCGCTCCGCGAGGGCGCGATCGACCCGCGCGGCGATGGCTTCGTCGGGCGCTGCGCCGGCGTCGAGGGCGTGGAGATCGACCGTCTCGCTGACGCGATCGACGAGGGCCAGCATGGCGCCGCGATGCGCTGCGATCCGCGAAGGCGGGCCCGCGTCGGGCGGATCGAACGCGGCAGGCGGCAGGGCGCGTCGCCCGGGGAGCGAGCTCGGCAGGATGCTGGGACCCGCGGCCGGCGGCGCCGTGCTTTGCACCGAGCCGGCGAGGCCGATGCCAGGCGACGAGGAGCGCTCGATCGGCGCCACGCTCGGGGAGCCGTAGCGCTCGCCCCGGGGCCCGCTGGTGAGCGAGCTCGGCGAGGGCACCGAGACCGGCAGCGGCTGCGGGGTGCGGCTCACCGGACGCTGACCGCCGCCGCCATAGGGCGAGCTCGGCGTTTGCGGGCCGGTCGCGAGCGGCACCCGCGGCGGGCCGGGCACATACATCGCCGAGTCGTCTGGATCGTGCTCCAGCGGGAAGTGGCTGATGACGTCCTGACGGCTGGGCGCGTCGACCGACTTGGGCTCGATTCGCGGCGAGGGCGCGCGGCCGAGCGACTTCTCGACCGACGAGGGCTGCGACGAGCTGGGCACCTCGACGCTGGGCGGCAGCCCCGAGCCACCCGCCGTCGGGGCGGCGCTGGGGTACGCTTGCGGACCGAGCGTGACCGGTCCGCGCAGCAGCGGCGGCCCGAGATCGGGGACCGAGGCGCGCGCGTCGGGGATCAGGCTCGACACGGGGATCTGCGCCGACGTTTGCGGGCCGGGGGGCGCAGGATTCGACGGCGGGAGATCGCTCGGGACCTCTTCGTGGAGCGGCAGCGGTGTCGCCACGGCCTGGCCGCCGACGGACGCGGCGGACTCGATCCGCAGCACGAAGTCGCCGATGTAGATCTTGTCGCCCTCGCGGACGATGGTCGCCTGGGCGATCTTCCGGCCGTTGACGTACGTGCCGTTGGTGCTCTTCAGGTCGGTGACGATGAAGCGACCGTCGCGGTACAGGAGGCGGGCGTGACGCTTCGAGACGTTGCCTTTCGGCAACATGAGCTCGTTGCCCTGGACGCGACCGACGTTGATCTCGGTCCGGTCGAACGCCTCGCGGCGCTCGGCGCCGCCCTTCTCGCTGATGATGACCGAGAACATTACCCGCCTTGTGCGGCGATCCGTGGGAGCTCGGCCGTCGCGGGACTGCGTCGGGCCGGCTTACCGCGACCGCGGCGCCTCTGCTGGACCCGCAGCTTCCCGAGTCCTTCCCAGGAGCAATACGAGATCGCTTGAACCCATGTCAACGACATGGGGCGAATTCGCACCGGGAAACGAAGCGGGATCAGCCCTCGTCGCGCGAGCTTCGGCGAGCTTTGACCTCGCCGGCGACCAGGCTGAGGAGCTCGCCGGCGACGGCCATCACGTCGGGCTCGGCGAGGCCACTCTGACGGAGCTCACGGTAGATGGTCTTCGCCAGGATGCGGAGCGCGCGCGGATCGTGGGAAGCAAGGCCGAAGCCGTCGGCGAACGCGGGAAAGACTTCGGCGACGGTGGTCTGGGTTTCGAGGGAGGGCATCGACGCCTGACCATGCGATGAGCATGCCGCCCGCCCGACTGACGGAAATTCGGCGTTTTCCGTCTTTCAACGCTGCGTCATGCGTAGTCGTGTTCGCGGTTTGTCGCGTCAGTGCGTCGCGATGTTCGCGGAGCGGTCATTCGACGGTCAATACCAGGGGCCGGTCAGAGCCCTCGCGAACGTGGCTTTGGGTAACCCGAGTCACGCTGTTCGCGGCTTGACCTTCGCGAGGCCGGCCGTCTACCTTGGCGCGGCTCGGACCGGGCGCTCGCAGTTTTCAGAAGATCTCCGGGGAGGTTGCACACGAAGGACGCCGCTCCACCGCCACGGCTCGAGGCCCCGCGCTAGCGCACGGGGGGAGCCGGGCGAGAGCTCACGGACGGAGGCACCAGCGCGCTGGTCGCCACCGCCGGACACGCCTCCATGCGAGACACCTCCCTGCCGCATTATGCCGCCCCGTGGCTACCTCGGGCGGGCGGCGATCCCTCGAAAGAGGACCGATTTCGCGGTCCTCAAAGCGTCTCGGGTATTTGCGAGCCTGGAAGTGGAGGAATCATGGCAGTCGGTAAAGTCAAGTGGTTCAACGACGAGAAGGGCTGGGGCTTCATCAAGCAGGACACGGGTCCTGACGTCTTCGTGCACTACTCGCAGATCAGCGGGGAAGGTCGTCGCCGCTTGTTCGAAGACGAGACGGTCGAGTTCGAGCTCAAGGAAGGCCCCAAGGGTCTCCAGGCCGTGAGCGTCGTCCGCCTCCAGGCGGCGCCTGCCGCGAGCTGAACCTCGCTTCGACGAGACGCGGGCGCCGCCCTCTTCGCGGCGCCCGCGACCCTCACGATCACTCCACGGAAAAGCTCAGCTCGGCTTTGGTAGCCCGACCTCGCGGAACGTCGTCCCGTCGGCCTCGAGACGGTGCGAGACGATCGACTCGATCCGACCGTCGTTGCCGATGTCGTACACGTTGAAGCCGGCCATGCGCTCGTCGCTCGCGTGGAGGAGCGACGCGCTGGTCGCGCCGACCGCGTCGAGGTGGCCGCCGCCCGCGGTCGCCAGCGTGCGGTGAACGCGCCGGTGGAGGTGCCCGTGCAGCAGCAGGCCGCGGCGCAGGCGCTGGAGCACCTCGGCCTCTTCGTCGGCGTCGGTGAGGCCTTCGAGGACCGTCCTGGCGCGGGTCGCCGGGTTGTGGATGGGGTGGTGCTGGAGGATCACCGCCGTGCGCGCGCGGACGTCGGGGTGCGCGAGGATCCGCTCGAGCGCGGCGAGCTGCTCGCGCCCGATCCGGCCCGACGCCACGAGCGGGAGCCGCGGGAGCGCCGTCGAGATGCCGATGATCGCCGTCGGACCGCGGAGGTGCACGTACGGGAACACCTCGCCCGGGGCGGTGAGCTCGGGCAGATCCGACTGCAAATAGCGAGCGAACGTGGTCGCGAAGCGGCGGGTGCGGTGCGAGCCGGAGGTGTACGCGTCGTGGTTGCCGGGGATGATGCTCACGCGGTCGGGCGGCAGGCCGAGCTCGTCGTCGAGGAAGCGACGGACCAGCTCGAACTCGCCCTCGAGGGCCAGGTTCGAGAGATCGCCCGTGATGGTCACGTGGTCGATCCCGAGCCGCTTGATCTCCTGCGCCGCGGCGTGGACGGCGAAGGGTTTGTGCACGGATTTGCGGTGAAAACGCAGGTTCAGGTAGCCCGTCAGGCGCTTGTTGAAGAGCCGGAACGGGACGGCTCCGGCGAGCGACAGGAGGTGCAAATCCGACAGATGGGCGATGCGCACGCGGCGCAGTATGCTTGCGCCTCCGCCGTCAGTCGATGATGGAACGCGGCCCGGGCGAGCGGCGCTACTCGAGGCACGGCGGCAGCGGATCGGGGAGCGTCGAGCCGCGCGGGAGCACGTACCACTCGGCGTCGGGCGAGCGGAGCTGGAGCGCCAGCGTACCGTCGCCGCGCAGATCGTCGGCGAAGGCGCGGTCTCCGATCACTTGGGTCGCTCAGCCATCGCGCGCGCAGCGAAACCCGATCCACGATCGTCGCGCCCACGGCGGAGCGTGGAGCCGCGCTGCGCCGCGCAGGAACGGCCGCGGGCTCCCGTAGCCGCCGCCGCGCACGACGCGCTCGTCGCCGGCGTCGGGCCCGTGCGGGTTGACGACGGTCGCCTTGCCGAGCTCGGGCGCGAACCAGTCGGAGACCCACTCCTCCACGTTGCCGGCGAGATCTTCGATCCCGTCCGGCGTACGGCCGTCGGGGAACGAGCCGACCGGGGCGATCTCGAGGAAGCCATCGCTGCCGTCGAGCTCGTAGTTGCCGAAGCGACCGTGGTTCGACAGGAACGGGTTGTACACGTTGCCCCACGGGTAGACGCGACCTGTCAGTCCCCGCGCCGCGCGCTCCCATTCGGCCTCGGTCGGGAGCCGCTCGCCCGCCCAGGCGCAGAACGTCGCGGCCTCGGACCAGCTCACCATCGTGATCGGGAAATCGAGGGGCGCCGGCCGCTCGGCTCCGCCCGGCGGCGTCGCGCAGTGGCCCGCGGCGACGCACTGCTGGTACCGCGCGACGGTGACCTCGGTGCGATCGATCCAGAACGAGCTCAGGCCGACCTCGTGCGGCGCGTACTCGACGGCGAACATCTCTTCGGTGCAGTCGTCGCGCCGGGGCTCGCGGCGGCAGAGGGCCAGCGCGTGGGCGATCTCGCGCTCGTTGGAGCCCATCAGGAACGTGCCGGCGCGGATCAGGATGGCGTCGGGGCCCGGGGTCCGGAGCACCGCGATGGAGTCGCCCGTGCGCGCCTCGATGGCGGGCGGCGCGACGAGCGGGAGCGGCGGCGGAGCGGCCGCGAGCGCGGAGCCCGCGGCGGCGAGCGCGACCAGGATCGGGAGTGCGAGGGCGGGGCGCATCGATCGCTGGGGCCGGAGCATAGCCGGGGCAGGGGGCGGCGCTACGGCGCGATCGCGGCGAGGTCGAGTCAGCCCTGGCAGCCCTGGCACCAGTACTCGCCCCGAGCGCATGTCTCGATCTTGCAGCTCGCGCAGATCATCGCTCCATCCCCTTGCCGGACAGCGCGCCTGGGAAGGCGTCCGCGCTCCGAGATGCCGGGCAGGATGTAGCCGTGGTCCTTGAGCCACTTCCAGTAGGCAGCGCGCTTGGCGGCCGACTCGAGGTCTTTTTGCTTCGCCGATTTCGGCGGGGCATAGCCTGCGAGGCGCGGCGCGCTCGGGTTAGGGCGCACAGAGACTGGCTTGCTCTCGGCGATCTCGTGGCGCGCGCGGGTGAGGGCCCCGAGGGCGTTGCGAGGCCAGCTCGGCCGGCGGAGCGCGTCGTGGATCGTGGCTTTGGCCACGCTCACCGGCGCCTCGGCGAAGCTGGCTTTGCGGGCGTCTTCGAGGGCGCGGATCACGTCGCGGAGGAGGGCCTTTTGCGGGATCGACAGGGCGTCGGAGGCGATCGCGACGGCGATCATCTGGGCGGCCTTCGGGGGCATGCGGAGGTTGTCTACCCGCGCGGGCGCCGCGGTCAATCCCGACGTCGCGACGCGTCCTCGGAATGGATGGATCTCGCGGGGCGCGGGGTGTCGCGCGTGAGCCCCGTCGAGCCGCGGACGGGTCGCGCCCGGAACCAGGTGTGAACCAGGCCACGGGCAGGATGGAGATCGTGAAAGAGCAGCGAGCGCTCCTGATCCATCTGCGCAAAGAAAATCCGGGTCGACGATCGCCGTCAGGGGCGCGGGAAGGCTTCGCGGATCGCCGGGTGGGCCGCCACCCGCTCCATGGCGGCGGCGAGCAGGGTTTTCCCGGGATCCGTCTGGTGCCAGGTCGAGGCTCCGCTCGGGTGCGGCAAAGCGATCACGTCGGCCTCGACTCCATGCCAGGTGACGCGGCGGAGCTGGCCAACGACGTCGACGAGAGGGCCCTTGTGGCCGAGGACCTGCTCTATGGCGAGAGTGCCTATCGGCAGGATCAAGGAGGGTTGGCAGATCTCCACCTCGCGGGCGATGAAGGGCTTGCAGCGGGCGATCTCCTCCGGGGAAGGGCGCCTGTCGCCGCCGCCCCTGGCCTTGCCCGGGAAGCAGCGGGCCACGGCGGCCATGTAGATGCGCTCGCGAAACTCGTCTTCCGTCGCGCCGGTGGCCTGCTGGAACCAGCGGAACAGGGTGCGTCCCGCCGTCCAGGCGAACGGGCGGCCAAAGCCACCTTCACGCGGTCCGGGCGCCTGGCCGAGGAGGAAGATCCGGCTGACGACGGGAGGCCCGTGGACGACGGGGCCAATCATCGTCGGGCAGGCCTTGCACGCGTCGAGCTCGTCGTGGAGCAAACCGAGCTTGCGCTGGAGGCTCGGCGGCGACGGGAGCTCAGCTCGTGCAGGAATTTTCAGGGCCACGGCGAACCGGTTAGCATGAAGGCCATCATGCGCCGAACGCGTACTGCTGCTTCTCTTTGCCTGGCGTGGCTGCTCGGATCGACGTCCGCGCTCGCGCAGGGCGCGCCGCCGATGCCGCCGGGGCCGATGATGCCGCCCCCGCCGATGCAGGCGCCGCCGATGCAACCGCAGCAGCCGCCGGGCTGGCAAGCTGGGCCGCCCGTCTGGCAGCAAGCCTCGCCTTCGTGGACGCCGCCGCCGGCGCAAGGATGGGCGCCGCCGCCGGTCGTGGTGACGCCGCCGACGCCGGTCGTGGGCGACGTGCCCGCGGGGATGCCGCTCGATCTGCGCGGGGCGATTGGCCTCGATACCGCTTCGTTCACCGACAGCGGCGACGCGTTCAGCGCCGTCGCGATCCGGGTGCTCGCCTCGGTGCCGATCGCGCGCGGGGCGTACCTCGACGTGCGCTTGCCGCTCGGGTTCACCACCGACAAGACGACGAACGCGGTGCTCGGGAATGCCATCGTCGGGATGCACGGAGCGCTGGCGATCGGCGCGACGACGTGGCTCACGATCGGCGGTGGATTCGGCCTCCCGCTGCTGTCTGGCGGGACGCAGCGCGAGAATGCATTTGGCGGCGCGCAGGTGCCGAACGCGTTCTGGAACATCCACGAGTACATGCCTTCGATCGTGCCGCTCGAGGCGCGCGTGGGGATCGAAGGCGAGGCTGGGCCCGTCACGATCCGCGGGGAAATAGCGCCCGTCATCACCATCCCGATCGCCGGTAACGATCAGGTCGAGGTGGTGATCATGCACGCGGTCGAGGCCCAGGTCGGCCACACGTTCGCCGGCGGGCTGCGCTTGCAGGGCGTGGCGCTGCCGACGTTCAAGGATGTTTACCGGGGTAGCTTCGCCGAGGGCGATCTCTACCAGGCGGCGATGGAGCCGTTCTTTCTGGTGCAACAGCCGCGGTACTTCTTCCGCGCGGGGATGATGCTGCCGCTCGACAAGAGGCTCGGGCCGCCGCTCGTGGGCTCGTTCGGCTTCCGCCTCGGCTTCGGCGTACGGCTCGAGTAGCGCGCTACCAGCCGGCGCTGGTCGACTCGGGATCGGCGCCGGCGTCGTCCTTCGGGCCGGCGTCCTTGGCCTTCACGACGGTCTTCGAGCCGGTGCCGGTGGTCGCCGCGGCTCCGCCGGCGCCGCCGTTGCCGGACTCGGAGCACGCCGCTGCGAAGGGCAGCGCCACGATCAGCGCGAGGAGGAGGCGAGGGAGGCGCATCGGCGGAGCGTACCGCCGAAATGCGCCGCGTGGATCGTGGTGATCAGCCGACGAGGATCTGCATGGGCCGCTCGATCAGGCCGCGAAGAGCCTTGAGGAACGAGGCGCCGACGGCGCCGTCGACGACGCGGTGATCGCAGGAGAGCGTCATCGTGAGGCGACGCCCGGGGACGACGGCGTCGCCCTTGACGACGGGCTCGCGGCGGACCTGGCCGACGGCGAGGATCGCGCCCTCGGGCGGGTTGATCACCGCCGCGAACGCGTCGATGCCGTACATGCCGAGGTTCGAGATCGAGAAGGTGCCATTGGCCATCTCGTCGGCGCGGAGCTTCCTGGCCCTGGCGCGGCCCGCGAGCTCTTTCACCTCGTGGGCGATGGCGATGACGCTCTTGGTGTCGGCGTCGCGCACGACCGGCGTCACGAGGCCTTCGGCGACGGCGACGGCGACCGAGATGTCGACGCGCTTGTGCACGAGGATCGCCTCGGGCGTGAACTGCGCGTTGCACTCGGGGACGCGGCGGAGGGCGATCGCCGAGGCCTTCACGATCAGATCGTTGAAGCTGATTTTGAGGGCTTTCCCGTCCTCGGCACCGGCGGCGAGATCGGCGTTGATCTGCTCGCGGAGGGCGTGGAGGGGATCGGCGTCGACGTCGATCGTCAGGTAGAAGTGCGGGACGTTCTGCTTCGACTCGGTGAGGCGCCGGGCGATCGCCTTGCGCATCATGCTGAGCGGACGCGCCTCGGGAGCGGCGAGCTCGCCGGGGGCGGGCGCCGCCGCGGGAGCAGCCGGCGATTTCGCGGCAGGTGCGGCTGCCGCGGTCGCGGTGAGGCTCTCGAGATCGCGCGCGATGATCCGGCCGTTGGGCCCCGATCCCTTGACGCCGCGGAGCGCGAGGCCGCGCTCGTGCGCGAGCTTGCGCACGTACGGCGACGCCTTGACGCGCCCCGCTTCGACCGGCGCAGGCTCGGCCGCGGCCGCCTCGACGACGGGCGCGGGCGGCGCGGCCGGCTCCTTCGCTTCTTCGGCGGCGGGCTTTGCTTCGGCCGCAGCAGGAGCTGCAGCAGCAGGCTTCGCTTCGGCCGCAGGGGCGGCGGGCTTCGCTTCGCCTGCGGGCTTCGCTTCAGCGACAGCAGGCGCGGCGCCGGCCTTGGCGGCGAGCGCGGAGACGTCTTCGCCCGCGGCGCCGAGGATCGCCACCGGATCGCCGAGCTTCACCACGGCGCCCGCGGGCGCGAGGATCTGGAGCAGCGTGCCCTTGTCGAAGGCGCGGTACTCCATCGTGGCTTTGTCGGTCTCGACCTCGGCGAGGAGATCGTCGACGGCGACCGCGTCGCCGACCTTCTTGTGCCAGGCGCTGATCTGCCCTTCTTCCATCGTGGGAGAGAGCTTCGGCATGTCGAGGATCTTGGCCATGATCTCCCTCAGCTCCGGTAGAGGACGGCGCGCACGTTCTCGAGGACGCGAGCCACGCCGGGGATGACGTGCTGCTCGAGCTTGGCGTTGTACGGCATGGGAACGTCGAGCGTGGTGGCGCGGAGGATCGGCGCGTCGAGCTCGTCGAAGGCGAGCCGTTGCAGGCGATCGGCGATCTCGGCGCCGACGCCTCCATAGGGCCAGCCTTCGTGCGCGACCACCGCGCGGTGAGTGCGCGTGACGCTCTCGACGAGCGTGGTCTCGTCGAGCGGGCGCAGCGATCGGACGTCGATGACCTCGGCCTCGACGCCCTCCTTCGCGAGCTCGGTCGCGGCCTCGAGCGCGACGTGGACCATGCGGCTCCAGGCGATGATCGAGACGTCTTTGCCGGGGCGGACGATGTTCGCCTTGCCCATCGGGACGAGGAGATCCGGATCGTCCGACACCTCGCCCTTGATGTTGTAGAGCGTCTCGCTCTCCATGAAGAGCACGGGATTGTCGTCGCGTATCGCCGTCTTCAGAAGGCCTTTCGCGTCGGCCGGCGTCGCGGGCGCGAGCACCTTCAGGCCGGGGATGTGCGCGTAGAAATGCTCCATCGCGTGCGAGTGCTGCGAGCCGACCTGCTTGGCCGAGGCGTTGGGCGCGCGGAAGACGATGGGCACGGTGAGCTGCCCGCCCGACATCTGCCGGAGCTTGGCGGCGTTGTTGAGGATCTGATCGAAGGCGACCGCGGAGAAGTTCCACGTCATGTACTCGACGATGGGGCGGAGGCCGACCATCGCCGCGCCGATCGAGATCCCGGTGAACCCGCTCTCGGTGATGGGCGCGTCGAGCACGCGTTTTTCACCGAAGCGCTCGAGCATGCCCTCGGACACCTTGTAGGCGCCTTGGTAGTGACCGACCTCTTCGCCGACGAGGAAGACGCGCGAGTCGCGCTCCATCTCTTCCATCATCGCGGCGCGGATGGCCTCCCGGTATCGCATGACCGTCATCGCGCAAACTCTCCCGAGTACGTGGTGGCTTCGAGCAGCTCGATCCCCGGCTCGGGGCTCTCTTCGGCGAAGCGGACGGCGTCGGCGATGACCTCCTCGACCTCGGCCTCGAGCTTCTCGACGGCTTCTTTCAAGCCTTTCTCGTCGACGAGCTCGGCGCGGGCGCGGAGGACGGCGTCCTTCTTCTTGCGGTCCTCGAGCTCGTCCGGGGTGCGGTACTTTCCGGGATCGCTCATCGAGTGACCGCGGAAGCGGTAGGTGCGGATCTCGACCAGCGTGGGCTCGCTCAGGGTGCGGGCGCGCTCGATGGCCTCGGCGAGGTGCTCGCGCACCTGGTCGACGCTCTCGACGAAGAAGCGATCGCGCGCCATGCCGTAGCCGAGGGCCTTCATCGAGACGTCTTCGACGCTCATGGTCCGCGACATGGGCGTGCCCATCGAATACTCGTTGTTCTCGCAGACGAAGACGATCGGCAGCTTCCACAGCGCGGCGAGGCTGAGGCCCTCGTGGAAGTCGCCGATGCTGCACGCGCCCTCGCCGAAGAAGACGAGGGTGACGCGATCTTCGCCGCGGTACTTCGACGCGAACGCGGTGCCCGCGGCGATCGGGATGTGGCCGCCGACGATGCCGTAGCCGCCGAGCATGCTGTGCTCGACGTCGAAGAAGTGCATCGATCCGCCGAGGCCCTTCGAGCAGCCGGTGACCTTGCCGAAGAGCTCGGCCATCGCGGCGCGCGGCGACATCCCACGCGCGAGGGCCATGCCGTGATCGCGGTACGTGGTGAGGAGGTAGTCGTCGGGGCGCATCACCGACGAGGCGCCGACGGCGATCGGCTCCTGGCCGATGTAGAGGTGGAGGAAGCCACCGATCTTGCCCTGCGCGTAGGCGCGCGCCGCTTCTTCTTCGAAGCGGCGGATGGTGTGCATCTGGCGGTAGAGATCGAGAGAGAGCTCGTCGCTCTTGGGGAGGGTCGTCGTCATGGGAATGCGATCCGGGCCGCGGTTTCCCCCGCGGCGAGCCCTGCGTCAATGTGGTTCCGGTGCGCGGAGCACCGATCGAGCGAGCGCAACGAAATGCCGCAATGCGCCGGAAACTTCAGCGGCCGATCCTCGTGGAGCGCGCGGTGCGACGACGGCGCGCCCCGAGCGCCAGCGCGCCGAAGGCCGCCGTCGCGAGGGCGCCCCAGCCGCCGCCGTCGCCCTCGAACGCGCACCCGCTCTCGAACGCGATGTGATCGGGGGGCGCGCCCGCGTCGACCTCGGCGCCCGCGTCGCTGCCGGCGTCGGAGGTGTCGATGCACGTCGTCTTCGTGCCGATCTGACCGCAGGTCTGCCCCGCGGGGCAGATGCTGACGCCCTCGTCGATGCCGCCGACGCAGTTGTCATCGATGCCGTTGCAGATCTCCTTGATCTCCGGGTTGATGTCGACGCGGCTGTCGTCGCAGTCGTCGCCGCCGCACGCCGTCGAGGGGTGCTTGTCGCCGTCGGCGTCGACGCAGAACGTCGCGTCGCTGACGTCGACGTTCGCCATCCCGTCGGCCGCGGCGAGCAGCGTGCACGCGCCCGTGGCGCCGCCCTTCACGTCGAAATTTTTCTGGATCTCCATCGCCACGTCGAGCGCCTTGACGAGGATGACGCCGCCCGCTCCACCGCCGCCGTTCGTCGCGGGGATGCTGCCGCCGTTGCCCGGCGCGGCCGTGCCGTCGCCGCCGCCGACGGTGATCGTTCCGGCGCCCGTGAGGTGGGTGGCGAGGATCGCGACGAACCCGCCGCTGCCGCCGCCGCGCGCCACGCCCGAGACGACCGCGGGAGAGGTGCCGCGCGCTTCGATGGTGCCGTCGAACTGGATGTTCGCGGCCTCGATCTCGATGATTCCGCCGCCGTCGCCCCCGGCGGTCCCCGGGGCCGCGACGTTCGCTGCGCCGCCGCCGCTTCCGAGGATCGGCAGCAGGAACGTGGGCATCGCGAAGGCGACGCCGCCGCCCGCGTCGGCGAACGGCATGCACGTGTCGCTCGCGCCGCTCGCGCCGACGCCGAAGTAGCCGCCGCCGCCGCCGGGGCGCCCCGGCGTCATCGGGTATTTGCCGCCGCCGCCGGGCGCGTCCGCCGAGCCGTCAGCGCCGTTCACGCCGAGGCTCCCCGCGCCCGTCGCGCTGATCTTGCCGCCCGACTTGATGATGATCGTGCTGGCGGCGATGCGGATGCGGCCCTTGCCTTTGCCGCGCACCGACTTGACGTTGAGCACGCCCGTCGACTCGATCGTGAGCGTGTCGAGGAGGATGTCGTCGCCGAACGTCATCGGCTGGGAGATGGTCATCTCGGCGCCGGCGTGGGCGGTGCGCGCGACGCCGAGGGTCGCCGCGAGGCCGAGGAGGGCGAGGGCGCTGGAAGCGAGCGGTCGCAGAGAAAGCATCGCGCGCATGCTACCGCGATCAGGGCTGCGGCGCGCCGTTCTTGGCGCTCGGCGGCGGCGGCGCCGCGGCGCTCGTCGTGGTCGCCGGGCTCCCCGCGGCGGCGGACGCGCTCGGTGAGGGGACGGCCTGCGCGCCGGCGTCGGAGGCGGCGTCCGCCGACGTGGCCGGTGAGGCGCTCGCCGTCGATCGGGGCGCGACGGGGCGCGCGGCGGTCGGGCGCGGCTTCGGTGCGGCGGCGCTCGCCGAGTGCGTGGGTACCGGCAGGGGCAGGGGATCGTCGGCCGGGGTGCGCTCGGCGGAGCGCAGCGCGGCGCGCACCAAGAGCATCGCGGTGATGACGACGACGATGGCGCCGAGGATCACCTGGCCGGTCTTGCGCTCGGTCGGCACGTCGGCGGCGCTGCGCTTCAGCTCGTCGACGCCGCGCGCCGGGGCTGCGTCGAGCCCGACGGCCGCGCGCTCGATCGACGATCGCGAGGCGCGCCCCGGGATCGCCGCCGTCGACGTCGCCGCGGCGACCGCGACCGCCGGGGTGATCGCGTCGGCCAGCGCCGCGCCGAGCTCCGCGCAGGTCGCGAAGCGCTCTTCGGGCTTGCGCGCGAGCGCCCGCGCGAAGACCGCGTCGACCGCGAGCGGGAGGCCGAGCGACGCCGCGAACACGTCGGGCGACTCGTGAGCGATGCGCGCGGCGACCGAGACGGCGTCGTCGCCCGGGAACGCGCGCTGCCCCGAGAGCGCCTCGTACAGCGTGGCCGCGAGCGAGAACTGATCGCTCTCGGGCGAGAACTTGCCGGCGCGGAACGTCTCCGGAGCGCTGTATGCCGGGGTCCCCATCAGGCCGCCCTGGTGCGTGAGCGTGGAGTCCGGGATCCGCGCGATGCCGAAGTCGGCGAGCTTTCCGCCGGTCTTCGCGAGGATCACGTTCTCGGGCTTCACGTCGCGGTGGAGGATGCCTGCGTCGTGCGCGACGCTGAGCCCCGCTCCGAGCTCGCTCGCGAGTCGCGCGACGTCGGCCGGCGGCATGCGCCCCTCGGCAATCCGCTGCTTCAGCGTCAGGCCGACGACGTACTCGAACACCAGGTAGAGCCCGATCGCGGCGTCCTCGCCCATGTCGTGGAGCACGACGAGGTTGGGGTGCGCGACACGGGCGGCGGCGCGGGCCTCGTGGCGCATCCGCGTCAGCAGGCCGTCGCGCACGTCGCGCGGGATCTTCAGATCGTGGCGCAGGTGCTTCACCGCGACGTCGCGATCGAGCACCGGATCGTGGGCGAGGAGGACGCGCCCCATCGAGCCTTCGCCGAGGAGGCCGCGGACCTCGTAGCGCCCGATCGTCTCGGGTAGCCCGAGATCGGGCGATGGTACGGGCGGGGAGGGCATCCGGCTTCCGGTTCTATCCCCGTCGCGCGCCGCTTGAAAGGGGCCCGGCTGCAGGAGGCCTGGAACTCCTGCACGCCGTGGTTATGGTGCCGCCGCGTTTCAAGGGTGGGCCGGGGCAAGAAAGGGCGGAACGATGGCAGAGAAGAGCTCGAAGCCGGTTGCTGCGGGCGGGCGCAAGCCTGGTCGGATCAAGTGGATGGTGCTCGGCGTGCTCGTCCTCGCCGTCGTGATCGCCGCGCAGGCGGGCTACGTCGGGTACGGCTACGCGCAGCTCAGGTCGGCGGCGTTCCCGCGCGACGAGGCGATCCTCGGCTATGCGCCCGCCGATACCGTCGGCGTGCTCATCGTCGATCCGCACCAGATCGATCCGAAGTCCCTCGGCGCGGAGACGAGCGCGGCGCGGACCTGGCTCGCGCGGACGCGCGCCGACATCCTCAAGGCCACCGGGATCGATCTGCTCTTCGACGTCGACAAGATGGCGATCACGCCGACGATCGTCGTGCTCCGCGGCCGCTTCGACGCTCACAAGCTGAGCGAGCGCCTCGCCGAAGCGCGCTACGCGACGGCCGATTACAAAGGCCAGAGCTACCTCGTGCGCGCGGGCGAGGACGCGATCGCCGTCGTCGATGGTGACGTGCTGCTCTACGGCGACGAGGCCGGGATGAAGGCGGCGATCGACGCGAAGCAAGACGGGACGTCGCTCGAGAAGAGCGAGCAAGTGCTGGAGCGGCTGAAGAGCGTCGGGTGGAACCATCCGATCTTGCTCACCGTGAGGATCACCGACGAAAAGCCGAGCATTCGATCGATCCTGACCGGATCGACCGGGCCGCGCGCCGTCACCGTCGGGCTGACCACGCTCTCCGGGCTCGACCTGACGGCGTCGATCGAGTCGGCGTCGCCCGCGGCGGCCGACGAGCTGAAGAAGCTGCTCGAGGAGCGGCGCGGCAGCCCCGCGACGCTGACGCCGACGCTGGGCCCGAGCTCGGCGGCGATCCTGGTCGACGTCGCGAAGAAGGCGACGCTGACGAGCCAGGAGAGCTTGGTCCGCGTGCAGATGCATGTCGATCCGGCGCAGCTCGACGCGCTCATCAAGGCGACGAGCGACTCGCCGACGCTCGGCGAGGCGTACAAGACGCTGCGCCTGTACCAGCTGCTCGTTCCTGGCCTCTAGCTCGATCTCGATCGCTCGGCCTCCGCGCGGCGCCGTCAGCCGCCCGAGCACGCCGGACACTCTGCATGCACGCGGGCGCCAGCGTTCTTGACGCGGGCCCGCGCGCCTTCACAGCGCGCGTCGGCGTCGCCGGCGAGCGAGCAGAGGTGAGAGGTCGCGCGCTCCATCGACGCGAGGGCACGGCACGCGTTGGCGCAGGGATCGCTCGAGCTCGCGGTAGGCCCCGCGCCGACCGAGACGGGGCGCTCATCGCGTGACGTCGACTCCGCCTGGACGGTCGGCGGCGGAGGCGCGGGCGGCGCCGCCGCTTTCACTTCGCCAGGGACGCCCGGAGCCTGCGCGTAGCTCGAGGCCGTCGGGGCGGCGTTTGGCGGCCCACCGAGGGCGACGCGGAGCTCGCTCTCGGCTCGATCGAGCGCCTCCATCGTGCCGTCGGCCGTGCTGGGCAGCGGCTCTTGCGGGTGGGCGCCGCCGGAGAGGGCCGAGCCCCCGCACGCGGTCAGCATGAGCGAGAGCAACGCGAGGGGCGCCGCGGCGCGGACGAGGCGAGTCTTCATCAGGTCTCCTGGGGAGTCGACGCTCGGGCGACGCCGGGCGGCTCACGGCGCGCGGGACCGCGGAGCCCTCGAAATGCTCGGGCGCAGCGCGGGCGGCCGCCAACGGCGCGAGGCGCTCAGAGCTTACACGCGACGCCGGGGCCCGAGGCGGCGCACGAGGACGCGCCAGTATCGCGGCAATCGTGGACGTTGAGCTTGCCGTCGTCGCAGAAGCGGACCTTGACGCCGTCGACGCACTCGGCCGGGAGTCGGCGAGTCACTCGCGCACGAGGGCAAGAGGATCGCGCCGCCGCCGCGCCGCAAAAACGCCCTGCGTCAGCGGGCTTGCCCGAGCTGCCAGATCAGGAACGTGTAGATCAGAGCCGACTCGTCGACGCGCTTCGAGATCGGCTTGCCGGCCCCGTGGCCGGCGCGGCTCTCGATGCGCAGCAGCACCGGGCGATCCGATCCGGTCTCGGCCTGGAGCAGCGCCGCCATCTTGCGCGCGTGGAGCGGATCGACGCGCGTGTCACCCTCGGCCGTCGAGAACAGCATGGCGGGGTAGCGCGTCCCGGGCTCGACGTGGTGGTACGGCGAGTAGGCCGCGAGCCAGCGAAATTGTTCGGGATCGTCGGCGCTGCCGTACTCGGGGATCCACAGCCGGGCGATCAGGAACCGGTGATAGCGGATCATGTCGAGCAGCGGGACCATGCACACCGCGGCGCGGAACAGCTCGGGTCGCTGCGTGACCGCGGCGCCGACGAGCAGGCCGCCGTTCGACCCGCCGAGGATCGCCAGGCGATCCGCCGAGGTGAGCTTCGACGCGATCAGATGCTCGGCCACGGCCGCCGCGTCGTCGAACACGTTCTGCTTCTTCGCGAGCATCCCGTCGCGATGCCAGGCCTCGCCATACTCGCCGCCGCCGCGGAGGTTGGCCGTGACGGCGACGCCGCCGCGCTCGAGGAACGCGTAGCGCGCGCCGCTCCACGCGGGCATCTGGCTGATGTTGAAGCCGCCGTAGCCGCCGAGCAGCGCGGGCGCCGAGCCGTCGCGCGCGAGGCCGCGCCGGTGCGAGACGAACATCGGGATCGACGTCCCGTCCCGGGACAGCGTCCGCTCCTGCGTGACGACGAACTCCGCGGGATCGATCGGCGGCTTCACCTCGGCCCAGAGCGCGGGCGCGCCCGTCGCGAGATCGACGCGGAAGACCATCGCGGGTACCGCGAACGAGGTGAAGCCGAAGAACGCCTCGCGACCGTTCCACTCGCCCAGCACGTCGGGCACGGTGCCCAGCGTCGGTAGCGGGATCTCGCCGCGGGGCGTGCCGTCGGCGCCGTAGCGGCGGACCACCGAGCGGGCGTCGACGATGAAGAGCGCGAACACGTCGCCGCCGACGGCGCTCACATGGGCGAGCACGTCGTGGCTGGGCGGGATGATCTCGCGCCAGCGTTCCCGGGGCGCGACCTTGGCCTCGGTCGTCGCGTCGAGATCGACCCGGTAGAGGCGGTAGCTCGGCGCGCCGTCGTTGGTGCGGACGAGGAGGTGATCGTCGAGCGTCGTCGCCTCGTAGATCGCGTCGTCTTGCGGAGCGACGACGGGGACCCAGCGCGCGTCGGCGCCGGCGCTCCGATCGAGGATGTGGAGCTCACGGCGGCTCCACCCGCGGTGCACGGAGGCCACGAGCCACCGGCCGTTCGGCGAGATCTCCACCGACGGCGTGTCCGTCATCGGCCGCCCCGCCCCGAACACCAGCGGATCACCCTCGGCGTCGCGCCCGATCCGGTGCTCGTAAATTCGCTTGTGGTAGGCCTCTTCGCCCGCCGGGACGCTGCCCTTCTCGGGGAAGCGCGAATAGTAGAACCCCGAGCCGTCGGGGAGCCACGCGATCGAGGCGTAGCGCGCGCGGGAGATCACCTCGGTCGCGCCGAGATCGCGCCCGGTCGTCACGTCGAGCACCCGGAGCGTGCTGTTCTCGTCGCCGCCGTCGGAGAGGCCGTACGCGAGGAGCGCGCCGTCCCACGACGGGCTCCACCAGTCGAGCGACGTCGTGCCGTCGTGGCTCATGCCGTTGGGATCGATGAGCGCGCGATCCTCGCCGTGCAGGCCTTCGCGCACGTAGAGCACGGGCTGATCTTGCCCGGCCCCCTGGCGCCGGTGGAAGTAGCGAACCACCCCCCCGGCTCCCGTCACCGGGCGCGGCGCCTCGACGGTGCCGATGGTGAGCAGAGCCTCGAGGCGGGCGCGGAGCTCGGCGTACTCGGGGCGATCCTTCAGCACCGACTCGGTGCGGCTGGTCTGCGCGGCGGACCACGCGCGCACCTCGGGCGAGGTGCTGTCCTCGAGCCAGCGGAATGGGTCGGCCATCGGTCGGCCGTGAAGGGTGTCGACCACGTCCTCCCGTCGAGTGGGCGGTGGCGGAGGAATCAGCGGGGGCGCAGACGGGTCGAAGGCCATGGGTGCGGGGCGTCGGGGAGCATACCGAGGATGGGCGGCGATGGCTCCGTCGAAGCGACAACCCGTGTCGCCGGCGTCGCTTTCCTGCTCCTGTGCGCTGTGACGCGGCGACCGCGCGTCGATGGATCGTGAACAACCGACCCTGCTCCCACATCGGCGCCGGCCGCGCGACGGGCTCTGCGCTATGCTCCGCCCCGATGCGATTCCGCCTTTTTTCCTCGCTCGCCGTCGCTTCGATCTCGCTCTCCGCCGTCGCCGGCTGCACCGACGCCGCCACCACGCCGGCGCCGCAATACGGCCAGGGCCAGTACACGCCGCCCGGCCAGTACCAGGCGCCGGGCCAGTACGCGCCGCCGGGGCAGGTTCAGCCGCCGAACGCGTACCCGCCCTCCGGCCAGTACACGCCGCCGGGGCAGTACACGCCGCCCGCGCCGACGCAGCCCGGGCTGCCGCTGCCGACGATCCCGAACACCCTCCCGGGCGGCTTCCCGGTGCCGAACGATCCAATCAACCTCGTCGATCTCAACTACCTCCGCGGCGACGCGGCTCAGGTGATGATCGAGCTCGTCGCGGCGCTCGCGCCGGCCGCGCAGGCCAGGGTCCAGGGCATACCGCTCACGAGCGATCCCGCCGTCGGCGAGGTCAACGCGTACGCCGGCTGCGACGATCAGGGCCTCCCGCTCATGGCCATCACCGACGGGCTGCTCCAGATCGAGGCGTACATCTCGCAGTTCAAGGCCACCGACGAGATCTTCGGCACCCGGAAGCTCGACGCGTACCTGACGTACATGGCGCAGAAGCAGCAGCCGAATCAGCCGATCGTCGCGCCGCCTCCGGGGCTCGTCGATCCGACCCAGAACGCCGACGCGCGCAAGGTCACGCGGCAGCATCAGCTCATGGATGAGCAGCTCGGCTTCGTCCTCGGGCACGAGCTCGGGCACCACCACCTCGGGCACACCGGCTGCGCCAACGGGCAGAGCGGCCAGCGCGGGATCTCTTCGCAGGACCTCGGTCGTGCGCTCTCGCGCGCCGTGCCGCTCTTCAACCAGCCGAACGAGATCGCGGCCGACGTGGCGGGCACGAACAACGTGCTCAGCGCCGGCGCGAAGCGGCAGGGCTACCACTGGAACGAAGAGGGAGCGCTGATGACGCTCGACTTCTTCGCGCGGCTCGAGCAGCTCACGCCGGGCTCGCTGATCTTCGGCTTCACGAATACGCACCCTAACCCGGTGTTCCGTCGCCCGTTCGTGCTCCAGGCGGCGGCGAGCTGGCGATCCACCGGCGGGACGGGCTGGCAGTTTCCGACCTTGCCGAACATCTTCGGCGGCTGATTTCCGAGGTCGCTTTTCGCCTTGACGAAAGGGACCGCTGCGCCTTGGATGCCTCGCTCAGAAAGGCAGTCAATCATGAGCGAAGCGACGGATCTGGTGATCGAGGACATCCGCGTCGGCGACGGCGCGGAGGCGAAGGCGGGGCAGAACGTGAGCGTGCACTACACGGGCACCCTCACCAGCGGGAAGAAGTTCGACAGCTCGCATGATCGCGGGCAGCCCTTCAAGTTCAAGCTCGGCGGCGGCCAGGTGATCAAGGGCTGGGACCAGGGCGTCGCCGGGATGAAGATCGGCGGCCTGCGGAAGCTGACGATCCCGCCGGCCCTCGGCTACGGCGAGCGCGGCGCGGGCGGCGTTATCGGGCCGAACGCGACGCTGATCTTCGAGGTCGAGCTGCTCGGGTTGAGCTGATCGATCGGTGAGGGCGGAGGGGCCGGTGGAGACGCCGGCCCGCTCGCCGCGCGGCCCGTCAGCCGGCGGCCTTGCGCACGACCGACACGCTGAGCACCTCGCCGCTGCTGGTGCCGACCCAGAGCGTGGGCGAGCTCTTCCCGCTCACGCTGAGCGTCCGCGGCTCGCCGCGTGTCGCGAGGCCGAGCGCGACCTTGGGCGTGAGCGGCGCGCCGTCGGTGGCCGCCGCGATCGCGTCGGCGTCGTAGAGCGCGGCGCGGCCGTCGCCGAAGACGGCGACGAAGCTCGTGTCCATCACCGCGATGTCGAGCGCCTTGGCCTCGAGCTGGAACATCTTCGCGGCGTAGCGCGCGGGCCCGCCCGTGATGAGGCACACGGCCGCCGAGCCGCGCTTGTACACGGCCGTGAGCCGCGCTCCGCCGCGCACGCGATCGAAGCTCGCGGCCTCGGCCGGGAGATCGACGCGCGCCGTGGCGCCGGGCTCGGGCGTGGCGCCCGGGTGGACGCGGAGCTGCCCGCCGCCCGCGCCGTCCACGACCGTGTACGTCTCGGTCTCGGTGAGATCGGCCGCGCGGATCGAGCCGCGGACCGCGAAGGGGCGCGCGTCGACCTCGTGGCGGTTGACGCGCAGCTCGGTCGCCGAGCCGTCCCAGCCGAGGGCGAGCGCCGTCTCACCGGTCGGTCGCATCACGAGCGCGCGGATGTCGCGGGCGACCTGGTCCATCTTCGGCGTGTGCGTGATGTCGAGCAGGGCCCACACCGAGTCGTCGCCGGCGCGCACCACGGCGACGTCGCGCGACAGCAGCGCGACCTCTTCGGCGCTGTCGAGCGACACGTTGGTGACCTTCCCGCTGCCGCCGCCGATCGGCTGAACCAGGAGCTGCACCGGGCCGGTCGAGAGCTTGGCGATGAGCCCCGGGTTCACCAGGATCGCGGTGCCGCGTACCTCGGCGTTGAGATCGTGGTGCTTGCGGGTGCCGGACAGGTTCTTGAAGGGCATCGACGCCGAGATTAGTCAGATCCGGGCGCGATGTCTCGCGTTCGAATGCGCGGCGAAGAACGCCGACGTCAGCCGGTTCTTCGCAGCGGCTCCGCGGCGGCGATCTCGCCCGCCTGCGCCGCCGGACGCGGCGCCAGCAACGCCACCACGACCGCGGCGACAGCGCCGCCGACGAACGCGGGGCCGAGCTCGAAGACGAGGATCCCCGCGAACGGCGGCGGCAATCGCGTGGGATCCCAGCCGACGCGCGCCGCGAGCAGCGCGCCCGGGATCGCCTGCGCGGCGAGCAGGATCCACGGCGCGCGCGGGCCGGGCCGCAGCACCCGCGCCGCGATCGCGACGGCGGCGATCGCCGCGATGGCCGCGACGCTGGCCTCGAGCCCGAAGCTCGGCCCGGGCTTCATGGTGCTGAAGGTGATCCGGTAGCCGAAGGCCGCGAGCGCGCCCGCGTACACGCCGAGGTGGATCACCGGGAGCGCCCACGAGGCTGGATCGGCGAGCCCCGTCGCGCCGATCCTTCGCTTTCGCAAGGCGATCCATGTCGCTGCCGCGACGACGGCGATCCCTGCCGCCGCGATCCCGAGGCGTCGTCGCGCGTCGTCGTCGGACGTGAGCGTCACCTGCCGCGAGCGGGCGTCGGTGAGCGCGTCGTGGAGCGCGTCGGCCTCGGGCCACGCCGTCGGATCGGCCTGGCGCAGGCGCAGCACGAGCGGATCGATCACCGCGCAGCGCTCGGCCTCCGTCGCCGGGGCGATGCGACACAGCAGGCGCGAGGTCTGATCGAAGGGCGCCGCCAGCAGGAGCGACGTCTCGCGATCGCCGAGCGCGAGCAGATCGAGCATCGGCCGCCCGAGGTTCATGGTCGGCACCGGCACGCCCGCGAGCACCGCGATCGTCGAGGCCACGTCGCCCATCGGCCGCTCGTCGATCTCCACGCCTTGCCGCAGGAGAGGGCCGCGCGCGAGCAGGAACGCGCTCTCGGTCTCGGGCTCGATCCCGCCGTGCCCGCCCGCGGGGCAGTGGCCGTGATCGCTGAGGACGATCAGCGTGTCCTGATCGAAGTCGAGCGTGGCCGCGTAGCGATCGACGAGCGCGCCCGCGAGCGCCGCGGCGTCGCGGTACTCGGGCGATCGCGTGCCGTGCCGGTGCGCGACCTCGTCGACCTCGCCGACGTACACGAGCGTGAGCGCGCGCGACGGCGAGCGCCCGTCGAGCGGCGGCAAGCGCTCCGCGAGCGGGGTGCGCGCGGCGATCACGCTGGCGAGAAAGTCGACGCGCCCGGAGCGGACCACGGCGCTCTCGGGCGGATCGATGAGCTCGACGAAAGGCTTGTATTCTCGGGACCAGAGCTCCACCGCCACGCCCGCGAGGCCGGCCTCGGTCGTGACGCGATCGACGCCGCGCGGGCCGTGATCGATGCTCCCGTTGAGGCGGATCCCGCTCTCGCGCGGCGACTGCCCGGTGACCATCGAGACGATCGCCGGCGAGGTGTACGTGGGGAACGCGGCGCGCAGCGGGCGGAGGACGCCGGCGCGGCGAAGCGGCGCGAACGCCGGCAGGGCGCGCGCGGCCTCGAAATCGAGGCCATCGACCATCACCACGGCGAGGCGCCGCGTGAGGCCCGGCGTCGCCGGCAGCTCCGTCTTCGGGTGCGGTACGCCCTCGAGCGCGGTGTGCGGCGTGTTGAACGACGGCAGGTAAAGGCCGAGCGAGTGCCCGACGGTCGCCATCGCGACGACGGCGGCCGCCGCGATGATGGCTGCGAGCGAGCGCGCCCTCGGTCTCGCCTTCGCCGCGGTCGGCATCAGGCGTCGGCCGACTCGACCCGCGTGCCGCACTCGACGCAGAACACATTGCCGACGAAGAGCTCGTGGCCGCAGCGCGAGCAGCCCGCGATGCGCGCCGGCTTCGAGCGCCACGGCCCGCGGAGATCGAGGTCGACCTCGGCGCCCGCCGCCAGCGCCGCGGCCAGCGCCGGGGTCACGCTGCCGTCGACGAGGGGATCGCTGAGGCGCGCCGGGGCTTTGCCGTCGTCGTCAACGCCGTCAACGTCGTCGGCATCATCAGCGTCGTCAGCGTCGTCAACGCGATCGAGCTCGCCGGTGTCGGCGAGGCCGAACGAGGCCAGCGAAGCATCCGACGCCTCGTGCGATTCGATCTCGCCGTGGTCGGCCTCGGCGGCGGGCGTGGCGTCCTCGATGCGGATGATCAGCGCCGAGATGTTGTCGGTGCCGCCCGCGTCGTTGGCCTCGGCGATCAAGAGCTCGCACGCCTCCTGTGGATCGTCGGTCAGGCCCACGACCTCGAGGATTTGCTGGTCGGGGACCATGCCCGTGAGGCCGTCGGAGCAGAGCATGTACACGTCGCCCGGCTCGGCGCGCTCGGAGCGGATGTCGACCTTGACCGCGTCCTTCATGCCGAGGGCGCGCGTGATGATGTTCTTCGGGAGGCGCGCGATCTCCTCGGGCAGGAGGTCGGGCTTCATCTCGAGGGCGTCGTTGATGAGCGAGTGATCGCGCGTGAGCTGGACGATCTCGCCGTCGCGGATGCGGTACGCGCGGCTGTCGCCCACGTGGCCGATGTGGATCTCGCCCGTCGCGCGGAGGTGGATGGCCACCATCGTCGAGCCCATCCCGTGGTGCTGCTGGTAGGTGCTCGAGATCGTGAAGACGTCGTGGTTGGCCTTGCGAACGCCCGCGGCGAGCCGGCGCGCGGCCGGCGCGAGATCGTCGTAGTCCTCCGGCAAGTCCACCGGGGCGACGCCCGTCGCGGCGTGGGTCGCCTCGAAGAAATTGCCGAGCGACGTGGCGGCGAGCTTGCTCGCGACGTCGCCGGCGTTGTGGCCGCCCATGCCGTCGGCCACGGCGAAGAGGCCGAGCTCGGGTCGGATGAGCACCGTGTCTTCGTTGTGCTTGCGTTGACGGCCCACGTCGGTGAGGCCCGCGGCGAGCGGTCGAATCGGGCAGGACGCGCGGGGAGGCGGCTCGGACATGCGACGCGGGAGTATACCGGGGGTCACCCCCAGGACGGTCAGAATCCTGGGGTGATTGTGGTGGTGATCGAATCGATCGCTTTGTGAGGCGTGATTCAGCGGTGCGCGGAGGCCTTCGGCTCGGCCGCGCGAGGAGCACGGGCGCGCTGGAACGGATCGAACGCGATGCGCAGCCCGACCTGGAAGAAGCCGTACACGGCGGGCCCGAGCGCCGGGTCGGCGTGCGACGGGTTGGCGCGCGAGAACGCGGAGCCCACGTCGGCCTCGAAGAACGGCCCGATGCCGAGGATCGGGACGGGATAGAAGTCCGCGCCGAGCGCGATCCGCGCGAAGTCGAAGCCGCGAAACGCTTGATCGACCGAGGGGAGGCCCGTGGGCCCGCCGGTCGTGGACGAGGGCTGCGCGTGGAACGTCGCGAAGCGGAGGCCCATGCCGTACGAGATCCACGGATCGATCGCCACGCCCTGGGCCAGGTGGTAGCTGAAGCCGAGGCCGAGATCGATGCCCGAGCCCTTGCAGTCGTTGCAGGCGGTGGGGGCGCCGAAGCTCGTGTACTGCGCCGCGGCTTCGATCACTGTGTGGCGCGTGATGCCGACGCCGAGCGTGGCGCCGAAGCCCGCGCCGGTGCCCGCGAGCTGCGAGGTCGGCGTGCCGGCGTTGGGCGACGTGTCCGGCGCGGAGGCGAGCTTGCCCGCGGGCGCGACGACGCTGAGGCGTGGCTGCAGGTAGATGTGGCCGGTGCGCGTGTCGGGCGCGGCGGGGTGATCCTTCCCGATGTCGGCTTCGTCGTCGATCAGCGTGAAGGGGGCCGGCTGCGCCTGCGCCAGGGCACGGGCCGGGAGCCAGACGGCGAAGGCGAGGCCGAGGGCGGCGGACAGGGAGCGGCGCAAACTCACCCCCGCGCTTTAGAACGAGGGGCCCAGCGTGCAAAGACGAATCGATCCGATTTCACGCAACCGGCGGGCTGCTCGCGTCGATTGGTTCTCATGGATAGCGAAATCGTACGGGACGCGAGCGGGTTCGAGGCCGGGACGGGATGGAGCGCACACGAGGCGGGGGGCTCGTCCCGGTCGTTCGCGGATCGAGACGAGACGCAGTCGCTGCCGGACGACGGGGCGATCGTCGGGCCGGTGTGGCTGACGATCGTGGTCGACGCGGCGGCGCGGCCTCGCAGCGTCCCGCTCGCGCCGGGAGCGGAGATCGTGCTCGGCAAGGCGCGCGAGGACGGGGCCTCCGTGGTGCGCATCGACGACGGCGCGATCAGCGCGCGCCACTGCCGTGTGCGGCATACCGGCGAGGCGATCGTCGTCGAGGATCTCGGCTCGCGCAACGGCGTGCGCGTCAGCGGCGCGCGCGTCCCCCGGGCGACGCTCGAGCTCGGCGGCGCGTTCGAGATCGGCCACACCGTCGTGCGGATCGAGCCCTCCGCGCGGGGCGGCGAGCCGGATCGCGATCGGCCCCTCGACGGCCTGATCGGCGCCTCGATCGTGATGCGCCGGCTCGCGAGCAGCGTGCGCAAGATTGCGGCGCTGCGGCTGCCGGTGCTCCTCCGCGGCGAGTCGGGCACAGGCAAGGATCTCGTCGCCCGCGCGGTGCACGACGAGAGCCCGCGCAAGGGCCGCCCTTTCGTGGCAATCAACGCTGCCACGATCTCGCGCGAGCTCGCCGAGTCGGAGCTCTTCGGTCATCAGCGCGGCGCGTTCACCGGCGCCGTTCGCGATCGCAAAGGCGCCTTCCGCGAGGCCAGCGGCGGCACGCTGTTCCTCGACGAGATCGCGTCGCTGTCGCTCGAGGTGCAGGCCAAGCTGCTCCGCGTCGTCGAGGAGGGCATGGTCCGCCCGCTCGGCGCCGAGGCGAGCGTGCCCGTCGACGTGCGGCTGGTCGTCGCGACGTGCGAGCCCCTGGAGCGCATGGTGAAAGAGCGCCTGTTCCGCGCCGATCTCTACGAGCGGATCGCGGTGTGCGTGGTCCAGGTCCCCGCGCTGCGCGAGCGCCCCGAGGACATCCCCGCGCTGGCGCGGCACCTCCTGAAGACGTCGGAGCTGGGGGCGCGCGAGCTCTCGCCGGGCGCGCTCGGGGTGCTGCGCGCGCAGACGTGGACGGGCAACGTGCGCGAGCTGCGCAACGTCACGGTACAGGCCGCGCTGCGAGCGGGCGGCCGCGTGCAGGCCGAGCACGTGATCGAGGCGATCGCCGAGCGCTGCCCCGCCAGGCGCCGCCTCGAGCCCGACGACGCCGCGCGGATCTTCGCCGAGACGGGGAACAACCAGAGCGCCGCGGCGCGCCGCGCGGGCGTCCCGCGATCGACGATGCGCGATCTCCTCCGCGCCGCGGGAGCGAGGCTCTCGAGCTAGCACTACTGGCGCAAACTTGCGGCGGTAGTGCTGAACGGCGCGTAGCGCCGTGGGGTCCGGGGCTCGTCCCCGGGGAGACAAAAACTAGCGCTATTGCCCGCCGCAAAGCGGCGGCGCGCAGCGCGCAAACGAAGTTTGCGGCAGTGGTGCTAGAAGCTGCCGACGACGGTGACGCCCTGGAGCGCCGGCGAGACCACCGGCGCGACGGCGAGGATCTTCGGCCCCGTCGTCCTCGTCGCCGTCGCGGGCGCGCCCTTGCTCGGATACCAGTCGATCATCGCGTAGGCCGTGGTGCCGGCGACGCCGACGCCGAAGAGCACCCAGCTCGTCACCGCGAGCGCGACGTCGGTGTGGTAGAGGCTCTCGTTGTCGCGGAGCTTCGCGCAGTTCGTCGCGAAGTGCGCGAGCGCGCCGGCCCCGGTGCTGCGATCACCGCACACGTTGGAGCGGCCATCGGGGTTGATCGACATGTCGTTGATCGTCTTGGTGCGCTCGGCGGCGATCCCTGCGGCGAGCGTGTTCGCGGCGCCGCTGGCCGAGCTACCGGCGGCCGAGAAGATGATCCCGCCGAGCAGACCGAGGCCCGCCACGCCGGTGCCGACCCAGGCGATCGGCTTGCGCTTGTACCAGGTGAAGAAGGGCTCACGCTCGCCCGGGGCCGTGGGCGGCATCGGGGCGAGGCCGCCGGGACCGACGTCGCCGGGCGGATACCCCCCGGGCGGATAACCCCCGGGCGGGTACGCATTGTTCGGAGCGCCGGGCCCCGGTCCCACGGCGGGCGGCGGCGTCACGACGGGAGGCGGCGTCGGCGCGGTCCCCGGGCCCATCATGCCCGGGGGGAGCCCCGATCCGGGCGGCGCGATCGACGGCGGCGTCGGCGTCGGCGGCGCCACGACCGCAGGAACGGGAACGGGGCCGGGCGCTCCGGCGACGCCGAGCGACAGCGTGGCCGCGACCGTCGCGCCGGCCTTCGCCTCGACGACGGAGGCCGACGATTTGCCCTGATACACGGCAAATACCGTGTGTTTGCCGGGCTTGACGAACACCGGATCGAGGAGCGGCGATCGACCCACGGTCGCCCCGTCGAGGCTGACGTCGGCGCCGTTCGCGTCGACGACGACGACGAGGAGGCCCGAGTGCCGCTTGACCTCGGCGACGCCCTTCTCGGCCGTCGCGCGCTGATCCGGCGACGCGCCCGGCAGCTCGCGGAGGAACTGCTGCAGGTGGTTGCCGGCGTCTTCGTAGTACTTGCCGGCGCGGAGCTCGCTCAGGCCGAGGTTGAGCAGGATCGCCGGCGACCGCTTGAGCGCGTAGGCCTGGAGAAACGCAGCGCGCGCCTCTTCCCACCTGCCGCCGTCGAAGTCTTTCACGCCCTCCTGGTAGCGCTGCCGCGCGATCTCGGTGACCGCGTCGTTCGCGGGAGGAGCGCCCTGCGCCAGGGCCGCGGGGGCCACGAAGGCCAGCGCGAGGGTGAGCGCGATCGGCGAAGCAAGACGAAGGCTGGAGCGCAGGTTCATGCGAGTTCTCGGGGCGGATCGCTGATCACGGGACTTCGAGGATGGCGACCGACTCCGGCCGCCGGCGGACCATACACAGCCGAGAGCTCAGAAGGGAGTCTCTCGGATGATACCGCCGCCCTTCTTCTTCGCGGGGCCGGCTGGCGGTGTCCCCGCGCCGGCCGGCGGGGCCGTCGGCGTCTTCTTCGCGGTCGGCACCGGCGGCGGAGTCGGCTCGACCTTGGCGACGACAGGCTTCTCTTTCACCGTCGGAGCCGTCGTCGGCGCGGTCGGCGCGACGACGGCCGCGGTCGCCGTGGGCTTCGGCGGATCGACGAGCGTCGTGTCGAGCGGAGGCGGAGCCGCGATGGCGGTCGCCGTCGCGGTCGCCGTGGTCGCAGGCTTCGCGGGACCGGCGGGGCTCGATCCGCTGAAGATCTTGATCGCGATCAGCACGACGGCCAGCGCCGCGACGCCGCCGCCGATCTTCAGGAGCAGCCCGCTCGGCGCGCCGCTTATCGGGATCGCGATGTCGTCGTCGGCTTCGCCCGCCGCGGGCACGTAGGCCGCGCCCGGGTTCGTCGTGCCGGGCCGTGATTTCGCCGCGCCCGCCTTGCCGGCCGCGAGGGTCGCGCCGCGCGCCGAAGCCGGCGCTGCCGCGGCTTTCGCCGAAACGGGAGCGGGCTTCGTCGAGGGAGGCGCTGTCTTCGGTCGCGCGATCGCCTCGCGCTCGCCCGACGTGCTGCCCATGCCGACCTTGGTCTTGGCGGCGCGCGCCGGCGCGATCGGAGCGCCGGCCGTCGGCACCATCGGGTGCCCGACCTGCGGCGGCAGCTGGAGATCGGCGACGGGGACCTCGGCCTTCGAGGGGATCCCGATCGACGCGATCACCTGCGGCTCGATCGGCGGCGCCGCGGGCGCGCTCGCGACCGCGACGGCCGGCGCGTCGTCCCAGCTCGTGTCGACCGGGATCGAATCGTCGCTCCCGGCCACGCTGACGGTCGGCACGCCGTCGATGATCGTATCGGCGGCCTTGCCACCCGCGCCTGCAGATGGCGCGGGCGTCGCGACCCCCGGCGCGTCGTCCTGCCCGAACCCCGACGCCGCAGCGTCGGGACCGAGCAGCTCCCACGAAGGCCGGATTTGCGATGCGAATCGCTCGGCGTCTTCGATCGAAAGATCAGGTTTCCGAGCCTTGGACGCGATCGGGTCGTTGGAAGCCATCCGCTATGTGAACGGTATCACCGAGCTCGGCAGTTTCGCAACGTGAAGGGCGCGTCGTTCGCTTTTTGATCTCCACCTCGCGCGGCATTTTCCAGGTGATGCCGATCGCGAGGGCCCCGCGGCCGTCCGATCGAGGCTGGCGGGCGAGCCCGGCCGCTCGGGCGCGCTTCAGGTCCCGAATTCTCGGAGCAGCTCGTCGTCATAGCGATCGGCGACCTCGCCCACGGTCGCGAGGATGTCTTCGAACTCTTCGTAGTCGAGCGCGGAGAGCCGGCGCAGGCAGCGCACCACCACCTCGTCCTGGTGGCTGTTCACCGCGAACGAAGCGTCCGAGGTCGTCACGAACGAGAGCTCGAGCAAGCGCCGGTAGAAGGCCTCGCGCCCGGTGACGGGGACCGGCATGATCGGGGCGAAGACCATCAGCACGCCCTGCTCTTCGAGGACGTTGATGCCGATCGTCGCGCTGCCGCGTTGCACGTGGGCGTAGCCCGATTCGTCGAGCTTCGGCGCGAGACCGGAGCTCCCGTCGTCGCGCAAGGTGGCCCGCGACGCGAAGCGCGCGAGGTAGGCGTTGACCATCCTGGTCGCGTCGGCGAAGTTCTCACCGGAGTTGCGGTCGGAGTAGATGGGAGTAGAGGTCGAGCTGGGCGTGGGATCAGACACGGGGACCCTCCGGGGCAGGTTCGGCGGTCGTCGCGAGGGCTCGGCCATTCGCCGACGGGCCACGCAGAACGATGGGCTCGCGCCGCATCCTATCCTCCGGAAAGGCCTCCGGGGGGTGCTTTTTGCGGCGTTGCTCGTGGGCTGTGGGCGCGGCGAGATCGCGTCCACCGCCGACGCGGGCGACGACTCCGCGAGCGCCGCCTCGCGCGCGGAGTCGCTCCTCGTCGCGGGGTCGCCGCTCCCCGATCGCCTCGAAACGGTGGCCCTCGCCGACGCCGTGGCGCTGGGGTCGGTGCGCACGCGCCTCGATCCCGCGGCGGCCCCCGCGGGATCGCCCGACGCGGCGCGAACGATCGAGGCGGCTCGCCTCGCGCAGCTCGCCGCGGATCTGCGCCGCCGCCTCTGGCGCTTCGATCGCACGGCGGCCGATGCGCGCGAGGCGATCGAGCTCTACGGCGAGTCCGCGCGCCTCGCCGCCGGGACGGAGGCCGGCTGCCAGGCCGACCGTCGCCGCGCGCTCCTCGCGGGCGAGCTCGCCGGCGACGCGACGACGACTTACCGGGAAATTTACCTGGTTTCTCGCCGTCAATCGACGCTCGCAGGCCCGCCGAAGCCCGGCGTCGAGGCGGCCGCGGCCGCTTGCCTCGCGCAGCTCGATCGGACGCTGGCGCAGGCGATCGCCTATCGCCCCTCGGGCGACGCCATGCGCGCGCTCGAGCGCGAGGGCGACGCCGCCGCGCAGGCGCCGACCACGGTCGTCGTGGTCGACGCCGTGGTTCCGAGCGCGTCGTCGGCGCGGATCCTCGATCCGGCGGCGCCGCCCGCGCCCGCGATGCCCTCCACGCCCGCGGGGCCGAACGCCGACGTCGTCGTCTCGCCGATCGACGACGCGAGCACCAAGGCGCCGGCGAAGCTCGTCGCGATCGAGCGCTACGCCACCGAAGAGGGCGCGCGCATCGTCCTGCGCCTGAGCTCGCCGGCCACGTTCCAGGTCGGCTCTCTCGCGGCCGACGACGCCAACGGCAAGGACGCGCGCATCTACCTCGATCTTGCCCGCGTCAACGCGCGCGGCATCGCCCGCGAGACGCCTGTCGGCGGCGTGGTGCGCCGCGTCCGCGTCGGCGCCAACGGCGGCGGCACCCGCGTCGTCGTCGATCTCGCGGCCTCGCTCTACCGGCGGATCTTCTACCTCCCGGATCCCTTTCGCGTGGTGATCGATCTCGGCACGCGGCCGCCCGGCGCCGGCGAGAAGCCCGGCGTCGGCGGCACCCGCGAGGTGCGGCGCATCGCCATCGATCCAGGCCACGGCGGGAACGACGCCGGCGCCGTCGGGCCCACGGGTCTCCGCGAGAAGGACGTGACGCTCGACATCGCCCACCGCGTCGCGCCGCTCCTCGCGCACGAGCTCAAGATCGAGACGTTGTTGACGCGCGACAACGATGTCTACGTCCCGCTCGATCTGCGCGCCGCCCGCGCCAACGCCTTTCATGCCGATCTCTTCGTCTCGATCCACTGCAATGCTTCCGAGAACGGGAAGGCCACCGGCGTGCAGACGTTCGTCCTCGACGAGGCGAAAGAGGGCGCCGCCGCTCGCCTGGCCGCCCGCGAGAACGCCCAGCGCGCCCGGGGCGATGGAGACGCGGCCCCTGCCGATCTCTCGCTCGTGCTCTCCAACCTCAACGTGGGTGACTTGACGGCGCGCTCGCGCCACGTCGCCGATCTACTCCAGCGCTCCGCCCTGGGCTCGCTGATGCCGCGGTATCCCGACACGAAGGATCAGGGCATCAAGACGGCGGGGTTCTACGTGCTCGTCGGGGCCGAAATGCCCGCCGTGCTGTTCGAGACGGCCTTCATTTCCAACCCCGACGACGAGGGGCGCTTGAGCACCGCGGATTACCGGCAGAAGCTCGCCGACTCCATCGCCAATGCCATCAAGGCCTACAAGGCTGGAAAATGAGCGCCGGGCCCGCGCGGGCTCAAGGCTTCTTCGCGGGGCGCTTGTGGACGGGGATGCGCTGTCGCCGGAGGACATAGGCCTTCAGGGCCTTGTTCCAGCGCCACGTCATCTCCACGCCTTCGGCCGTGCCGCTCGGGGTGAAGGCCGTCCAGCCGCGCATCCCGAACGAGGCAAAGTCCTTGGCGTGAAATTCCTCGGTGTCAGTCCAGTTGAACATGCCGGACTCGTGCTGCACGGCGTCCTCGTCGTGGCGGCCGTCCGGGGAGATCACCAAGGCTGACCAGGTCGCGGTCACCGAGCCTACCTCCGAGTCGTACTGCGAATAAGAGAGCACGTGAATCGCCCCGTCGCGCTGGGTGATGCCCATCAGCCTCCCGGGCAGATCGACGAGGTCGACGAGCTTGCCCTTGACGAGGATGGCAATCCACTCGCTGTAGGCCGACACATAGCCCACCTCGACGTCGCCGAGAGCCGCCTTCTTGGTGTAGAGCGTCGCCTCGGATCCGCTCACGCGCGAGGTGTCGTAGAGGCCGCGATCGTAGCTCACCGTCTCCACGTGGAGCGGATCGCCCGGCTGGTACGAGAGGCCCGTGGGGCCGAAGGCGCGCCCCTGCATGATCTCGAATGCTTTTGCGCGGAGCTCGCCCCATGGCTCGAAGGAAACCGGATCGGTGAGATCGAGCCACACCCACTCTGCCTCGGGAACGACAGGAGGCTTTGGCGAGGTGACCGCGCGCGCCACGAGGTGGAGCGAGACCAGCGGCGCCTCGATCACGCGCGGCAGCGCCGACGCCGGCAGCGAAATCTCGACGGTCGCCCCGCGTGGACCCGGCTTGAACGCGGCCAGCGCGCCCGGGATCGCCGCGAGCGTCCCGTCGGCCGTCGCGGCGCGGATGCCCTCGCGATCGACGCGGTAGAGCTTCTGGAAGCGTGTGCGGTGCGCGGCGACGAAGTCGGCGTGACGCTGGATCAGCGCGCGGCAGGCGGCGATGGCTTCCGGCGGCTGCGCCTCGCCGGTCCCCCGGTTCACCTCGCAGTCGAAGTCGAGGACGCCTCCGCCGCGCTGGTAATCGCCGATCGGCGGGACGTCTGGGGCCGACGCGCCGACGCCGAGCCAGATCCCGTCGCGCGCGGATCCGCTCAGATCCGCGGCGATCAGCGCGCCTTCGTTGCTGACGGCGATCGCCAGGTGCGACGCCGCGTCGCGCGGATTGGGCGGCGGCGGCGGGTCGCCGGGCGCCGGCGTCGGGGCGGGATCCTTCGACGGCGCGCGCAGGGGTGGGAGCAGCGAGCCCCACTCGCCGAGATCACCATCGAGCTTGAAATGAAGGGGTACGCGCGCCGCTGCGACGCTGACGATCGCGGGATCCGGGGGCGCCGGCGCGGGCGCCGACGGGGCGCTCGGCGGTGGCGGTGGAGCGATGACGACCGGGCGCGCGGGCGGCGGAGGCGGCGCGCACGCGGCGAGGCTCAGCGCGGAGATCGAGAGCGTTAGGGCGAGGAGCGGGCGCATCGAGGGAGCCTTTCGTGGCGGGATCACGGGCGAGATTTCCCGGGGCGGAGCGCGCCCTCGGCGACGACGACCTCGTCGGCACTGGCATCGACGCCGAACGCTCGGGCCATCGTCGCGTCGAGGCGCTGATAGACGACCTCCCAGCGCACCTCGCGGGCGCTCACCGGATCGGCGAACACCAGCGCTACCTCGCGCGCGGCGCCCGAGGCGGGGAGGCGATCGTCGCCGATCTGCACGCGCGCGGCGCGGTTCCGGCCGAAGCGACGCGCGAGGACGACGGGCGGCGCCGTGGCCACCGTGGTGCCCGTCGCGTCGACGGCGCGCGCCCGCACCTCGAGGCGACGGAACATGTCGCCGGTCGGGAACGCATGGCCGACGCGCGCCGCCGCGAGCGAGAGCGTGACCACGTGATCGTCGGCGCGGGAGGCGCGCGCCGTGAGCGCCGAGCGCAGGCGCGCGGTGTCGCCGAGGACGCGGAAATCGTGGCTGCGGTGCGCGCGGCCGGGCTGGTCCTGAAGCAGCGGCATGTGGCAGCTCTCGCAGCTCTCCGCCGCGTGAGGCGAGGCGCGGTGCTCGTCGGCGGTGCCCTGCATCGGCGCGCGCTGCGGCTCCGGGAACGCGAACTGGTGACAGCGCTCGCACGCGGCCGACGTCGCCGCGCGGGCGTCGGCGACGACCGCGTGCGCCCCGACGCGCGCCGCGACGGCGTGGCTCCCGGTGACGTGGCCGTCCTGCACATGGCACGTCACGCACCCCACGCCGAGGCGACGCGCGCCCGCGGGAGGCATCGAGTCCGGCTCGGCCTCGGGCACATGGCAGCCGCGACAGAAGGCGATTGGCTCGATCGAATACGCCGTCAGGAACACCGGATCATCCCAGGCGCGGTGATGGAGCGAGCCGCGCCACTCGGCGGCGATCGCCGTGTGGCAGCCCTCGCAGGCGCGGTTGTCGGCGGCCGCGTCGAACCCCGGGGCGCGCTGCTGGGGCGCGGGCCCCGGGAGCGGAGGAGGCGCGTCGCCGCGCGCGCCCGTCGCCGTCGCGACGAAGGCGACGAGCAGCAGGAGCGGCGCGCGGCGGAGCAGGCCCATCGAGATCAACGAAGCCACGCTATCTCATCGCGTCGGCCGCCGTCGCGGGTGCGAAGGGATGGACTACCCTCGTTGCATGGTGCCGACCTCGTTCCAGACGCTGCGCGCTCTCCGCGTGCTCAACATCTGCGCGGTCGGGCTCGCCCTCGCGAGCGTCGTCGGCGCGGTCCTCGGCCTGTTCTTCGCCGCGAGCGGCGTCCCGACCACCGCCGCTGCGCTGGCCGCTGCGCCGACGCTGCTCTGCGGCGTCGCCTGGGCGTGGCTGCTGCGCCGGCCGGCGACGGTCGGCAAGACATCGATCCGCCGCGGGTGGGCGGCATCGGTCCCGCTGGCGATGGCCAACGCCGGGCTCACCGTCGGCGTGCTGATGATGCGCTCGCTCCACTTCGACCTGAACCGGTTCCTGCTCTCGGTCATCTTCGGCGCGACGTTCGGCGCCATCGTCTGGATGCCCGCGCTGCTCGCCACGCTGCTGTGCTTCGGCCTGCCGATCGCGTCGGCGCAGCGCCTCGCGAAGAAGGGGCTCGCGGGCGAGGAGCGCGGCGAGTGGATCGTCGGCCTGGTCTGCATCGTGATGAGCCTCGTCGGCGTGGCGCTCTCGTTCCCGCTGGCGCAGCACGTGTGGCTCGACACGGCCGCGTGGACGAAGGTGCCGCGGCTACTCGGCATCCTCGGGCTCTTCACCGGCCTCGCGACGACCGGCCTCGCGGGCGCTCGCGCTGGCCGACGACGCGCCTTCGTCGCCGCCGCCGAGGCCGGCGAGATACCAGGCTACCGCATCGACGCGACCGACGAGGGCAAGGTGCTCGTGCGGATCGTCTCGCAAGGCCAGGGCTACCGCGTCGCCGATTTCGAGGAGGAAGTCTTCGAGCTCGACGCCCGGGGCGAGGCGAAGCGCCGACTCTTCCGCTGAAGCTCGTCACCCGGCGAGGCTGCGCGCTCGGTGGGCTCAACTTCCGGCGCCGCCCGCCGAAGAGAGATCGCAGCCGCAGCGAGGTCTGCGCCTGCGAGCTGATCGAGGAGCCGTGATGTCCGTTTCCGATGCCAAGATAGCCCCCACGGAGCGGGTCAGCGGCGAAATCTCGGCGCGCATGGTCGAGGACCGTCTCCTCGGCCTGGTGTTCACCGGCCGGCTCGAAGAGAGCGTGGTCCTGGAGGGCATCAGCCGCATGCGCGAGCTTCGAGGCATCCACGACGCCCGCTTCCTGTACGCCGACGCGACCCGCGTCAACGCGGTTGATCCCGGCGTCGCGGAGTCGAGCCGCGAGCTCTTCGTTCAGCTTCGATCCTACGGTGTCCGCGAGATCTTCTGCGCCAGCATCTCGCCCGCGCTCCGCATGCTCGGCGTCGGCCTCGGGCTGGCCACGGGCGTGCATTTCCACGCCTACGCCACCGCGGACGAGGCCCTCCGCGCAGCGCAGCTTGCGGGGCAGGCGCGTCGCTAGCTCCGCCCTCCTGGGCCGGAGATCTGGTACGGTCCCGGCCCTCATGCTCAAGCACAATCTCTACTTCGAAGCCAGGTCCAGAGCGTCGGTTTCGAGCGCCACGGGCGCCGTCTGACGGTGGGCGTCATCGCACCTGGGCAGTTCCATTTCGGCACCGACGCCGCAGAGCGGATGACGGTGGTGAGCGGCGAGCTCTCGATTCGCACCGGCGAGGGCGAGTGGCGGCTCTATCCCGCAGGCACCCAGTTCGAGGTCGCCGCGAAGAGCGGATTCGACGTGCGCGCCGTCGAGCCGACTGCCTATCTCTGCGAGTTTCTCTAAAGGCCACGAGCGACGGCCACCCCGGCCTCGCGAGCCACCAAGCCGCCCCAGCTGTCGCGCGCGGGCGCAGTTGCGGGCGGTCGAGCCGTCGAATTGCGCCGCAATTGGCGCGATCAGCGACGGCTTGATTCGTGCGTCACCCTGCGCGAGGCTTTTCCCGATACACCGGAGAGCGCTTCGTCGCCGATGGGAGTGATTCATGAATCAGGTGAAATCGGGTGCTCTGTTTCTGTTGCTGGCCGTCGTCGCGGCGACCGGGTGCAGCTTGCCAGTCGGCGGGACCACCGGGCATGGCGGCTCCGGCGGCGGCGGCTCCGGGGGCGGCGCGCCGATGGTCACCTCGGCGAGCGACGCCTCGTCGAGCGGCTCCTCCTCCGACACCTCGGCGCCGACGGTGGTCTCGACCAGCCCGACGATGGGCGCAGTCGGGGTTGCCCCGGGAACGGCAATCCACGCGACGTTCAGCGAGGCCATGAGTCCAGCGTCGGTGAGCGCCGCGACCTTCACCCTCACGAGCGCTGGAGTCGCCGTCAAAGGCACCGTCACCTACGCGGGGACCACGGCGACGTTTGCTCCCGCGAGCCCGCTGCCATTCGATTCCTCCTTCGTCGCCACGGTGAGCACCGGCGTCACGGATCTCGCCGGCAATCCGCTCGCGAGCGCGGTCACGTGGACGTTCGCCACCCTCGCGCAGCCGACCGTGCTCGCGACCACGCCGACCGACGGTGAGCAGGGCGTGGTCATCAACAAGCACCTTCAGGCCGCGTTCAGCGTCGCCATGGATCCGGCGACGGTCACCGGCGCGACGTTCTTCGTCAAGCAGGGAGCGACCCCGGTTCCCGGCGTCGTCAGCTACGCTGGCACGACGGCGACCTTCACGCCGACGACCAGCTACGCGCCCAGCGCCACGCTGACGGCCACCATCACCACCGGCGCCAGGGATCTCGCAGGCACCGGCCTGGCGAAAGACGACGTCTGGACCTTCAAGACCGGCACCACCGCGAACCAGGAGCCCGTGGCGCTCGGGCTCCTCGCCACGTATGCGCTTCTGGCCGCCGACACGATCGCCAACACCGCCAGTCTCGGCACCGTCGTCACCGGGGATCTCGGCATCGCGCCGGGAGCGGCGCTGACGGGCTTTCCGCCCGGGATCCTCAACGGCGCCACGGTGCTCGGGGCCGCGGCGGCGCCGGTCCAGGCCGATTTCGTCACGGCCTACAACGAGGCTGCGGGGCGCCCGGGCGGGGCGCCGCTGCCCGCCGACCTCACCGGACTGACCTTCACGCCGGGGCTCTACAAGCAGGTGACGGCGGTCGCGCTGTCCACCGGGAGCTGCACGCTCGACGCACAAGGGGTCTCCGACGGGGTCTTCGTCTTTCAGGTCGGGACCACCCTCGGACTCGCCGCGAGCACGAACATGATCCTCGTCGGCGGCGCCAAGGCCAGCAACGTGTACTGGACGGTCGGCGGGGCCACGACGCTGGGAGCGGGAGCGAAGCTGAAGGGGACGGTGCTCACCGCCGCGGGCATCACGGTCGGCGCGGGCGCCGACATCGAGGGGCGCCTGCTGGCGCATGGGGGATCCGTGACGCTCGACTCCGACACGATCAAGGTGCCTGTGCCGTGAGACGCTGGCCGCCGGGGCTCGGATCGAGGGAGAAGCAACCCACCATCACTGTCCGGGGCCGGTGCACGAGCCGGCCTTGGCGGGCGGGATGGAGCGGAGGTACTCGTAGATGGCGTCGAGATCCTCGTCAGCCATGTGGCGATACATCGCCCACGGCATGACCTGGAGAATGCGCGTCGGATCATCGGGATCCTTGCCCTCGCGCATGGCCGCGAAGAACTTCTGTCGCGTCAGCCCGCCGGGATTCCCGTGTGCATCCGGCGTGAGACCGGGCGCCACGAGGTTGGGCCCGAACGGCGCGCCGCCACCGAGGTAGTGCGCCGACTCGAGCTGACCGCTTCCTCCCTTGAAGGGGGACTGGCCTGCTGCGTACGTCGGACATCCATGGCAGTCCACGCACCCCGCCGCCGCATTGACGAGGTAGCTCCCGAGCCCGACGACGCCGGGATCCCGATTGTTCAAGGCCAGCGGGACCGGCGCTATCTTCATCCCTATCGCCGCGCGCGCGTCGAGCGGGATCGGGAGCCCGGGCGGGCCAGGCAGGTTGACACACGACGCGATCAGAGAGGCCGCGACGATCCCGACGACATGTCGCCATACCATGGATGCTGAGCTCCCCCCCGGGATCCCCCGTTCATTCGCCCCGTGCCCTGCCCGTCCGCGGGCAGCTCCTCAGCCGCGCTCGAGGCCCATCAGGCGCTCGAGCGAATCGCGGAGATCGGCGACCTCACCCTTCTTGATGAAGTCGTAGGCTCCGGCCTCGGTCGCGTTCTTTCGCATCTCCTCGTGGGTCGAGTAGATGAGACAGCGAATGTGCGCGGTCGCGTCGATCGAGCGCAACCGCTCCAGGGCGCGTACGCCGTCGAGCCCGGGCATCTTGACGTCGAAGATCAGCGCGTCCGGCTGGAGGTTCCCGACGGCGACCAGGGCGTCGAACGGGTCCTGGAAAGTGGTCAATTCGAAGCGCTTCGACAGCGCGCGTCGGAGGTTGGCGAGCACCTGAGGATCCTCGTCGACGAGGACGACCTTGGGCTTGCCCATCCGGAGCTGCTCCGGGATCGGATATCCATACTTCCTCAGGAAATCGAGCACGTCGAGCCGCCGGAACCGCAGGTGGCGGCCCGGCGTTCGAAAGTGCCTGATCTCTCCCTTGTCAGCCCAGTTGTGGATCGTCTTCAGGTCCACCTGGCAGAAGCGCGCGACGTCGCTCGCCGTGAAGAGCTCGGGTTGGGTGGCGGAATCGGGTGCTTCTCGTTCTTCCATCATGTCGATCTCCTCACGGAAACCTGGATTTCCTGGGGCGAGGCCGCGAGCGGCCCCGTCGTTGTGGGCGCGTCGGCGCTGATGAAGCGCCCATCCTGCAGGACAAAGCGGGTAGGCCCGGCGATCCGGCGGTCCGGGACTTCATGGGAAGGATCCCCCGGGAGCGCGAGGTAGGGCGGATCCGAAGCGATGAACGCCGGGCAGATCGGCTCGAGCGACTGGTCACCTGCGAGCGCGAGCGCGCCCGCGACATCGCCGGCCGCGGCGAGGAGCTCGAGGGCGCGGGTCGTCGGCGGAGCGAGGAAGATCTCGCCGCGGTCGAAGCGAGCGAGCACCTCGGACGGGCGACCCCAGAAGCTCATCGTCGTCTCGTGATCATCGTGCTTGCCAATCTGCCCCGCGGGCAACACGAGCAGGTAGAACCGCGCGTCGAAGCGCCGCTGCTCGGCCTCGGGCGTGATCCAGCGAGCGAACGGGACGAGCGCGCCGAGCGCGAGAGACTGGCCTCGACGGGCGAGAGCGCCGGCGAGAGCGCCCGGTCCGCCTCCGACGTCGGGGTGCGCCGCGAGCTCGGCGCGAAGAGCGTCGAGATCGTCAATCGTGCCCGCTGTCGGGATGATGCCCGCCTCTTCGAGCGTCTCGCGGCAGGCGGCGATCGCCAGGGCCCGCGCGCTCGCCGAAGCCGAAACGAAAGCGAGCGAGCGAGGGTGAGGATCCGCCGCGAGGCCGAGCCACGCGTCCTCGCCGTCGGCCGTGTCGACCTTGCCACCAGGGAAGACGACAGCGCCGCCGAGGAAGCTCGACCGCGGATGGCGGAGCACACAGAAGGTCTCGAGGCCCGCAACCGTGTCGCGAATCACGATGACCGTGGCGGCATCCCGAGGTGCCGCCGGCGGGCGATTCGGATCGAAATTCAGCAATCTGGGAGAACTCTGTTCCACGTGATCAAGCTTTCGTCAAAGCGGCTCCGTGCGCTCCATCTTCTTGAGAAGATTGATCGATCGGGCAAGCCGCCGCACCTCCCGGGCCCGCGGGAACCTCCTGCTGGAGGGAGGATCGGGCCCGACAATCCCTCGACGTCGTCCCTGCCGCAAGCGAGCGTCCTCGGGCATTGCAAAGCCGGTGCTCCGGCTCACTCGAAAGCCAGGAAAAGCCGGTGAATTTGCCGCGCTGGCTTTGCGACTTGACGGGCGAGCGACGGTCGCCTACCGTTCCGCGCCCTTTTCGGCAGGGGATTGGTCCCCTTTCGAGCCCAAATGCGCGCCGCCGTGGCTCGCATACGCTGGGAGCGCGGACGGGTGCAGCGGGGAAGACCAGATGAACAAGGCCCAGCTCAAGAAGTTCAAGGTTCAGCTCGAGGAAAAGCGCGACGAGATCGTCAAGAAGGCCAAGCAGACGCTGAGCGAGGACATGCTCCTCGACACGGCCGACTTGCCCGACGAGATGGACCTCGCGTCGAGCGAGTACCTGCAATCGCTGACGTTCCGGCTCCGCGGGCGCGAGAAGTCGTTCCTCGACAAGATCCAGAAGGCCCTCGTGAAGATCGAGGACGGCTCGTTCGGCAAGTGCGACGCGTGCGAGGAAGAGATCTCGCAGAAGCGCCTCGAAGCGCGCCCCGAGACCAACCTCTGCATCCGCTGCAAAGAGGACCAGGAGCGCGCCGAGAAGGATTTCGGTTGAGAAGCTCCAGGTGACCAGGGGATCGCGCGGGAGCGATACTTCCGGCGCGATCCTGGTCGCCTCGGCTTCGAGCGGGTTACTTCGCGGCCTTGCTGCTCGGCTTCGCGCGTGGCGCCTTCGCCGTCGGGCCCTTCTTGCCAGCGAGGACCTCGCGCAGGTAGTGGCCCGTGAACGAGGCTTCGACCTCGGCGATTTGCTCGGGGGTGCCCTGCGCGACGACGGTGCCTCCGCGCTCGCCGCCCTCCGGGCCGAGGTCGACGACCCAGTCGGCGCAGGCGATGACGTCGAGGTTGTGCTCGATCACGACGACGGTGTTGCCGGTGTCGCGCAGGCTCATCAGGCCCGCCGTCAGCACCTCGATGTCCGAGAAATGCAGGCCCGTCGTGGGCTCGTCGAGGACGTAGAGCGTGCGGCCCGTGGCCTTGCGCGCGAGCTCGCGGGCCAGCTTCACGCGCTGCGCTTCGCCGCCCGAGAGCGTCGTCGCGGGCTGGCCGAGGGTGATGTAGCCGAGGCCGACGCGCGACAGCGCCGAGAGGCGCTCGCGCACGCGCGGGATGGTCTCGAACTGCTCCAGGCCTTGATCCACCGTGAGATCGAGCGCGTCGGCGATCGACATGCCGCGGAAGAGGACCTCGAGCGTCTCGCGGTTGTAGCGGCGCCCGACGCACGTCTCGCAGGTGACGAAGATGTCGGGGAGGAAATGCATCTCGATGCGGAGCACGCCGTCGCCCTGGCAGGCCTCGCAGCGGCCGCCCTTGACGTTGAACGAGAAGCGTCCGGGCTTGTAGCCGCGCAGGCGCGACTCGGGGAGGCCAGCGTAGATCTCGCGGAGGAGCGCGAAGACGCCGGTGTACGTCGCCGGGTTGCTGCGCGGCGTGCGGCCGATCGGCGCCTGATCGATCGAGATGACCTTGTCGATGTGGGTGAGGCCGTCGATGCCGTCGCACTCGCCGATCGGCGCGGACGATCGGTAGAGCTGCGCGCGCATCGCGGGGAGGAGCGTGTCGACGATCAGGCTCGATTTGCCGGAGCCCGAGACGCCGGTGATCGCCACGAAGAGGCCGATGGGGATCTCGGCGTCGACGTTCTTGAGGTTGTGGGCGCGGGCGCCCTTGAGCTTGATCGTGCGGCCGTCGCCCTTGCGTCGCTTCGAGGGAATTGGAAGCGTTTTCTCGCCGGACAGGTACGGCCCGGTGATCGACGCTGGGTTCTTCGCGAGCTCGGCCGGGGTGCCCTCGGCGATGATGCAGCCGCCGTGGATGCCGGCGCCGGGCCCCATGTCGACGACGTGATCGGCCGCGAGGATCGCATCGCGATCGTGCTCGACGACGAGGACGCTGTTGCCGAGATCGACGAGGCGACGGAGCGCTTCGAGGAGGCGCGCGTTGTCCCGCGCGTGGAGGCCGACCGAGGGCTCGTCGAGGACGTAGAGCACGCCGACGAGGGCCGCGCCGATCTGCGTGGCGAGGCGGATGCGCTGGCCTTCGCCGCCGGAGAGCGTCTGCGCCGAGCGGTCGAGCGTGAGGTAGTCGAGGCCGACGTCGATGAGGAAGCCGAGGCGCGCGATGACGGCGCGCAGCAGCGGCTCGGCGATGGCGCGCTCGCGCGGGGCGAGCTGGCCGTCGGGCACCGGCGGGATCGAGCCGGGGCGGGCGACGGGACGCGGCCCCGGCGCGTCCGCGACGAGCGACTCGAGGAAGGTGCGCACCGCGCGCAGCGGGAGGTTGCCGGCCTCGGCGATGCTCTTGTCGCCGAGGCGGATCGCCAGCGCCTCGGGGCGGAGGCGGCGGCCCTTGCAGCCGTCGCAGACGCGCGTGACGACGAAGCGACCGATCTCGCCCTCGCCGACCGAGTCGTCGTCGAGGTCGCCCTCTTCGTCCGTCTCGGCCACGGGCTCGCCCGTCGTGAGCAGCCGCTCGAGGCGCGTGATGATGCCGTCGTACGTCGAAGAAGCCTTCTTTTTGCCGCGTTTCGGAGCTGCTGGCTCGGGCGCGGCGGCGGCGTCGGCGGGATCGGTCCCGTGCAGGAGCGTCTGCTGCGTGGCCTTCGAGAGCTTGGCGAAGGGCACGTCGGGATCGACGCTCAGCGCCGTGACGGCGCGCTCCGTCTCGTTCGACAGCGAGAGCGATCCGCGCCGGCCCCAGGCGATGATCGCGCCCTCGCGCAGCGTCTTCCGCGGGTCGGGGACGACGCGCTCCGGATCGATGCGCGACCGCGTCCCGATGCCGTCGCAGGCCGGGCAGGCGCCGTGCGGGCCGTTGAACGAGAACATCCGCGGCTCGATCGGCGGGAGCGAAATCCCGCAGTCGATGCAGGCGAAGCGCTCGCTCATCCACAGCGGTTCGCGGCGCTCGTTCTCGCTGGAAAAGTCGACGAGCAGGCGGCCTTCGCCGAGCTTGAGGGCGAGCTCGACCGAGTCGGTGAGGCGGCCCTTCACGCCCTCCTTCACGACGATGCGATCGATGACGACGTCGAGATCGTGGACCTTGGCGCGGTCGAGGACGATCTCGTCGCCGAGATCGATCACCTCTCCATCGATCCGCGCGCGCACGAAGCCCTCGCGGCGCAGGCGCTCGATCTCGAGCTTGAGCTCGCCGCGGCGGGCGCGGGCGATCGGCGCGAGGATCGCCGCGCGGGTGCCGTCGTCGTAGGCGAGGATGCGATCGACGATCTGCTGCACCGTCTGGGCCTCGATCCGCTTGCCGCAGCTCGGGCAGTGCGGCGTGCCGACGCGGGCGAACAGGAGACGCAGGTAGTCGGCGATCTCGGTCACGGTGCCGACGGTGGAGCGCGGGCTCTTCGCCAGGGCGCGCTGCTCGATGGCGATCGCCGGCGAAAGCCCTTCGATCGAGTCGACGTCGGGCTTGGCGAGCTGCTCCAAGAACTGCCGCGCGTAGGCCGAGAGCGACTCGACGTAGCGGCGCTGACCCTCGGCGTAGATGGTGTCGAACGCGAGCGAGGACTTGCCCGAGCCGCTCGGCCCGGTGATCACCACCAGCCGGTCCCTCGGCAGGGTGACGCTGATGTTCTTGAGGTTGTGCTGGCGAGCACCTCGAACGACCAAACGATCCATGGCCGGGCAGAGCTAGCACGCGCGAATGCGAGTTGGGTCTATTATGTCCGGTTGCCCTCAACCTTCCAGGGTACGCAGGCTCGGCGCGCCGACGCCGACGGCGGAGATCTTCCCTCGACGCCGCCTCCGTGGGACAAGCCCGCGGCCGTGGTGCGGATGCCGTCGTGAGGGCGAGGACGAAGAGCGTGATGCAGGCGATCGGAGCCGGATCGCTGCTCGGCGGAGTCGCGCTCGCTTCACGCTACATGCCTGCCCGGGACAGGCGCGCCGCCGCCGTTCCCGCGGCAACGTGCCCGACTGCAGCGGCGCCACGGACCTCGTCGTTCCCTGTCCCCCTTGCGCCTCTTCCCGACGCAACGGCCCGAGCCTTCCCCACGCCGAGATCCGCCCGGTACGATGCCGATTCCGCGCGCGGCGGCGCGTGCCCCGCGAGCATGGCCCTCGTCGATGGCGAATTTTGTCCTGATTTGCCCTACGAATGCGTTCGCCCGACCGGCGCGGTGGGCTGCGCCGAGTACGCCCGTGGCAAGCGCTGCCTCGGCGAGGCCGATCACCGTCGCTACTGCATCGACCAGTACGAGTGGCCGAACCGGATCGGCGACAACCCGGCCGTCTACGTCGACTGGTTCGAAGCGAAGGCGCTCTGCAGCGGCTCCGGCAAAAGGCTTTGCCGGCGGTCGGAGTGGATCCTCGCGTGTGAAGGGCCGAAGCGCCTCCCGTTTCCGTGGGGCTTCGAGCGGCAGCCGAGCCCGTGCAACGTCGATCGCGCGTCGATCCCCTTCGACGTCGAGGCGATGATCGACGCCTCGACCCGCGAGGCCGAGCTTTCGCGGCTGTGGCAGGCCGATCGCATCGGCACGCACCCCGACTGCGTCAGCGCCTTCGGGGCCTACGATCAGTCGGGCAACGTCGACGAGTGGACCGACGATCTCGCCGACAATCCAGGATCGCCGCACCCGTCGACGCTCAACGGCGGCTACTGGGGCCCGGTGCGCGACACCTGCCGGCTGACGACGACGACCCACGGGCCGACGTTCAAGTTTTACCAGGTCGGCTTCCGCTGCTGCTCGGATACGATCGACGGGATCGAGGTCGCGCCTCCGCGCCCATGGATCGAGCGCAAGCCAGACGATCCGCGGTAGAAGGGCCGCCCCGTCCCGATGCGCGATCGCTTCCTCTACCTCGCCATTGTCGCCGCCGCGGCCGCCGTCGCCGCGATCCTGGTGTTCCCGCGCGCGTCGCGGCCACCCGAGGATCCCGCGCCGCCGGAGACGGTCGAGCTCGTCGACGCCGCCGCGCCCGCCCCGAGCGCCTCGGCCCACGCGCCGTCGTCCACGCTCGACGCGGGGCGCCCGAAGACGCCGCCGTACGTTCATGTCGATCCCGAGAGCGCGACCGCCTGTGGCGAAGGCATGGTGCTCGTCGACGGCGTTTACTGTCCGTTCGTGGGCCACACCTGCGTCAGCTTCGCCAACGAGACCCGGGACGTGTGCGACCGCTATGCGCAGGACGTGCTCTGCGAGGGCCGCCTCCAGCACCGGCGGTACTGCGTCGATGTGTTCGAGTACCCGAACCTCGAGGGCGTCGTCCCGGCCGTGATGGTGGACTACGACGACGCCAAGCGTGCCTGTTCGGTCGAGGGAAAGCGGCTCTGCTCCACCGAAGAGTGGGAGTTCGCCTGCGAGGGCACCGAGATGTGGCCTTACCCGTATGGCATCGATCGCGACGCCACAGCCTGCAACATCGACAGGCCCGTGACGATGCCCGATCTGCCCGCGTTCTCGGACCCGTGGAAGATCTCGGGCGAGGTCGAGCGCCTCGACAAGCGCGTCCCTTCAGGCACGTTCGATCGTTGCATCAGCCCCTTCGGCGTGCGCGACATGACCGGCAACGTGGATGAGTGGGTGGAGAACGCGAGCGGGAAAGAGACCGAGAAGCCCTTTCGATCGGCGCTCAAAGGGGGCTACTGGGGGCCGATCCGGGCGCGCTGCCGGCCGATGACCTCGTCGCACAACGCCTGGTTCAGCTTCTACCAGGTGGGCTTTCGCTGCTGCAGCGACGCGAGCGGCGGAGGCGCCGTATCGAAGGATACCGTCACGGCGAAGATCCCGCGGCGGCAGCGGATGGCGGTGCCACCGGCGCACGGGACGCCCTGATAGCTCAACCGCCGCTGCGGGGAGAGGCGATGAGGAGCACGCGCTGCTCGGGGGAGCCGTCGAAGACCAGGATCGAGGGCGCCTCGCGGTAGCCGCCCGACTGCGCGAGATCGGGATACGCCGAGACGGGTTTGCGCGCCGCGGCCCCGAAGATCTCGACCTCGGCGCCGTCTTTCAGGACGATCGAGATAGGCTCGTTCCAGGGCATGTCGACCAGCGCGGGCGAAGCGCGGGATGCTCACGAGGCAGATCATGAAGACGGCGCCCGTCGCCCACATCGCCCAGGGGTGCCTGAACCCGTCGAACGTGGGGAGGCTCAGGAACACGGCCGACGGCGCCAGCACCGGGCGGCCGGCGCGATCGAGCATGTCGATCTTGCAGCGGAGGCAGCGATCGCCGCCGATGCCCGTGTCGCCGCACTGAGGACAGGAGAAGGGAGGCTCGTTGCGCACGCAGGCGTGCGTATCACGATCCGGCCCTCCGTCGGGCCAGCGCGCGAGGCTCAGTCAGGAGGAGGGACCGTTGCGCCACGCGAGGTAGCGATCGACGAAGGCACGCTGTCCTTTGCGGATCGCGACGCAGGGGCGCTTGCGCCGGATGTCGGCGAGCGCAGCGTCGACGTCGTGGCCTTCGTGGAGGGCGAGATAACAGAGCGCGACGATCACGCTCCGGCCGACGCCGCTGCCGCAGTGAACATGGACCCGGCCGCCCGCCCGGATCGCCGCCGCGATGAAGCCGACTCCGCGATCGGCGTCGTCGAGGGATGGCGCGCCGAGGTCCCGGCAGGGGACGCGGTGGTAGGCGAGGCTCGCTGCATGGAGCGCGCGTCGCGGCGCCCAGAGCTCGCTCGAGACGTCGACGACGGCCGTGACGCCGCAGCGCGCGAGCTCGATCGCATCGCCTGGAAGGAGAAAGCCGCCGAGGAGCAGCCGCTCGGTGATCCACGTGCGCCACGCCTGCCCGGGGCGCAGCGCGGTGACGACGCGGCGCGCGGCGAGGAGCGGGTACAGCGCCGCGCGATAAGGGACGAGCAAGGGCGCGGGGAGCCGACGCGTCGTGATCACGCAAGCCTCATGGAGCGATCCTCGACGCACCGCCAGGGAGGTCCGGCGCGCCGACGACGCCGCCCGCGGAGCGAGAACGCTGCGGACGATCCGCGGCGCGCGAAGAGGCTGGCGAAGGCGACGAAGCGGGCGATCCACGTCGCCGGAGATTTGGCCCGGCGGCGCGAACTCGGGCATGCGTCGAGCCATGAACCCCCGGACGCGTGCCTTCTTGCGCTCTCTCCTCGGTCGTGGGGCCGCGCTCCTCGGCGGCCTCTTGATCGCCGGAACGGGCTGCAAATCGAAGGACGGCGCGAGCCCGCTGGCCCACGCGGAGCCGGCCGACGACGCCTTCGCCAACGTGCCGGTGCCGCCCGCGGATGGTCCGAAAATCTGGGCGATGAAGGCCGGAACGCCGATCGTGGACCGACCGAGCGAGAGCGCGAAGCCCGTCGGCGAGCTGGGCGCGGGCTCGTCCGTCGCGCGATCGAAGGAGCCGGTGTCGACGTCGGGCTGCGACGGCGGCTGGTACGCGGTGCGTCCGCGCGGGTTCATCTGCGCGGGCGGCGGCGCGGTGATCGACGTGACGAAGGTGCACGGTCAGCCCGCCGCGCCGGATCTGAGCAAGGCGCTCCCGTACCACTACGCGCGCGCGCGCAGCGAGAACGTGCCCGTCTACGCGCGGACCCCGAGCGCGGCCGAGCAGCTCGCGGCCGAGCCGGATCTGGCAAAAGTGCTGCGAAAAGGCCCGGATCAGGATCCTCTTGGCACCGGTCCCAACGACGTCCCGCTCGACGATCGCTTCGTGCCGACGGGGCCGCCGGTGCTGCTCGCGGGCGGGGAGGGGATCGTCGAGGGCCGGCGCACGAGCAGCTCGTTCTTCGATTTCTCCAGCCAGGCGCGCGCGCCCGAGGCCGCGGGCGAGGTCAAATCCGGCGCGCTCCGCAAGGGCAGCGGCGTCGCGTTCGCGGGGAGCTTCCTCGCTGACGGAGGCGCGAGCGGAGAAAAGCGCCGCTTCGCCGTGACGGCCGACGGGCGCGTGGTGCCCACCGATCGCCTCAAGCCGGCGCTGGGATCCGCCTGGCACGGGCTCGATCTGGAGAAGCTCGGCCTGCCGATAGCGTTCATTCACAAGCTCGGCGTGCATGGATATTCGCTCGCGCGCGGCAAAGCGATCAAGCACGAGGACGAGCTCGAGCGACGCGCGGCGGTGCCGCTCACGGGGAAGTTTCGCACCGTGGAAGGCGTGAGATACGAAGAGTCCCGCGACGGCGACTGGCTCCGCGCCCAGGATCTCGTGGTGATCGTGAAGCGCCACAAGCTTCCCGATTTCGCCAAGGGCACGCAGAAGTGGCTCGACGTGAGCATCGCCAACCAGACGCTCACGGCCTACGAAGGCTCGAAGGCCGTGTACGCGACGCTGATCTCGTCGGGACGCGATCAAATGAAGGACCCGGCGACGAGCGCCGCGACGGCCCGCGGCATCTTCAAGGTGAAGAGCAAATACATCACCCGGACGCTCGATCCTCGCGAAGTGCAGAACGGCTTCGACGTGGCCGACGCGCCGTGGGTGATGGAGTTCGAGCCGGGCTACGCGCTCCACGGCATGTACTGGGGCGACGGGGTCGGCGAGGCCTCGACCTTCCACGACGTGGCGATGACGCCGATCGACGCGCACCGGATCTGGGCGTGGTCCGATCCGCCGCTGCCCGAGGGGTGGAGCGCGGTCCACGACGGCGCCGGCAGCGAAGGCACCTTCGTCAACGTGCGCCCCTGAGCGCGGCGCGCGCGCTTTCGCCGTCGCGAGGCCGCGCGGGCTGTGCGCGAACTGCCCGTCGCGCGCCGGCAGGTCCGTCGAGGCGCGCGCTGGCGTGACACGCGGCGCGCCCGCGCTCCGGCGTCGGCGCGCGCGCGCTGCGGCGATGACGCTTCATTTGCCGGGTGATCGCGCGTCGTGCTGCGCGACGTGGTCCGCGCCGGCGCCGGCCCCGAGGCGCGGCGGCACACGGATTGCCGAGCGTGGTCCGCATCGCGGCCGAGTGGCAGCGATAACGGGAGACCACGTCATGATGTCCAAGAGCACGGCCCGCACCGGCGGCGCGAAGAAGACCACCTCGAAAGCGCCGGCCAAGCGCGGGGCGCGCACCCCGTCCGAAGCCACGGAGACCCGCGGTCGGACGACGGCTCGCAAGACCGCCGCGACCGCCGGGAAGACGGCGACGGAGGGCGAAGCGAAGGCGACGCGAGGCCGCCCGGCCGCGAAGCGAAAGGCCGCCGCGCGCCGCACCCCCGCGGCGAAGTCCGCGCTCTCGAAGGACGAGGCGACGAAGCAAGGTCGCGCCACCGCGCGCCCGGCGACGAAGCGCGCGACGGCGACGAAGCGCGCCACCGCGCCCAAGCGCCCGCGCGCCGCCGCCAGGAAGCGCGCGACCGCGACCAAGCGCCCGCGAGCCGCCGCCAGGAAGCGCGCGACCGCGACCAAGCGCACCGGGACGAAGCGCACCGCTTCGGCGCGCAAGCCGGCGGCGCAACGCGCTTCGTGACCCGACGCGCCCGACCGGCGCGCAGCGATAGCCACGCCCCCTGCGCGCTCCGTCGGCCCACCGACGCCCGCGACCCACGCAGGGGAGCGCCCTCTCGCGACCTCGCCGCCGGCCCGCGCCCACCGATCGCCGCCGTTGCAACTCGTGTGCACCTGCAACGCTGTTGCAAGACCGCCCGCGAGCCGTCTCGACGCCCGTGGATCGAGGCCAGCCCAACGCGCGTCGCGACCCACGCGAGACTGTCGCGCCGCGGACGAGTCCCCGCGCAACGGCAGCGTCGCACCACACCTGCGAGGCTCGCTCGCGGGGCCAGTCCCCGCGCAACGCGACCCTCGCACCACACAACCGCGGAAAGCGCGTGGGGCGCCAGAGGCGCCCCGGGGTATGGGGCCGCAAGCGGCCCCATCGAAAAAAAATGCCGAAGGAGGGACTCGAACCCCCGACCCGGCGCGTATGAAACGCCTGCTCTAGCCGGCTGAGCTACTTCGGCGGCTGAAAACGCGGCGGAATATGTTCGATCCTGGAGCGATCTGTCAACCGGCACGAGCAGTAAATCGTAGGCGTCGCGTTCTCCGGGGAAACGCCTTCATTCCTCGGTGTGGGCCTTGGCGCTCTTCGGGAGCACCGCGGGGTTCCGGAAGTCGAAGGGGAAGGCCCACCGGTAGCTCTGGCCCATCTCGGGCGGGAGCGGATCGAGCGGCGCGATGCGGAGCACGGCCTGGCGACAGTTCTCGTCGAGCTCGGGGATGCCGCTCGGGCGCGTCACCGAGACGCTCGCGACGCTGCCGTTCGCGAGGATCGTGAACGTGACGATCGAGATCCCCTGGAGCCCCTCGGCAGCCGCCCAGCGAGGGAACGCGTGCGCCGTCGCCGCGAAGAGCTTGCTCGTGACGCGGCGGATGTAGTCGGTGCGGCGGCGATCCTTGGCGTTGCTGTCGAAGCCCGCGCCAGAGCCATTGCCGAGCGCGCGCGAGGTCGAGCCCTGGCCGGCCACGCCGCCCGAGCCGCTGGGGCCCGCGCCGTCTTGCCCGCCACGGCCCGCGCCGACGGCGCCGCCGGCGTTGCTCGCGTGGACGATGGACTGCAGCGCCAGCGCGACCTCTTGCTCGGCGTCGACCGTGTCGCTCGCGCGACCTTGCACGGCTGCGGGGATCGACGGCGTGCCCTCCTGCACGTCGGGGCGCGCGAAGGCCAGCTTGGCGCTGGCGCGGTGATCGTCGCCCGTGGCGCCGTCGCGCACGCCGACGCCCGGGGACGCGCGATCGGCGCCCTCGACGGGGCCGCCGGGCTCGCGTCGCGCTTCGCCGACGCCCGCGGGGAGCTCGCCGGCGCCGAGCACGCCGCCGTGAACGCGAGGCGCGCCGGAGTCGCGCGCGCCCGCCGAGGGATCGCGATCCGAGGGCGCTCGACGCTCGGGCCGATCCGTCACGCTGTGGCCGCTGGCGATGAAGGTGAGCTCCATCGGCTCGCGGCTGGCCCGCCAGTCCTCGAGCGAGGCGCGGTGGCGCGCGCTGCGGATGCGCTGGATCTGGCTGCGATCGAAGCGCGATCGCAGCTCGGGAGAGAGCACGAGATCCTCGTCGCGATCGGCGAGGTTGAGGGCGGGGGCGTCGGCCGTGTCGGTGCCGCCGCGGCCGCGCTGATCCATGTCGGGGCGCGGCTGACCCTCGCCGCCGCCGCGCGCGAGCGGGAGCGCGGGCAGCGCGTTCGCCGGCGTCGTCGCCGCGAGCAGGCTGCCGTCGACCACGCGCGGGAGATCGATCTCGACCGTGTCGTCGTCGCGGTGCGGCGGCGTCGGCGGCGTGAGCGCCGGCGCGGGCGGCTTCCCCAGCGAGCCGGCGAGCGCGAGCCCCGTCAGGCCGAACGCCACGAGGTGACCGACGATCGACAGCAGCCAGGCCGAGGCGACCCGCCCCTCGTCGCGTAGCGGTCTCGGCATCGTGCGCTCAGTATGCGCGAAAATCGCCCCATGAAAAGGGATCTTCGGCGCGTCGCCGCGAGGAGGACGCGGCTAGAAGCGGAGCCGGCGCCGCGCGTTCTCCGAGGTGCGCGCCGCGACCTCTTCGAGCGAGATCCCTCGCAGCTCGGCGACGCGGCGCGCCGTGTGGAGCACGTGCGCCGGCTCGCACGGCTTGCCGCGAAATGGCACCGGCGCGAGGTACGGGCTGTCGGTCTCGACGAGGATGCGATCGATGGGCGCCCACCCCGCGACGTCCTGGATGGCGCGCGCCGTCTTGAAGGTGACGATCCCCGAGAACGAGAGATCGAAGCCGAGATCCAGGGCCTTCTGCGCGAAGGCGCGGTCCTCCGAGAAGCAGTGGATGATGCCGCCCACGTCCGCCGCGCCCTCCTCCGTGAGGATGGCGATGGTGTCGGCGGCGGCCTCGCGCGTGTGGATCACGATCGGCTTCTTCGCCGCGCGCGCGAGGCCGATCAGCCGGCGAAACACCGCCTGCTGCGCCTCGCGCGGCGAGCGCTCGTAGTGGTAATCGAGCCCGATCTCCCCCACGGCGACGACGTGCGGCGACGCGGCGAGCTGCTCGAGTTCGGCGATCATCGCCGCGTCGACGGAGGCCGCGTCGTGCGGATGAACGCCGGTCACCGCGTGGCAGTCCGATCGTCGCGCCGCGAGCGCCACGGCCTGGCGTGACTGCTCGAGCGTCGCGCCGACGCCGACCACGACGAACGCGTCCACGCCCTGTGCCCTGGCGCGCTCGATCGCGGCGTCGGGGCCCTCGGGAAAGTACGTCGCGTCGAGGTGACAGTGCGTGTCAATCAGCACGAAAACAAGCCTTCACGTCACCAGCTCGGCGTAGCGGGCGCGGAGCAGCGCGCTCCCGGCGTCGAGGGCGCACCGCTCGCAGTAGCCCATCGCTTCGAGGCGCGACAGGGCGACGAGCGCGTTCTTGCGCTGCTCTTCGTGGAGCTCGGCCCAGCCGCCGGGGGGCGCCGAGCCGCCGGGCGCGCGCTGCGCCCGCTCGCGCAGGATGCTCACCAGATCGCGCACGAGGAGCGCCACGCCCTTGCGACGCTCGGTGAACACCGTCTCGCGCAGGCGCTTCATCTGCTGCGGGAACACGACCGAGTTGACGATCTTCTGCCCCGGGTGATCGATGGCCCACGCCGCGATCGACGAGATCAACCCGCGGCGATGATCCTCCACCTTGGCGCGGATCGCGAGCAGGGCCTCGACCTCGCGCATCATCCGCTCGTCGGCGTTCTCGGCCTCGCCCGTGCGCGGGTTGCGGAGCTTCTCGCCCTTCACCCAGTAGCCCACGTGGGTGATGTACCGATCGAAGAGCTCGCCGTAGCGCGTCTCGTCCACGAGGCCGCTCGCGGTGCGCATCTCTTCTTCGAGCGTGTCGAGGAGCCGGGCGCGCGCCACGTCGCGGAAGAGGCGATGATCGTGGTAGCCGCCGGCCAGCGCCTTCTCGCGCAGCCAGTCGTACTCGGACGCGCGCTTGCACAGCTCATCGAGCTCGGACAGCACGGCGAACGGCGACAGGCACGCGTAGTCGGTGCTCTGCGCGGCGTCGAGCAGCAGCGTCCGCACCTCGCGCGGCGAGACGCCGAGGCGACCCTCGAAGTCCACGGACGACTGGGTCTCCTGGTAAATCGACGCGATGCCGGCGCGCAGCACCTTCTGCGCGTCGGGCTCGAGGCGCTCCGGCGCGGCGCCCGTCGCGAAGAGGTCCATCTTCTCGGCCGCCGTGAGCGCCGAGACGATGGGCGCGAGCGCGTCCGAGTAGCGCTTGGCCTCGGGCTGCTTCATGCGCGTGAGCACCGCGAACTGCGCCGCGACGCGCGTGGCGTGCGGCGCGACGTGACGGCGAACGTGCGGCGTGATCTGCGCGTCGTAGATGGCTTGCTCGTCGACGACGCTGCGCAGGTAGGGCGCGCGGAGCAGCTCGAACCGGCCGCGGAAGCTCGGGAACTCGGGGTGCTCGCGGAAGGCGTTGAGGTGGATCTCGTTGGCGCTGCCGATCATCACCACGTTGGTCTGCACGGTCTGCTGCTGGAGCGCGACCTCGCCCGTCTCCAGCGTGAGCTGCAAATAACGGAACGCATCGAGCGGGCGCTTGAGCAGATCGCTGAACTCCAGCACGCCCCCGGCCGCTTCGATCAGCTCCCCGTGGGCCTCGAACAGCGTGGTGGCCTGGAGCGACGTCGGCAGCGCCGAGAGCGATCGATCAGCCGTGATTTGCCGCTCGCCCGCGTCGACCGAGAGCGCCGGCCCGAGCGTGACGGCGCCGGTGCGGTAACGCCGCGAGACGAACCAGCGCTCGACCTGCACGTGGCGCAGCACCTCGGCGAGCGAGCCCTTGTACGAGGTGAACAGCGCCTCGAACACCTGCTGATTCTTGTGCGAGAGCTTGCCGCTCAGCAGCCAGTCCGGCGGCGCGTCCTTCACGCCGGCGGCCGCGTACAGCTGCAGCAAGAGCAGCTTGCGCTCGGGGATCGGCAGCAAAAACAGCGGGTGATCGCGGAGCTCGATCACCAGGCGCGCGTCGATCTGATCGTCGTCGAGGTGGGCGTAGCTTGCGCCCTCCGACGGGATCTCGACAGAGCCTTCGCCCCCGAAGCCGATGGCTCCCTTGAGCTTCTTGCGGCTCGGGAAGACCCAGTGGAAGCGGTAGAGCGCGCCCGCGTCGAGCGTCGAGTAGTGCTCGAGCGCGCGAAGGATGCACGCGGCGATGGTGCTCTTCGCGGAGCCGTTCGGCCCGTGGAGCAGGATCAGGCGGTTCGCGCGCCCCTCTTGCACGAAGTTCTCGAGGCAGCGGTAGATCTCTGCCTGCAAGTCTTCCTGGCCCACGAGCGCGGCGTCGCGTGCGGCGTGGGCGCGGTGCGCGGGCGCCGTGGCGTCTTCGTCCCAGGGCAGATCGAACAGGCGGTAGCGCCGCTGCTCGCCCCACGGCTTCTTCACGGTCCGCGTGCCGAAGTGGTCGAACATGTCGCGCACGTAGCGCGACGCGTCCCGACCGTGGCGCACGGGGCCCTCGGCGAAGAGCTGCAGGTATTGCTGGAAGGACAGGAGGCGCCGCCCCTCCTGAAATCGGCGCGCCATGCGGCTGGCGATCTGGTCGAGCTCGGCCAGCGCGGTCGTGGTCGTGGTCGACTCCGGAAGCGAGGCGTCGGGGCTTTTCACGCGGGGGCGAGTGTAGCCCCCGGGCTACTTCACGTCGACGTCAAGTGCGAGGTCGACCTTGTCCATGATGCAGTTGGCGTCGCTGCACACGCTCAGGCTCAGGGTGCCGGAGACGGTGGCCTTGCCCGCCTTGGAGACGACGAACGGCACCTTGAAGCTGCCGCTCTTCTCCTCGAAGCTGCCGTCGGCGCGCTGGAGAATGGGCTTGGGGAAGCTGATGCCCTCGGGAGCGGGATCCGTCGCCTTGAACTTGTAGGGATACTGCTTGTTGATGTGGTAGTCGCCCTTGGTCGCGAAGGTGATGTCCACCGTGCCCTCGGCGCCGGCCTTGTACGCGCCTGAGCCCTTGATCTCGGCGACGTAGCTCTCGGTCTCGGACTTCGGGCCCTTGGTGACCGCGGTGCCCTCGTGGGCCGCGCCGGGCTGCGCCGGAGCCGCCTCGCTCTTGCTGCAGCCTGCCGCGAGGGCGAAGGCCAGGCCCATGAGGGCGACGAGGCTGAAGGAACCCGAAAGCGTCCGATGCGCAGGCTTCATGGTCATGATTGAATCGATTATCACGGCGCTATGCTCCTTGCCACGGGGGTTGGCTCGGTCGACGAGCCCCGCGCGATTGAAACGGGGGACTTGACCAGCGGTTTCGACGAGCCCCGCGGCGCGTCGATGCACGGCGGGAAGGAAGATCCACGTGGTCCCTCCACGATCCACCGCGTGATGTCTCGCGTTCGCGGCGACTCGGGGCGGGGAGGGCAGGATGCCTGCCGACCTCGGATCACCGCGAGGCGAGCAGTGCAACCACCACGCCGAGGAGGATCGCCACGCCGCCGACGGCCGCGAAGATCCATCTCGAGGTACCCTTGGGGACGCCCATCACGAGATCGTCGGAGAACGCGGCCGGGCCGCCTGCCGAGCCGGCCTTGAAGGGATCTTCGGTGCGGAACGCGGCGTCCATCGCGCTGGTGTCGGGGACGCGGGCGCGCTCTTCCTCGTAGCGGGCGATGGCGCCCTTGACGCCGGCGCGAATCCGTGCCGCCAGCTCGTCTTGCGGGGTGACGGCCCACTCGGCGTGAGCGCCCTCGAGTCCGAAGGCGTGGCCGATGCGATCGGCGAGGGCGCCGACGGTGGGCACGCGGATGTCCGGGTTCTTCGCGAGGGCGTCTTCCATCACGGCGTCGAGCGTCTTCGGGACCCGGTACATCGCCCCGACCTCGCTCGGCGGCCGCGGCTCTTCGCTGAGGATCGCGAGGAGGATCATCGGCCCGTTGGAGCCCACGAACGGCAGGGTGCCGGTGAGGCACTCGTAGGCGATCGCCGCCATCGACCACACGTCGGCGCGATGATCGAGCGAAGGGAGCGCCTGCGCCTGCTCCGGCGCCATGTAGTACGGCGAGCCGATCGTCGTGCCCATCACCGTGAGCTTCTTCGCGCCCGCGGAGTTGTCGCGGACGCTGCCGAAGTCGAGGATCTTCGAGCGATCGCCCTCGCTCGCGCCGCAGAGGAAGACGTTGTCGGGCTTGAGATCGCGGTGGACGATCTTGCGGTTGTGCGCCTCGGCGAGGCCCAGCGCCGTCTGCGAGAGCATGCGGACGAGGCGCTCGGGGGAGAGCACCTTCTCGCGCTTCAGGAGCATCCGCAGCTCTTCGCCTTCGAGGTACTCCATCACCAGCGCGAAGCTGCCGTCTTCGGTCTTCTCGAAGGCGAGGACCTCGACGATGTAGTCGTGGGGGAGGGCGGCGCTGCACTCGAACTCACGCTTGAACCGCGCGACCGCGACCGCGTCCATCGCCACGTCGGAGTGGAGGATCTTCAGCGCGACGCTGCGGTTCTCCTTGCTGTCGATCGCCTGGTAAACGCGGCCCATCCCGCCGTCGGCGACTGTCCGCCAGATCTGGTAGCGACCGTCGCAGAGGGTGCTCCCGAGGCGTTTGTCGTGGGGATCGGTGGGGACGACGGCCTCGGCGATCGGCGTCAGCTTCTGACCATCGATCGGGCAGAAGCCGCTGTCGTCAGCGTAGAGGCGATGGCAAGCGTCGCAGGTCTTCAAGGCGGGGTTCCGGCTAGGGGAACGCGTCGCGACGATTCAGTCAAGCTTCCGGCGACCGCGCGATGGCCGGAAGCGACTGAGCGGTTCGTCACGCCCGCGAAGGGTCGGGAGCCGACGCCGGGGCGGCGTCCGGCGCGTGATAGTAAAGGATCCGCAGGCAGTTCGGGCACTGCTCGAACTCGTGCATCCGCCGCATTTTCTGGAACATCATCGGGGGGACCGAGACGTGGCAGCCCATGCAGGTGCCGTCGGTCGTCCGGGCGATCGCGACAGGGCGCCGCGTCCGGATCGACTGGTAGCGCCGGTAGAGGATGTTCGGCAGCCGCGCGACGACCTTCACGCGGTTCTCGGCGAAGACGGCGCGCTCGGCCTCGAGCTCCGAGAGCGACGTGGTGATCCCGGGCGCGGTCCCGGCGAGATCGCCGGCGATCGTCGTCCGCTTGCCGTCGGCGTCCTCGATCGCGGCGCGGGCCGCGTTCGTGGCGTTGTTGAGGCGCTCGACCTCGTCCTCGCGATCGCGGAGCAGCTTGCGGAGCTCCTCGACCTCCCGCTGGGCGGCGTTCGACTCGCGCTCGTTGCGGGAGCGGCCGAGCTTCTCGCGGGACTTGTCGATCTGCTGCGTCATCTGGCGGGCCTCGGTCATCAGCTCGGACCGGGTCCGCTCCATGGCCACCAGCATTTCTCGGTCGGCTTTCAGGCGATCTTCGAGGCCCTTCACCTCGGATTGCATCCCCGACAAGCCCTTCTTCTGCTTTTCCAGGAGCTCGTCGATACGCCGAATTTCGACGTCGATCGCCGAGAGCTCTTCCAAAGATGCGATCTGCTCGCGGATGCTCACTGCCCGGTCTGCTCCTTGCTCGATTTCGAGCGACGATGTAGGCCCACCTGGACTCGAACCAGGAACAACCCGGTTATGAGCCGGGGGCTCTGACCAATTGAGCTATAGGCCCAAGATCTACGACAGGGGTGTCGTGTGTGCGGGGGATGGAGTCGTTTCTGGCTCCATCACCCGGAATGCGCAATGTGCGCGGACGTTCGCGATCGCTTCTGACCCCTTCGCGCGAGGAATGCGCTCGGCTCCGCGGGACGCGGCAGGCGATGGGGTTCACCGCGCGCCACGCTAGTCCAACGAGCGTGCGGTTGGAAGGGGCTCCGGGGCGACCCGGCCCCGTCGAGGCCGTTCGGGGCCTCGAGGTCGAGCGCGCCATGACGAGAATTGCCGCTATTGGCCGCGCCGACGCACACGCAGAACATGCAGCCGCCGGCCCCGAGCATGATGAACGAAACGAGGAGGATCAGGACGAGCGTCGCGGCCGACATGCCCTTCGCGGCGGGCGGCGCCATCGGGTACTGAGCCTGGGCGTGAGGGTACGGGTGCGGCGTCGGCTGGGGCGCGTACTGTGGCTGCGGCGCGTAGCCCGACGCGTGCGTGGGCTGCGGCGGCGAACCGTAGGGCCCGTGGGGCGCGGCGGTCGACGTCGACGGGCCGATCGTCGCCGCGACGCCGGGGTTGTAGCCAGGCTGCGGCGTGTCGACGCGCGGGCTCGCGGGGCGCGCGGCGCGGACGGCGCCGGTGATCTTGGCGACGCGCTCGACCGACGGCTGCGAACGGGTCGGCGCGAACTCGGCGAGCGCGAGGGCGAGCTCGCCGACGCTGGCGTAGCGGCGCCCCGGCTCCTTCTCGAGGCAGCGCAGCAGCACCGCTTCGAGCGCGGGCGGCGCGCCGGGCAAGCGCTTGCGCAGCGGCGTCGGAGGCGACTGCAGGATCGATACGTAGAGCTCGGGCACGGTGTCGGCGCGGAACGCGACCTCGCCCGTCATCAGCTCGTGGAGGATGATCCCGAGGGCCCACACGTCGGTGCGCGGATCGACCTGGCGCGCCGATTTGAGCTGCTCGGGCGCCATGTAGCTCGGCGATCCGAGCACCGCCGCCGTCTGCGTGAGCGCGTGCGCGCCGTCGTTCGAGAGGGCCGCCTTCGAGATGCCGAAGTCGAGGACCTTCACGCTGGGCGAGCCGTCGGCGCGGCGCACGAGGAAGAGGTTCGCCGGCTTGAGATCGCGGTGAACGATGCCGGCGACGTGGGCCTCGGCGAGGGCCTCGCAGGCCTGCAAGACGTACTCGATCGCCTCGGGCCCGGGGATGCTGCCGCGCTGCTTGATCAGCCCCGCGAGGTCGGTGCCCTCGAGGTACTCCATCACCATGTACGGCGAGCCGTCGTCGAGCACGCCGACGTCGAGCACCTTGGCCACGTGCTCGCTCTGGATCTTGCCGGCGGAGCGCGCTTCGTTCGAGAAACGAGCCACGAGCTCGCGGTTGGCGGCGACCTCGGGACGGAGGAATTTCAGCGCCACGCGCTTGTCGAGGTGGAGGTGATGCGCGGCCACGACGATGCCCATGCCGCCCTCTCCGAGGACGCGCTCGACGCGGTATTTCCCCGCGAGAATCTGGCCGGGCTGCACGCCGGCGATCATCGGGCGCGGCTCGCGATCACGGTCACGGGGCGGAGCATCGCTCGCGAGCATTCCACGCTACGTCGGCCGCGCCAAGCGGTGTTCACGGGCGCTTCCCGCGTCGGAGCAACGAGCGGACGTCGAAGAGTCCGAGCGCCGGCGCCGCGACGGCGAAGCTGCCGCCGAAGACCGCGAGCACCAGCAGCGAGCCGAGCAGAGAGCCCGCGAACGCCTCGGGCAGGAGGGCGCGACCGAGCACCGCGGGGCCGACCGAGAGCGCGCCGAGGAGCAGCGTGCGCCACGGCTTGAGCTGATCGAGCCCGAGCCCACCGATCTGCGTCCGGAGCTTCATTCCAAGGGCGATCGTCTCGACCCACGCGGCGAACACCGCGCCGAGCACCACGCCGAGGACGTCGAGCCGCTGCATCAAGACCACCGAGACGATGGTGCTCGAGACGACGCGGTAAATGGCGTAGCGCGTGGGCGTCTTCGTGTCGCCGATGGCGTACGACGTCGTGATGAGCACCCGACCCGACGCGTTGCCGAGCAAGGCGAAGCCGTAGGCCGCGAGGAGCGGCTCGACGCGCTCGGTGGCCGCGCGATCGAAGCTGCCGCTCTGGAGCAGGACGCGGATCAGATCGTGGCCGAGGAGCAGGAACGCCAGCGTCGTCGGCACGGTGATCACCGTGATCCGCGCGATGGACGCGCCGAGGCGCTTGCGCAGCGCCGCGTTGCGCACCTCGAGGTCTTGCTCGGCGGTCTCGCCGGCCATCGCGGGGAGGGCGGCCGCGGCCTCGCCGGTGCCGAGGAGGCTCATCGGCAGCAGGTACACCGTCTGCGCGTAGTTGAACGTAGCGTTGGCGCCCCGCCCGAGGAAGCTCACCAGGGCCATGTCGATCAGGCCCGAGATCTGGATCACGCCGCGGCCGAGCAGCGCCGCGGGGAGCCGTCGCGCCGCCTCGCGCACGTTCGCGTCCTGACGATCGAAGCGCGGCGTGAGGCCGCCCAGCAGCGCGCGCGCCGCGGGCAGCAGCAGCAAGAGCTGGAGCCCGGCGCCGACGAGCGCGCTCCACGCCACGGCCATCGCCAGCGGCTCGCCGCGCTGCTCGAGCCAGTAGCCGAAGACGCCGAGCCCGACGATCTGCGCGAGGCTCCACACCACCGGCGCGGCGTACGGCAAGAAGAAGCGTCGGTGCGCGTTGAGGACGCCGAGGCCCCACGCCGAGAGCACGAGCAGCCCCGTCATCGGGAAGAGCACGCGCACGACTTTGGTCGTGTTTTCCAGGCGATCGGGATCGAAGCCCGCGGCGATGATCCGCGTCAGCCACGGCGCGAAGAGCACCCCGAGCAGCGAGGCCAGGGCCGACGTGACCAGGAGCAACCCCAGCGACGACAGGGCAAAGTGCGTCGCCTCGCTGTGCTTGCCCTGGGCGCGAAGCTTCGCATAGACCGGGATGAACGACGCCGAGAGCGTGCCCTCGCCGAGCAGGTTCTGGGTGATGTTGCCGACGCGGAAGCCCGCCGCGAGCACGTCGGCGAACGCCGAGGTGCCGAAGTAGTGGGCGACGACGCGCTGCCGCACGAGGCCGACGAGGCGCGAGAGGATGATCCCCGCCGTCACCATCCCGGCCGATCGTGCCTCGCTCGGCGCCGGCGCCGCGGCGGGCTCGATCGGCGCGAGCGCGAGCGCGGGCTCGGTGGCCGCCTCGATGATCAGCGCGCTCTCGTCGTCCTCGGTGGCCACGTCGCGGCGCGTTCTACTCAATATCCGCGCCGAGGGCGAGGGCGCTGACGAGGTCGTCGCGGCGCGGGCGCGATCGCGCTACGTGGATTATCGTGGCGCGATTTTCCATGACTTCATCCTCCTCGTCCCTCGTCGTCCTCGCCGCGGCCTTCACGCTGATCGTCGGTTGCGCCCACGGTAACCAGACCACGGACTCGACCGGCGTCGGAGGCGCGGGCGGCAGCGCCTCCGACGCGACGACGACCTCGAGCGCGGCGACCACGACCACGACCTCGGCCACGACGACGACCGGCGCGGGCGGCAGCGGAGGCGGGAGCACGAGCAGCGGCGGCGCGGTCTGCGGCGACGGCGTCGTCGACGCCGGTGAAGAGTGCGACGGCGCGGCGCCCGCGGGCAAGTCGTGCATCGACTGCAAGCTCGTCGATGTCACGACCCCGGTGATCAACGAGATCGTCTACGATCCGGCGGGCCCCGACGTCGGCTGCTTCATCGAGATCCTCGGCCCGCCGGGCCTCGATTTGACGGGCTACACGCTCGACGCCATCAACGGGAGCGACGGGACGTCCACCACCGTGGCCACCCTGTCGGGACACTCGATCGGCGCCGCGGGCTACTTCGTCGTCGCGCAAGACTCGTCGGTCGTCGTGCCCGCCGGCGCCGCCAAGATGATCAAGGCGACGGCCGATCTGCAGAACGGGCCCGACAGCGTGCAGCTCAAGCACGGCGGCAGCGTGGTCGACGCGCTCGGCTACGGAAGCTTCGCGATGGGGACGTTCTTCAAGGGCGAGAAGTTTCCCGCGATGAACACCTCGGCCTCGCTGTGTCGCGTTCCGAACGGCAAGGACACCGGCGACAACAGCGTGGACTTCTTCGTCTGCGCGCCAACCCCGGGCGGCGCGAACAAGCTCGCGCCGTAGGCGTCGAGGGCGACGCGTGAAGCACGCGAAGGCGCGATCGCGACGCCGTCGCCGACACGTGCCCGCGCATGTAGGTCCACGTCCGCGCGGCCTTTCACTCCTGAAACCCGGCGCCTCCTTTCTTTTCGCGCAGCACGGGGGGTGCTATGGCATTCGCCTCCGGGCTTCTCGCCACGGCTCGACTGGATGAGCTCGTGAGCCAGGGATCCTCGGTCCTCAGCGCGATGTCGAACGACCGCCTCCGTCCACTCCGTGTCTGCCTCGTGGACATGAACAACGCGCACGTGAACCAGGCGATGCGCTGCCTGCGCGGCCTCGCGGCGGCGTTCTTCGAGCGCGTGCGCCTCTTCAACCCCACGCTCCCGTGCGAGCTGGTCGAGGTCTCGCCCCGCGACACCGAGAACCCGGTCCCGCGCGACTGCGATCTGTACCTCTCGTCGGGCGGCCCTGGCTCGCCCTTCGACGGCGACGGAACGGTCTGGGTCGACGACTACGGCCGCTTCAGCGACGGCGTCGTCGAGTCGACGATCCGCGACGGCGTCGATCAGCAGTCGCTCTTCGCCATCTGCTACTCGTTCGAGCTCGTCGTGCGCCACTTCAAGGTCGCGCACATTGGCCCGCGCGGCGATCGCAAGTTCGGCGTGATGCCGATCTACACGACGCCCGAGGGGCAGCGTCACCCGCTGCTCACCGCCTTCGGCGATCGCCTGTTCGCGTTCGAGCACCGCAACTGGGAGGCGATCGATCCCGACGAGGCGCTGCTGAAGCGGCTCGGTGGCTCGGTGCTCGCGCGCGAGAGCCGCGACGGCGTCTCGAAGGGCCGCGCCCTCCTCGCGCTCGAGGTCGCGCCCGGGATCGAGACGGTGCAGTTCCACCCCGAGGCCGATCGCCCCGGCGTGATGAACTGGGTCGCGCGCCCCGAGCAGGCCGAGGCCTTCAAGGCGACCTACGGCGAGCTCACCTACCAGGCCATGCTGCGGACGCTCGATGATCCGCGGCGTCTCGCGCGCACGTTCGCGCTGGTGATCCCGGGGTGGCTCAACCGCCGCTTCAACGTCCTCGCCGAGCGCCGCGGCTACTGCGAGCTCCCCCCGCCGAGCGAGAACGTGGCCGCCGCCTTCGAGGCCGCGTCGGTGCCGATCACCACCGACGGCCCGCTCGGCACGCGCCCCGCGGCCCCGACGTCGTCGCCCAGCGCATAGCACCTGGCGCCATCGTCAGCCCACGTCGCGCAGCACCATCTGCGCGGCGTTGCGCCCGCAGGCCCCGTGGACGCCCGCGCCAGGGTGGGTATACGACGATCCCAGATAGAGCCTCTTCACCGGCGTACGGTAACGGAACCACGGGAACACGGGCCTGAAGAAGAGCTGGTGCCGTATCGCCGCCGAGCCGCCTCCGAGGTCGCCGCCGATGAGGTTCTCGTTCATGGCCTCGAGATCTTCGGGCGAGAAGATGGCCCGCGCCAGGATCCGCTTCTTGAAGCCCGGGGCGAGCTCTTCAATCCTCGACTCCAGCCGATCGGCGAAGCTCTCGCGGTCGTGACTCCAGCCGTCAGGGGCCTTGGCGGGGACACGGGTATAGGCCCAGAGCGTGTGTTGCCCGGCCGGAGCGCGGGTGGGATCGGCGAGCGACTGCTGGCCAATCACCATGTACGGGTGCGAAGGAAGCTTGCCGTCGCGCACCTCGGCGGTGAACTTCGCCAGATCGTCGAGGCTGTCGCCGGCGTGGACGACCGAGGCGCGGCTACAGTCTTCATGAGTCCAGGGCACGGGGCCGTCGAGGGCCCAGTCCATCTTGAAGGTGCCGAATCCCTGGCGGAACGTCTTCATCGCCGCGAGGACCCTGGGCGGGACCACCGACTCTTCGAGCAAGCTGCGGTAGAGCGTCGGCGCCGCGACGTCGGCGACGATGGCGTGGCGGGCCTCGATCTCCTCGCCGGCCGTCGTCAGCACGGCGACGGCGCGCCCGCCGCGCACCAGGATCTTGCGCACGCGCACCCCGCAGCGGAGCGTGCCGCCGCGCTCTTCCACGCGACGGATCAAGGCTTTCGTGATCGCCGAGGCGCCGCCCACGGGGACGCCGAAGCCGCCGCTCGAGGCCAGCACCGCGAGCACGAAGCCGACGACGGCGCCCATCGCGTCGTCGGGCCCGACGTCGGTGTGGAGGGCGAGCCCCGGGATCACCCGGCGCGCGGCCTCGGTGCGGAACTGGCTCGATGCGTAGCCGCGACCGCTGGAGATCGCCACGCGGGCCAGCCGCAGCAGGTTGATCGGACCGAAGCGCAGCATCGGCCCCAGCGCGGGCAGCGTGGAGAGCAGGGCGTCGAGCATCCGATCCCGCGTGCGGCGGTGCCAGAGCGCGATCTTGCGCCACGCCGGCCCGTCCTCGCCGAAGCTCGCCATCGAGGTCTCGAGATCGCGGCTGATCGAGGCGCAGGTGCCGTCGGCGGCCGGATGCGCGCTGTCGATGGGCAGGTGCTTCCACGCGAGGCCCGCGCCGCCGAGGTTCAGCGGCACGAGCGCGGGGCTGATCTCGCCGAAGGGGAAGAACGCCGCGCCGAGATCGTGATGAAAGCCCGGGAGGGTGACCTCGCGCGTGCGCACCGCGCCGCCGGGCGTGCCCTGCGCCTCGAGGACCAGGACGGAGAGCCCCGCCCTCGCCAGGTACGCCGCTGCAGCCAGCCCGTTCGGCCCCGAACCCACCACGATTGCGTCGTGCACCCGCGGCATCTAGCACGGAGGACGCCTCGTGCATCGGCGCGTCTGCCAGGCCCGCAGGTCTTTCCGGTGTCGAACGGAGCACGATCGCGCGCCGGGCGGCCAGGGCCGCAGGCCGGTCGCCGGTCGCCGGGGGACTCGGTGTAGGCTCTCCCGGTGAGCGACTCCACCCCCGTCCCGCCGGCCCGCCCCGCCGCCCTCGACGCCGCCGCGCGCGAGCCGGATCCCCTCGGCTTCGCGCAGGCTTTCTCGATCACGTGGCTCTCGTACGCCACGTATTACCTCGGTCGAAAGGGGATGAGCGTCGCCAAGACGGGGATTGAAGAGGCCTTTGGCCCGCGCGCGTTCCTCGGGGTCCAAACGGCGTACCTGGCGACGTACGCGCTCGGCCAGTTCATCTGCGGCGGGCTCGGCGATCGCATCGGCGCGCGCCGCCTGATCGGCTATGGCATGCTCGCCTCGGCCGCGGCGTGCATCGCCTTCGGCTTCTCCAGCATCGCTGTCCTGTTCCTGGTGGCGATGATGATCAACGGGCTCGCCCAGTCGAGCGGCTGGCCGGGAAACGTCAAGGCCATGGCCGAGTGGGTCCCCTCGGCGCAACGCGGGCGCACGATGGGGCTCTGGTCCACCTGCTATCAAGTCGGCGGCATCGTCGCGAGCTTCGTCGCCACCCGGCTCCTCAAGGCCTATGGCTGGCGCGGCGCCTTCATCGGCCCCGGGCTGCTGATCGCCGTGGTCGCGGTGATTGTCCTCTTCGGCTTGCGCAAAGGGCCGCTCGCGCCGGCCGAGTCGGCGCTGTCCGACCTCGGGGGCGCCGGGGACGCGCTCGCCGAGCAGAAGCGCGAGGCCGGCCGCCGCGTGCTCAAGAGCTTCACCGTGTGGTGCTATGGCGCGAGCTACTTCTGCATCAAGCTCATCCGCTATTCGCTCCTGCTCTGGCTACCGACGTACATGGAGAAGGTGCTTCATTACTCGCGCGAGGACGCGGGGTATCTCTCGACGTCGTTCGAGGTCGGCGGCGTCGTCGGCACCATCGTGATTGGCCTGCTCTCGGATCGCCTGCGCAAGATACCGCGCTCGGTCGTCGCCGCCGCGTCGCTGGTCGGCCTCGCCGCTGCGCTCTTTCTCTACGTGCAGATCGGCGACTCGGGCCGCCTCGTCAATTTCATCGCGATGGCCCTCGTCGGCGCGCTGCTCTTCGGGCCCGACGCGCTGATCTCTGCGGCGGCCGCGCAGGACGCGGGCGGCCCGCTCGCCGCCGCGCAGGCCGCGGGGATCATCAACGGACTCGGCTCGATCGGCGGCGTGCTCCAGGAGGTCGTCACCCGCGAGGTCAGCGATCGCTTCGGCTGGAACGCTCTATTCTACGTGTTCGTCGGGCTGGCGCTGCTGTCGGCGGTGGGGCTCTCGCCGACGTTCCGCGGGAAGGGCGCCCGGGCCGCGGAAGCCATGTAGCGACGATTTTCCGGCGCGTGAGCCGTCCTGCCGGGCTCCGGCCACTCAGGCGCGACCTCTCCCCATGGCCAACCCGCCCGCAGTCATTCGCCTCGACGACGTCCGCAGGGCGGGGCTCGCCCGCGCCGCGCGCCATGAGGACGACGACGATCTCGTCCGCGATCTCCGCGACGGGAAGCGGTGGGCCGAGCGCGCCCTGCTCGACCGGTACAGCGGGCACGTCGAGCGCGTGCTCACGCACATCCTCGGCGCGCACACCGATCTCGACGATCTCGCGCAAGAGGTCTTCCTCCGCGCGCTCCAGCGCGTCGACGATCTGCACGACGCGCGGGCGCTGCGCGAGTGGCTCGCGGGCTTCGCGGCCAACGTGGCGCGCGAGGCCATTCGCAAGAAGCGCCGGCGCTGGTGGCAGATCCTGCGACCGCCGGAGGAGACGCCCGAGATCGAGGCGCCGTCGTCGTCGGCCGAGGATCGGGCGGCGCTCCGCGCGTTCTACCAGGTGCTCGACGAGCTCGACGCGGACGCGCGCATCGCGTTCACCCTCCGCCACGTCGAAGCGATGGAGCTGACGCAGGTGGCGCGCGCGTGCGGCGTCTCGCTCGCGACGATCAAGCGGCGGATCAAGGCTGCGGAGGCCGAGTTCTGCGCGCGGGGGCGGGCGCACGAGGCGCTCGCAAGCTGGTTCGAGGAGGGGACGCGATGGGGTTGACACCGAAGCTCCAGGCGCTGGGTCGCGCGATCGCCGAGGCGGGCAACGTCGCCGTCGAGGCGCGGCAGCGGCCGCCGATCGACGAGCGGCTCGCGACGATGCGGGCCGAGCTCGACCGACGCCGCAAGGCCGGCGGCGGCGACTCGCTGCGGCGCCCCGTGGCGATCGGGCTCGCGCTCGGCGCCGTGGCCGCGGCGGTGATCCTCTGGCCGACGCGTGACGCTGCCCTCACGTTCGCCGTGGGCGCGCCGACGACGCCGGGGCAGAGCGGCGCCTGGCTCGTCGCGCCCGCGGCCCAGGCGGTGCCGGTAAGCTTCTCCGACGGCTCGACGCTGCAGCTCGAAGGCGGCGGCAGCGCGCGGATCCTCGACGTGACCGCGCACGGCGCGCGCGTGGGGATCGAGCGAGGCAGCCTGCGCGCCGACGTCGTACCGCGCGCGGGCAACGCGTGGTCGGTCGTCGGCGGGCCGTTCGAGATCCGCGTCACGGGGACGAGCTTCGACGCCGGCTGGGATCCCGACGCCGAGGTCCTCCGCGTGACGATGCGCGAAGGCCACGTCGTCGTCCGCGCCGCGTGCCTCGATCACGAGCGCGCGCTCGCCGCCGGCGACGCGGTCACGCTCTCGTGCGCGGGCGCGAAGGGAGCGGCCTCCGCGCTCGCGTCGCCGACCGGCGAGCCGGTCGCGAGCGCGCGCGTCACCGCGACCTCTGCGCCCCGCGCGCTCGCCGTCGCGCGGTCCGCGGAGGCCGCCCCGATCGACGCCGCCCCTTCGGCCTATGCCCCGATCGCTTCGTGGCGAGAGCGCGCTCGCGCCGGCGACAACAGGGGCGCGCTCGCCGCCGCCGAGGCCGAGGACTTCGGCGCGCTTTGCGGCAGCGTGTCCGCCGCCGATCTGCTCGAGCTCGGGACGATCGCGCGCCTCGCCGGCCGCAGCGCCCGCGCGATCGAGGCATATTCCGCCGTGCGGCAGCGCTTCGGTGGCAGCGACGCCGCGGCTACGGCCGCGTTTCATCTGGGTCAGCTCGCCTTCGATGGCGCGCACGCCTACGCCGACGCGCACCGCTGGTTCAAGGCCTACCTCGCCGAGCGCCCCGGCGGCGCGCTCGCCGGCGAGGCGCTCGGTCGCACCATGGAAGCCGAGCAGCGCCTCGGTGATCTCGGGGCCGCGCGCGAGACGGCGCGCAGCTACATCGCCCGCTACCCCGCAGGCGCGCACGCCGATCTCGCGAACAGCCTCCTCGCGCCATGACAATCCCTCGCCGCCGCCGTCGCATCCCGAGCGTGATCGCCGCCGCTGCCTTCGTCGTGATCGCCGCGCTGAGCCCGCGCCGCGCGCGCGCCGACGGCCCCCGCGTCCTCTTCGTCGTGGCCGAGCCGACGCCGTTCAGCGCCCGCGTGCGCGCCGAGATCGAGGCGATGGGCTTCGAGATCGAGCCGGGCTCCGACGTCACCGCGACGGGCACGACCGCGATCGCCGCCGCGCGCGTGATCGAGAGCCCCGCGCGCCGGATCGAGCTCTGGATCGTCGACGGCGCCACGGGTCGCCTCACCGAGCGCGCCATCGTGATGCCGTCGCCGGACGACGACGACGCCAGCCAGACCGTCCGCGCGTCGGAGCAGCTCCGCGCGTTCTTCCAGCCGCTGCGCGCGCCCGCGGTCGCTCCGCTGTTGGCGGCCCGGGCGCCGCTCGTCAACGCGCCTGTCGTCGCGGTACCCATCGTCAACGCCCCGGCCCCGGTGGCTCCCGTCGTCAACGCGCCCGCGCCCGCGCCGCGGCCGCGCTTCCTCGTCGGGGCAGACCTCGGCGTCCCGTTCCAGCCGGGCGGCCCGGCCCTTCATCTCGGCCTCAAGACGCGGTGGATGGCGCTCGAGCACCTCGGCCTGGGCGGCTTTCTCAGCGTCCCGTTGATCGGCTCGACAGTGAAGGCCACCGAAGGCTCGGCCTCGCTGACCGCGCCGCTCCTGGGCCTCGACGTCACCGTCGTGGCCAGCCCGACGCCGCGCGTTCGGCTGACGGCGAGCGCCGGACTCGCGCTCGCGTGGGTGCGAACCAGCGGATTCGCCGACGCTCCGTATCAGGGCACCACCAGCGAAGTCGTCTCGGCGCTCCCGATCTTCGGCGCCGGCTTCGCGCCGCGCCTCACCGATCGCACGAACCTCTACCTGGATGGGCGGCTCGGCTTCGCCCTCTCGCGCGTCGACATCTCGTTCGCGGGGCGCCCGGTGGCGGCGTGGGGTCGCCCGCTCGGGATGCTCGCGCTCGGCGTCAGCGTCGATTTGTGACCGCGCCGTGAGCCGCGGCGACGCGTCGAGGCCACTCGGGGAAAGACGGGCAATCTGCCCGCTTCACCCTCGAAGGGCACATCGAATGAACCACCGGCTTTGCTTGTCTCTCCTCGCCTGCGCCGCGGCTCTCCCGCTGGCGATTGCCTGCAATCCCAGCGCCGTCGAGCCGATCGTCAGCGGGAGCGCGACCTCGACGACGTCGGCGGGGACCACGGGAGCGGGCGGATCCGGCGGCGGCGACTCCGGCGCGACGACCACCTCGGGCACCGGCGGAGCGACGTCCGGCGCGTGCGCGCCCGGGTGCGGATCCAGCGAGATTTGCCTTGATTCGTCGTGTCACGCGCTCGTCACCCTCGACACCAGCAGCGCGGGCGCCGCGTGCGCCATCGCCCTCGACGCGACGAGCGTCTACTGGACGAACAGCGAGCTGCGGAGCGTCCCGAAGGCGGGTGGACCGGCCACCACGTTCAAGGCCTGGGTGGGAAAGCCCACCGGACTCGCCGTCGACGACACCTACGTTTACGTCGACTCCGGCGACGGCGTCGCCCGCGGCAAGAAGAATGGCACGTCGGCCATCACCCCCTTTGCGGGGCTGGGCTTCGGAGCGCCCACGCACATGGCGGCTGACGGAGCGACGCTCTATTACCTCACGGCGGGCTCGGACACGACCGCTGCGGCGGTGTACGACACGAAGACCGCGACGCCGCCGGTGGATCCCTCGCAGCAGCCCGAGGTGTTCGCGACTGGCCTCTACGGTATTGGCACCGTCGCCCTCGACGCGACGAGCGTTTACTTCTGGGGCGGCACGGGGCTCGTGAAGGCGGACAAGACCACCCATGCGCAGACCGATCTCGGCCCGATCAGCCCCGATCTCAACCTCCAGGTCGACATCGCCTCGGGGATCGTGGTCGACGGAGATACGGTGTACTTCTCCACCGCTCCCGCGCCGGGACAGGGCGCCGTCGTGGCCCGCCTCAGCGCCGCTGGAGGGCGTTCCACCGTCGTGATCGACGGCACCCACGGCCTCACCGGCGTCTTCACGGTGGACGCGACCAGCGTCTACTTCATGACTTTTTCGGGCGTGATGAAGGTGGCGAAGACGGGCGGCCCCGCCGAGCTCGTGACTGGCCTCAACCCGCCGAGCCCGTTCCCGAGCTGCATGGCTTCCGACGAGAAGTACCTTTACTGGGTCGATGGATCGAAGCTCATGCAGCTCGCGAAGTGATGGCGGGCCGGGGGTGATCGCGCGGATCACCCCGGTGCGACCGGCGCGATCACGCCGTGCTCCCTCGAAGCCGCGAAGCAACGCGCTCCAAAGTGACTCGTATCCTGGCACATGTCGTGCTCTTCTGGGCGCCGATCCTCCCTTCGTGAGGACACGAAGGCCCAATGCGAACCTCCGCGCTTCTCCTCGCCACGCTCCTCGTCGGGTGCGGATCGACCTCGCCCGCCACTACCTCTTCCGGCTCGACGGCCGACAGCGGCGCTTCGTCGAGCGACAGCTCGGCGTCCGCGGGCGGCGCGGGCGGCGCCGCGTCGACCACGTCGAGCGCGGGGGAAGGCGGCGGCGCGAGCACCGCGACCGGGACCACGAGCGGCGCCAGCAGCAGCGGGAGCGGGCAGGGGATCGTGGTCCCCACGACGCCTTTTGGCTCGCACCTCGTGGCCTACACGCCGGGCTCCGTCCTGCCGGACGTGGTCAATCAAGCCCAGCTCGACAAGCTCACCGGGCAAGCCTACGACGACTGGAAGGCCAAGTACCTCAAGGCCGGGTGCGGGACCGATCGGTATTACGTCGAGACCAAGACCGAGGCGGGCAACCTCACCGTCTCCGAGGGGCACGGCTATGGCATGGTCCTGTCGGCGATCATGGCCGGCCACGATCCCGACGCCAGGGCGCATTTCGACGGGCTTTATCGCTACTTTCGCGATCACCCGAGCTCGTCGTCGGCGGACCTCATGGCCTGGTATCAGGACACGACGTGCGCCGACGCCCAGGGCCAGGACAGCGCCTCCGACGGGGATCTCGACATCGCCTTCGCGCTCCTCCTCGCCGACAAGCAGTGGGGCAGCTGCGACGCCATCAACTACAAGGCCGAGGGACTCAAGGTCATCAAGGCCATCTCCGCCTTCACGCTCGACGCCACGAAGGGGTACGTCTTGCTCGGCGACTGGGCGGCGGCCGGCGACGCCAAGCACGACTCGACGCGATCGTCGGACTTCATCACCGATCACTTTCGCAGCTTCGGCGCGGCCTCCGGCTCGGCGAGCTGGGCCGGCCTCACCGACAGCACCTACCAGCTCATCGCGACGATGCGCGCGAGCTACAGCCCCGGCAAAGGCCTGCTCCCCGACTTCATCACCAGCCCGCTCACGGCGCCCAAGCCCGCTCCGGCGAATTTCCTGGAGAGCGCCAACGATGGCGCCTACGACTACAATGCTTGCCGCGATCCCTGGCGGATCGGCACCGATTTTCTCGTCTCGGGCGACGCGCGGCCGAAGACGGAGGCCCTGGCGCTGACGGCGTGGATCGAGGGCGCCACGGGCGGCGATCCGGCCAAGATCCGCGCCGGCTACAAGCTGAACGGCGCGCCGAGCGCGGGCTCGGACTACCTCACCATGGCCTTCGCGGCGCCGTTCGGCGTGGCGGCGATGGCGGACGGCGCCCACAAGCCCTGGCTCAACAAGCTCTGGACGACGATCGCGGCGGCCCCGTCCGAAGGCTACTACGAGGACACGATCCAGCTCATGTCGATGGTCGTCATGTCCGGCAACTGGTGGGCTCCCGAGGCGAGGCCCGCAGTCTGCGCTCCGTGAGAACAGGCCATCGTCGCCGCGTCGATCAGCGCCCGGGGAACGCCTCGGCCTCGATCCGGCGGGCGGCGTCGATGATTTTCTTCGCGACAGGGCCCTTCTCCCAGCGGGGATCCGGCAGCTCGATCACGCAGGTCACGTCGGGGAACCGCGCGTCGACCGTGTAGCTCGGCGCGCTCTCGCGTTGCTTCGGCGCGAGCTCGCACAGGCGCCCGGCCCGCAGCGCCTGGTGCAGCGCCTCGACGCTCGCGGGCGACACCCGCCCCGTCGCGCGCTCCTCCTCCTCGAAGGGCGACGCGATCACCCGCGTGACTCGGCCGCTCGCCGTGAGCGACACCGACGTTTCGGGCATCGCCTTGCGCAGCTCCATCACCACCGGATCGCTCGCCGCGGGCTCGGCCGCCGCGCTCGCCGGAGCTGCGGGCACAGGCACGCTCGCCGCGGTCGTGGGCGGCGGAGGCACGCTCGCCGCGGCCGTGAGCGGCGGAGGCAAGCTCGCCGCGGTCGTGGGCGCCGCGCGCGTCGGCGCCTCGGGGCGCCGACACGACACGACGAGCAGCGCCGTCGTCGCGGCGAGCAAGCGAGCCTTCACCCGAAATACCCGATACCGCGCGTCTTCACGTCGAACTGCACGTCGGCGAGCCCCGTACCCGTCATGTGCAGGCGCGGCCAGAGATACGAGTGGTGGGCTTCGAGGCCGCTCTTGGCGAGGTTCACCGCGTCGGTCGCCGTGAAGGTGATCTCCACCGCGGTCTTCTGCGGTGTCGCGTAGTCGACGACCAGGATTTTTGGGTTCTTCCGCGTGATCACCGGATCCTTGCCGGTGGCCGCGAACGCGTTGAAGACCTTGTCGAGCGCGAACTGCGTGAACGTGTCGCGGATGTGGATCCACTGCACCTTCACCTGCGTCAGCTCGCCCCCGGCGGCCGGAGTGAGCTCGACGACGTAGTGAACGTCGGCGTACAGCGTTCCATACGTATCGAGCACGTCCGGTGTAATCTCGAGCCGGGTGCCCTTCTTGGTGATCACGAAGACCCGCAGGTCCTGGGGCATGGGCGCGTGGCAAGGAGGCGCCAGGATCCAGGCCCCTGTCAAGCCTCGCGTCACCGGCTCGACGTGCTCGCGCTATCCTCGCGAGGCGCCCGGGTGATAACGCCGTTCCCATGACGTCGAGCACGCTGCCTCGGACGGCCGCGACCGCGACGCTGTCGTGCCCCGACGACGCGCGGGACCATGATGGGTAGAGTCGCCACGGCGCGATCGGTGCGGCGGAGATCGAAGCCAGGAGGTGGCTCCTCTGTCCGCGATCCCGCGCCGCCTCGCGGGTGTGATCCCGGGGATCACCCCCGCGATCCGCGCGATCACCCGGCCGGGCCGCGGCTCGCGCCACGCATCTACCGTGAGCGCGAATACCTGCCGTGGTGTCGGATCGTACGACAGCCACGCTTCAAGATTCTCGTCATGACCTTCGATACTGGCCCTCGATGCGCTCGTCGCGGAGAGCTTCTCTTCTCTTGCTCCCGGCGGCATGGGGGTTGCTCTTCGGGGCATGCCGCGGGCGCACGGCGCGCGGCTCATCCTCTTTCCTCTCCCGAGAACAAGCGACCATGAAGCAGCTCGTTATTTTCGCCGCGCTCCCCGTGACGATGGGTATGCTGGCAATGGCCTGTGTGGTAGCTCCAGAGTCGAGCGAGGGCGCCACGGACCGTCAGTACGACGAGATCACCGCCGTCGGGAAGCCCAGCGGGCGAGGCGGCGGCACCCTCGTCTCGCCTCCTGCGCCGGCCCAGGCGAGCGAGAAGTCGGCCTCGGTCTCTGCGGGCACCAGCAACGGTATCGGCTACGGCGGTGGTCCGGTCATGGCCTCCGGCGTGAACATCTACTTCATCTGGTACGGCAACTGGGCGAACGACTCGGCCACCACCATCTTCCCGGACTGGGCATCTCACGTCGGCCAGTCGCCGTACTTCAACATCAACACGAGCTACCCGGACAGCTCCGGGAACTTCGTCAAGAACGTGGTCAATTACGCGGGGGCCACGTCGGACGCCTACTCGCGCGGCGCCTCGCTCAACGATGGAGACATCCAGACCATCGTCGCCGGCGCCATCAACGGCGGCCAGTTGCCGGTCGACGCGAAGGGCGTCTATTTCGTCCTCACCTCGACGGACGTGGCGAAGGACGGCTTCTGCTCGCAATACTGCGGCTGGCACACCTACGCCAGCATCGCCGGCGCGAAGATCAAGTACGCCTTCGTGGGGAACGCGAACAAGTGCGGGGGCTCGTGCGGTGGCCTCGGGACGACCCCCAACGGGAACGCCGGCGCGGACGACATGATCTCGGTCATGACGCACGAGCTCGAAGAGACGGCCACCGATCCCGAGCTCAACGCCTGGGGCGACGCCAGCGGCGAGAACGCCGACAAGTGCGCCTGGAATTTCGGCGCGCAATACACCACCTCCAACGGGGGCAAGGCCAACATGAAGCTCGGCGGCCGGGATTACCTGATCCAGCAGAACTGGCTGAACGACGGCGGCGGGCACTGCGCCCTCAGCTACGATCCGGCGGTCCCGTTCGGGGCCCCGGTGTCGATCAACGCGCTCGCCGACCTGCGCTACATCACGGCCGAGAACGCCGGCACGAGCGCGCTTATTGCCAATCGCGACGCCGTGGGAGCCTGGGAGAAATTCCAGCTCGTCGACCTGGGCGGCGGCAACGTCGCTATCAAGGCGCTCATCAACGGCCAGTACGTCTGCGCGGACAATGCCGGCGCGAGCCCGCTCATCGCCAACCGAGCCGCGGTCGGAGCCTGGGAGACGTTCAAATACATCGATCTCGGCAACGGCTACTTTGCCCTCCAGTCTGCCGCCAACGGGAAATACGTCACCGCGGAGAACGCCGGCCAGAGCTCGCTCATCGCCAACCGGACGTCGATCGGAGCGTGGGAGATGCTCCACTGGGACGCGCGCTGATCTCGATTCCGTTCGTGCGCGGGAGCGGCTCATCGCGCTGGACATCGATCGGGAAGGCCTCGCGATATGACCGGACCGAATCGGGAGTAGAGCGCGCTGGTCGTCGACTGAAGCGCCGTTCACGATCCTCGAACACGGAGCGGGAAAACCGCAAGGGCGCAAGGGACGCGAGGACTCGGAGATTTTGATTTTTGTCGCGCTGCTCCGGATGGTCGATTCCGCAGATGCGGTGATGTTCGTCAAGGCAGGGTGCATAGAAGCCATCGCTGCCCACCGCGAGATCCGCGGCTGGATCTGAACGGGGATCGCTCAACCGAGGATCCGCGCATCCGGCCTGAGATACCCTCGCGGGCCATGCTCGCTTCTCCCTCCGCCCCCGGCGCCGAGCGCGTCCTCGTCATCGACGACGAGCCCGATCTCTGCGAGCTGCTGCTCTTCAACCTCCGCGAGGCGGGCCTCTCCCCGGAGTCCGCCTCCACCGCCGCCCAGGGCCTCGCGCTCGCCGCGACCTTCGCGCCCGCGGTGATCGTCCTCGATGTGATGCTCCCGGATCTCGACGGGACCGAGGTTTGCCGTCGGATCCGAGCTGGATCCGTCAACGCCGACGTGGCGATCCTGATGCTCACGGCGCGCGGCGACGAGGACTCGCGGGTCCTCGGGCTCGAGGTCGGCGCCGACGACTACGTGGTCAAGCCGTTCAGCGTGCGCGAGGTCGTGCTCCGGGTGCGCGCGCTCTCGCGTCGCGCGGGCGAGCGGCTCGCCGCGCGTGGCTCGGTCGACGCGGGGCGACGCCTCACCTGGGGTGATCTCTCGATCGATCCGGTGCGCCACCACGTGTACGGGGGCCGCGCCGAGATCGGGCTGCGACCCCTGGAATACAAGCTGATCTCGCTCCTGATCGAGCACCCGGGCCGGGTCTTCACCCGGGCCGAGCTCCTCCACGAGGTCTGGGGGATCACGGCGGACATCACCACGCGGACCGTCGACACCCACGTGCGGCGACTGCGCGAGAAGCTCGGCGCGCAGGGCGACGTGATCGAGACGGTGCACGGCTTCGGCTACCGCCTGCGCGAGCGCTGACGCGATGATCCACCTGACCTTCCGCGCCAAGCTCCTCGCGAGCCACGTCGCCGTCGTCGCGGCCGTGGTGCTGATCGCGCTCTTCGATCTCGACCGCTCGCTCGGCGCGGACCTCGCGGCGGATCTCGATCGGCGGCTCGAGCTCCAGGCCGTCGGCGCCGCGCAGTGGGTGACCGCGGGGCGACACCCCGAAAAGCTGGCCGGGCGGCTCGCGGCCGTGGTCGGCGCGGGCGTGACCATCGTCGATCGCGAGGGCAACACGCTCGGCGGTTCGGAGGCCGGCGAGGCTTCGTTCGACGGCAAATTTGCGCCGGAGATCGCCGCGGCGCGGGCCTCGGGGATCGGGCGCGCGACGCGGCGCGCAGCCGATGGATCGCAAGCGATGCGCTACGTCGCCCTGCCCGCGGGCGACGGGCTGGTGCTGCGCCTCGCGATGCCGCTCTCGGGGATCGAAGAGACCGTGAGCCACCTGCGCCGACGCTTGCTCTTCGCAGCGGGGCTCGCGGTCGCCGCGGCGATTGGCCTCGGCGTCGTCGCCTCGCGCGTCGCGGCGCGGCCGCTGCGCGTGATGATGGCCGCCGCGACCCGCATCGCGCAGGGCGACTACGCGGCGTTCGTCGCGCCGGAGTCGCCCGACGATTTCGGCGTCCTCGCGCGCGCCCTCGGCTCGCTCGCCTCCGCCCTCCAGCGCGACATGACCCAGATCCGCAAGCTGGAGACGACGCGCAAGGACTTTGTGGCCAACGTGTCCCACGAGCTGCGTACGCCGGTGACCGCGATCCAGGGCTACGCCGAGACGCTGCTCGACAGCGGCGTGGACGCCGAGAAATCCAGGCGATTCGTCGAGATTATCCACCGTCACGCGCGCCGCCTCGGGGTGCTGATCGAGCGGCTCCTGCTGCTCTCCGAGCTCGAGGCGCGACCGCCCGACGAGACGCGGCGCGAGGCGGTGCGGCTCGCCGCGATCGCGGCCCACGTCGTCGAGACGCTGCGCGAGCGCGCCGCCGCGGCCGGCATCACGGTGCGCATGACCATCGATCCGGCAGCGGTCGCCGAGGGCGATCCCGACGGGATCGAGCAGGTGGTGAAGAACCTCGTCGACAACGCGCTGAAGTACGGAAGGGCCGGCGGCGTCGTGCGGATCGAGGGCGCACGGCAAGGGGATCGCGTGCGCTTCGTGGTGACGGACGACGGCCCCGGCGTGGCCGCCGAGCACCTGCCGCGGCTCTTCGAGCGCTTCTATCGCGTCGACGCCGGGCGCTCGCGCGAGCGCGGCGGGACGGGCCTCGGCCTTTCGATCGTCAAGCACCTGGTCGAGTCGATGAGCGGCACAATCACCGTCGAGAGCGCGCCGGGCGAGGGGTGTCGCTTCACGGTCGAGCTGCGCGCCGCGGCGCCCGGCGAGGGCGCGCTCGTCAGGGCGTGAGCGCCGCGTGGGCCATGTCGCGGTTCGAGGCGACGGCGTGGCCCTCTTTGCCGATCACCAGCACGCCGACGTCGACCACGTCGGGGAACAGCGCCACGGCGCGCTGCGCGGCGCGCTGCGGGGGCAGGCCCTCGGCGAGCCAGTCGTAGATCGTCTTGCTCAGGAAATTGCGGACGATGTCCTCGCCCACGCCGGTCGCGCACACGGCGCCGTGCGGGCCCGCGTAGACGCCCGCGCCCATCAGCGGCGAGTCGCCGACGCGGCCCTTGAGCATGTAGAGCGTGCCGCCGGTGGAGGCGGTCGCGGCGAAGCGGCCGTGCGCGTCGCGGACCACGGCGCCGACCGTGTCGCACTCGAGCGGCTCGCCGGGGAAGTTCCAGAGCTGCTTCGGCTTGGTGATCTTCCACGGCGCGGCGTCGTCGGCGTAGGCGCCGTCGCCCTTGCCGCAGAGCTCGGCCACGCAGCGCGCGTATTTCTTCTTCGCGCCCTCGGTCACCGGATCGTGCTCGGGGAAGCCGAGTCGCCGCGCGAACGCCGTCGCGCCCTCGCCGACGAGCAAGAGGTGCGGCGTCTCGATCACCCGCGCGGCGACGAGGACCGGGTTCTTCACGGCCTCGATGCAGGCCACGCCGCCGAAGCGCCCGTCGCTGGCCATGACCGCGGCGTCCATCTGCACGAGCTTGCCGTCGAGGCGCAGGTTCGAGCCGGTGCCCGCGTTGAAGCGAATGTCGTCCTCGAGCACGACGGTGGCAGCCAGGGCTGCCGCGAAAGCGTCGCCGCCGTCGTCGAGCACCGCGCGCGCCCGCTGCGCGGCGATCGTGCAGCCGTCCGAGAGGATCCGCGGCGACGCCGCGCCGCCGTGGGTGAGGATCGCGTAGCTCATGATTGCGCAAGCTCGCCCGCCAGCGCGGCCGCCTCGGGTTTGCCCCAGTAGATGATCTGCTTCCAGCACGCCGTCACGTCGTCGGCGAAGACCACGACGAGATCGCCCGGCTTCGCCATCGCCATCGCCAGCTCGATCGCCTCGCGCTCCGTCATCAGCTCGTGGCACTTCTCGGGCGCGACGCCGCCCTCGACGGCGCCCTCGCGCAGCAGCCGCGCGACCTCGCCGGCGGGGCGACCGCGGCGGTTCGAGTCTTCCTTGGCGACGATGACGTCGAACGCCCGCGCGGCGATCCGACCGATCTCGCGGATCGCCTCTTCCTTGCGATCGCCCGGCGCCATCATCACGCCGATGGCCCGCTGGTGCCGGAGGCTCTGCACGAGCTCGACCATCTTCACCATCGCCGCGGGGTTGTGCCCGTAGTCGACGATGACGCGGAACGGGTGCTCGTCGAAGACGTTGCAGCGCCCCGGCGCCTGGAAGAACGAGGTCGTGAAGGTGCGCAGCCCCTGGCGGATGTGCTCGAGCGAGATCCCCATCGAGTAAGCGACCGCGGCCGCCGCGAGCGCGTTCTCGACGTTGAACTTCGCCTTGCCCTCGAGCGTCGCGGGGATGAGGTGCGTCCACGTCACGGGCACGTGCCGGTCGCCGTCGTAGATCGTCAGCATCTCGCCGTGCACGCCCTGCTCGATCACCGCGGCGCGGCCCCCGCCCTTGACGTGCTTGCGGACGACGTCGTTGGTTGAAGAGCGCGAAAAATACATGATCCGCCCCTCGGCGTGATCGGCCATGGCCACGCAGAGCTTGTCGTCGGCGTTGAGCACGCTCGATCCCGTGTCGCGCACGACCTCGACGATCAGGCGCTTCACGAAGGCCAGATCTTCCACGGTGTCGATGCCGCCCAGACCGAGGTGATCGGCCGTGACGTTGACCACGCAGCCGACGTCGCAGCGATCCCAGCCGAGGCCCTCGCGGAGCACGCCGCCGCGCGCCGTCTCGAGCACGGCGGCCTCCACCGTCGGATCGGTGAGCACCACGCGCGCGCTCCACGGGCCGGTCATGTCGCCCTTCAAGATGCGCTCGCCGTCGATGTAGATCCCGTCGGTCGTCGTGAGGCCGACGCGCTTGCCGCTCATCTTGAGGATGTGCGCGATCATCCGCGACGTCGTCGTCTTGCCGTTGGTCCCCGTCACCGCGGCGAGCGGGATCCGCGCCGGCGCGTTGCTCGGGAAGAGCATGTCGATCACCGGAGCGGCGACGTTGCGCGGCGTGCCCACCGTCGGCGCCACGTGCATCCGGAAGCCCGGCGCCGCGTTGACCTCGACGATGACGCCGCCCTGCTCGCGCACGCTGCGCGAGATGTCCTCGCAGATGAGATCGATGCCACAGACGTCGAGCCCGACGACCTTGGCGGCGCGGCAGGCGATCTCGGCGTTGTCGGGGTGGATCACGTCGGTCTTGTCGACCGCGGTACCGCCCGTCGACAGGTTCCCGGTCGAGCGGAGCGCGAAGACCTCGCCCTCTTTCAGCACCGTCGCCGTGGTGTGGCCCGCGAGCGCGAGAAGCCGCTCGGCCTGGTGATCGAGCTCGATCCGCGTCAGCACCTTCTCGTGGCCTACGCCGCGCCGCGGGTCGGCGTTCACGATCACCATCAGCTCGGCGATGGTGCGCGTCCCGTCGCCGACGACGTGCCCGGGCACGCGCTCGGCCACGGCCTCGACCTTGCCATCGATCACCAGGACGCGGTGATCGTTGCCCTTGCAGTAGCCCTCGACGAGCACGTAACTGCTCAGCTCGTAGGCCTTTTCGTACGCGTCGCGGACCTGCGCGTCGTCCATCAGGTTCAGCGCCACGCCGCGGCCGTGCGAGAGATCCATCGGCTTGACGACGACCGGGAAGCCGATGCGGTGCGCGGCAAGGACGGCGTCGTCGGCCGAGCGCACGCGCTCGTGGCGCGGCACCGGCAAGCCCGCGCGCTCGAGCAGCGAGCTGGTGAGCTGCTTGTCCTGCGCGATCTCCACGGCGATGTGGTGGGTGCGGCTGGTGACCGTCGCCTGGATGCGCTGCTGATGGATGCCCCAGCCGAGCTGCACGAGGCTGCGCTCGTTGAGGCGCATCGTCGGGATCCCGCGGCGCTTGGCCTCCTCGACCAGGCTGCGCGTCGACGGGCCGAGGGCCACGCGCTCGGCGAGGCGCGCCAGCTCTTCGAGCTCGTCCTTGAGCATCACCCCGGGATCGAGGCGATCGACGAACCCCGCCGGCAGGATGCCGCGGAGGTAGCGCAGCGCGAGATCCCCGGCGCGGCGCCCGACCTGCTCGTCCTCGTAGCTGTAGATCACGTGGTAGAGGCCGTCGCGCCCGGCGCTGCGCGTCTTGCCGTAGGTGACCGGCGTCCCGGCGAGGCACTGGAGCTCGATCGCCACGTGCTCGGTGATGTGGCCGAACCACGTCCCGTCGCGCAGCCGCCGCAGGAAGCCGCCCCTCTCGCCGTACGAGCAGCCGTGCTCTTCGAGCGAGGGGAGATCCTCGATCAGCCGCTCGCAGAAGCCCGGTATCGTGTTGCTCGGGTGCTGCTCGAGCTCCTCGAGATCGAGGGTCAAGCGGATCACGGGGCGGTAGCCGTAGGGGCTCGGCCCCCGGTACACGCGAGTCTCCAGTAGGTTCACGACTGCTTCTCTTTCTCGTCGTTCTCGGCGGTGTCGTCAGGGTCGTACGACAGCGAGGTGATGGGCATCGGGGGCGGGGGCGGCGGCCTGCGGGAGTGACGCGTGCTCTGGCCCTGCCAGGTGGGCAGTCGCGCGTCGATGTCGTAGCCGCAGCCGGGCGTGAGCACGTGGACCGAGAGCCCCAGCAGCGCCGCGGGGTTGGCGTCGGAGGTCTCGTGGATGTCGGTGTGGAGGATCTTCGCGCCGTCGATGATCGTCACCGTGCCGCGGCCGACGACCGTGGCGTGGTTGTTCGCCGCGATCACGAACCCGGTGTCCTCGTCGATCCCCACGCCGATGAGGAACGGGTTGAGCGCGACTGCGGCGAAGAGCCGGCCGATGCGGTGGCGCTGGGCGAAGTGCTGATCGATGACCAGCCGCTTCGTCAGCCCGAGCCCCGGCGCCAGCGTCACGCTGCTCCGTCGCGGCGCGTAGCCCCGCTTTCCCTGGGCGATCATGTGATCGCAGATCACGCTCGCGCCGGCCGACGTCCCCGCGACGATGACGCCGCTCCGGTGGGCGCGGCGAATGGCCGTGGCCATCGGCGTCCCGCCGAGCATCGTCACGATCCGCCCCTGCGATCCGCCGGTGAAGAAGATCGCCGTCACGCCTTCCAGCAGCGCGAGGTTCGCGGGATCTTCGGCGTCGGCGCGCTCTTCCAGCCACACCGTGCGGACCTCGGCGCCCATCGAGCGAAAGATCGCTTCGTACGTGGCCGACAGCTCCTGCGGGAGGCTCGACGCGGTGGGAAAAACGGCGACGATGGCCTTTTTCCCGCCGGCGCGCTCGATCACGTCGCGGAGGACGGCGCGGTCGCCGACCTTGTCCTCGGCGCCGCCGATGGCGATGAGCGCGCCCCGAGCGGCGCGTTTCGGTGAGGTGGATTCGGGGTGGGAGCCGTTCGAGGAGTTCGAGGACAAAGCGCGGCGAGGAGTATCACGGGCGAGGGGGCGGAGGGCAGGGAGTGCGCGGCGTCCCTCGAAAGGACGCCGCGATCTCCCGGCGCTTCGCGCTCCCTCTTACCCGACCTCGCTCAGCGGTCGAAGAGCCGCTGCAGGATGTTCATTCGCTGCGATCGGATGATGCCCATCCCGATCGCGGGGCTGATGATGATCGCCCCGGCGAGGAACGCCATGTTGGCGCGGCCGAGCTTCTTCTCGAGGCGGAGCAGCCGATTGTACTTCTTGTCCGTCGCCGGCTTCCCGGCAGCGGGCTTGTCCGCCTCACCACTCTTGGTGGGCTTGGCAGGCGTGGTGGCGCCGGTGCCAGCGTTGTTCTTCTTCTCCGAGGCCCGCTTCAGGGCCTTGCCGGTGACCGTCGCGGCGACGCCGGTGATCAGCGCGCCGGCGATGAGCACGTCCTTGGCGACGAGCAGGTTCTTCGTCGAACGATTGAGGTAGATGTGGCCGACCATGGTCCGGAGGATCAGCCACGACGCGGTGAACCCGACATGCGCCGGGACGTTGACCTTGCTGAAGTTCGACCACGCTTTCTGCATGACAGCGCGGCGCTCGGATTTCGCGGCGATCTTCCGCAGCGCGGGCTTGAGCCCGACCTTGGCGAACACGGGCCCTCCGTAAGCGACGGAGAGCGAGAGACCATGGATGGCGCCAGCGGCGACAGCGAGTGCTTTCATGATGTAACCTCCTGATTCACCTCATAAGGCAAGCAAGATGGCGCCCACACCCTCTCGCGACCGCGAGCGCGCAGATCACGCATCGTCGGGCGCCGCGGCGTTCTCTCGCGAGTCCGCGAGGCGAAGGCCTTTCGGGATGAGCACGCGATCGAGGAGAGCGAACAGGCCTTCTGCGGCCAGGGCCACCGCCGCCGAGGGAATGGCCCCCTGGAGGATCAGGTCGGTGTCGTTGAGCGTGAGCCCCATGGAGATGGGCGCGCCGAAACCGCCCGCGCCGATGAAGGCCGCCAGCGTCGCCGTACCCACGTTGATCACCGCGCAGGTCTTGATCCCGGCGAGGATGGCGCGCGAGGCGAGCGGGATCTTGATGGAGAACAGGGTGGCGCGCGGCGAGAGCCCCAGCGCCTCGGCCGACTCCAGGAGAGACGAGGGGATGGCCTCGATTCCAGCCGCGGTGTTCCTCGCGATCGGGAGCAGGCCATAAAGGAACAGAGCGCACAGCGCGGGCAGCGGCCCTGTGCCGAGGAGCGGTATGAAGAAGCAGAGGAGCGCGAGAGAGGGTATCGTCTGGAGCACCCCGGCGGTGCCGAGGATCGCGCGACCGAGGAGCTTCCCGCGAGCCGCGACGATGCCGAGAGGCAAGCCGACGAGGATCGAGAGGAGCAGCGCGCCGAACGTCAGGGCCAGGTGGCGCGGCCCCTCGGTGCGGATCGTGGAGAGGATCCCCCGCAGCAGCCCGCGACGGAGCGCGGGAGAGCGCTCGCCGAGGGCCGCGGAGAGCCCGAGTCGTGATTCGACGGCTTCCCGGGCGACCCCGGCGAAGGTGCGGTGATCGATCTCGGCCCTGGCGTTGAGCTCGATCATCGTCGCGGCGTCGAAATGGCCGGCGAGGGCGCCGATGGCCGCGAAGGCCCGGGGGCTCCGCTTCGCCGCGTCTTCCCGGTAGAGAAAGACGGCCTCGTACGAGGGAAAAAAGCGCCTGTCGTCCTTCAGGACGGTCAAGTCGTAGCGGCCGATCTTGGCGTCGGTGGAGTACACGTCGGTCACGTCGGTCGAGCCGACCTTGATGGCCTCGTAGGCCAGCCCGTGATCGAGCGCCTCGACGTGAGAAGGAGTGATCCCGTAAGCGCGGGAGAGGCCAGGAAACCCGTCGGCGCGGCCGAGGAACTCCGGGCTGAGGCCAAAGCGGAGATCCGGGGCGGACGCCAGATCCGAGATCCGGGCGAGGTGCCTGGATCGGGCGATCGCGGCGGGGACGGCGAGAGCGTAGGTGTTATCGAACCCGAGCGGCTCGCCCACGAGGATGCCTTTCGGGGCCAGCGCCTCGCGGATCGCGGCCAGATCGGGCCGCCCCGTGTCGTGGAGGATGGCCTCGGCGATGGTGCCTGTATACTCGGGATAGGCGTCGATCGAGCCTTCTTCCAGGGCGCGATAGACCACCGCCGTTCCGCCCAGGCCCTCTTGATGGGTGACCTCGGCGTCGCCGGCGGCGCGGGCCACGGCGACGGCGATCTCCCCCAGGATCAGGGATTCGGTGAACCGCTTCGAGCCGATGCGGAGCGGAGGGCGCGCCTCGTCGGCGCGCGCCGGAGCGGGCGACGCGAGCAGCGCGGCAGCGGCCAGCAGGCCGACGGCCGCTACGCGGACCACTCGCTCCACCAGGGCGCGCGCTGGGCCTCCAGGAAGGCCTGGACGAAGGGATCGGCCGGGCGCGTCACCAGGTCTTTGAGGGCGCCGCGCTGGAGGATGTGGCCCTCGCGCATCAACACCACCTCTTCCGCCAGATACGCCGCCTCCCCGAGATCGTGAGTCACCAGGACCACCGTCTTCTTCAGGGCGGCGAAGATCACCTTGAGATCTTCCTGGAGGCGACCACGGACGATGGGATCGAGCGCCCCCATCGGCTCGTCGAGCAGGAGCAGATCGGGATCGAGGAGCAGCCCGCGCATCAGCCCGACCCGCTGGCGCTGGCCGCCGGACAGCTCGGCCGGATAGCGGGCGAGCAGCGCGGGATCGAGGCGGACGAGCTCGGCAAGATCGCGCAGCCGGGCGCGCATTCGCTCTTTTTCCCAGCCGAGGTGGCGCGCCATCAGCGTGGCGTTGTCGCCCGCCGTGAGGTGAGGGAAGAGGCCGCCGTCCTGGATCACGTAGCCAATCCGCCGACGGATCGAGGGCGCCGACGTCGCGGTGACGGCCTCGCCCGTCACGCGGACGGTCCCGACATCCGGGGTGATCAGACCGACGATGAGGCGGAGCAGCGTCGATTTCCCGCAGCCGCTCGGGCCGAGGAGCGCGACCGTCGTCCGCGCGGCGATGGAGAATGTGGTGGGCGCGAGGACGAGCTTGCCGCCGAGGCGTTTGCTCACGCCTTCGAAGGCGATCATCGGTCCGTCCGCGGTCATGCTCGCGCCAACATGGCACGATCGGCGCCGCGCGGCTCCGGCAATTGCGCCGCGGCGGCGGAGGTGCCTCGGCCGCCGCGGCGGAAGGCTAGAAGCTCAGGATGATACCGCAGCCGCCGTCGCATTTGCCGGCCGTGCACACGCCGGAGCAGCACTCGTAGTCGGCGGCGCAAGGCGTTTGATCGATCTTCGTCAGCTGGCACGAGCCCTGGACGGCGCAGGCGTTCCCGGGATCGCAGCACGGAGCGCAGTACTCCGCCGAGCCGCAGGCCGCGTTCCCCGCTCCGTCGAAGGGCCCGGGCGTGGCGCAGGAGCCGCCGCCGGCGCACAGCGGTGCTCCCGCCTCGCAGACGCACGGGCTCGGCCCGCCACCCGTGCTCGACGAGCTGCCCGGAGGCGGCGTGACGCCGTCATCGGCGACACAGGTGTTCCAGGCGCCGCCGCAGCCGGTCGCCGAAACGAGGCATGTCTTGCATGCCAGAGGCGGGTTCCCCTGCCAGGCAGCGAGGCAGTTACCCGGCGAGCCGTCCCCGCAGGCCGAGGCGCACGCCGCCGTGCATGCGCAGGCGAGGAAGCTGTCGAACTCGGTCTGCGAAGGGCCGCACAGCGGGTTCGTGGCGCTGTCGCCGAGCGCCGCGCTGCAAACGTCGCAGGCCGCCGCGGGCTCGCCCACGGGCCCGCCGGGCGGCGAGGACCAGGCGCGGCCTCCACCGCTGCCGGGGAGAGACTCTCCACCGGCGCTGCCCGGGCCTCCGTCGGTTGCGTCACCGCCCGCGCCGAGCGCGCTGGAGCCGCCGGTGGCCGCGGCCGAGGTGCTCGCCGACGCGCTGCCTCCGCCTCCGCCCTGGGCTGTCGGTCCACAGGCAGAGCCGATGACGAGGATCGTCGTCGCGCTGGCGAACAAGAAGAGTCGATTCATGAAAGGTCCTCCAGGCGACCGATGCCGGCCGGGGTGGGTCGCGTTGCGTGCGTCAGTTCAACGACCGCCATCAGGCGATCTTGAGGAACGATCACGCCCGCGCGAACCGCGCCGGGCCGCGCCGGAGCGCGAGGAGGCTACTTCTTCAGACTGCGCAACGTCTGGATCAGCGCGGCGCGCTGGAGCGGCTTGGTGAGGTAGTCGTCGAATCCACCCTTCAGCGCCCTCTCCCGCTCATCGCGCATCGCGTGGGCCGTCAAGGCGATGATGGGACGGGCATACCCCGCTTGCCGGAGTCGCGCCGTGGCCTCGTGTCCGTCGAGGATTGGCATCTGGATATCCATCAGGATCACGTCCTGATCGCCGCCGAGCGCCGCCTCGACCGCGTCGAGCCCGTTGTCGGCGAGCTCGACCGTGGCGCCGGCGCCGCGGAGATAACGGCTCACCAGCGTCTGGTTGTCCTCCGAGTCCTCCACGAGGAGGATCTTCATCCCTTGCAGCGGCGCCTTCGGTTCCAGCTTCAGGCTTATCGGGGCGGCGGGGGCGGCCGCGCGCTCGTCCGCCTCGCCGGGGGCGCTCACCACCGGCTCGGCGGCCATGGTGAAGCGGAAGCAGCTGCCCTTGCCGAGCTCGCTCTGCTCCAGCGTCAGATCGCCGTCGAGGGCCTGCGCGAGCTGCTGCGAGAGCAGGCGTCCGAGCCCGGTCCCGCCGAAGCGCCGGGTCATGGAGCTGTCGGCCTGGACGAACGGCTGAAAGAGCTTGGCGCGCTGCTCGGGGGAGATGCCAATGCCCGTGTCCTTCACCGTGAACACCAGTGTCCGCCGGGCGCTCGCCGCCGTCGCCGGGAGCGCCGCGCATTCGAGGGTGACGCCGCCGCGCTCGGTGAACTTGATGGCGTTGCCGATCAGATTGACGAGGATCTGGCGGAGCCGCGTCGGATCGGTGCGCATGAACGCCGGCAGCGAAGCGTCCTTGTCGACGCGCAGGCCAATGCCCTTCTCCCGCGCCCGCACGGAGAGCAGCCCGTGGACGTCGTCGAGGAGCTCGTCGAGGGAGAAGTCGACGCGCTCGATCTCCAGCTTGTTGGCCTCGATCTTCGACAGATCGAGGATGTCGCCGAGGATCTCCAGGAGCTGCTGCCCGTTGCGCTTGATCCCGAGCAGGTAGTTGCGCTGATCGTCGGCGGACTGGCCCGGATCGAGCGCCAGATCGGCGAAGCCGAGGATGACCCCGAGCGGCGTCCGGATCTCGTGGCTCATGTTGGCGAGGAACTGTGATTTGGTGATGTTCGCCGCCTCGGCCGCGCGGGCCAGCCCCTCGACCTCGCGGCGGGCCCTGACCTGATCGGTGACCTCGTAGGCGAACGACATGATGCCAAGGACCTCGCCCGCGTCGCCCTTGAGCGGCTCGTAGATCACGTTGAGGTAGCGGGTGCTGGGCTTGCCGTCGCTGCTCCAGTCGAGGAAATACGGGAAATCGATGGCGCTGAACCGCTGGCCGGTGGAGAGCACGCCCACGAGGATCTCGTGGATCCGCGGCTCGAGATCCGGGAGCGCCTCGCGCACGGTGCGCCCGACCAGGGTGCGGTGGAGCCCGACGAGCTGCTGGTAGCTCTCGTTGGCGAGCTCGTACCGCAGCTCCGGGCCACGAAACACGGCGATCGCCGCCGGAGCTTGCATGAAGAGGGCATGGAGGCGCGCCCGCTGCTGCTCGGCCTCGCGGCGCGCGGCGTGCCGCGAGCGGCTGATGTCGAGCGCCGCGTGGACGCGCACCATCAGCTCGCGCGCCGAGAAGGGCTTGATCAGGTAATCGTCGGCGCCGGCCGCGAAGCCGTCGAGGCGGGCCTCTTCACCGGCCCTCGCGGAGAGCATGATCACCGGGATTGCTTCGGTGGTGGGGTCGTCGCGGATGGCCTTGAGGAGACCGAAGCCATCGAGTCCGGGCATCATCACGTCGGTGAGCACCAGGCTCGGCTTCAGCGCGTGGACCTTCTCGAGGGCCTCGAGCCCATCGGCCGCGACCTCGACGCGCCAGTGCTGGCGCAGGAGCCCGGCCACGTACTCGCGCATGTCGTGGTTGTCGTCCGCCAGCAGCACCAGCGCGCTCTCGGTCGAGGTGGTGTCGAGGAAGGGTGCGGCCTCGCTCGGCGGTGGCGGCTCGGAGCTCGCCGCGTCGGCCGATAGCCAGCTCTTCGCCTCCTCGACGTACGCGCTCGCCACCGAGCCTCCATGGGGGAGAGCGCGCTTCGTACCGAGGCTGTCCGCGGGCAGGTGCGCCGAGCCGGCGGGCAGGAAGAGAGTGAATGTCGTCCCGGCGCCGACCACGCTCTCGGCGCTGATCGTCCCGCCGTGGAGCCGGACGAGCTCTTGCACCAGCGCGAGGCCGATGCCGGTGCCCTCGTGGGTCCGACCGCTGGAGCCTTGTACGCGATGGAATCGCTCGAAAAGCCGCGGCATTTCTTCGCCGGGGACGCCGACGCCGGTGTCGGAGACCTGGAATCGCGCGCCGTCGCCCGTCCACTGGAGCCGGAGCGTGATCCCCCCGGACAGCGTGAACTTGAAGGCGTTCGAGAGCAGGTTCAACACGACCTTCTCCCACATATCGCGATCGACGAAGATGTCCTGGGGGAGCGGATCGATCTCGAGGGCGAACGCGAGCCCCGCGCGCTCGACGGCGGAGCGGAATATACTGCCGAGATCGGCGGTGAACCGCGCGAGATCGACGGGCTCGAACAGCGCCTGGGCGCGGCCCGCCTCGATCCGCGAGAAATCCAGCAGGTTGTTCACCAGCTTCTGCAGCCGCTGGGTGTTGCGATGAACGAGCTCGAGCTCCCACCGCCAGCGGGGATTCAGGCCTCCTTCCTCGGTCGCGAGGATGTCCTCGATCGGGCCGAGGATCAGCGTGAGCGGGGTGCGAAACTCGTGGCTCACGTTGCTGAAGAACGTGGTCTTGGCGCGATCGATCCGGGCCAGCGCCTCGGCCCGCTTGCGCTCTTCCTGGTAGTCGGTCGCGGTGCGGAACGCGGTGCTCATCTGGCCCGACGCGAGCTCGAGGAAGCCGCGATAGTCGTCGTCGAGGGCCCGGCGCGCGTTCAGCCCGAAGATGAGCACGCCGGCCGGGCTCTTCGGATCGGCGGTGATGATCGGGAGGCACACCGCGCTTTGCGGCAGGTCCGACCAGGGGCCGCAGGGGAGCGCTCCGGGCACGTGGTCGAGGTGATCGACGCGCGCGACCTGGCCGCTGGCGAGCACGCCGGCGAACGGCCAGAGGTCCGGTGAAGCGCTGATCGAGACCGCGCGCGGGAGCAGCGTCGACCCGGGCTCGAGCCCCGACGCGCCCGCCAGGACCAGCTGACCGCGGCTCGCCGGATCGACGAGATAGATCGCCGTGAACGGGAGATCGAAGCTATTTCGCGCGAAGACCCGCGCCGCGATCGCCGCCATGTCGTCCACCGAGCGCGTGGTCGCCGTCTCGCTGCTGAGCTCGCGCAGCGTCCGCAGGCGCCGCTCGCCGAGGATGCGAGTCGTCGTCTCCTGCACGGCCGAGAATACCCCCGCGACGCTGCCTTGCTCGGAGAGGACAGGGCTGTACGACCAGGTGAAATAGCTCTCCTCGAGGTAGCCATTCCGGTCGAGGAACAGCAGATGATCTTCGGACCACGTCGCCTCGCCGCCGCCCATCACCTGAGCGAACATCGGCGCGATGATGTCCCAGATCTCGGCGAAGGAGGCCGAGCCCGGCTTGCCGAGGAGATCCGGGTGCTTGGCGCCGGCGATCGGGATGTACGCGTCGTTGTAAATGACGACGAGCTCTGGCCCCCACCAGATCTGGATGGGAAAGCGCGACGCGAGGCAGATGCTCACCGTGGTGGCGAGGCTCTGTGGCCAGGAGTCGATGGGGCCGAGCGCAGTACGGCTCCAGTCCTTCTCGCGGATGAGGCGCCCCATATGGCCGGAGCGCTTCAGGATCTCATCGAGCTTGCTGGGGGAAGCCATCGATCAATCAGTGCGCCAAGCGGTTTGCGGCCATCAGGGCGGGGACCGTAGCGACATCGAATTGGACCGTCAACCGGGCGCGACGCCGACGCCGGGCGCGCGCCCCGGGACACCTCAACACGCCGCGCCGCGGGGCCGTCACGCCACCGTGAGCCCGCGCTGATACCGACAACGCCGGCTCCGGCTTCGCCCACTCGCTCCTCGACGCCGGAGAGCACGATCACGGCGCGCGGCTCCGGGGCCACGTTCGCCGGCGCGCTCACGGCGCCGTCCACGGATCCCGGATCGATCTACCAGCGAGACCGCGGAGTGAAGGAGGATAACGACGGCGAGATGCCAAAGACCACTGCCGTCATCAAGGACCCTCCAGATCGAGAGTGCCAGTCTGCGGGCTCGTCCGGCGCGCGGATCCTGGCTTCTCCTGGCAGATCTGCGCTGGACCGCGTAGGGTCGGCGCATGCGAGCGAGCACCGTGGCGGCGATCTTCCTGCTGGTGAGCGCCGCCGGCTGCCAGGACTACGATCAGCGCGCCCGCGGCCTCGGCCGGGAGGCGCGTCGCGACATCCAGAGCGCCTGCCCGCGCGACGACGGAACGGCCGCGCCCGCCGCCGCCTTCGCGATCGACGCGTGCCGCGTGCACGCCTGCGAGGCCTCGTGCGCTGCTGCCGGCGCGCTCCGCTTCCAGCGCGTGTGCGTCGACATCTGCGCCGCGCGAGGCGGCTGCGATCGCGACGAGGACTGCGATCCAGGGCTCCGCTGCGTCGCGATCGCGCCGGTCGTGCGCCGATGCAGCGTGGTGCCCGTCGACGCTGGCCGGTGAGGCGCCGGGCAACGCTGGTGTCGCCTCGGCGACCTTCGAGCTATTTTTTTTCACCGGGTGGCGCCGACGTGGCTCCCGGTCGCGCGCTATCGGCGCTATCGGCGCTCTCGATGATCTCCGAGCGGCCGCTCTCCAGCGTGCGGGCGATCCCGCGCGGGCTCGCGTTGCTCGCGTCGATCGCCGGGTGCGCGCGCGGGCTCCCCGTCGAGCTTCCGGCGCGCTCGGTCCCGCGGCCGGCGGAGCCGATCGCCGCCCCTGTCGCCGCGACCGTCGCCTCCGCGCCGCCCGGAGCCCCTTCGCCGCCGCTCCCGGCGACTTCCGTCAGCGCGACGCTGATCGACTTGCCCGTCGAAGGGCATCGCGCTGCGGTCGTCTCGGTCCCGCCGGCGGCGACGTCGCCGCGCCCGCTCCTCGTCGTCGCCCACGGGGCAGGGGGGCGGCCCGAGCCTCACTGCGCCTTCTGGCGCGAGCTCGTCGGCGCCAAGGGCTTCGTCCTCTGCCCGCGCGGCGTGCTGCTCGGCGCGTACGCCGCGCCGGCGGATCAAGGCTATTTCTACCCGGATCATCACGCCCTCGAGCGCGAGGTCGTGGCCGCGATCGCCGCGCTGCGGGCCCGCTTCGGGGCCGAGCTCGACGATCGCGCGCCGATCTATGTCGGCTTCTCGCAGGGCGCGACGATGGGCGCGCTGGCCTTCGTCAAGCGCCCCGCCGCGTTCGCGCGGCTCGTCCTGATCGAGGGTGGCGTGGGCGAGTCCGACGAGTGGACGATCGACGGCGCGCGCGCCTTCCACGAGGGAGGTGCCGAGCGCGTCCTCTTCGCGTGCGGTCGCCCGACCTGCTTCACGGCCGCGCAGCGCTCGCTCACGTACCTCCGCAAGGCGGGGCTCGAGGGCCGCGTGGTTCATGCCGTCGGCGCGGGGCACACCTACGGCGGCGCGGTCGCCGACGCGGTCACCCGCTCTCTCCCCTGGATTTTCGAGGGCGATCCGCGCTGGTACGGCGGCGGCTGACGCGCGTGTGCGATGCCGCCCATGATAGTTGCAGCTCAAACTATTGTGGCTCAAACTATTGCGGCTCAAACTATTGCAGGTCCAACGGTTGCAGGTCCAACGGTTGCAGCTCCAACTATCGCAGCTCCAATGGTTGCAGCTCCAACCAGCGTCGATCGGCGCCACGCCGAGCCGCGGGCGCACGAGCCTACCAACCCGAGTCAGCGAGACGGGGATGGTAGGCGACAGCACGCTCGCCGCCCGCGCCGATCCAGAGCCCGAGGAATGACCCTGGAAAGTTACAGCGCGCGGTCGATCAACGTCGCCCGGGAGCCCGCAGTGGAGTTCCGTTTCACGACGATCTGGATATAGTCGTCGGATCGTACATCACGACCGCGTGGAGCCCTCCGCGCGGCGCTGACGAACCCAGGATCACGCGGCGGATCGCCATCCGACGCCGGCCCGAAGCACGGAAGGCTCGCCATGAAAGACCTCTTCACGCTCAAGTCCAAGGCGCTGCCCGCGGGGACGCGGGTCGCCGGCTTTCACGGCACCGAGGCTCTGTCGAGCGTCTACCGCATCTCGGTCTTCCTCCACATCGCCAACGACGAAGAGTTCGACATGGCCGACGCGCTCGGCGCGCGCGCCACGCTCGACATCCTCCCGGGCGAGCAGGCAATCCACGGGATCCTCGCCGACGTCGAGCTGCTCAACGACTACGCGAAATCGGGCCTCTTCCGCGCGACGCTCGTTCCCGAGCTCTGGCAACTGTCACTGACGCGACACAGCCGGATCTTCGTCGACGAGACCATCCCCCAGATCATCGCCAAGGTGCTCAAGGCCTCTGGGCTGCTCGCGGCGGACTTCAAGATTGACGTCCAGGCCAGCTACAAGACGCTCGATCACGTGTGCCAGTACCAGGAGAGCAACCTCGACTTCATCTCTCGGTGGATGGAGCGCGAGGGCATGTATTACTTCTTCGAGCAGGGCGACGACCGCGAGGTCCTCGTCATCACCGACTATCTCCAGAGCCACCACCCGAGCTCGCCCAAGCCCGTGCGGTATCACGCGCAGACCGGCGGGGACTCGAGCGCCGGCGCCTCGTTCGAATCGTTCACCTGCAAGCAGGCGCGCCTGCCCTCGGCGGTTCACCTCAGGGACTACGACTACACGAAGCCGAGCCTCGACGTCTCGGGGACGCACCCGATCTCGAGCACCGGCCTCGGCGAGATCCACCACTACGGGGAGAACTTCCTCACGCCGGGCGAGGGCAAGCGCCTCGCGACGGTGCGATCGCAGGAGCTGACCTCGCGCGAGAAGGTCTTTCACGCCGATGGCCGGGTCTATAACCTCCGCTCCGGCTACCTGTTCACCCTCGACGATCACCCGCGGGCGAGCTTCAACGCCGAGTACCTCGTCACGTCGATCGAGCACTTCGGTAACCAGAGCGGCAACTTGGCCGATCTGCGCAAGCTGATGGATCTGCCGTTCGACGACGTCTATCGCTGCCACGTCGCGTGCATCCCCGGCGAGACGCAGTTCCGCGCCCTCCGCACCACGATGATCCCGCGGATCTACGGCGTCGAAGAGGCGGTGATCGACGCCAACGACGGGCACCCGTACGCCGAGATCGACAGCCACGGTCGCTACAAGGTCAAGATCAAGTTCGACGAGAGCGATCTCGACAGCGGCGGAGCCTCGATGTGGGTCCGCATGCTCCAGCCGCACGGCGGCGATGTCGAGGGCTTCCATTTCCCCCTCCGCAAGGGGACCGAGGTGCTGCTGGTGTTCATGGGCGGCGATCCCGATCGCCCGGTGATCACCGGCGTCGCGCACAACTCGCACAACCCGAGCGCCGTCACCGTCGCCAACAGCACGAGGAACGTGATCCAGACGGGCGGGCGCAACCGCTTCGAGATGGAAGATCAAGAGGGCTCCCAGTACATCTGGCAGAACACTCCGCCCCTCGACACCTTCTTCTACATGGGCGCCACGTTCCAGGCCCACAACCTGATCCTGAGCACCAAGGGGCTCGGGCAGATCTTCACGGGCAACAACCTCGACATCACCGTGCAAGGCGCGATGACGACGGAGGTGACGCTGGCCGTCACCGAGACCTACCACAACATCAAGACGACCGACATCGCCCTGGCGGTGACGGAGAAGTACCACAACACCGTCTCGCAGACGTACGACCAGAAGCACACCATCACGGTCGGCTCGCAAGGGCGCCTCGAGACGATCACCGGCCTCTACGATCAGACCCTCAACACCGGGTACTTGAAGACGGTCCACGCCGGGAAGACCGAGCACATCGACGGCGGGGCGGGGTACACCCTGACGGTCGATCCGACGTACGATATCGACGTCGCGGACCTCTATCACCTCCACGCAAAAGAGGTGAAGTGGGAGATCGACAACGACGTCACCATCGAGTGCAACGCCTGGGAGGTCACCCAGCGGAGCCAGGTGCTCTGGAAGACGCTCGGCGACTTCCTCCACGTCAAGCTGACGAAATCCCACGAGATGACGGTCGGCCTCAAGAGCGAGCTCTTCATCGGCGGCAAGAGCGACATCACCATCGGCCTCACCAGCGACATCAAGGTCGGCGGCGCGCTCGAGGTCTTCGTCGGCGCCAAGGCCGATATCGACGTCTCCGTCACGCTCGAGGTCAAGGTCGGTCCGCACTTCGAATTCGAGTTCCTGAACATCGAGAAGAAGGACGTGAAGATGGAGGCCATGGAGGCCAAGCTGAGCACGATCGAGGCCGAGCTCGCGCACCGCGAGGCGTACCTCCTCGTCGCCGCCATCGTCGTCATCCTGTGAAGACGGTCAAGCCGCAGAAGCTCGGCCTGCTCACGCGGGTGTTCGAGACCAAAGGCTCGAATCACCTGGTGGTGACCGGGCTCTTGATCTTCCCTTTCGAGTCGCCCACGCGCCTCGACAAGGAGACGAGCCTGTGGCAGCTCGCTGGCCGCGAGCTCGGCGCGGCGCCGCTCGATCTGCTGCTCCCGAAGGCCCAGGGCGAGGTCCTCGTCACGGGCAAGGGCTACACCCGCGGCGGGCCGCGCCCGGCCTGCTCGGTGCGCGTCCAGATTGGCACTGTCGACAAGACGCTCTGGATCGTGGGCAATCGCCGCTGGAAGCTCGGCGTCGCCACCGAACCCGAGCCCTTCACCGAGATGCCCGTCTCCTGGCAAAACGCCTTTGGCGGGCCGGGCTTCCCTGACAACCCCGTGGGCAAGGGCCTGAGCGCGGTCATCGGCCCCACGGGCGAGGTTCACCCGCTGCCCAACGTCGAGCACCCGAAGCACCTCGTCCGCTCTCCGAAAGATCGCCCCGCGCCCTCGGGCTTCGGCCCGCTCGACATCGCTTGGCCGCAGCGCGCGAGCAAGCTCGGTACCTACGATCAAGCCTGGCTGGAGCAGCGGTATCCCGGCTTCGCCGCCGACTTCGACGTGGCCTATTTCAGCGCCGCGCTCGAGGATCAGCGCATCCCGGGGTTCTTCCAGGGCGACGAGGCCTTCACCATCGAGAACATGCACCCTTCGAAGGGCACCATCGTGGGGAAGCTGCCTGGCCTGGGCGTGCGGGCGTTCATCCGCCAGCGTGGCTCCGAGTCCGAGGGGCAGGGCCTGCGCGAGGTGAAGATGCGGCTCGACACCGTGCACCTCTTTCCGCACGAAGAGCGCGGGATCCTCATCTTTCGCGGCGTGGCCTCGGTGGCCGAGGCCGACGCGGCCGACGTGCTCCAGATCATCGGCGGGATCGAGCAGCCCGAGGATCCGCGGCCGGTCGAGCACTACCGGACGGTGCTGGCCCAGCGGCTGGACCGGAAGACTGGCTATCTGCACTTGCTCCGCGATCAAGATCTCCTCCCGCCGGGGCTCGCGGATCAAGAGGGGCTCGCCCGGCCTTCCGCGCGCAAGACCCTCCTCGACGACGAGGATCTGCTGGAGAAGAACCAGCGCCGCCGCGTCGATCTCGCCCTCGAAAAGTCCCGCGACGAGCTGCGCGCGCAGGGCCTCGATCCGAGCGTGATCCCCCCGATGCCGCCGCCGGCCGCCCCGTTCGATATCGATCAGGTGGCCGAGCTCGCCGCCGGGCTCGAGGCCGATTTCGAGGTCAAGCTCGCCGACGCGCACAAGCAGCGCGCCGAGGCCGAGCAGAAGGCCCGCGCGGCCTGCATCGCCAACGGGCTCGACTACGACACGATCGTCCGCGATCAGAAGAAGGGCCAGGGCGGGCCGCCGACGTTCACCGCCGAGGGCGAGCTCGCCAAGCTGCGCGCGCAGGCCGAGCTCGGCGCCAACGCCGGAGTCCCGCTGCCGCACGTCGAGGCCCAGCTCGCGGATCCCACCTTGCTCGGGCGCTTGCAGAAGGCGGAGGATGCTTTGAAGGAGGCCTATCGCCTCTTCGGCCACTACCAGGATCCGGCGGCCCCGCGCGACGCCGAGGCCTCGGCCGCCGCGCGCGCCGAGATCGTCGCCGCCGTCGCCGCGGGTGAGAGCCTCGCCGGGCGCGACTTCACCGGCCTCGATCTCTCGAACCTCGATCTCTCGGGCGCGAAGCTCCAGCTCTGCTTTCTGGAGAGTGTCAATCTCTCCGGGAGCAGCCTGCGCAACGCGGATCTGACCTCGGCGATGATGGCCCGCGCCAACCTCACCCGGGCGGATATCTCCGGCGCCAAGCTCCGCGGGGCCAACCTCGGCTTCGCCAGGCTCGGCGAGCTCAAGGGCCAGAACGCCGATCTGTCGTTCGCCGTGCTCACCCGGGCCGAGCTCCAGGAGGCCGATCTCGCCGGCGCGCGCCTCGTCGGCGCCGATCTCGGAGGAGCGCTGTTCGCCGAGACGAGCTTCGCCGGCGCCTCCGCCGCCGGGGTGACGTTCCTCAAGTCGGATCTGACCGGGCTCCGCCTCACCGGCGCCGATCTGACGAAGTGCAATTTCCTCATGGCGAACGTGAACGGCGTCGATTTCACGGGCGCGGCGCTCGTCTCGGCGGTGTTCCTCGGCTCGACCGGCGAGGGCGCCGTCTTCCACGGCGCGAAGCTCGACAACCTGCGCGTCGTCAAGGGCTGCTCGTTCGAGGGCGCCGACTTCAGCAATGCAAGCCTCAATCGCGCCAATTTCCGCGGGACGCGGCTCGCGGGCTCCTCGTTCCTGGACGCGTCGCTCCTCGGGGCCGACCTCAGCGAGTGCGACCTCACCGGCGCCGATCTCAGCCGCGCCGTCGCGCGCGACGCCATGTTCATGAAGGCCAACCTCACCGGCGCCAGCCTCGCTTCGGCCAACCTGATGCAAACGGTGCTTCAGCGCGCCACCCTCTCTGGAGCAAGCTTTGCCGGGGCCAACCTGTTCCGCGCCGATCTGCTCGACGTCGTCGTCGACGGCGGCACGATCATGAAGGACGCCTATCTGACCCAGATCCGCTTCATCGCGCCGAGGACCGACCATGCACCGGGATGACCTCGTCGCCCGGGTCCGCGCCGGCGAGATGATCACCAGGGTGAGCCTCGTGGGGATCGATCTTTCGGGGGCCGATCTCTCCGGAGGCATCTTCGAAGAGGTCAGTCTGGTGGGCGCCAATTTGGAGGGCGCCAACCTCAAAGAGTCGGCCCTCTTGAGCTGCGATCTCTCGGGCGCGAACCTCGACCGCGCCGTGCTCCACGCCGTCAGCACCCACAAGACGAGCTTCGTCGGCGCGAGCCTGCGCCAGGCGCGGATGGTCGCGGCGAAGCTCGCCGAGTCGGATTTCTCGGCGGCCGATCTCACCGGCGCCGATCTCACCGTCGCGGCGCTGACGAAGGCCGGCCTCGCCGGCGCGAGCCTCGACGGCGCCAACCTCGACCGCACCACGTTCTTCAAGGCCCGCACCCTGGGGATGAGCCTCGCCGGAGCGAGCCTGAAGCAAACGGTGCTCCTCGGCGCGGATCTCACCAGGACCTCGTTCGTCGGCGCCAGGCTCGAGATGGCGGTGCTCACCGACTCTAACCTCGCGGGCGTGGCCTTCGCGGGCCTCTCGGCCGCGATGACGCAGTTTGGCGGGTGCGATCTCACGGGCGCGGATCTCACGGGCGCGGAGCTCTCGCGGGCGGGGTTCAAGGGTGCCAATCTCACCGACGCCAAGCTCGACGACGCCGTCGCCGACAATGCCCTCTTCGTCGAGGCCCGCTTGAGCCGAGCGAGCCTGAAGCGGGCGCGGCTCCGGCAGGCGCTCTTCGTCGACGCCAACCTCTCGGGCGCCGACGCCGCGGGCGCCGATCTCTACCAGTGCGCGTTCCATCGCGCCCTCTGCGTGGGCACCCGCTTCAACGGCGCCGAGCTCACCTACGCCGACTTCACCCACGCCGACGTGTCGGCGGCTGATTTCTCGCGGGCGACGCTGCTTCGCGCGCGATTTCACCGCGTCAAAGAGCAAGATACCGTGTGGTCGAGCCGGGCCATGGCGCTCGGCAACGACGAAGAGCTGGCGCGAGCCGAAGACTGGCGCCCCGCTGCGCAACCCGAAGGACGATAGAGGCCATCCCCATGAACAACCTGTTGCGCCGGCTCGACGACGAGGCACTCTCCCACGAGATCGGCTTGATCACCGGCACCCGCGAAGGGGGCCTGTTCGCCGTGCGCGCCGGAGGCGGCGAGTACCGCGCCAAGCGAGCGGTGAGCTGCCTGATCGAGCCGGAGGACGGCGACACCGTCGCTCTGCTGACGACGCCGACGGGCACCTGCTACGTCACGGCGGTGCTGGAGCGCGAGGCCGGCGCCACGGGCCGGATCGTCGCCGACGGGGATCTCGAGATCCAGCTCCGCGCGGGGCATTTCAGCGTCGCCGCGCAGGAGGGCGTCCACCTGCTCTCCTCGAACGAGGTGGCCATCTCGGCCGGCGCTCTCCGCGTCAACGCGCGCGAGGGCAACGTCGTCCTCGAGCGCCTCTCGTTCCTCGGCGCCTTCGCCCGGGCCGAGGTCGACAAGATCAAGGTCGTCGCCGGGAGCCTCGATCAGGTGCTCGATCGCTTCTCGCAGCGGGTCAAGCGCTCGTTCCGCCACGTCGACGAGCTCGATCAGGTCAAGGCCGAGCACATCGACTACAGCGCGAAGTCGTCGATGAGCCTCCACGCCGAGAACGCCCTGATCACCGCCGAAGAGCTGGTGAAGGTCGACGGCGAGCAAATCCACGTCGGTTGAAGGAGGACGCATGTTCGCAGACACGCAGATGATGGGGCTCGACCTCGGCTTCCCCGACGTGTGCCTGACGCCGCCGGTGCCGCTGCCGATCCCGTATCCCAACCTCGCGCTCGGGCCGATGGGCGTCCCCGCGGTGTACAACGTCCTCTTCATGTGCGCTCCGGCGCACAACCTCGGGACGGTCATCGTGATGACGAACGGGGACAACACCGGAGTCGCGCTCGGCGTCGCCTCGGGCACCGTGATGGGGCCTTCACGGCACCTCACCGCGGCGTTCACCGTCCTCGTCGGCGGCTTGCCCGCGACGCGCCTCACCAGCGTCGCCCTGCAAAACTCCACGAATTGCCCGGGGATCCGCCTCGTGCCGAGTCAGCTCAAGGTCCTGCTCCTGGCCCCCTGAAGCCGCGTTCGAGCGAGGGGGACATCAACCGATCTCCCTCGCTCCGCGGCTGCCCGCCTCAGCCGATCTCGCCGCGCTTGATCCCGTACGAGCGAATCTTCTTGTGGAGGTTGGTGCGCTCGACGCCGAGGATGATCGACGCGCGCGAGATGTTCCACTCGAGGCTCGCCAGGACCTCGATGATGTAGTGGCGCTCGGCGCGATCGCGGTACTCCTTGAGTGTCAATCGCGGCTCGGACGACGGCAGCGGGGCGCGCGCCTCGGCGCTGTGCGGCGCCCGATCGAGCTGGGCCTGCGGCGGCGGCGGGGTCGGCGTGGCGCGGACCGTCTCCGGGGGATCGGCCGCGTCGGAGTCGTCGTCGAAGGGGCTCGCGTGGGGATCCTCGGGCAGATCGGCGATCGTGACGACGTCGCCCGAGAGGATCGCCGCGCGCTCGATCACGTTCTTGAGCTCGCGCACGTTGCCGGGGAAGCTCCGCCGCTCGAGGGCGGGGTACACCGCGGGATCGATCGACTTGTTCTTGAGGCCGTTCTCCTTGCAGAACGCGGCGATGAAGGCGTCGGCCAGCGCGCGGATGTCGTCCATGCGCTCGCGCAGGGCGGGGCTCCGCAGCGGGAACACCGCGAGGCGAAAGAAGAGATCCTCGCGGAAGCGCCCCGAGGCGACCTCGCGGCCGAGATCTTTGTTCGTCGCGGCGAGCACCCGCACGTCGACGATCAGAGTGTGCTCGCTCCCGAGGCGGCTGACCTCCCCGGATTGCAGGGCCCGCAGCACCTTGGCCTGCGCCGACTGGTCCATGTCGCCGATCTCGTCGAGGAAGAGCGTGCCGCCGTGGGCCTGCTCGAAGAAGCCGCGCTTGCGCGCCTGGGCGCCGGTGAAGGCGCCGCGCTCGTGGCCGAAGAGCTCGCTCTCGATCAGCTCGCGCGGGATCGCGGCGCAGTTGACCTTGACGAACGGAGCGTCGGCGCGGGCGCTGAGGCGGTGGATCGCCCTGCTTATCAGCTCTTTTCCGGTGCCGCTCTCGCCGGTGATCAGCACGCTGGCCTTGGTCGGCGCGACGCGATCGATGTCGTTGTAGATCTTCGTCATGGCCGGGCTCTGCCCGATCATCTCGTAGCGAGCCTCGATCTCGGCGTGGAGCGTGGCCACCTCGCGGGCGAGCTGCGAGGTCTTGAGCGTGTTCTTGACGCTGACGAGGATCCGCTCGCGGTTGAGGGGCTTCTCGAAGAAATCCCCGGCGCCGGCCTTGATCGCCGTGACCGCATCGTGGACGGTGGCATGTCCGCTGATCACGATCACCGGCAGCTCGCGCGTCGTCTCGTCTTGCCGCAGGCGAGCGAGCAGATCGAGGCCGCTCATGCCCGGGAGCATGATGTCGATGATCGCCAGATCGACCGGCGTCTGCCCGCTCTCGATCAGGGCCAGAGCTTGCTCTGCGCTCTCGGCTTCGGCCACGCGGTACCCCTCGCCGCTGAGCACGAGGCCGAGCGTTCGGCGAATGTTCCGCTCGTCGTCGACGACGAGGATCGTGGGCTCGACGAGGGCCTCGGCGCCGCCCGGCGGGTCGGCCGCGCCGGGCGGAGGCGTGGTGCGCCGCGTGCTCGAGACGCCGAGCGAAGGTCCCATCGAAGGAGGCATGCCCGCGAGGTTACCAGCACCCCCGCGGCACCGATCTGCTCGTTTGGTGGGAAGGGCTGGCGCGCGGGACATTTTTTGACTACTGACGGCGCTGTCATGCGCTTGCGTTCCGCTCCGTCGCTCGTCGTCGCCGCGCTCGTCCTCGGGATCGGCGCGGGCTCGCTCGGCTGCGACAGCTTCGAGATCGGCGCCCGCCACGCCACGCTGACGTACACGGACGACGCCCGCGCGGGCTACGAAGAGGCGATGACGGCCTTCCGCGATCGCAACTGGGAAGACGCCCGCGCCCTCCTCGCCGAGGTGCGCCGCCTGTTCCCGTACACCCGCTACGCCCGCCTCGCCGAGCTCCGCCTCGCCGACGTCGACTTCGAGCAGGAAAAGTTTTCCGACGCCATCAGCGGGTATCGCGAGTTCGCCCAGAACCACAAGAACGATCCCGACGTCGAGTACTCGCGCTATCGCCTGACGAAGGCCCTGTTCGCGGACATCGACGATACGATCCTCCTCCCGCCCGCCGAGGAGCGCGATCAGGCCACCACGGCCGAGGCCTACAAGGAGCTCCGGTCGTTCCTGCGCGAGTTCTCGAAGAGTCGGTATCGCAGCGACGTCGCGTACATGCTCGACGTCGTCACCGGCCGCATGGCGCGCCACGAGCTCTATGTCGCGCGCTATTACCTGAAGAACGACAACTTCGATGCTGCGGTGGCGCGGATCGATTTCGCCCTCAAGACGTATCCCGGCTCGAGCCTGACGCCCGAGGCGCTGGTCCTCAAGGGCGAGACGCTGATGAAGCAGAAGCGGCTCGCCGACGCGCGGGCGGTCTTCGAGCGCGTCGTGAAGGAGTTCACCGGGCCTTTCCTGCCCACGGCGCGGCGCTTCCTCGACGAGATCAAGGATCTCGAGGCCCGACAGCGCCCCTCGGCGCCCGCCGCAAAGCAATGAGCCAGCCGATCGGGCGCCCGGCGAGCGGGGCGCGCTACATCGCAGAGCGCGTCGAAGCAGGGCAGGGGACGGTGATCTACCGCGGTCTCGTGCGGCTCCCCGACGCCGATCTCGCGCTCGAAGCGACGATCACCTTGCCGGGCGGCGCGACCCGCGCGACCGTGGAGGGCGGCTCGCCCGAGCACGAGAAGACGGCGGCGGCGCTGATCCGCGCGGCGACGAAGAGCGCTGTGGCCTCGGGCGAAGAGCTGCCGCGCAAGGTCGAGCGCTGGCGCGGCTGATCGTCCGTCGAGGCGGCCAATCACCGTCCTCAATCGAACCTCGAAGCTGCGCTGGGCCTCTCGCAAAGGCCTTTGCGCACATGAGCCCAGAAAGGCTCACTGACGATTGTCATGCTTTCAGGGGCTGTGCTCGGGACCACGTGATAGTGTCGATCCCCGGTGGATGCGGATCTCCTGCCCAGACAGCGGCGGCGGAGCTTGCTCTCGCTGGAAGCCTCGCCGTTCGTCGGTCGCCTGCGTGAGCTCGGCGTCGTCCGCCGCGCCGTGGCCGAGAGCCGCCTCGTCACGCTGAGCGGCGAGGCGGGCATCGGCAAGACGCGGCTCGCGGCCCACTTTGCCGTCGAGCAGCGCTCGGCCTACGAGACGGCGGGCGGCGTCTGGTTCTGCGATCTGCGCGAGGCGCGCGATCCGGACGCGATGTGCTCGACGCTGGCGCGGGCGCTCCAGATCGGCGACGAGGTGACGACCGAGGGCGAGGGCGCGGTGACGGCGATCGGGCGCGCGCTGGCCACGCGAGGGCGCGCGCTGGTGATCCTCGACAACGTGGAGCAGCTCCTTCCGGGGGGCGCCGGCGTGGTGCTGCGGTGGCTCGATCTCGCGCGGGAAGCGCGCTTCCTCGTGACGAGCCGCGCGCCGCTCTACCTGCTCGGTGAAGAGGTCGTGGAGGTCCGAGCGCTCTCGCTCCCGGAAGGCTCGGCGCCCGACGGCGACGCGGTGCGGCTCTTCGTCGAGCGAGTCCGGGCGCTGCGGGACACGTACACGCCGAGCGGCGATGAGCCGGCGGCGATAGGAGATCTGGTGCGGCAGCTCGGCGGCGTGCCGCTGGCGATCGAGATCTGCGCGTCGCGCCTCGGCTCGGGCGACGTGCGATCGGTGCTCGGCGCCGGCGAAGCGCGGGGCGCGACGCCGTCGGTGGCGTGGAGCTTCGCGCGGCTGCTCCCGTGGGAGCGCGAGACGCTGGCGCAGTGCTCGGTGTTCCACGGCGGCTTCACGCCCGAGGCGGCGAGGCGCGTCGTGAACCTGGGCAGCGAGGAGCGCGCCGTCGCCGACGTGCTGAGCGTGCTGCTGCACAAGAGCCTGCTCCAGACGGCGCGCGCCGAGAGCGGCGTCCGGTACGCGCTCTGCGAGGGCATCCGCGCCGAGGCCGCCGCGCTGCTCGAGCAGGGCGTCGACGCCGGGGCGACGCGGCTCCGGCACGCGCAGTATTTCCTCGATCGATCGGCCGGCCCGCTCACGGATTTTCCGATCACGCCGGTGTCGGCGCCGACGCGCGAAGAGCTGGCGGCCGATCGCGAGAACATCGAGGCGATCCTCGACCTCGGCGCGTCCGCGGGCCGCGCGGATTTCGTGATCCGCGCGGCGATCGCCCTCGAGGTGATCGCCGGGGGATCGGGGCTCTCGCGCGCACAGATCGCCCACGTGGACGCCGCGTTGACGATGTTGCCCGGGCTCGACCCGGCGATGATGGGGCGCGCGCTCGCGCTCCGCGCCGGGGCGCTCCGCGCGGTGGGTCGCCTGGTCGAGGCGGACCGCGACGCGTTCACGGCGCTCGGCCTGGCGCGCGAGGCGAAGAACGGGCGGCAGATCACCGCGATGTGCCTGGCCGTCGGCGCGGCGCGGTTCCAGCTCGGCGATCTCGAGTGGGCGCTCGCGCACGGCAAGGCCGCGCTGCTCCAGGCGCGCGCTGACGGCGATCGCCGCGCCGAGCCCGTCGCGCTCCAGCAGATCGGCGGCGTGCTCCAGGCGATGGGCGAGCTCGCCGGTGCCCGCGCGCACTACGAGGCCGCGCTCGATCTCGCGGTCGCGCTCGGCGACGAGGCCGCCGAGGCGCGCGCGGCGATGGGCCTCGGCTCGTACCACCTCGAGACGGGGCGCCTCGATCGCGCGGAGGGCGACTACGAGCGCGCCCTCTTGATCGCGCGGCGCCTCGGGCTCCAGCGCGCGGCGCGGATCACCATGGGCTACCTCGGTGTGACGCACCTCGACGCCGGTCGCCTCCACGAGGCCGAGCGCTGGCTCGATCGCGCGGTCGATCGCTCGCGCGCCGTGGGCGATCTGCGCGTCGAGGGGATCTTCGAGGGGATGCGCGGCGCGGTGCTGGCGTCGGTCGATCTCGTCGACGAGGCGCGCGCGGCCTTCGCTCTGTCGAACGAGCTGCTCGCGAACAACGCGTACTTCGGCCAGGTGATCGCGGTGCATCGCGGGCACCTCGATCTCGCCGAGGCCCGCGCCGACGGCGACGAGGCGCGCGCGGCGAAGCTCGTCGCCGCGGCCGAGCAGCGCGTGGCGATCGCCGAGCGCGGGGAGGGGAGCGAGGCGCCGCTCGTGCGCCGCTCGGACGACGCGCGCATCGCCGTCCGCATCCTGCGACGAGCGATCGCCGCGCGGTGAACGGCCCCTCGCGCTAGCCGACGCGGAGCGTGGCCTCGCCCCGCTGCCGGCCGCGCATCTCGCGGATCTCGATGCGGTAGTTGCCCTTCGCCGAGACGACGAACTCGAACGGCGGCGGGCTCTGCGGAGCGCCCGTCGGCAGATCGCGCACGATGGTGTCGATGATGTTCACGCCCGTGGGCGAGAAGATCTTCAGCGTGTACGGCGGCGAGGATCCCTCGCCGGGCAGGAACAGCAATGCGACCCGGTCACCGACTCCGATGGAGTCGTAGGAAGGGACGCTGCTGCGGCTGTTGGCCGCGCCTGCGACGTGGGCGAAGACCTCGAAGTCCCCGGTGCTATCAATCGGTCCGGCCATGGCTCCATCGGCGGCGCGGCGTCGGGCCGGCCGGCTCGGGCGTGACGCTAGCAGCACCCGCGCCCCGCGCTCAACACTTCCCGCGCGATCCTGCCCGCGCGGCGATCTTCCCCGGTGGATGAGGTGGGCGCGAGCGGCGCGGAGCTCCGCCGCGAGCGCCGGGCCGCGGCTGAGCTCGCGGAGGCGGCCGAGGATTTCGTCGAGCAGCGCCTCGGCGCGGGTGCCGTCGGGATCGGCGGCGGCCGCGGGCAGGTACTCGCGAAAGAGCGGCTCGCCGAGGGCCATCGTCGCGAGGAGCTTGATCACGTCGAAGCCCGCGAGCTGGCGGATGCCGAAGGTCACGTGGAGCGAGTGCCCGCGCGGCGTCGACGCGTTGTGGAACTGGCCGCGCGGGATGTAGATCACGTCGCCCGGGGCGGCCTCGATCGCGAGCAGCGGGCGCGCCATGGCCTCGTCGCGGCGGGCTGCGAGCGCGGCCGCGACGGAGGGCTCCATCTCGGCGGCGTCGAGCGGACGATCGACGCGCACCGCGGAGATTTGCCAGGTCTTCTCGCCTGCGCAGTGGACGGCGAGGACCTCGTGCGCGTCGAAGTGCATCTCGAAGGGCGTGCCCGCGGCGCCGGTGGCGTACACGTTGGGCCACACCTGGGCGCCGAAGGTGTCGCCGAGCGCCGCGGCGAGCGCGTCGATCGCGGGCGACACGCCGCGCGCGCGGTTCCACACGATCGGATGCCCCGCGTCGACGTAGGCGCGGAGGAGCGCCGGGTCCGCGAGCAGCCCCGCGACCTCGAGATCACGATCGAGGTGCTCCGGAAACGCCATCAACCCGTGGGGCGGCGTCGCCTGCGCCAGGAGCGCCGCGAGCAGCGCCTCGGGCGTCAGCAGCGGGACCGCGGGAGCGGCGGCGGCCTTCACGTGCAGCGGCTCGCGCTCGTAGTAGCGCTCGAAAAACGTCGCTGGCTCGAGGGGCGAGAGGAGCTCTCTGAGCGGATCGAGGGCCATGCGTCTCCGTTGCGGGGGCGTTCGCGGCGCTCTGATTTCAGAAGTCGTAGCGCAGGCCGGCGCCGGTCGGGCCGACGGTGAGCGAGGCGCGACGCGGGATTTCCACCGGGACCTTCTGCGCGCCCAGCACCATGAGCGGGATGCCGATCGCGAGGCCGCCCGCCGCCGCGACGAGGACGCCGAGGCCGGTCGTGCGCGCGGCCGCCGGCGTGCACGTGAAGCTCGCGCCGCTGGGATCGGTGACGCAATCCTGCGACGAAGAGGCCGCCATCACCGAGCCGATCGGCAGCATCGTCCCCGCGATCGACGTCATCACCACGCCCGTCACGACCATGGCGCCGCTGCGCGTCTCCTTGCCGACGCGTGGGTCGCGCCAGCCGACGGGCGGGCCGTTCTGCGCGTAGTCGTCGGGCGAAGCTGCGGCCGGCGGGGAGCCCGCGCAGCCGGTGGCAAAGGCGAGGGAAGCCGCGAGCGCGAACAAAGCAAGAGAGCGCATGCGGCGATGAAAGCACACGCCGGCCGGTGGATCACCCGTGATGGAGGGTGCGTTGCGCTCGGAGTCCCGACGAGCCGCAGCCCTTCGTCGCGAGCATCAGGCCCAGGCTCAAGGTCGTCCAGCGCGACATGCAACCCCCCTCCAGGAGAACGCTACTACGCGGCGATCCTCGGCACCGAGCGATTCGCGACCCGAGCCGCCGCGGCCCCGGGCCGCCGAGCCGAGGACGCGGCGAGCTCTGCCGCGCGGCGCCGGGTGCGCGCTACCCCTTCCGCGCGCAGCCCCAACCCTGCTAAGACCTCGGCCATGGCCGACAAAGTTCCGATGACACCCGGGGGACAGATCCGGCTCCGCGAGGAGCTCAAGCGCCTCAAAGAGGTCGAGGCACCGCGAGTGAGCAAGGAAATCGGCGTAGCGCGCGAGCACGGCGATCTGAAAGAGAACGCCGAGTACCACGCCGCGAAGGACAAGCAGGGCATGATCATGGCCCGGATCACGCAGCTCGAGCAGTCGCTGTCGCGCGCCGAGGTCATCGATCCCTCGAAGCTCAGCGGGAGCAAGATCCAGTTCGGCGCGACGATCAAGCTCATGAACCTCGACACCGACGAGGAGGCGAACTTCCAGATCGTCGGCCCCGACGAGGCCGACATCAAGCTCGGCCGCATTTCGGTGGCCTCGCCGCTCGCGCGCGGGCTCCTCGGCCACGAGGTCGGCGAAGAGGTGAAGGTCGTGATGCCCGCCGGCCCGCGCACCTACGAGATCCTCGCGGTGAGCTTCACCTGAGCGACCCTTGAGCGATCGTCGCGTCGTCGCGCCGTCCGCCCCGCGTCCCCTCGCGACGCGGGCCGCCGCGCCCGCCCCGCCGAAGCCGAAGGCCGGACCGAGCGCGTCGCGGGGTCGCCCGCTCGTTGCCTCGATCCCCCTCGGCTGGCGCTTCGCCGACGTCTACCTCGCGCTCTCGCTGCTCGCTGTCGTCGAGCTCTACGCGGTCGCGGCGCTCTGGTTCGGCCATTTCGCGGGCGTGTTCGAGATCAGCATCGCGGGGCGCGGGCTGCTCCCCGTGGCGCTCGCGGCGGCCGCGCCGTGCGCGATCCTCGCGGCGATCGTGGTCGAGCTGGTGCGCGTCGGGGAGCGCCGCGGGGCTCGCCTCGCGCTCGCGGTGATCGCGGGGCTCTTCGCCGGCGTGGTCGGCTACGGCGTCGCGGCGGGTCGTCATTTCGAGGGCGGGCGGCGGATCCCTTTCGCGGTGGCGCTCGCGATCCTGTGTGCGCTCGCGGCCGCGGCGATCGCGCCTCGGCTCTCGCGCGCCGTCGCGCCGCGGCCCGGCGCGCGTGGCGCGGCCCGCCTCGGCGCGGTCGTCGCCCTCCTGGTGATCGCGCTCGAGCTCGCCGACGCGCGCGTGCTGCCGCGGCTCTACCCGACGTTTCACCTCGGCCTCGGCGCGCTCACGGTGCTCGTCGCGGCGCTCGGCGCGCTCGGGTGGCTCGCCGTCGATCCGGCGCTCGACGCGGCCCTCCGTCGCCGCGCGCCGTCGCGCTCGCTGCGCGACGCACGCCTGATCCGCGCCGCCTTCGCGCTCGGTCTCTTCGCGCTCGGCGCGGCGATGGCGCCCGGCTCCGCGCGCAGGCTCGCGCGGCTCGACAACATCCGCTTGATTTACCTCGAGCACGCGCCGCTGCTCGGCCGCGTCGTGGAGCTCGCCGCCGAGCTCGCGCCGCCGGAGCCGCTCGACGCCGCCGCCGGTGCGACGCCGCTCGCCAGCGGGCACGCGATCGATCTGCGCGGGCGCGATCTGGTGCTGATCACCGTCGACGCGCTGCGCGCCGATCACGTCGGCGCCTACGGCTACGCGCGCAAGACGACGCCGAACCTCGATCGCCTGGCGGAGAGCGGCGTGGTCTTCGACGCGGCCTACTCGCCGACGCCCCACACGTCGTACGCCGTGACCTCGCTGATGACGGGCAAGTACATGCGCCCGCTGGTGCTCCAATCCATGGGCGGCGACTCGGAGACATGGGCCGATCACCTCCGCCGGTATGGCTTCCGCACGGCCGCGTTCTACCCGCCCGCCGTGTTCTTCATCGACGCCGAGCGCTTCGAGCATTTCCGCGATCGAGGCCTCGATTTCGAGTACCGCAAGGTCGAGTTCGCGCCGGCGTCGGCGCGCGCCGCGCAGGTCGAGGCCTACCTCCGCACCGTGCCGGCCGATCGGCGCGTGTTCGTGTGGGTGCACCTCTTCGAGCCGCACGAGCCGTACGAGGCGCACCCAGAATACCCGTTCGGTGATCGCGACATCGATCGCTACGACGCGGAGATCGCCGCGGCCGACGCGGGGATCGGCGCCGTGCTCGCCGCGGTGCGCGCCCTCCGGCCGCAGGCGACGGCGATCGTCACGGCCGATCACGGCGAAGAGTTCTCGGAGCACGGCGGCCGCTACCACGGCACCACCGTGTACGAAGAGCAGGTGCGCGTGCCGCTGGTGATCGACGCGCCGGGGCTCTTCAAACCGCACCGCGTGGCCGCGCCGGTCGAGCTCGTCGATCTCCTGCCGACGGTGCTCGCGGGGCTTGAAATACCGAGGCCGGCGCGCATTCGCGGGGCCGACCTCGGGGCGTTCCTCGCGGGCACCGCGCCCCCCGGCGCGCCGGGCCTCGCCTTCGCCGAGACCGACGCGCAGACGATGCTCGCGAAGGGCCCGCTGCGCTTGCTCTGCGCGCGGAAGATCGCGGCGTGCGCTCTCTACGATGTCGCCAGAGATCCGGGCGAGACCGTCGATCTCGCGCCGGCGCGGCCCGCCGAGGTGTCGACGATGCGGGCCGAGCTCCGCGCGATGGAAGCGTCGCACGGGCGCTACGAACAGCAGGGCCTGCGCAGCGAAGGGAAGGGGTGGCCCGAGGCGCTGCGGCGCGGCCTCTCCGGCGACGGCGACGCCGCGATCGACGTCGGCGCGCTGCTCGACGACGCCGACGTGGCCATCCGCCGCAAGTCGGCCGAGGTGCTGTTCGAGCTCAATCGCCCCGACGCCGCGGCGCCGCTCCGCCTCGCGCTCGGCCGCGACGACGACGACGAGGTGAAGCGCTGGTGCGCGCTGGCGTTGACGCGGCTCGGGGAGGGCGCCCCGCGCGCGCGCGATCTGCTCGAGGATCCCGATCCGCGCTGGCGGCGCCTCGCGGCGCTGGCGCTGGCCGAGTCGGGTGACGATCGCGGCGCCGACATCCTGATCGCCTGGTGGCGCGAAGGCTTCCCCGCGAAGGAAAAGGGCGCTCTCGCGCCGCCCCGATCGAAGGCGCCGATCCCGTTCGAGCGCGCCCGGGAGATCGCCGCAGCGCTCGGCAAGATCAAGGCGCGCGCCGCCGTCGGGCCGCTGCTGTCGGCGCTCGGCGACGTGCGGCTGCGGCCGTACCTCGCGCGCTCGCTCGCGGCGATCGGCGAGGAGGCGGCGCGCCCCGCCCTCGCCGAGCAGCTCGCGAACGAGCGCTACCAGGTCGCGCGGATCGCGATCGCGGCGGCGCTGGTGAAGCTCGGCGGCGGCCCCGAGCTGCGGCTGCCGCTCGTGCGCTTCCTCGGCACGCCGGATCCGCTGCCGGGCGGCCTCGGCTTCGCGCTCGACGCCGGCGTGCTCGAGCTCGTCGGCGGCCCCCGCGACAAGGATCGCGGCCGGCTCAAGCGCTTCGCGACGAGCGGCGTCGCCATCGGCATGGTCGTCCCGAAGGGCGGCAACGGCAGCGGCCTCCGCGTGCTGTGTCGAGCTCGCGCCACGGACGGGCGCGCCGGCGAGGTCCGCGTCGGGCTCCGCGCCGGGCCGCCGCCGGCCAAGAGCGATCACGACTCGCTCGTCCCCGCCGACGCGCCCGCCCTCGACACCGCACGGACCGCGACCCTCGTCATCCCCGCGGGCGACGCGCCGACGGAGGCCTTCGCGACCCTGCCCCGAACGGTCGCGGTTCGCCCCGGCGAGTTCGGCGATTTCGTCGTTTACGCGACCCAGAACGTGGAGCTCTCGGCCTGCGCCGTGGTCCCGCTGAGTGACGAGCTGCCTCCGCCGGCGCCCGAGCCGTGGGTGCCTTCGCCCGATCCGACGCCGACCCCGGAGACCCCGTAGCGCGAGTCCTGAACGCCCGGCCACGCCGCGTCATTGACGCCGCAAACCAGGCGACTAGAGTCGCCGCCGTGGCTGACAAGGATAGCAAGGACGACGCCGAGGACCAGGACCGCGACGCCGAGGACGACGCCGAAGACCGCGAGGACGAAGGCGACGGCGGCGACGGAGAAGCCGCTGCGCATCGCATCGCGGACGCGCTCGGCGTCGACGAGAGCAACGATCTCGGAGAGATCGGAGCGCCGCTCGACGAGGCCCTCCAGCGCGCCGGAGTGCGCCCCGAAGGAGAAGGCGCGGTCGAGGCCGAGGCCGAGACCGTGGCGAACCGCGCCGCCCGCCGCCGCGACGAGGCCGTCGATCGCCGCCGCAAGCGCCGCAACAAGGCCGCCGCTGCGCCCGCCGACGAAGCGCCGCTGCCGCGCGACAAGAACGCCCGCGCCAAGGAGCTGCTGAAGCGCCGCCGCGAGCAGGCGAGCGAGCCGACGCGCCCGATCAACCTCCTGCCCGGCGAGATGGTCGACGACGCGTTCGCGCGCTCGACCTCGGCCGCGGGCAAGTGGATCCGCACCAACTTCGGGAAGATCCAGTGGGTCGTCCTCGCGGGCATCGCCGCCGCTGCGGGCTTCGCGATCTACGCGTCGCAAACCGAGAAGACGGCCGCCGCCGCGACCGACGCGCTCGTGGCCGGCATCGCCGTCGAGCACGGCAAGGTGATGGCCGAGGACAAGCGCTCCGACGAGGAGAAAGAGGCCGATCCCTCCAAGGTCTACAAGACGCTGGACGAGCGCGCCGACGCGGCGCTCGCGGCGTTCCGCAAGGCGCAGGCCGAGCACGCGGGCACGGCGGCGGCGCTGCTGGCCAAGCTCGGCGAAGCCGGCGTCCTCCTCGACAAGCGCGACTGGGCCGGCGCGATCGACGCCTACAACGCGGTCCTCGCCTCGAAGCTGGCGACGGCCGACGCTGACGTGCGTGGCCGCGCGATCGAGGGCGTCGGTCTCGCGAAGGAGGGCAAGGGCGACCTCGACGCGGCGATCGTCACGTTCAAGGAGCTCCAAGCCATTGACGAGCGCGGCTTCAAGGAGCTCGGCATGTACCACGAGGCGCGGATGCTCCTCGCCAAGGGCGACAAGGACAAGGCGAAGGACTTGCTCAAGCAGATCCACGACAAGCTCGCCGTCCCCACGCCCGAGGGCAAGCCGTACCACTACCTCGAGACCGTCGTCGACGACGCCCTCCGCCGCCTCGATCCCACCGCGCTGCCCAACAAGCCGCCGGTGATCGGCGGCGACGCAAAGGGCAACGCCATGTCGGCCGACCAGATGGCGAAGATCCAGAAGATGCTCCAGGACGCCGCCAAGAAGAAGGCGGAAGCGCCTCCGGAGCACTGATGCGGCTCACTCGCTGGGGCGGCCTCGGGGCCGCCGTCGTCGCCGTGCTGTCGCTCGCGTCCGCGGGCTGCGACACGCTCCGCGCCGCGGGCGCGCCCGACGCGCCGCTGTGGCTTCATCACCCGGGCAGCGCGCTCTCGGTCGAGTTTCGCCGCACGCTCACCGGCGAGACGCGGCAGCTCGGCGAGAAGTACGAGCGCGGGCGCCCCGAGATCGATCACGTCCACCGCCGCGTCTTCGTCGGCGCGAGCGATCACGGGTTCTACGCGCTCCGCGCCGATGACGGCTCGACGATCTGGCGCTTCGAAACCCTGGCCGCCGTGCAGAGCGAGCCGCTCTACGACCTCGCCGAAGACGTCGTGTATTTCGGCGGCAACGACGGCGCGCTTTACAAGGTCCGCGCCGCCTCTGGCGCGCTGCTCTGGCGCTTCGCGACCAACGCCGAGGTCTCGCGCCGCCCGGTGCTCCGCGACGGCGTCGTCTACATCGTCAACGCCAACGACACCCTCATCGCGATCAACGCCGGGACGGGCGCGCTGCGCTGGCACCAGCACCGCACGCCGGCCGCGGGCATGGAGGTCGCGGGCTACGCGGGCCCGGCCCTCGGCCGCGACAAGGTCTACGCCGCGTTCTCGGACGGCGTCGTCTCGGCGTACTCGATCGAAGACGGCTCCGAGCAGTGGCCCTCGGTCGACCTCGGCGTCGAGGCCGAGGCCGCCTCGTCGAACGGCGACGTGCCGCGCTACCTCGACGTCGACACGACGCCGATTTACGACAAAATCGCCTCGGGAACGGTGATCTTCGTCGGCTCGTACGCGGGCGGCGTGTACGCGCTCGACGCCGAGAACGGCACGCGCGCCTGGGTCAACGACAAGGCGACCGGCGTGACGGAGCTCGTGCTCTGGGAGCAGCCCTCGTACCCGTCGCGCACCGGCGTCGGCCCCGACGTGCCGGCGCGCAAGATCTTGCTGGCATCCTCGGGTCTGAACGGCCTCTGGGGCCTCGATCCGAACGACGGCCGCACGCTCTGGCGATGCAATTTGCCGGAGGGCGGCATCACGGCGCCGGTGCCGATCGAGGGCGCCGTGCTCGTCGGGACGACGCGCTACGGGATCTTCCTGTTCTCGCCGCTGGACGGCGCGATGATCGACGGGATCGAGACGGGCAACGGCTTCGCGATGACGCCGGCGGCGTACGGGAAGCGCGCCTTCGTGATGACGAACGGCGGCCAGCTCCTCGGCCTGGGTCTGCAGACGCCGAAGCCGAAAGGCTGAGCTCGGCGACGCGGGGGGATGGCGGAGACGGCGGCCGGGGGGACGCCGTCTCCCCTTCGTTTGTCGCCTAACGTAATTCGCATAAGAAACATTATGTCAACTCACCGTCCGGCCGGGGGCCGGCGGCGAGTTGACATAATGTTTGGGTGGTGGATGAGCGACCACTCGGAACCGGATGCCGCTCGTGCCCGGCCGATGACGATCGCACGCATCGCCTGAGCCGGCCGAGCGAGCTGCTATCGCGGCCCCTGTCGATCGGCGAGAATCCGCGGCGTCCCGGCGGCGTTCCCCTGGACTGGAGGCGCTCCCTTGACGCTCATCGCTCGAACCTCGCTCTTCCTCGTCGCTGCTGCCGGGCTCCTCGCTGGCTGCGGCAAATCACCGCCGCCCGACGCCGCCGCCGACGCCGGCGCCGAGCTCCCGGCCAGCATCGCGCCCACGGCCGCGTCGTCGGCCTCGGCGCCCGCGGCCAGCGCTTCGGCCGACACCGTCACGCAGGCCTCTGCGCCGTACCAGGCTGGGCCCAGCGTCCTCGCCTCGGGCTCCGTCGACGGCGCGGCGCTCCGCAAGCGCCACATCGAGCGCCTCAAGAGCGACACCTCGCCGGTCACGATGCTCCGGGGCACCACACCGCTCGAGCTCGGAAAACGCATCTGCGAGGCCGTGGTTCCGAAGCGCGGGCCCGACACGCCGGTGCTGCTGAAGCCCAACCTCTGCGGCTTCGACAGCATCAAGGATCCCCAGAAATTCCATGGCGACGACGGCGTCCATGGGCGCGGCACCGACGTCGACTTCACCCGCGGCGTGGTCCAGTGCCTCAAGGCCCGCGGCCACAAAACGATCACCATCGCCGAGGGCTGCGGCATCTCGCACAAGCACTGGGAGACGGTTACGCACCTCACCGGCTACGACGCGATGGCGAAGGAAGAAGGCGTCCATCTCGTCGCGATGGACGACGACGGCGTCTTCGACGTCGAGGGCGATCAGCCGGGAAAACCCCTGGCGATCACCGGGATCGGCGCGACGCACGTGCCCACGCTGCTCCTCCCGAAGATCCTCGCCGAGACCCTCGATCACGGCCTCTTCGTCTCGCTCCCGAAGATCAAGGCGCACCGCTACGCCGTCGTCTCGCTGGCGATCAAGGGCATGCAGGGCACGGTGATGCTCTCGGACAAAGCGCCTGGTTACAAGCAGAAGTGGCGCATGCACAAGGAGCTCGGCGAGTACCTCGATCAGCGCAAGGAGAAGCTCCCCGAGGACCGCGCGCTCTACGTCGCCACGCTCCTCGCGTTCGCCGATCGCATGGTCGACACGCTCGAGATCTCCACGCCCGACGCCGTCCTCGCCGAGGGCGCGCCGGGCATGGCCGGCGACGGGTTTCAATCGCTGCGACCCACCGCGGAGCACGTCGCGATCGGCGGCACGAACCCGGTGCTCGTCGATCGCGTCGGCTCGGCGTTCCTCGGCCTCTACAACAACCCGACGCTCGGCCGCGAGCTCGGCGGCCACACCACGTCGCCGCTGATCGAGGTCGCCGCGAAGCGCTACAAGCTCGACCTCAAGGCCACGTCGATCGTCGGCGATGGAGCGAGCCTCCTCGACTCGCCGCGCCCCGTGCATTTCAAGGCGATGGCGCCCTTCACGATCGACTTCGATCCCCCGGGGACGAAGACGCCCGCCGGCCCCGATTGGGACGCGCTCGGCCATGGATCGCCGCCCGGCGCCGCGCCCGCGGCCGATCACGATCACGATCACGATCACGATCAAGTCCCCGCGCCCGAGGTGCTCGCGCCGCCGACCGCGACAGCGGCGCCCGCGCCTCCGGTGGTCGCGCCCCCTGCCCTTTCGCACGCATCTTCGGGCAAACCCGAAGCCCACGCCGCGCCGCTCGGCACCGATACGATCACCCTCGACGGCAAGTCCGACGACGCCGCGTGGACGCGCGCCGCACCCGTCTCCTGGCAGACCGACTACGCCGGCGTCGCGAGCGGGATCACCACGCGCGCCCGCTTCATCTGGAGCAAGGCCGGCCTCCACGCGCTGCTCGAGCTCTCGGGCGCTGGCCTCCACGTCGACACGTCGCGCCCGGTCGAGATCGAGCGCAAGGGCCTCTACAACGAGGACTGCGCCGAGATCTTCTTCACGCCGGATCCCGCGCATCCGAAGCACTATTTCGAGATCGAGCTCGGCCCCTTCGGTCACTTCTTCGACATCGAGATCGATCGCGACAGCGGCAAGCAGAGCACGGCGTGGTCGAGCGGCGCGAAGATCGCGACGACGCGCAACGCCGCCGCGCACACCGCGGTGATCGAGGCGCTGCTGACGGCGCCGGACATCGTCGCTGCGCTCACGGCAGGCGCGCGCCTCCCGCTCGGCCTGTACCGCATGGAAGGCACCGGCGATCGCCACTTCCTCGCCTGGAGCCCGCCTCGTACGCCCAAGCCGAACTTTCACGTCCCCGAGGCCTTCGGCGCGCTCGTTCTCGATCCTGGCTGAGCGCCCCTCGCGCGCCCGCTATGTAGTTGCACTCCATGGCGGACGCCGATTTTCATCGTCAAATTTCGTTTTAATTTCAACTAGTTGCATCAAGTCTATCTTGACGCGATGCGGCGGCATGCTATGTGGATCCCCGAATTACTGCGTCACGAGCGGAAGACCGAGGAATAGCCCCGGCTACCAGCACACCGCAGCAGGAGGATCCAGTGTCGAACGCCCACCCCGCCCAGAACCGCTACAAAGCCGACCTTCGCGAGATGCGCTTCCTCCTCTTCGAGCAGTTTCACCTCGACGAGATCCTGAGCCAGGCGCCGTTCGAGGCCTGGGGCCCGGACGAGATCGCGATGGTGCTCGACGAGTCGTACAAGTTCTGCTGCGAGGTGCTCGGGCCGCTCAACAGCGTCGGCGATCGCGTCGGCTGCCGCCTCGAAGACGGCAACGTGAAGACGCCGCCCGGCTTCAAGGGCGCCTGGGACAAGCTCTACGAGGCCGGCTGGAAGACGCTCTCCGTCTCGCCGGATCACGGCGGCCAGGGCGCTCCGCACAGCCTCACGGCGATCGTCGAAGAGTTCCTCTCGGGCGCCAACGCCGCGTTCAACATGTACCCCGGGCTCGCGTTCGGCGCGGCCGAGGTCATCGAGCATTTCGGCACCGAAGCGCAGAAGGCGCTCTACCTCGGGCCGATGTCCAACGGCACCTGGGGCGGCACGATGTGCCTCACCGAGCCCCACGCCGGCTCCGACGTCGGCGCCTCGACCACCACCGCGACCAAGCAGGCCGACGGCCGCTACATCATCCGCGGCACGAAGATCTTCATCTCCGGCGGCGATCACGATCTCGCGCAGAACATCGTCCACCTCGCGCTCGCCCGCGTCGAGGGCGCGCCCCCGGGCACGAAGGGCCTGTCGCTCTTCATCATCCCCAAGCTCCGTATCAACGCCGACGCGAGCGTGGGCGAGCGCAACGACGTCAACGTCGGCTCGATCGAGCACAAGATGGGCATCAACGGCTCGTCGACGTGCGTGCTCAACTTCGGCGAGAGCGACGCCTGCATCGGCGAGCTGGTCGGCACCGTCGAGAACCAGGGCATGCCGCAGATGTTCCGCATGATGAACGGCGCGCGCATCTCGGTCGGCGTGCAGGGCGTCGCGGTGGCCTCGGCCGCGTACCTCAACGCGCTCGACTACGCCAAGGATCGCAAGCAGGGCCCGAACTTCACGCAGTGGAAGGATCCGACGGCGCCGCGCGTGTCGATCATCCAGCACCCCGACGTGCGTCGCATGCTCCTCGACATGAAGTCGCGCGTCGAAGGCATCCGCGCCCTGATCGTCAAGCTCGCCCGCCACCAGGACGCCGTCCGCGCCTTCACCGGCAAGGACGACGCGAAGGTCTCGTACCACCAGGGCCAGGTCGATCTGCTCGTCCCGCTGGTGAAGGCCTACGGCTCGGATCAATCGTTCCGCGTCTGCGAGACGGCGATCCAGACCTATGGCGGCGCCGGCTACACCAAGGATTACCCCGTCGAGCAGTACTGCCGCGACGCGAAGATCTTCTCGATCTACGAGGGCACGAACCACATCCAGGCCATGGATCTCGTCGGGCGCAAGCTCGGCCAGGCCGGCGGGAAGAACCTCCAGGCCTTCCTCTCCGACGTCGCCGGCTTCTGCAAGGCCAACGAGAAGCACGCCATCCTCGGGCCGCTCGTGAAGGAGCTCGAGGCCGCGCACGAGGCCGTCGGCGGCTCGGCGATGCGCCTGCTCTCGTGGTCGCACATGGGCAAGGGCGGCCTGATCCCGCTCGCGGCCAACCGCTTCCTCGAAATGATGAGCGAGGTCGCCGTGGCGTGGCTGCTCCTCGAGGGCGCGAAGATCGCCCTCGACAAGACCGCGGCGCTCCCCGAGGGCGACGCCGGCGCCAAGGATCGCGCCTTCTACCAGGGCAAGCTCCACGCGGCGGCGTACTTCGCCCGCAGCGTCCTGCCCGCCGTCAAGCTCGACGCCGAGATCATGGGCCGCGAGGACAGCTCGCCCCTCGACATCAGCGACGACTCGTTCGCGACGGTGTAGTCGCGATGGGGCTGCGCCCCCTACCCCCTCAGCGCCCGCCTTCGATAGTTTGAGCTCAAACCATCATCGTTTGAGCTCAAACGATCCGGCCGCCCCCGCGCCGCGGAGGATGGCCTCGGTGAACCCCACCCTCAGGTAGAAGCCCCGCGGCAGCGCGGTCGTCGGCTCGTCGTCCGGGCCGAACGCCGCCGTCCGCACCCGCCCGTGGGCCGCCTTCGGGCGCGCCTGGAGCGCGCGGCCGGTGCGCGCCGTCAGGTGATCGACGCCGCCTAGCCCGATCAGGCCCATGATCTCGTCGAAGTCGTCGCGCAGGACGGCGTCCTCGGCGGGCGTCGGCCGCCACAGCACCGGCGCGCCGATGATCCGCTCGCCGAGAGCGCGATCGGGCGGGATCACGATCGGGATCCAGAGCACGCGGGCCAGCTTGCGGCGCACCCACGACGCGCTCCACTCGGCGCGATCGGCGTCGGCGAGCGACAGCGTGCACACGAACGTCGACTCGCGCGGGCGGCCTTCGCGGTCGATGGGGATCGTCTTCAGCTCGATCCCGAGGTGCGGGAAATCCGGCACCGCCGCCGAGCCGCCGGTGGCGCCGAGGGCCCGCTCGATCAGCGCGCCCATCTTGCCCTTGGTGCTCACGCCGTCGCCCGCGAGCGAGACGCCGAGCGCCGCGGCGAGGTCGACCATGCGGCGGCCGGCGAGCTCGCGCGCGCGACCGAGGAGCTCCTCCTCGCTGCGTGGCGACGCGGGTGTCAACGGTGTCAACTTCATCAACGGTGTCAACGTCAGGGTCGGCGGTTCGAGCCCATTCTGCCCGAGAAGTGCGCTAGATCGGGGCCGCGTGCTGGGCCTCTCGCTTCGCCTCCTCGGGATCGCCGCGATCCTCGCGCTCGCCGGCTGCCGATCGCGCGCCGACGTGAAGGTCGATCCCGCCCTGGCCGAGCCCGCCTGGCCGGGGCTGACGATCGATCTCACCCCCGATCCCGCCGCGGGCGAGGTCTCTGTCGCGCTCCGCCTCTCCGGCGACGCGGCCGCGAAGGTGGCGGCGCTCGACGTGGCGCGCCTCTGGGCCGACACCCGCGGCGCGAGTGCGATCGGGCGCGTCGAGGCCCGCGACGGCGACGGCGATCTCCCGCTCCACGACGGCCCCGACGACGCGCCCGACCGCACCTACCTTCCTGCCCGCGCGCCCCGCGGCGGCGAGCTCGTCGTCCGCTACCGGGCCCGCGCCAACGGCGACACCTCGCGCTTCGGGCTCCATTTGACGCGCGATCACGCCAGCGGCGTCGGCCACGCATTCCTGCTGCTGCCGCGGATCGAGTCGGTGATCCCCGTACGGATCCGCTGGCACCTCGACGCGCTCGCGGTCGGGGCCTCGGCTGCGTCGTCGTTCGGTGTCGGCCTCGTCGAGACCGCCCGCGCGTCGAGCGAGCAGCTCGGTCAGGCCGCGTACCTCGCCGGGCCGACCCACGTCGAAGAGGCGCTGCCTTCCCTGCCCTCGCCGATCGACGGCGACGACGCCGGCGCCCCGCCCCGCCCGCTCGCCCCGGCCCGCCTCGTCGTCCTGGGCTCGCCCGGGTTCGACACCCGCGCCGCGTTTTACTGGTCCACGGCCGCGCTCGTGACGCTCGATCGCTTCTTCGAGGATCCCGCCAGCGCCGCGAAAGCGCCTGCGGATCCCTTCGCCTTTCTCCTCGTCGCGGCGCCGGGCCTCGGCGGAGCTCACGACGGCGCCGCCCTCACGAGCTCGTTCGCGCTGTGGTTCGATCAGGCGCGAGCCTTCGACGCCGGCCTCAAGAGCGTGGTCGCGCACGAGCTCACCCACCGGTATCTCGGCGGCGCCCTGCGGCTCGAGGACGAGAGTGGCCGAGAGGCCGTGTGGTTCTCCGAGGGCTTCACGGTCCACCTCGCCCGCCGCTGGCTCCTCGAGAGCGGCATGGTCACGCCGCGCGACGTGCTCGGCGATCTCCGCCGCACCATGGACGACAGGGCCTCTCCCGAGCGCGCCGCGGCGTGCGCGACCTCGGCCGGCGGCCGCTCGCAGGAGGAGTATCGCCGGGGAGCGCGGTATGCCGCCCTCACCGACGCGGCCATTCAAAAGGCCTCTTCCGGCCAGCGCGGGATCGAGGATCTGGTGCGGGAGCTCCTCGCCCGGGGCCGGATCGAAGGGCACCGCGCCTACCCGCTCTCGGCCTGGCGCGAGGCGGTGCAGCGCGAGCTCGGCGACAGCGGCGGTGCGACGTTCGATCGCGTCATCACCCATGGTGAGGCGGTCGAGCTCCCCGACAGCGCCTTTGGCCCCTGCTTTCACCGTGTCTCCCGCGACGACAACGTCCTCGATCTCGGCTTCGATCGGCGCAGCCTCGCGCGGACTCCCGCGGTCGTCACCGGGGTCGTGCGAGGCTCCGCGGCCGAGATCGCCGGCCTGCGCGACGGCGCCCTGGTGCTCTCGGCCAAGCTGCCCGCCGACGACGCGATCGCGCCGAAGAGCGGAAAGAAGCCCGAGGTGGTGCTGACCCTCGCGGGGCGCGGCGGCGGCAGGAAGATCCGGTATCGCCCGTGGACGAAGCGCCACGTCGTGGCCTGGGAAGCCCAGGAGTGCGACAAGCGGCGGTGATCCGGGCCGACGACGCCAGCGCGCCGCGCTGAGGCAACTTGCCCCGGTGCGCGCGGTCAATGCGTCGATTCCCTGCTTCAACAGGCACTCTCGGTCCGTGGACTCCTTCTTGCTCTGCATCGGCTCATCCCATGGAAATCAAGAACGTCGAAAAGCTTCTCGCGATGGCCGGCTTCGGGGCGGTGACTGCGGGCGCCGCGGCGCTGGGCGCCCAGGCGCGGCCGGGCGCCTGGTACAATTCGCTGCAGAAGCCCTGGTTTCAGCCGCCGTCGTGGGTCTTCGCGCCGGTGTGGACGGGGCTCTATGCCCTCATCGCGGTGTCGGGATACCGCGTCTGGAGCGCGCCCGCGTCCCCGGAGCGCACGAGGGCGCTCGGCTTCTGGGGCGCGCAGCTCGGTCTCAACGCGGCCTGGTCGCTGCTGTTCTTCGGCAAGCAGGATCCCCGCGCGGCGCTGATCGACATTGGCCTGCTCCGGATCTCGATCGACGCTTATACCCACGCTGCCGTGAAGGTCGATCCGTCGGCGAAATGGATGATGGCGCCCTATCGAACCTGGGTGTCGTTCGCCGCGCTGCTCAACGCGGAGATCGTCCGCAAGAACGCGTAGAGGCCTGCTGACGCGCCGGAGCTGCCAGGTTACGGTCGCGGCGATGAAAGCAGATCTGCGCGGGGCCGTGATCGCGGTGACTGGCGGCGCGCGGGGCATCGGCCTCGCCATCGCGCGAGCGCTCGTCGCGAAAGGCGCGCGCGTGAGCCTCGGCGACATCGACGGAGGCCTCGCCCACGAGGCGGCGCGTCCCCTCGGCGCGCACGCCGCGGCCCTCGACGTGCGCGATCGAGCCTCGTTCGACGCTTTCTTGAACGGCTCGCGCGCCGCGTTCGGCCGCCTCGACGTGCTCGTCAACAACGCCGGGATCATGCCGCTGGGCTCGTTCCTCGACGAGACCGACGCCGTGAGCGACGCGCAGATCGACGTCAACCTCCGCGGCGTGATCCTGGGCATGAAGCTCGCGCTGCCCGAGATGCTCGCGCGCGGCAGCGGCCATATCGTCAACGTCGCCTCGCTCGCCGGCCGCGTCCCGATCCCCGGCGCGGCCGTCTACTGCGGCACCAAATTCGCCGTCATCGGCCTCACCGAGACGGTGCGCGAAGAGCTGCGCGGGCGCGGGGTTCACTTCAGCGTCGTGCTCCCGTCGCGCGTCTCGACCGAGATCTCGTCGGGCACCGAGGCGGGCGGCGGCATCCCCACCGCATCTCCCGACGACGTCGCCGACGCGGTGATCGACGCCCTGATTCACCACCTCCCCGAGGTCACGGTCCCTCGCTATCTCGCGGCGGCTCCGGCGATCTACGGCGCCGCGCCCGGCTGGCTGGTGCGCGGGTTCCGCAAGCTCGTGCGCGATCACCGCGTTCTCACGCACCTCGATCGCTCGGCGCGCACCGTCATCGAAGCGCGCATCGAGTCCCTGGCGAAGAGCGGCCGCCCCACGCCCGCCCGGGAGACCGATCGATGACCTCCACCACCGCCTTGCCGCGCGACGACTCCGCTCCTCCGCGACGCCTCGAGGTCCTGATCATCGGCGCTGGCATCAGCGGCGTCGGCGCCGCCATCCGCCTCCTGCGCGAGGGGATCACCGATTTCGTCGTCCTGGAAAAGGCTACCTCGCTCGGCGGGACCTGGCGCGACAACGTCTATCCCGGGTGCGCCTGTGACGTGCCCTCGGCCCTCTACTCGTACTCGTTCGCGCAGAAGCCGGACTGGAGCCGGGCCTTCGCCGGGCAGCCCGAGATCCTCGCCTACGTGCGCGACACGGCCGAGCGCTTCGGGGTGACTCCCTATCTGCGCTTCGACGAGGGCGTGGACGACGCGCTCTGGAGCGAGCCACTGCAGCGCTGGATCGTGACGACCAGGCTCGGCGTCTACCACGCGCGCGCCGTCATCTCGTGCGCGGGTTACCTGCACGAGCCGTCGATACCCGATCTGCCCGGCCTCGCGGAGTTCAGCGGGACCATCTTCCACTCGTCGCGCTGGCGCACGGATCACGATCTCACCGGGCAGCGCGTGGCGGTGATCGGCACCGGCGCCTCGGCCATCCAGTTCGTCCCGCAGATCCAGCCCAGCGTCGCCCGACTCCACGTCTTCCAGCGCACCCCGCAGTGGATCCTCCCGAAGCCGGATCACACGCTGACCGATCTCGAAAAGGGCTTGTTTGCGCGGCCCGCGACGCTGCACGGGTGGCGCGCGACGCTCTACGGCGCCCTCGAGACGTTCGGCGTCGGCTTCCGTCGTCCTCGCCTGCTCCAGGCCGTGCAGCGGCTCGCGTTGCGCCACCTGCGCCGATCGGTGCTCGATCCGGAGCTGCGAGCGGCGCTGACGCCGGACTACGTGCTCGGTTGCAAGCGCGTGCTCCTCTCCAACGATTACTATCCTGCGCTGACGCAGCCCAACGTCGAGGTGCTCGCGACGGGCGTGCGCGCGCTCCGCGGCAACGTGGTGATCGGCCACGACGGGCGCGAGCGCGAGGTCGACACCATCATCCTCAGCACGGGGTTTCACGTGTCGGATCCGCCCATCGCCAGGGCGTTCCGCGGCACGGTTGGCCGCTCGCTGGCGTCGATCTGGGCGGGCAGCCCCGAGGCCTACCGCGGCACGACGATCACCGGCTTTCCCAACCTGTTCTTCGTCCTCGGGCCGAACCTCGCCATCGGCCACAACTCGGCGTTCATCGTGATCGAGGCCCAGCTCGACTACGTGATCAGCGCCCTGACCACCATGCGTCGCCTCTCGCTCGGCCGCGTCGAGGTGCTCCCCCGGGCCCAGGCGGCCTACAACGCCGAGGTGCAGCGCGATCTGCAGGGCACGGTGTGGAACACCGGAGGCTGCTCCAGCTATTATCTGGACGCCAATGGCCGCAACAGCATCGGCTTCCCGTGGAGCACGCTGACGATGCGCCGATTGCTGCGCGAGATCGATCCCGCGAGCTACGCGATGGAGCCTTTGAAGGCGGAGCCCGGCTCTCCCCCCCTCGAACGAGGGAGAGAGCCGGAGACGCGAGAAGACTAGAGCTTCGGCGCGGCGGCGCGCACGCCCTCGCTGGCCTGATCCGCGTACTTCTTGAAGTTCTCGTTGAACAGCGTCGAGAGCTTCCTGGCCATCGCGTCGTAAGCGGCCTTGTCGGCCCAGGTGTTCTTGGGGATCAAGATCTCGCTCGGCACGCCCTTGACGATTTTGGGGATCGCCAGGCCGAAGATCGGATCCGTCGTCGTCTCGGCGTCGTTGAGCTCGCCCGAGTGGATGGCGTCGAGGATCGCGCGCGTGTACTTGAGCTTCATCCGCGCGCCCGCGCCGTAGGCGCCGCCCGACCAGCCGGTGTTGACGAGCCAGACGTGCGCGTCGTGCTGCGCGAGTTTCTTCGCGAGCAGCTCGGCGTATTTCGTCGGGTGCCAGACCATGAACGGCTGGCCGAAGCAGGCCGAGAACGTGGCCTCGGGCTCCTTCACGCCGACCTCGGTCCCGGCGACCTTGGCCGTGTAGCCGCTGATGAAGTGGTACATCGCCTGCTCGCGCGTGAGGCGAGAGACGGGCGGGAGCACGCCGAACGCGTCGCAGGTCAAGAAGATGACCTGGTTCGGGTGGCCGCCGACGCAGGGGATCTTGGCGCTGGGGATGAACTCGATCGGGTAGCTGCAGCGCGTATTGTCGGTGATCGAGACGTTGGTGTAGTCGACCTCGCGCGTCTGCGCGTCGTAGACCACGTTCTCGAGGACGGAGCCGAAGCGGATCGCCCGGAAGATGTCAGGCTCGTTCTCTTCGGTGAGGTTGATGGCCTTGGCGTAGCAGCCACCCTCGATGTTGAAGATGCCGTGGTCGCTCCAGCAGTGCTCGTCGTCGCCGATGAGCTTGCGCTTCGGATCGGCGGAGAGCGTCGTCTTTCCGGTGCCGGAGAGGCCGAAGAGCACGCTGGTCGCGCCGTCTTCACCCTCCGTCGCGGAGCAGTGCATGCTCATGACGCCCTGGAGCGGCATGAGGTAGTTCATCACCGTGAAGACGCCCTTCTTCATCTCGCCGGCGTACTCGGTGCCGAGGATGACCATCTCCTTGTGCTCGAAGCTGGCCGCGACGCTGGTGGTCGAAGTCATCCCGCCGGTGTAGCGGTTCGCCGGGAATTGCCCGGCGTTGTAGATGGTGAAGTCGGGATCGCCGAAGGTCTTCAGCTCGTCGGCCGTCGGGCGGATCAGCATGTTGCGCATGAAGAGCGCGTGGTAGGCGCGGGCGCAGATGATCCGCACCTTGAGGCGATAATTCGGGTCCCAGCCGGCGTAGCCGTCGACGACGTAGAGGCTCTCGCGCGTGTTGAGGTAGTCGATCGCGCGCTCGCGGTTCGTCAGGAAGATGTGGTCAGTCATCTTGATGTTGACCGGGCCCCACCAGATGTTGCCGACGCTGTCGGTGTGCTCGACGATGCGCTTGTCCTTGGGGCTGCGGCCCGTCTTGGCGCCCGAGAGCGCGACGAGGGCGCCCGTCGACGTGATGGCCGTCCCGCGCTCGCCCACGAGCCCCTTCTCGTACAGCGCTGCCGGGATCGAGTTACGGTTCACGTGCTCCACGGTGACGCCGTGCTTGGCCAACGAAAACTGCTCCGACATGATCGTCTCCTCCGGGGCGCGCCCTCGAGGCGCGGGCCCCCGGTTTCACCCGGGAGAGGCGGGTTCGTCAACCCCTCGTTGACCTCGGGAGGAGTTTTTGCGGTCACGAAACGTCAGAAAGTCGCTGTCGCTCGCCGACGCGTCGGACAGACGCACTGCGCCAGAAAGCGATGACGCGCGCGACCTCGGCCGATCGGGGCTTCGGCTTGTCAAGCGCGCGTCCGTGCGCTGTCATGCGCGAATGAGGATTTGCCGGGGATCGCGCTCCTCCACAGCGGGCGCGGTCGCGCTCGGCGCCCGTCTCGTGTTCGGCGGCCTCGTGGGGCTCGGCGCGATCGGGTGCGGCGCCGCGCCTATCGCCGCGACACCGGCCGTCACGGAGGCCGCCGCGCCGACGTCGACGCCGGCGCCGGTGGCCGCGGCGTCACCCGCGGCAGCCGACCGCGCGATCGATGAAACGCCCCCGAAAGGCCTGGATTTCGAGCGCCTCCAGGCGGGCGTGGCCGAGACCGACGCGGGCCGGTTCCTCGAGGCCATCGTCGCGTTCGAAGAGCTCCGGCACGCTCACCCGAACAACGCGATGGTGCTCCACGAGCTCGCGCTCGCGTACCGCCTCTCGAAGCAGCCCGAGAAGGCCATCGGCGTGCTCGCGCCCTTCGGCGATCGGCTGCCCGTCGAGACGCCGGCCAGCCTCGCGAGCGCGCTCGACGACGCGGGCCGGCCCGAGGAGGCCGCGGCGGTCCTCCGCGCCGCGGTTGCCCGTCACCCTCGCGCGGGGCTCCTGTGCTCCGAGCTCTGGTCGAACGCGCACCGCCCGGCGATGGTGGGCGTGGCCGAGTACGTCGGCGCTCATCCTGTGTTCCCGAGGCGCGCGTGACGACCGCGGCGGAGCGTTGACGCGGCGCGGTCGCATCCAGGTGTCCAGAGCGCTCGCGCAGACACCGAGTCACCCCGCTTCGCGCGCGCGCCGAATCGCCCTTGATTCCTGTTCATCGAACGCGATGGCGCTGTTTCCAGAAAAGGATGTCCCGGCATGAAAAGCTCTTCTCCTCGCCACACGGCGCTCGGCCTCTCCCTCGTCGCGTCGGGTCTCGTCGCCGCCACCGCGCTGGCCGCGCCGGGGTGCAGCAGCGATCCGGGCGGGACGACCTCGTCGGGTACTGGCGGGGGCGCGGGTGATCCCGGCGCGCTCGTCAAGGTCTCCACGGCCAGCCAGGTCGGCGTCGTGCTCGACGAGATCCCTCCCGCGATGCGCGACAAGGTCGCCGCCGGCCTGGTCGCCAAGGACGCGAAATTCTGGATCGACCGCGCCCGCGCGCAGATCAACATGACCAAGTATCGCCTCGCGTTCCGCAGCTATTACTACGTCGATGGCAACCGGATGCAGCTCCCGCTCCCGCCGGACGTGAAGTGGAACGTGGCCCTGAAGCCCGACGCGATGGGCGCCACCAAGCCACGCCGGACGATGATTGGCACTCACGACGCTGTCGTCGTCGACTACACGTTCGACTCGACCCTGCTCACGTCCGCCGATTCCCCCGGGATCGCCGAGCCCGAGCTCGCCAAGGTGGGCGGCTCCTGGGACGAGCCGTTCATCTTTCCCATCGATCCCGAGCTACTCTTCCAGCGCACCGGCTACGCCTGCATGGACGAGGGGAGCTTCCCGCCCAACAGCGTCGACAGCGAGGAGACGGCCGTCTTCTACGATCAAGAGTGCGTGGCGCAGGGCCAGGCCTCCAAGGACGCCTGTCATCAGACCGCGCTGCCGCCGCTGTCGTGCGTCGACGCGCTCGACGAGAGCGTCGGCAAGATCGCGGTCAAGGTCCACTTCGAGCGCCTCCCCTGGGACAGCGCCGTCGCGGACGCGGCGCGCTTCGGCGACGTCACGAACAAGACCGGGGCCGACATCCGCGCCGGCGTGGCCTCCACGCTCTTCCCGGCGCCGAAGGTCATCTATCGTTACATCCCCGAGGGCGACTGCACGCTCGCCGAGAAATGCGTCGGCGCCCCGGGCTGGCGGCGGCTCCTCCAGTTCTCGAGCATCAACTGGAACATTGGCAAGCAGACGCTCGACATCGGCGCCGTCGACACCGCGCTCACCGGCATGGGCGGCGGGGATCTCGCGGCGCACCACATCTACGAGTTCAGCGAGTGCCACCAGCACTATCACTTCATGCACTATGGCTCGTTCACCTTCGGCGATCAGCAGCCGTCGAACAGCAAGCGCGGCTTCTGCCTGCAGAGCACCGATCGCCTCAGCAACAACGAGGACTCGCCGCTCCACAACCCCTACTCCGACTGCAGCTACCAGGGGATCGAGGCCGGCTGGGGCGACAACTACAACGCGGGTATCGACTGCCAGTGGATCGACGTGACGGGCTACGACGTCTCGCAAGGCCCCGTCAAGAATGCCATTCACGAGGACTTCAACCCCGACGGCTTCCTCTGCGAAGGCACCCCGGTGCTCGATTCCATGGGCAAGCAGGAGTACGAGCACACCACCTTCATGACCGCGAAGGGCGAGCCCGTCGACCGGCCCAAGTGCGACTTCATGACGAGCTGGGACGCCAACAACAAGCGCTCCGAGGACGTGACGCTGCCCGCCCTCGGCGAGAGCTTCGTCACCGAGCCCTGCACGCGCGGGCAGATCGGGCCGCTGCGCAACTGCGGCTTCAAGAAGCAGAGCGACCTCGAGGCGTGCACGCCGGGCGCCAAGGTGAACCTGCACTGCACTATCCCCGCGGGCGCCGCGCCGCAGACCGTGCGTCTCTGCGAGAGCAGCCAGGCGCTGAAATCCGGCACGGCGTGCACGCAGGGCTTCGCCATCGGCAACGCTGTCGTCCCCGAGGCCGGCGTCGATCTGGCCATCACCTGCCCCGCGGCCCGCAGCGCGGCCGAGCCGGGCGGCGCGTACTCGATCTACAGCTCGCCGCTCGTGGACGAGGACGCCGCCCAGACCGTGACCTGCGCCGTGGTGCCCTAGCGACGAACAGCCGCCGCCGCTCTCACGTGCCCGGGAAGCGGCGGCTGCTCTTCGGACGACCCGAGTCGACGGCCCCGTCGATCGATCCAAGAAACTCGGTCAAGCGCGCTCGCTCGGCCGGGCTCAGGACCTCGGCGAGCCAGGCAGCGAGCGCGGGAGGGTCCTCGAAGGTCATCCGCGCGACGCTGCCGGCCTGACGGATCATCCGTGCGACTTGCATCCCGAGCGCCGTCCCGACCCGGTTGAGCAGGAACCCCGAGCGCTCGATCCGGGGATTGTCGCGGGTGAACATCGCGAGAAAGAGCTCGATCGCGTCGGGCGGCAGCGCGGAGAGCTGGGTCAGGTCGACGCAGCAGACCACCTTCGCGGGCGAAGCGACGATGTTCATCCGGACCTGCTGGATCACGTTCTCGATGTCGACGCGGCTGAGCGGCGTTCCCAGCCGGGCCTCGATCAGGCGCCCCGTGTGCTTTTCGACGATGTGCATCCGACGCGGTCTCTTTCCCGGGTGGATCCCGGATCGGCGCACATTACCGGTATCCCATCGCGCCAGCGATCGCACGCGAGAATGCGCGCGATTGCCTGCCGCCGTTGGCCGGCCCACCGACGGCCGACCGGACGAGGAAGTGTCGATCCGCCGCCGCGGAGGAGGACGCGAAGGGCGTCGTGGGGAGTGTCACTCCGCGAGGACGTGATTGACAGATTCGGTCTGGCGATCATTGTCGCGCCCTGCTGCTGCGGAGTGACTCCCATCGATCCCGACTCGCCCCAGGTGCGCTGTCGCCGGGACATCCTGGTCAAGTATCACCAGCGCATGAAGGAAGAGGGCCGTATGCCGAAGAGCCTATCCCGGTAGGGCGGACCGAGCCGGCCAAAGAGACGCAAGCTCGCCAAGGCGGGAGGGTGAAGGCATGCGAATGCACGTCGAACCCGACCAACGCAGGCGAGCGCCGCGGCTCTGCCGGCCGGCGACGGAAGCCCTACCGGGATAGGCTCTAAGCCGATCATGCCGGTGGTGCAGTCGGTCGAGGACGCGGGCGTCGCGCGGCGGGTCGCTCGGCTCTGGCCGCTCACGACCGTGAAGGGCTGACCGGGCGCGGTAGCGGCGCCGGGTCTGAAACGGTAACCCCAGCGCGGGCGCGAGCACCGTCGTCTTCGGCGACACGACGACGAACCGGCTCACCACGTCGGTCGACGCCCTGCTCTATCGCACCTTCGACACCACCGTCCCCGCCCCCGGGACGACGCCGACGACCACGCGGAAGATCTGGAAGAACACCCTCGTGTTCTCGCCGGCGCTGGTGCTGCCCGCGGGCACGTACTGGCTCGACTGGGGCTCGGCGGACAGCGGCGCCACCGGCCATTTCGATCCCGCGGTCACGGTGGTTGGCAGCCGCACTCAGGTCGGGTGGAACGCGCAGCAGCTCACCGTGTCCACCAGCACCTGGGCGGGCGCGATCGACGCGGGCAACCCGGCGACAGCACCCGACGTGGCGCAGGATTTCCCCTTCAACGTGACCGGGTCGAGCGCGGGCGTCTGCGGCGACGGCGTCGTGTTCGGCGAGGTCTGCGACGATGGCAACACCGTCAACGGCGACGGCTGCAACAGCAACTGCACCCTGACCGCGTGCGGCAATGGCATCGTCAGCACCGGCGAAGTCTGCGACGACGGTAACCTCACCGACGGCGACGGCTGCGACTCCAACTGCTCGTCGACGGCCTGCGGCAACGGCGTCGTCACGGCGGGCGAGGTCTGCGACGACGGCAACACCGTCAACGGCGACGGCTGCGACGTCAACTGCACCGTCAGCGCCTGCGGCAACGGGATCGTCAGCCCGGGCGAAGCCTGCGACGACGGCAACGTTACCGAGGGTGACGGCTGCGACAGCAACTGCACGCTCACCGCCTGAGGCAACGGCATCGTGACGATCGGCGAGATCTGCGACGACGGCAACGCGATCAACGGCGACGGCTGCGACAGCAACTGCACCGTCACGGCGTGCGGCAACGGCATCGCGAGCATGGGTGAAGGCTGCGACGACGGCAACAAAGTCGACGGCGACGGCTGCGATTCGAACTGCACGGCGACGGCCTGCGGCAACGGCGTCGTCTCCACGGGCGAGGACTGCGACGACGGCAACAAGGTCGACCGCGACGGCTGCGATTCGAACTGCACGAAGAGCGGCTGCGGCAACGGCGTCGTCTCCACGGGCGAGGACTGCGACGACGGCAACAAGGTCGACGGTGACGGCTGCGACTCGAACTGCACGAAGAGCGGCTGCGGCAACGGCGTGGTCTCCACCGGCGAGGACTGCGACGACGGCAACACCGTCGACGGCGACGGCTGCTCGGCCGCGTGCAAGACCGAGAGCGCGGCCACCGGCAGCACCACCACGACCTCGGGCGCCGGCGGAAGCGGTGCCGGCGGAGGTGCGGGCGCGGGCGGCACCGGCGGGAGCACGATCGCCGGAAGCGGCAGCGGCTGTGGCTGCGAGGTCGCCGGCGGGCGCGACGCGGGCTGGCTCGAGCTGTTGATGCTCGCGGCGCCGGCGCTGCTGATCCGGCGGCGTCGCTCGCGTCGCTGAGCCTCGACTCCACCTGATCCGATCGCGGGGACGGCAAAGGCCGCTCCCCCGATCTCCCCCTCTCCCCCTCAACTTCTCTTGAGTCGCTCGCCGTGGATCACGGCGCGGTGACCTTCACCTCGACCGATCCGGCGCCGACGTTCGCCTGTACCAGCAGAGTCCCGGCGACGGACCGATCGACGCAGCCGCCGGTGATCGACACCGAATACCCCGACGGATAAGCCCGCTCGGGAATGGCAATCTCGGTCACGCCCGAGGCCGCGGGGGCATAGCGAAGATCCATCGCGCGCGATCCCGCCTCGTACGAGAACACCGCGCCATCGCCGGCCACCGCGCGCGGAAACGGGCGAATGATCGCCGTCGCCATGGGGTTCTCTTGCCCGGCGCCGTCGACGAGGCTGAGGTCTTCGCCGTTCCAGAGCTCCTTGGAGACGCTGTATTCCCACTGGGTCCCGCCGAGGCCGAGCGCGTCGAGGGCGTCGAAGTGCGCCGCGAGATAGGGTGTCGCGTTCGGCGTGGCGTTGACCGCACCGAACTCGCCGACCAGCACGGGGACGTTCCATTTCTTCCCGACGTTGGCCCAGCGCTGCAGGCCGGCGCGGACCAGGCTCGCATCCGCCGTCTGCCCCGTGAGCGCGCCCGGCTGGTAATAGTGTGGCGCGAACACGAACCCCTCCCCTTGCGGACGCTGCAGGCTCGTGGCGACGGTGACCGAGTCGACCCCGGACGCGTCGACGAACACCAGGGCCTCGGGCGCCGCCGTGTGGATCCGCGCGCCGACCACGGTGTAGAACGTCGTCAACGTCGTCGCCGCCCAGGCGTCGGGATCGGCCGTCCCCGGGGCGGGCTCGTTGAAGGGTTCGAAGCCGATGACGCCGGGGCGGTCGCGGTAGCGCGTCGCGAGGCGATCCCAGAGCTTCAGGTACGCGGCGCGCGCGGGCGATCCGTCGGCCCAGAAGGCGTCGAAGGCGGCGCGCACGTCGGCGTCGGTGAGGTAGCGCGTGCCCCAGCCGGGGCAATCGTGGTGCGGCGCGGGGTGCGGGCCAGGCACGGTCCACGCGGGGAAGCCGTCGCCGCAGAGGAAGGCCGCATAGATGTCCTGATGAAAGTCGACGATGGTGCGCATCCCCCGCTTCCACGCCGCGTCGAGGAGCGCGTCGTAGCGCTGCAAGAACGCCTCGTCGTCGACGCCTTCGGTCGGCTCGACGGCCTCCCACGTGAACGGCACGCGCAGGGTGTCGATGCCCCACGACGCGGCCCGATCGAGGTAGGCGCCGAGCGCCGCGTCGTGGCCGCCGTCCGCAAAATCGAAGGGCGCGAACGGCGGGAGCTTGCTCCGTCCGCCGGCGTCGACGCCGCGGAGCACGACGACGCGGCCGAGGGCGTCGCGGAGCTCGGTCCCTTCAGCGTGGAGGCGCGAGGTCGACGGGACCGGGCGGGTGATGCTGCACGCGGTGACGTCGATCGCCGGTGGCGCCTCGCCGGAGCAGCCGAGCAACCACGAGACGAGGACGACGGCGAGCGGGCGCAGGTTCACCCCGCGGGAGGGTAGGAAACCAGGGCTCTCGGGTCAACGTGGGTCACCGGCGTCGACGATCTTCCATGCGACGCGGACATTCCTGCGCTCGCGCTCCTCCGCGCCGCGGCCGCGAGACAGCGGACGGCCCGGCGCACATCGCGTAGCATCGCGCCGAGACCCGCGCGCGCATGTCCCTCGCCCCCCCGCCCGTCGCTGAATTTCGGATCGATCCCGGAGGATCGCCGCTCGACGACGAGGCGGCTCCGGCCCCTTCTCCGGTCGCTCTCCCGGCGCCCGCGGCGGCCACCCTCGCCCCGCTGAACGACGAGCGGAGCGCGCTCGAACGCCGCCTCACCCGCGAAATCCTCGTGGCCGAGCGGCTCCGCGCCACGCTCCTCGCGATCGTGCCGGGGATCGCGATGTTCGTCGTGCTCGCGGGCAGCGCGCTCGATCCCACCCTCCTCGCCACGATCTTCCGCGGGCCGGTGGATCGCCTCCCGATCGGCCTCTTCCTCGGCGTCGTGGCCACCTACGAGTTCTATGCGCTCTACTCGATCGAGCGCCTCATTCGCAGCCAGCAGAAGCCGCCCGCGCTCCGGCGGTACGTCAACGCGCTGATCGAGGTGAGCTTGCCGAGCTTCGTGATTGTCTATTACATGACGATCATCGAGCCGGTCCACGCGCTGCTGCTCCCGCCGTCGTTCGTCTACTTCATCTTCATCCTGCTCTCCACGCTGCGGCTCGATTTCGCGCTCTCGTCGTTCACAGGGCTCGTCGCGGCGCTGGAGTACGCGGGGCTCTCGCTCATCGCCGTCGGGACACGGACCGAGGCCGAGGACGGGACTGGCTCGCTCCCTCATCACCTCGGCAAAGCCTGCATCCTGCTGGTGAGCGGGTTCGCGGCGGGCTTCGTGGCGCGGCGCCTGCGGAAGAGCTTCGTCAACACGCTCGAGTCGATCGAGGACCGCAACCGGGTGCTCAACGTCTTTGGACAGCACGTATCGCCCGCCGTGGCCGAGCAGCTCCTCGCCCAGAACGCCGAGGTGAAGAGCGAGGTGCGCGAGGTCTGCGTGATGTTCCTCGACATCCGTGGCTTCACCGCCTTCGCCGAGAAGCGGACGCCGGAGGAGGTCGTTGGTTATCTGAACTCGGTGTTCGAGTTCATGATCGAGAGTGTCAATGCCCACCACGGGATCGTGAACAAGTTCCTCGGCGACGGCTTCATGGCCATCTTCGGCGCGCCGCTGCGCGACGACGAGCACTGCCGCCATGGAGTCGAGGCGTCCCTGGCCATCCTCGCCAGGGTGGACGAGCTCGTGGTGGCCGGCAAGATCCCCGCGACGCGGGTGGGGATTGGCCTCCACGCGGGGCGCGCCGTCGTCGGCAACGTGGGCTCGGCGATGCGCAAAGAGTACACGGTCATCGGCGACGTGGTGAACCTGGCCTCTCGCGTCGAGGCGCTCAACAAGCAGTTTGGCTCGCAGCTCCTCGTGACGGCGCAGGTGCGCGAAGCGAGCGGGATGCCGGACGCCGCGTGGCTGGCGAAGCCGGCGCTGACGGTACGCGGCCGCGACGAGCCAGTGCAGATCTACGAGCTGCGGTGAGTCGGCGCGCGTCGACGGTCCGCGCCGCGACGTCGGCGCCCGCGTCGGGCAATCGGCTCCCGCGGGCCGGCGTTCGTCAACTCACGGTTGCGGGGGTTGGACGGAACAAGTTAGCGTAGCGCGCCGGGTTGGTGGACGCCGCGTTGCGACTCGCCGTGCCGACGCCCGCGATGTCTGTCGACGCCCCCTGGAGGAGCCATGAAACGTTCGATTCGCCTGCTGATCCTTCCCGCCATCCTGCTCGGAGCCCTTCCGGCCAGCGCGGAGGAGAAGCCCAACTTCGACGCGTACTTCGACGCCGCGACCGCGCCTGCCAGGTCCGCGCGCCCCGCTCCGGCGAGCCCCGACGGCGTGGCATCGGCGTTCGATGCCAAGCGCGGCGTGCCGACGTTCCTCTGGGCCGGCAAGCAGCAGCCCGCTCCCCCGCTCGGGTTCGCCGGCTCGGCCCAGGGCGCCGCCACGTTCTACGTCGGCGCCTACGCGCACCGCTGGAACCTGCCCGCGACGATCACCGACGGCCTCGAGATCGCCCACGTCCACGACACGGGTCGCGGCGGGATCATCGTCACGTTTCGCCAGCGCTCCGCCGGCATCGAGGTCTTTCGCGGCGAGGTCAAGGTCCTCCTCGCGCGCAACCTCGAGCTCATCGCCATCTCGGGGAGCCCGTCGCCGAGCGCCAAGGGCAAGGGCGCCTTCAAGCTCGGCCCGACCGACGCAATCGTCGTCGGCTTCAACGATCTCTTCGGTACCTCGGCGAAATCGGGAGATCTCGTCGCGCTGAAGAAGACGGTCGCCGACTATCGCTACTACGATCTCGGCACGACGCCGGGCGCGAAGGCCACCGGCGTGCGGCTCACCGAGCCGTTCCGCCTCAAGAAGGTCTTCTTCCCGATGCCGACGGGGATGGTGCCGGCCTACTGGTTCGAGATCCTCGGGACGCAGGCCGGCAACGCGGGCGACGCGGTGTTCACCTACGTGATCGCCGCGGACGACGGCCGGCTGCTCCTCCGGAGCAACCTCACCGAGAGCGATTCGAACAGCTATCGTGTCTGGGCCGACGCGGCCGACGGGCGCCCGCTCGACGGGCCGACCGCGGACTTCTCGCCGAGCCCCACCGGCCTCCCGGACGGCGCGGCTCCGGCGTTCATCGCGCCGATCTTGAAGTCGTTCGACGGCTTCAACACCAACCCGTTTGGCAACCCCGACTCGTGGCTTCCGAGCGGCGCAAAGCAGACGCTGGGCAACAACGTCGACGCCTACACCGACGATGGCCCGGGGCCGACGCTGGCGAACGGCCAGCTGCCGCCGAACGCTCCGCCGGATGGCTTCTCGAACGGTGATCTCCGCGCCACCACCACGGCTGCGAACGTGTTCGATCGCGTCTACGACGTCAGCGCGAGCCCCCTCGCCAGCACGTCACAGTCGATGGCCGCGACCACGCAGCTCTTCTACAACACCAACTGGCTCCACGACTGGTTCTACGACTCGGGCTTCGACGAGGCGGCCGGCAACGCGCAGCAGAACAACTTCGGCCGCGGCGGGCTGGGCGGCGACGTCCTCCACGCCGAGTCCCAGGACGGCGCCGTCGCCGGGAGCCGCAGCAACGCCAACATGTCGACGCCCGCGGACGGCACCTCGCCGCGGATGCAGATGTACCTGTGGACGGGCATCAACACCTCGAAGCTGACCGACACGGTCACCAACGCCGACATCCCGACCAACACCGCCTCGTTCGGCGCGACGAACTTCTCGCTCACCGGCTCGCTCGCGCTCGCCGCCGACGGCGTCGCGCCCGTCAACAACGGCTGCGAGGCCATCGTCAACAACATCAGCGGCCAGATCGCGCTGATCGACCGCGGCTTGTGCCCCTTCGCGGCCAAGGCGGCGAACGCGCAGGCCGCGGGTGCTATCGGCGTGATCATCGCCAACAACGCGCCCAACGTGGCGCCGCCGGGGCTCGGCGGGGGCGATCCCACCGTCACGATCCCCGTGCTGTCGGTCACCTTCGAGCAAGGCGTCGCCTTCAAGACTGCCCTGCAGGCGGGCGCCGTCACCGTCAAGATGGATCGCGTGAGCGGCGTCGAGCGCGACGGCAGCATCGACAACACCGTCGTCGCCCACGAGTGGGGCCACTACATCCATCACCGCCTCGTCTCGTGCGGCCTCATCCAGTGCCGCGGCCAGAGCGAGGGCTGGGGCGACTTCGACGCCATCCAGATGGTGCTGCGCCCCGGCGACAACCTCGACGGCACGTTCGCCCTGGCGCAGTACGCGGCGGCGACCTTCGGGCCGAACTACGCGTACTTCGGCATCCGCCGCGCACCGTACTCGACCGACATGACGAAGAACGGCTTCACGTTCAAGCACATCTCCGACGGGGTCGCGCTCCCCGCCACGCCGCTCGCGAGCGGCGGCGCGACCAACTCCGAGGTGCACAACACCGGCGAGATCTGGGCCCAGATGATGTTCGAGGGCTACGTCTCGATGCTGAAGACGACCCTGGGCCCCGCGCCCACGCGCACCTTCCAGCAGGTCCGCCGCACCATGAGCGACTACGTCGTCGCCGGCATGAAGATCACGCCGATCGAGCCGGATTTCACCGAGCAACGCGACGCGATCCTCGCCGCCGCCTACGCCAGCGATCCGGGCGACATGGCGCTCTTCGCCGACGCCTTCGCCAAGCGCGGGCTCGGCACCTGCGCGGTCTCGCCGCCGAAGGACACCACCGACAACACCGGCGCCATCGAGAGCTTCGCGGTGCAGGGCAACTTCGCGGTGCTCTCGCTCGACGTCGACGACAGCGTCAGCTCCTGCGACAAGGACGGCGTGCTCGACGGCGAGGAGTCCGGCAAGGTCACCGTCAAGGTGATGAACACCGGCGTGACCACGCTCTCGGGCACGACGGTGAGCGTCTCCAGCACGCTCGCCGGCGTCACCTTCCCGAACGGGGCGATGATCACGCTCCCCAAGATCGAGCCCTTCGCGACGGCGACGGCGACGATTGACATCGATCTCGCCGCCTCGGTGACTGGCATCCAGCAGATGGATCTCAAGGCCGACGTCACCAACGCTGCCGGCTGCACGCCGACCGTCAGCGTGGAGAACCAGTTCGCGGTCAACTACGACAACCTCACCAGCGCCGCGAACATCGACGACGTCGAGAGCGATCTCACGGCCTGGACGGTGAAGGGCGCCAACAGCGATCAGGTGTGGGCGCGCGAGAAGGGCACCACGGGCAATCACTCGTGGCATGGCATCGACTTCTCGAGCCTCTCCGACACCTCGCTCGAGTCGCCCACGCTCAACGTCAGCGCGACTGCCGCGCTCGTCGTGAGCTTCTCGCACGCCTACTCGTTCGAGGCCGACGCCACGACGAACTGGGACGGCGGCGTCCTCGAGATCTCCACCAACAACGGGCAATCCTGGGCGGACATCAGCACCTTCGCCGCGCCCGGCTACGGCGGCGTGATCGGCAACGCCGCGAGCAACCCGCTGATGAACCGGCAGGCGTTCGTGGGCCAGAACGCCGCTTACCCCGGCAGCGATTCGCTCTCGCTCAACCTCGGTACGCAGCTCGCTGGCAAGCAGATCAAGCTGCGCTTCCGGATTGGCACCGATCTCGGATCGGGCGACTTCGGCTGGGACATCGACGACGTGGTGATCGAGGGCATCACCAACACGCCCTTCACGGCGATCGTCGGCGACACGACCAACTGCGAGCACGCGCCGAAGGCCAACGCCGGTCCCGATCAGATGGTGCCCACGGCGACGGGCGTCATCCTCGACGGCAGCGCCAGCTCCGACGTCGACGGCGATCCGCTGACGTTCCTCTGGAAGCAGACGGCCGGTCCGCTGGTGCCGATCATCAACCCCCAGGGCCAGAAGACGACGTTCCTCGCGCCGGCGGTCCTCGTCGACACGAAGCTGACCTTCGAGCTCGCGGTGAGCGACGCCACGCAGACCACGAAGGACTCGGTCGACATCGTGGTCAATCCGATCCCGGTCGTCATGGCCACGACGACGACGAGCGGCGCGGGCGGCGCCGGTGGTGCGGGCGCTGGAGGTGCGGGCGGCGCCACCACCGGCACCGGCACCGGTGGTATGGCCTCGTCGACCACCGCGGCGAGCACGACCTCAGGCGCGATGACGACGACGTCCGGTGAAGGCGGCAGCGGCGGCTCGGTCGACGTGCCGCTCACGCGCGATGGCTGCGCTTGCAGCACGAGCGACACGGGCGACGGCCCGAGCAACGGCGCCGTCGGCGTCGGCCTCCTCGGCGCAGCGCTCTTCTTCGCGCGTCGCCGTCGCGCCGCCCGCTAACTCCTCACCGCATCGAAAAAACGAAGAGGGCGTCCGGCTGGCCGGGCGCCCTCTTTCGTTTCTGTTGCCAGCGCCGGGTGGGCCGCAAGCCCACCCGTGATGCCGAAGCCCCGAACGGCCGCGATTACTGCGTCGAGACCGTCAGCGTGTAACCCGGGGTGGTGAACGGGTTCGAATACGAGACCTTCACCCAGAACGGGCCGGCCGCGGTGATCGGCGCGCTGAGCCAGTCTTCCGAGTAGTTGCTGTCGTCGCTCGGGCCGCCGAGCGAGGTCAGCGCCGCGCAGCTCGCGCCCGTGAACACCTCGACGATCGTGTCGCACGGGTGAGGCATGCCGGCCCCCGTGGTGACCACGTGGACCTTCTTGCCCACGTCGGTCGCCGTGGCCGTGAACAGGAACCAGTCCACGTCCGCGAGGGTCGGCAGCTGGAGCGACGCGATGGTCGCCGGCAACGCCTCCGGGGAAGCTCCGGCGCACGCGTCGTTCGCCGGCTCGTTGTCCGCCAGGCCGCAGAGCCCGCCGTTGCAGCCGCCGCTGCTGCAATCCCGCCCGACGATGCACACCTTGCCATCGACGCAGCCGCCGCACTTGGTCCCGCCGCAGTCCACGTCGGTCTCGGCGCCGTCCTTCGCGAGGTTCATGCAGGTCGGCGTGGCGCAAACGAGGTTGACGCACTCGTTCGGGGAACAGTCTCCATCGACGAGACAGGCCTTGGTCAGAGCGCATTTCGCGCACGTCGGGCCGCCGCAGTCCACGTCGGTCTCGCTGGCATCCTTCACGCTGTCGGTGCAGCTCGGCTGGCAGACGTTCGCCGAGCAGATGCCACCCAGGCAGTCGAGGCCGCTGACACACCCCTTGCCCGTCGCGCACTTCGTCGCGCACGCGCTGCCGCAGTCCACGTCGGGCTCGGTCCCGTTCTTCACCGCGTCAGCGCAGCTCGGCGCCGCGCAGAGCAGGTTCGTGCAGACACCGCTCGTGCAGTCGCCCGCGACCGCGCACACCTTGCCATCGACGCACTTCGTCGCGCACGGCCCGCCGCAATCGACGTCGGCCTCGGCGCCGTTCTTCACCAGATCGGTGCAGCTCGCCGGCTGGCAAAGGCTGTTGCTGCAGACCTTGTTCGCGCAGTCGGTGGAGCCGCCGCAGACCTTGGCGTCGAGGCAGCCGGGGCAGTCCTTGCCGCCGCAATCGACGTCGGACTCGGCGCCGTTCTTGATGCCGTCACCGCAGCTCGCGGGAGCGCACTTCCCGTTCGCGCAGATGCCGCTCGCGCACTCGGAGCCGGCGTTGCACTCGACGCACGCGCCGGCGGCGTCGCAGACCTTGCCGCTGTCGGTCGTGCAGGCCGTGCCCTTGGCCTCGTTGACCTCGCCGCAGACGGTGGCCTTGCACGTGGGCGCCTTGCAGTCGCCGACCGTGTCCACGCACTCCGAGGCCGCGCTGCAGCCGCTCATGCCGCCGGTGCCGCCCATCCCGCCGACGCCGGTCGTCGCCGAAGCCGTGACCGACGCCGTGCTCGTCGCGCCGTCGCCGCCCGAGCCGCCCGAGCCGGTGACTTTGCTGCGATCGACCGTGGACGCGAGCTCGCAGCCCGCCCCGACGGGGCCGAGCGCGGCAGCGGCGAGAATGGCGACGATCACCGGTGCTTTTCGGAACATGATGAGAGGCTCCCTCGGGGCGAGATGTGAAGAATCGACGTGGTCCACCCCGACGTCGGCGCGGCGCGGCCCGTGCGGCTTCCCGGTCGTAACCGGAGCGCGAGGGTTCTGTCGAGCACTCTTCGCCTCGGACGGCCCGTGGAGCCTCGATTCCATTGAAATCGCCCTCTCTACTCAGCGCCGCTCCGCCCTCGCACGCCCGCCTGGCCCGGTGCACGTCGGTGCTCACGGTGTCGGGCCCGCGCCCGCGCTCGACGGCGGGGCGCGCCTCGGGGAACGTGAAGCTCCTGGAACGGATCGGGGCAACGACGGATCGGGGCGCGCAGCGCGGCGAAACGGCCGGACGACGACGCAAATTCCCGCAGCGACAGAGGGGCGGCGACCCCGCATCGTGTAGTCTCCGCCGCGAGGAGCGAACGACGATGAGCGCGACCATCCGTGAAGTCCAGGCGAACGGGCTCCGATTCACCTGCGTCGAGGAGGGGAAAGGCCCTCTCGTTCTCCTGCTCCACGGCTTCCCCGACACGCCGCAAACGTGGGATCACGCGCGCCCCGCCCTCGCCGGGGCCGGGTTTCGCGCCGTCTCCCCGTTCACGCGGGGCTACGCGCCCACCGAGATCCCCGCGCACGAAGCGTACGACTCCGAGACGCTCGGCCGCGACGCGCTCGCGCTGATCGAGGCGCTCGGCGAGGAGAGCGCGATCGTCGTCGGGCACGACTGGGGAGCGAGCGCGGCATTCGCGGCCGCGGCGCTCGGTCCCCGGCGCGTCACGAAGCTGATCACCCTGGCGATCCCCCACCCTGCGTCGATCCTGCCCACGCCGCGGATGCTGTGGATGGTGCGCCATTTCGTGACGCTCTCGCGACCGGGCGCGGCGGCGCGGCTCCGCGCCGAGCACCTCGCGTACATCGACGAGCTGGTGCGGCGGTGGTCGCCGGGCTGGAGCGTGCCAGTCGGCGAGACCGACGCCGTGAAGAAGGCCTTTCGCGAGCCGGGGTGCCTCGAGGCCGCGCTGGGGTACTATCGGGCGCAGCGGCCGTGGCTCCCCGCCGCGCTGCGAGGGAAGATCACCGTGCCTGCGGCGGCGTTTGCCGGAGACACCGACATCGTGCCTCCCGCGGCGTACGAGCGGGCGCGCGCCTGGTACACCGGGCCGTACGAGATCGTGACCATGCCCGGCGGCCACTTCATGCATCGAGAGCACCCCGACCGCTTCGCGAGCGAGCTGCTGCGGCTGGTCCAGTCGCCGACGTAGCCCTGCGCGCGACGAGAGCGATCGCGGCGCTGATCCGCGCAGCCGCGCGGGAGCCCACACGCTTCTTCGCGAACGAACATGTTCGTCAAGAACATGTTCGTGTATACTGACGGCATGGCAGCGAGCAAGAAGAAGGTCGTGGCTCCCCCCGTGAGCCGGCGGGAGCGCCCCGCGAAGCCGGCGCTGTCGCGGCAGGCGATCATCGATGTCGCGCTGGCGATGGTGCGGGCCGAAGGCCTCGAGAAGGTGACCATGCGCCGCATCGCCGCGGCGCTCGATACCGGGCCTGCGACGCTCTACGTCTACCTCCGCGACACCGAGGACTTGCACGCCCAGATCCTCGACGCGCTGCTCGCGCCGATCCGCGCTTCGGCGGCGGGCCGTGGCACCTGGCGCGATCGCTTGAAGGCGCTGCTCACCCGCTACGGCCGCGTCCTCTTCGATCACCCGGAGATGGCCCGCATGGCGATGTCCACCCAGCCGAGCGGGCCGCGCTACCTCGCGCTGGTCGACGCGATCCTGGCCCTGCTGCGCGAGGGCTCTGTCCCCGACCGCGAGGCGGCGTGGGCCGTCGATCTCCTGCTGCTCTACGTCACGGCGCTCGCCGCCGAGAAGAGCCATCACCGCGCCTCGTCACGGGCCGCGGCCGACTTCTCCGCCATGGCCACGGCGATCTCCACGGTCGACGAGGCGCGGTATCCCAGCATCGCCCGCCTCGGCGGTGAGCTGCTCTCGGGCAAGGGCCCCGATCGCTTCGACTGGGCCCTCGACGTGCTCCTCCAGGGGATCCTCACCACCGCTCGTTCCACCACGAAAAAGGCTCGATCATGAAGCAACTCTCCATCGCCATCATCGGAGGGGGCCTCGGCGGGCCCGTGCTCGCGGGCGTCCTCCAGCGCCACAACATCGCGTCGACGATCTACGAGCTCGAGGCCTCGATCGACTCCCGTCCACAGGGCGGCATGCTCGATCTGCACGAGGAGTCCGGGCAGCGCGCGCTGCGCGAGATGGGCCTCCACGAGGCGTTCATGAAGCTCGTGCAGCCGGAAGGCGAGGCCATGCGCGTGCTCGACAAGACGGGCACGGCGCACATCGATCAGCCTGCGGACGCAGGCGGCGGGGGCCGTCCCGAGATCGATCGCCGCGCCCTGCGCGAGCTGCTCGTCTCTTCGCTCGATCCGGGCACGATCGTCTGGGATCACAAGATCGCCGGCGTCACCGCGCGGGGCGGCGGCCGGCACGAGCTGACGTTCACGAGCGGCAAACGCGTCTCCGTCGATCTCCTGGTCGGGGCGGACGGGGCCTGGTCGAAGGTGCGCCCGCTGCTGTCGGCCGCGAAGCCGGCGTATTGCGGGGTATCGTTCCTGGAGCTCCACCTCACCGACCTCGCGCGGCGTCACCCGGCGTCCGCCGCCCTCGTCGGCGCGGGGATGCTGTTCGCGCTCTCCGACGACAAGGGCCTGCTGGGTCATCGCCACGGCGACGGCTCGGCGGGGATCTACGTCGCCCTGCGCGTGCCGGAGGACTGGACGGTGAGCTGCGGTGTCGACTGGACCGACGCTCGCGCCGCGCGCGCCGCGCTGCTCGACATTTTCCAGGACTGGAGCCCCGCGCTCCAGGACTTGATCCGGCACTGCGACGACACCATCGTCGCTCGCCGCATTCACGCTCTCCCGACGGGGCACTCCTGGCCGCGCGTGCCGGGGGTGACGCTCCTCGGCGACGCCGCGCACCTGATGTCGCCGTTCGCCGGCGAAGGCGCGAACCTCGCCATGCTCGACGCCACGGAGCTCGGCCTCGCCCTCGCGGCGCACGGCGCGGACGTCGAGGCGGCGCTGGCCGAGTACGAAGCGGCGCTGTTCCCGCGGAGCGAGGAGGCGGCCCGGCAATCCGCCGCGGGCCTCGAGACGTGCATCGCGCCGGACGCCCCGCGCGGGCTGGTCGCCTTCTTTCAGGGCCACGGGCTCAGCGACGCGCAGGCTCCGGCAGAGTGACAGTCTCGGTGAACAGCGGCGCCCCGACCGGCGGGGCGTGCCCGGCCTCGACGCCGGTGGTGTCGGACTCGTAATAGCTCGCGGTGGCGCGCCGCCCTTCGAGGCGCAGCACGGCGAAGGCGTGGTTGTACACGACTCCATCGTTGCCGAGCTGGGTGCCCGGCAGCGTCGTCGGCGGCCCGGCCTCGCCTTCCGGGAGGATCAGCCTCGCGACCGGGGTGTACGGGTGCTGCTGGACGAGCACGGGTATCGCCCCCGAGCCGATGCCGCGCCCGCGCTCGAGCCCCGCATAGGGCCCGAAGATCGAGAGGTTGTGCTCGTGCCCCCAGAACCACCAGGCCACCCGGTCGAGCACGGCGCCGAAGCCGTCGTGGAGGCGGGGATTGACGGCGAGCTGATCGCCGGCGGGCGCGCGGCCGGTGCCCGCCGAGGAGAAGAGCTGGTGATGCGAGAGCAGGATGGTGCCGCGCGAGCCGCCGAAGCGCTCGATCTTGTCGAGGTGCCACGCGAGCTCGGACGGCTCGAGCTCGGTGACGTCGATCCCGCGCCGCGTGGGGTCGCGATCGTGGTAGCCGGTGTCCATCGCGAGGAGCTGCCAGTCCTTGTTTTGCAGGCAAAAGTAGCTGGCCGGCTGCTCGAGGCCCCGGAGCAGCTCGACGTAGCCGCGGCCTCCCGAGTAGCGATCGTGGTTGCCCGCGAGGCTGAGGACGCGCGGGCGGTCGGCGCCGAACACCGAGGCGAACACGTCGAAGAAGTGAGCGCGGACCTCCTCGGGGAGGCCGGAGAAGTACACGTCGCCGACGTGGATCACGAGGTCGGGCTGGAGAGTGGCAATCTGCTCCAGGATGGCCCGCGCGCTCGGCGTGCCGGTCGCCCAGTCGGCGATGAGCGCGATGGTCACGTCATCGGGCATCGGCGCGAGCACGAAGTCGTCCATCTTGCGGTGGCGAGGGTAGGAATCGACGGCCCCGGACAACCGCGATTTCTCGTACTGGATCAGCAGCTCGGCCCAGAGCGGATCGACGACGCTGAAGCGGAGCTCGTCTTCGATCTTGGCGATCTTCTCGTGATCACGCTCGAACCTGGCGACGACGAGGCGCGCGTAGAGCGAGGCCCCGGCGAGGAACGGGTTCCCCTCGGGCTCGCGCGGCGTGGTCTCGGCGTCGAGGGCCCGCGCGGCGGCGGTGGCGGCGACCATCGCGGGGTGGTCGGCCGTGGCGTGCAGCCCGGCTTCGTCCGGCGAGAGGCGCCGGTGAAGGAGTGAGTGCCAGAGCGAGAGCGCGGGGTGATGCGGCGTCGCGGTGAGAGGAGGAGCCATGATCCCGCGAATGCGAGCACGGCGACGCGGGCGAGGTCAATTCCACGACGCGTCGACGGAATTATCCTGCCAAGCGCGCTAACCAGGATAATCCGCCCTGACCGTGGTCAGCTGACTGACAAGAACGCCTCACCACGCACGTTGGCCTCGCGCACTTCCGGTCGATCCCGTGAAATCCTGCGGCAATGACGCGAATTGACGCGCGGCATGGCTGTTGCGAAGATGTCAGTCATCGATGAACGCGGCAGTCGCTTTCATCCCTCCCACCAGAAAACGGAGATCATCATGAGCAACACGGGCAAGCGTATCGAGGGTGCTGCGGAAGAGCTGGGCGGTAAGATCAAGGCGGGCATCGGCCACGCCATCGGCAACGAGCAGATGGAAGTGGAGGGCCGCGCGACGGAGCTCAAGGGCGAGGCCAAGCAGTCCGCGGCGAAGGCCGGCGAGCGCGCCAAGGGCGCCGTCGAGGAGGCCGGCGGCGCGATCAAGAAGGGCATCGGCAAGCTCATCGGCAACGAGCAGATGGAAGTCGAGGGCAAGGCCAAGGAGATGACGGGCGAGGCTCGCCAGAAGGCCAATCACTGAGCCGCGGTTTTGCCGCGCCGAGCGCGGGGGCGAGCCTGATCGACGACGATCGGACGCCCCCCGCGGGCTTTTTGTTGGCTGGCAGTTGTGACGTTCTGAATACGTCACCCGCGTGATCAGGGTTTCTTCTTCTTCTTTTTCTTCGGCGGGGGCACACGCACCTTGGTGGGATCCTCCGGCGCCCACGGAACCCGGGTGTCGATCGGCCGCACCGCGTCGGCGTCCATGGCCTTCTCGCCCGGCCGCGCGACGCTGAATGTCGACTTCACCACGTTGACGGCGTGAGCGCCGAAGTTCGAGGCGTCGAAGGTCGCGCGCACGCCGATGGGGATGCAGAACTTCCGCTTCTTCGGCGCCTCGTCACCGTCGCTCGGCGGGAGCGCGGCCATCCCGGGCTCGGGGCGCGGGCCGCGCTGGAGATCGCCATTGAGGCCGCTTCCCAGGTTCTGGAGGGCGTCGGCCATCTTGGCCAGCTCTTCCTCGGCGCAGACCGGCTGCATGTCGATCTTGTCCTTGCTGCCGGCCGGATACTGCACCTTCGACTCGACCTTCACGGTCACCGTCGCGCCCTTGCCGTCGCCCTTCATCGTCAGGGCGGTCGCGCCGATGGCCCCTCTGGCCGAGGCCACCACGCGGGCCCACGTCCCCGCGTCGCCGTCGGAGGCGCTGACGAGGCGCACCCCCTCGACTTGACCGCCTGCGCCCAGCTTGACCTCGAACGTCGCGCGCGCATTGAGAGGCGCTGTCGTGCGCACGGCGTCAGCGAGGCGGGTCGCGACGGTGCCCGCGGCCGGGAGATCGATGCCAATCACCTTGTCTTTGCGGCCAAGGCTGCCTTCGAGGATCTGACCTGCGATGTTGGCGTCCACCGGCGCAGGGACGGTGGCCACGGTGGAAGCAGGCTTTGCCGGCGCAGCGCTGGGGATCATCCCCGGGATCGTCCAGAGTGGCTTCGAGCCGAGGCCGGGTGGCAAGGCCGCGACGTCGCTGCCACCGGCCGGCCCGCCGTACTCGTCGACGCCGGGGTGGGCCGGCGCGACCGCGACCGGGGCCGCAGGTGGAGCGACCGGCGCGGGCGGCGCTTCGGGGGCGATGACGCCGGTGGGCGATCCGGCGGCGAGCGGCTCGGGCGACGCCTCTTTCACGACGGCGACGCTCTTGGCGTTGCTCGCGGCGCGCGGCGACGAGGGGCCTTTGACCGGGGCCTCGGCCTCGGGCGCGGAGGCTGGCAGCGGGGCCTCGACAGGGGGTGGGGGGGCGGGCTTCGGCGCCTCGGGCTCGAGATCGATCGTCGTCTCGGCCTGACCGGACCCGGGATGAGCCGGAGCCGACAGCGGGGCGCGCGGCGACACGAGGAGCAGCGCGACGTGCGCCGCGAGCGCGGCGGCGACGGCGTACGTCTCTCGGCGAAATCCGCTCCCCATGGCGCCGAAGCTAGCATGGCCGGAGAGGGTGGAACCCCGCGCGCCCGTGGAATTCACGCAACTTAACGCGAGGTCGAATCCGGCCCGGGCGGCCCGGGCGGGTTTCCTGTGCCGAGAACAGGCCCGCGGTGGCCATCCCGAGGCACAATGGGCCCGTGGCCACGAGTGGAACCCCGGTCGAAGAATTCCTGGCGATCGTGAAGCGCGATCTCGGCGCGGTCGAGGCGTGCATCGTCGCGTCCGGGCAGGAGCCGCCCGGCGAGGGGTTCGCGCTCGGATGCGAGCTCCCCGGCGACCGCCGCCTCGTGGCGATCTTCAGCGAGGCGCCGCCCGACGCCGAGGCCCGGGGCAAGCGGCTCGAGATGCTGGCCTCGTCGTTCCACGCCATGCTCGAGACCCAGGGCCGCCCGCGGCCGGCGCGCCCGCACCCGGCGCTGTCGCTCCACGACGAGCTCGCGGCGCTGGTGCAGCGGGCCGGCGCCGTCGACGCCGTGGTGATCGACGCGCGCTCGCCGGTGGTCTGGGGCACGGCAGGCGAGGAGCGCGCCGCCCCGTCGCTGGCCCCCGCGGCGGACTCGGCCGAGCGCCTGCGGGTCGTCGGCGGCGTGCGCGAGGTGGAAGAGCAGACCGAGGTGGCCCGCCTCTCGCGGCAATACGGCCTCGCCGGCGGCGTGAGCCTGTGGATGGACCCGCGCGCGACCGAGCTCGTCCCGCGGGCCCTGTGCGAGCGCCACCGCATCGTCCCGGTGGGCAAGCACGGCTCGACCCTGGTGATCGGGATGGCCGATCCGCAGAACCTCGCCGCGGTCCACGACGTGGTCCTGGTGACGGGGCTCAACGTCGATCCGGTGATCGCCGGAGCGTCGATGATCGCCCTCTACGCGCGCTGGAACGACGGCAAAGACACCCGGACGTACGATGAGGTGATCGCCGCGATCCCCGGGGAAGAGCGCCACCGTCGCGAGGAGTTCGCCCGCGCCGCCGCCGCCGCGTGGACTCGCCACCTCGCCTCGCGCAAGGCCGTCACGGCGATCCGCGCGCTGCCCGAGATTGCCACGCTGCACAAGGGTGGTCACGTCCACGTGACGGTGAACGAGCCTGGATTCGGCTACGTGGCGCGGAGCTTTGCCGCCATCTACGTGCTCGTCGTCGTCTACGATCACCCCTTCGATGAGCTCCTGGCGAAGCGGGCGGTGCTGGCGGCTTTGCCGGCGATCGAGAGGCTGGTGGTGGCGTTGCCGCCGCTGGATCCCGAGCCGCGGATGGCCGGCGTGGTGGCCATTCGAGGGCGGCGGCCGAAGAAGCG
>JANYGI010000119.1 GCA_025362495.1 Byssovorax sp. | reverse complement strand
GCCCTTCAGACCCTTCGAGTCGGTGTGGCCCTGGACCTCGAGCTTGAGGAGCTGGGGGTTGTCCTTGAGGACCTGGTACACGTTGTCGAGGAGCGAGTCGCTGACCTTCTTGATCGTGGACTTGCCGGTGTCGAACTGCACTTGCTCGAGGATGACGACCTCGGTCTCGGTGACGCGAACCCGCGGACAGCCATTCTTCTTCGGGTCGGGATCAGGCTTGCCCTTCTCGTCGGGACAGGCGTCCCTGTCGTCGCGGATGCCGTCGCCGTCGGTGTCGGGCGGGCAGCCGTTGGTGGCGGGATCCTGGGTGGCGATGCCCAAGATGTCAGGACAGGCGTCCTTCTCGTCGGGGATCCCGTCGTTGTCGCTGTCCTTCGGAGGCGGACAGCCATTCTTCTTCGGATCGGCGCTGGCGAACCCGGCGACGTCGGGGCAGGCGTCCTGCTCATCGATGATCCCGTCGTTGTCGCGGTCCTTCGGCAGCGGACAACCATTCTTGGTCTTGTCGCCGCTCGGGAGGCCGGGCACGTCGGGGCAGGCGTCGTCGGCGTCGAGGACGCCGTCCTTGTCGCGATCCTTCGGGGCCGCCGGTGGCGCGGGAGGGGGACAACCATTCTTCGCCGGATCGTCGCTGGGAATGCCCGCGACGTCGGGGCAGGCGTCGACGGCGTCGGGGATACCGTCCTTGTCGCGGTCGAGGACGGGTTTCTTCTGCTCCGGCGTGTAGGCGATCATCGCCACGGCGCGGAGATCCGGGGTGCCGATACCCGACGTCAGGCCGGGGCCGGCGCCGAGGCCAATCTCCAGATCGTCGACGACGCGATAGCGAGCGTCGAGCAAGATCTCGGCGTTCGAGGTGCGCTTGTTGATCGCGTCGAGCGTGAGGGCGGCGCTGAACTCCGGCCCGATCTGGAAGTGGCGCTTTTCCCCGAGGAGAAAGCCGATCCCGCCGCCCCAGCTCAGCATGGTGCCTTGCTCGACGCTGGCGAACGTCTGGGTGGGCCGGAGCTCCGGGCCCGCGGCGAGCGACCACACGAAGCGGTCGGCGCGACCGCCCAGGATGAGCTGCGGCAGGCCACGGACCTTCTTGTCGCTGACGTAGCCGTCGCCGCCCGTGGGAAACCAGACGTAGCCGCCGATCGCGAGCTGGAAGGCATCGTGGTAGTCGCCGATGAGCCGCAGGCGCGCGCCGGCGCGGACATCGCCGAACTCGGCCCCGCTCGCCGCCGCGATCGAGCTGCCCGGCGTCGTCGTCCCGCCGCCGTCCTGGAGGAGCGCGACGGGCACGTCGACGTTGATCGCCAGGCGATTCCACAGCGCGAGCGTCGCGTTCAGGTGGAGGAAGAGCTGACTCGATACGACGGAGCCGACGCGGGTGTCGGCCTTCTCGGTCTTGAGCACGAGCGGGTTGTGAGCGTAGTCCCCGAGCACCATCACGTGCAGGCCGGGATCGCCTGCGGCGAACGGCGACTGAACACCGAACATCCGGTCGCCGGCGAACGCCGGAGTGAACCGGTCGAGCGCGATGGGCGGCTGGGTCTGAGCGCGCGCGGGCGCCGACGCGGTCGCGGCCGCAGCGACGAGCGCGGCGCAAGACCCCTTCAATAGCCAGTGTGATCGCATGACGATCTCGTCCTTTATCTTTCGGTCAAGTCCGGCCGAGGGCGGATGGGTCCGCCGCGGGCCGGGGTCTGTCCCTGATGGTCGTCGAGCTGTCGGGAAGAAAGGGGCTCCGTGGAGCCGGAGCCGTCACCATCGGACGTGGGAATGAAGATGCTCTAACTGGCATATCACAGCGCTCGCCGCCGCTGGCTAGCCATGAGGCCGGATTCCGGCGCGTCGCGAACCTGCTGGGGTAGCAGCAGCGCGCGTGCCAGGGCTCGCGCGCGAGGAAACATCGCGATCACGAGCCCGTCGCTCCGAGGGGGAGGGGACGCAGGTGAGGGATCGAGCCCTCACTCCGCGACCGCTCTGCGAGCAGGGGCGCCCAGCGTCAATCGATTGACGGATTGAGCGGCTACTTGCGGGGAGCCTTCTCCTGGATCTTGAACTGGACTCGACGGTTCGCCGTGCGGCCGGCGTTGGTCTTGTTGTCGCCGATCGGCACCTCCTGGCCGAAACCCTTCGGCGCGAGGCGGGCGGCGTCGATGCCGCGCTTCTCCAGGGCCGCCTTCACCGACTCGGCCCGATCCTGCGACAGCTTGAGGTTCTCCCTGGCCTTGCCGGTGTTGTCGGTGTGGCCCTGGATCTCCACCCTGGTTATCTCGCGGTGCTCCTTGAACACGCCCGCGACCTCGTCGAGCAGCGCGTCGCTGACCTTCTTGATCGTGGCGCGCCCGGAGTCGAACTGCACCTGCTGGAGGATGATGATCTCGCCCTCGGTGACGCGGACCGATTTCGGACAGCCATTCTTCGTCGGATCCTTGTCGGCGGGGCCCTTCTCGTTCGGGCAGGCGTCGACGACGTTCTTGATGGTGTCGCCGTCGAGGTCTTCCGGACAACCATTGAAGGCCGGGGTCGGGCTGGCAAGGCCCTTGACGTCGGGGCACGCGTCGCTGGCGTCGGGGACGCCGTCGCCGTCGCGATCCGGCGGCTTCGGACAGCCATTCTTCGTCTTGTCGTCGCTGGCGATCCCGGCCTCGTCGGGGCAAGCGTCGTCGGGATCGAGGATCCCGTCCTTGTCGCGATCCTTCGGGAGCGGACAGCCATTCTTGGCCTGATCGGGGCTGGCCACGCCGGCCACGTCGGGGCAGGCATCGACGCTGTCGGCGATGGTGTCGCCGTCGCGATCCTTCGGCAGCGGACAGCCATTCTTGGCCCGGTCGTCGCTGGGCACGCCGGCCACGTCGGGACAGGCGTCCTGCTCGTCGGAGACGCCGTCCTGATCGCGATCGGGAATGACCCGCTTCTGCTCGGGAGAATAAGAGATCATCGCCACGGCGCGGAGATCCGGGGTGCCGATGCCGCCGGTGATCCCGGGGCCGGCGCCCACGCCGAGCTCGACGTCGTCGAAGACGCGATAGCGCACGTCGACGAGGACCTCGGCGTTGGTGGTGCGCTTGCCGATGGAGTCGGGCGTGAGCGCCAGCGCGATCTCGGGCCCTATCTGGAGCCGGCGGCTCTCGCCGAGGAGCAGGCCGACGCCGCCGCCGGCCTTGATCAACGTGCCTTGCGGGACGCCCGCGAAGGTGACGGCAGAGCTGAATTCAGGGCCTCCCGCGACGGACCACACCAGGCGATCGCCGCGCCCGCCGACGATGAGCTGCGGCATCCCGCGCACCTTGCCGTCGCTCACGTAGCCGGTCGACGAGCCGGTGGGGAACCAGGCGTAGCCGCCGACGGCGATCTGGAAGAGGTCGTCGTAGCTGCCGGAGAGACGGAGTCGGAGGCCAGCGCGGAGATCGCCGAACTGGGCCTTCTTCGGCGAGGTGAAGTGGAGCCCGCCGCCCGAGGGATCGTCGCCGGCCTGGAAGAGCGCCACCGGGACGTCGACGTTGACGTTGAGCCGGTTGAAGAGCGCCAGCGAGGCGTTGAGGTGGAGGAAGAGCTGACTCGATACCACCGCTCCAACGCTCTTGTCGTCGCTGGTCGTGCGGAGCACGAGAGGGTTGTGGGCGTAGTCGCCGAGGAGCGTCACGTGGGGCGTGAGGTGCCCGGCGACGAAGGGCGACTGGACGCCGAACATGCGATCCCCGGCCGGCGCCGGATCGAAGCGATCGAGGGCCAGCGGCGGCTGCGATTGCGCCAGCACAGGAGCGGTGACGAGGCCTCCCGCGGCGGCGAGGACGGCGCACAGGCCCATCGAGAATCGTTGCGATCGCATGGAATTGGGGGACCCTTCGCGGTTCCCGGTCGCTCGAAGGGCGCCGGATCACGACCACGGTCGCCGCACGGCGAAGGCCCGTCAAGATCGTGGTGGAGCGGAGGCGCCGCGCGGGGCCGTCACGGAGCGCAGTGCCCCGGCTGGCAGCCCACGTCGCCCGCGGCGCAGCAATGGACGCTGACGCAGTCGACGTCGGCGTAGCAGTGGAAGAGGTTGTTGCACTTCTTCACGCAGGGGCCGCCGCAGTCGACGTCGGTCTCGCCGCCGTCCTGAACTCCGTCGGTGCACGAGGGCGAGCAGGTGTGCGTGGCCGCGTCGCAGAGGCCGCCCTGGCAGTCGGATCCGAGAAGGCATCCCTGGAACGGCGGGCACTTCCACGGGCAGCCGCCGCCGCAGTCGTAGTCGGTCTCGGGGCCGTTCTTCATGCCGTCGGTGCACGTCGCCACGGCGCACGTCATGGCGCTGGGCGGGCCCGAGCAGACGGCGCTGACGCAGTCGGTGTACGCGGCGCACGGGCTCCCGTCGGGGCACGCGGTCGCGCACGGGCCGCCGCAGTCGATCGCGACCTCGCCGCCGTTCTTCACGCCGTCGGCGCAGCTCGCCGGCTCGCACGATCCGCCCTGGCAAACGCCGCTCTGGCAGTCGGCCGCGCCGCCGCAGGCGCTCGTCGCGGGGCAGAGCGTGGGGCACACCGCGCCGCAGTCGACGCCGCCCTCGGCGCCGTTCTTCACGCCGTCGGCGCAGCTCGGAGAGCAGGTGTTCGCCGCCGGATCGCACAGCCCACCGAGGCAGTCGGAGCCGGTGGTGCAGCCCTGTCCGGGTCCGCATTTCGCGACACAGGGGCCGCCGCAGTCGAGGCCCGTCTCGCCGCCGTTCTTCGCGCCGTCGACGCAGCTCGACCCGCAGAGGCCGGACGCGCAGCTCGCGCTGGCGCAGTCGGCGGCGCCCGCGCACGCGGCGCCGAGCGGGCAGCCGGGGCACGCGGGGCCGCCGCAGTCGACGTCGCTCTCGAGGCCGTCGACGAGGCCGTCACCGCACGTCGGCGCCGCGTGGCACGTCGTCGCGAGGCAGAAGCCGCTGGCGCAGTCAGCGTCGACCGCGCACGTCGCCTCGAGGCCGCAGGGCGCGCAGATCGCGCCGCCGCAGTCGTGATCCGTCTCGCCGAGGCCCGGGCTCGTCACGCCGTCGGTGCAGCTGGGCGAGCAGGTCTTCGTGGCCGGATCGCAGGCGCTGCTCGCGCAGTCGGCGTCGATCGCGCAGCCGAGCCCGGGGGCGCATTTCGTCGGGCAGACGCCGCCGCAATCGACCCCGGTCTCGTCGAGTTCCCGCGCGCCGTCGGAGCACGTCGGCGCGCAGAGGCCCGCGGCGCAGATCGATCCGACGCAGTCGCCGCCGCTCGCGCAGGGGCTGCCGGTGGCGCATTTCGTCGGGCAGGCGATCCCGCAATCCAGGCCTGATTCGCCGCCGTTCTCGACGCCGTCGGAGCAGGTCGCGGGCTGGCAGACCGCGCCCTTGCAGACCGCGGCGATGCAGTCCGACGGCAGGGCGCACGGCGATCCCGCGGCGCACGGGGCGCAGGGGCCGCCGCAGTCGACGTCGGTCTCGCTCGCGTTCTTCACGCCGTCTGCGCAGGTCGCGGGCGCGCAGCTCTGCGCGACGCAGACGCCGCTCGCGCAGTCGGCGCCCGCGAGGCACGCCACGCAGCGGCCGGCGCCGTCGCACACGTGGCCGCCGTCGTCGTCGCAGGCGAGGTGCATCCGCTCGTTGGCGAGGCCACAGACGCCGTCGTAGCAGCGCCCGCCGCCGCACTGGCTCGCCGGCGGCGCGCAGTCGACGTCGCGCGCGCACCCGGCCGGCGGCGCGTCCGGCCCCGCGTCCGCGCCGCCCTCGCCGACGCTCGTCGATGATCCCGGAGCGGGCGGCGGCGGAGCCTCGTCGAGGTCGCAACCCGGCGCCGCGCCCGCGGCGATCAGCGCGGCGATGGCCGCCGCGAAACGGACGACACGCCGACGCAGCGCGGGCGTCGCGGCAGGCTCCGTCGACGCGGTCACTCTTCGAAGCGGGGACATGGCAATCGTTCCAGGTCGTGCGTTCTGCTCCACGGAGCACGGTCGATCGACGCTACAGTGCGCGCCATGCCGACCCCACCCACCCCGGGCGACACGGTGAAAGCGGGTCGCCTCTCGGCCACCGAGCCGAGGCTCGCGGGCGACGTCGTGGCCGTACCGCGGCTCGAGCTGTCGGTCGAGCGCGAGGCGGGCCAGCCCGAGCAGCGCACGGTGATCCTCGACGGCGATTTCTTTCGCATCGGATCGCACCCGGGCAACGATCTCGTCGTCGCCGACAAGCTCGTCTCGCGCTTCCACTGCAGCATCGCGCGCGACGGCACCGGCTGGCGCCTGACCGACACCGGCTCGATGAACGGCACACGGCTCGGCTCGGTGCGCGTGCGCGACGCCGATCTGTCCTTCCCCGAGTGCCGGATCACCCTGGGCGAGTCGGTGGTCCGCGTCCGCGAGCGCAGCCCCGTCAGCGCCACCGACGTCGCCCCGGCGCTGAGCTTCGGCGAGCTGTACGGCACGTCGCTGCCGATGCGCCGCCTGTACGACCTCTTGAAGCGCGCCGCCCGCAGCGACGCCGACGTGCTGATCGAGGGCGAGAGCGGCACGGGCAAGGAGCTCATCGCGACCGAGATCGTGCGCCGCAGCGGCCGCGCCGACAAGCCCCTCGTCATCGTCGACTGCGGGGCGATCTCCCCGAACCTGATCGAGAGCGAGCTCTTCGGCCACGTGCGCGGGGCCTTCACCGGCGCGGTGCGCGACCGCATGGGCGCCTTCGAATCGGCCGACGGCGGCACCGTCTTCCTCGACGAGATCGGCGAATTACCGCTGGATATGCAGCCCAAGCTGCTCCGCGCCCTGGCCGCGCGCGAGGTGCGCCGCATCGGCGACGGCAAGGTCCGCAAGATCGACGTGCGCGTCGTCGCGGCGACGAACCGGCGCCTCGAGCGCGAGGTCAACAGCAGCCGCTTCCGCGAGGATCTCTACTATCGCCTCTCGGTGCTCACCGTCCGCGTCCCGCCGCTGCGCGAGCGCCTCGACGATCTCCAGCTCCTGATCGACTCGTTCCTGAGCGCGCTCGACGCGACCGAGAAGGCCCACCTCTTCACGCCCGAGGTGCTCGGCGAGATGGCCCGCTACGACTGGCCCGGCAACGTCCGCGAGCTGCGCAACTACGTGGAGCGCAAGGTCGTCCTGGAAGGCGAAGGCACGCTCGGCAACGGCCGCGAGCCGACGAGCGTCCCCCCGGTGACGGGCCCCGAAGAGGCCGCGAAGATCGACATCGAGCTCCCCTTCAAGGACGCCAAAGACCACGTGATCGAGGCCTTCGAGCGCGCCTACCTGACCGCGCTCTTCGCCTGGGCCGAGGGCAACGTCAGCCGCGCCGCGCGCAAGGCCAACCTCGATCGGATGTACCTGCACCGCCTGCTGCAGCGCCACGGGCTGCGCAAGTCGGGGACGCTGGGCGAGTAGGCCGCTCCGACCCACCTTCGAGGTAAATTGACCCACTTTCGAGGTAGGTCGAGTCCCTTCCAAACGGAGTCGAGTCCCTTCCCAAGGAAGTCGAGTCCCTTCCAAACGGAGTCGAGCTCCTTCCGAAGGGACTTGAGTTCCTTCCGAGGGGAGTCGAGCTCCTTCCGGAAGGACTCAGGTTGGTTCGCCCCCGCCCGTCGCCTCAGAACGCCAGCCCGAGCGTGGTCCCGAGGGCCACCCCGCCCGACGTCGAGCGCCGTGCCTGGTAGCCGGCGCGGGCCGTGGCGAAGAAGCCATGAGCGATATCCACGCTCACGTCCGTCAGGAGCCGCACGCCGAACGAGTCGGCGTGGGGCATGTCGGTCACCTCGATCATCGGCGAGATCTTCACTCGATCTCCGGCGACGAGGTCGAGCTGGCTGTAAAAGCGGCTCCCGAAGTACTGCTGTCCGACGCCGATCGTCTCGAATCCCAGGGTGAGCTTGGAGCCGTAAGGATCGCCGATCAAGAGCGCTCCGCCGCCGCCGACCGAGAAGCCGACCTCGGTGATGCTGGTGAGCAGGGACGTCTCCAGGTGCCAGGCGTCCGCGAGGCGGAAGCGCACCGACGGCTCGGCGTAGTTGAGGCCGACCTTGTAGCGCGCGATATCGTAGGTCGTCACGCTCCGCGCCAGCGATTGACCGCGCACCACGCCGCCCTTGAGGCTGAACTCCGCTATCGTGCGCAGGGGCCGGTAGGTATAGCCAATCTCGACCTTCCAGTACTGATCGTGGACCGTGGGGATCACCGGGGTCCCCGGCGTGCAGCCGGACTGGTTCACCCCACAGGGGATGGCGACGCGGCCCTGGGTCTGCCCGAAGCTCGCCAGCTCGGCTCCTGCCGTGGCCACCGAGCGCCGCCCGGCGAGGCGCTTGAGCGCGGCTCGCTCGCGCACGTCGGTGCGGTCCTCCACGATCTCGACGGCCCACGGCGCCGCGCGGGACGCGAACACCGAGCGAGTCTCGCCGGAGGGCCCTTGAAGCTCGATCGTGTAGGCGAGGCCGGGGGCCTCGACCTCCTCGGCGGGGATCACCGCGACATAGGCGCTCGCCGCGCGCAGGAGAGCCACGCTCCGCCAGGCGCCGGCGGGAGAGCGGTAGACGATCCCGATCCAGCGCACCAGCTCGGGGTGATCGAGCTGGACCTCGAAGCGCAGCGGCTCGCGCACGAACGAGCTCGTGAGCGGCGCGTGGTGCACCTCGGGCGTCGCCGGCTCGGCCTTTGAAGCGGACGTCGCCGCGGCGGCGGGCTCGGCCGCGGCGGCGATCGCCGGGAGCGCGCCGAGGAGGCCAATCAGGGCGAGAGAGAGAGCCGCCCTCGGGAACCGCATACGTGTCACCATTCGTAGGTCACCCCCGCGCCGACGCCCGGCCCTGCGTGGTTGATCGTTCGGCCCTGAAATGATCCGCGGAGCGCCACGGTCAGGGCTGGAAAGGGCTTCCACCCGAGCTGGGCTATCCCGCGCGCGCCGACCTGGCCGGCGTCCTGCGAGACGCCCGCCGGCGTCGTCACCGCGGCGCCCGAGCCTGCCGGTTGATTGCTGACCTCGGAGCGCACCAGGATGGGAAACCGCGGGAACACCGCGAGCTCGAGCTGGGCAAAGGTCTTGACGCCGACGCCGCCGAGGACCTCGCCGCCGAGCAGCAGGTTGGTGCCGCGGTCGCTGCCGATGCGGAGGAGCGCCTGCCCGCCCGCCGACATGCCCTCGTCGAGCAGCTCCACGGCGAAGCGGCCGAGGAGCGAGAAGCTCCGCGTCAAGCCGATCTCTGCCTCGAGGTAGCCATACGTCAATCCCACGCTCCGGCCGCGTCGATCGAGGACATCGAGCTCGTGCACCGAGCCGCCGATACCGCGGTAGACCCCGAAGCCGGTGCGCACCGCGCGCACGCCCGTGTCGCCGAGGCGCATCCCGAAATACCCCTCGGTCTGCCAGACGCTGTCGTTGCCGCGGAGCCGGTTGTAGTCCGCGAAATCGGTCGCGAGGCTGATCTTCATGTCGAGCCTCTTCGGCGCAGAAGGCCTGGGGATCGAGTGGATCTCGATCGACTGCGGGTTCTGGGCCGAGGCCACCACGTCCGCGGCGCGACCCTCGGCGTCGATCCCCTCGATGAAGTACTCCAGCGATGGAGCGTTGACGCGGTCGCCGGGAATGGTGACGCCCCAGAAGCCTTTGCCTTGCGGCGTCAGCGGGAAGGATCGATACGACGGAGCGCCCTTGTCGCGCACCTGGACGACCCCGCCGGACAGCGGGCCTCTGAGCTCGATCCCGAGGCGCAGCGGGCTCCCGGCGACGGCGTCCGTGGGCTCGCGAAAGGCGATGATCTGGCGCTGCTTGGGCGGCGGCGCCTCCGCGACGGGGCGGGCGCGGCCAGGCTCGAGGAGCTGGCGCAACGCCGCGGCCTCTTCGACGAGGGTACGGGTGTATTTGCCTTGCGGCCGGGTCCGCGCGAGCTCTTCGTAGCGCTGGATCCGCGTCGCGAGATCCGCGCCGGCGAGCTGCTCGAGCATCGCGCCGATGGCCCGCGCCTCGACGTCATCGGGCGAGAACATCAGCTCCGGGGGAGGGGTTGCGCCCGCGGCGACCGGCGCGCTCGGACCGACCACAGGAGCCGCCACGCTGTGGGCCACCAGCACCACATCGCCCCGCTCCGGCTTTCGCGTCAGCGCCCCCGTCGGCGCCGCGAGTGACATGCTGGTACGGGCCTGATGGATCTCGAGCGTGCCAATCCGGAAGCGATCCTTCAGCACCTTCCCCGTCACCGGGTGCTTGAGGGTGATCGGCCGCCAGATCTCGACCACGGTGCCCTCGGTGAGGCCGTCGGCGGCGCCCAGATCGAGGATCAAGTCGTCGCCGTCGAGGCCAATCACCGCGCCTGTCAGCTCGGTCGTGGCGACGCCGGGCGGGGCCGCGGCGCTCGCGGAAGAGGAGAGTCCCGCGAGCGCGAGGCAGAGCGCGAACGCGAGCGCGGGGGAGGATCGCTGAGGAGGCCGGTCCATGGGTGGTGGACGCGCCTGGCAAGAGGGGAGCCCGCGCGGTGTCCGCGATTCGACGCTTGGTCCCTGGACTTGATTCCTCGCATGAACGCGATCGAGCCGCCCGCGACGAGCCCGCGCCGGGTGCGTAATCGCGGCAACGAGCGGACGCGCGCTACGCGGCCGGGTGCGAAGCGCCGTGACCCGTTGCGCCCTCGACGCGGCGTTTGCGCCTCCTTGGGGTCGTCAAACTGTACGGGGCGCGAGCGCGCGATGACACGAGCGCGGCGTAGCCTCCTCGAGACCGACCCGTCGAACCGGCCGCCCGAGAGCGGCTCTATCGGCGCCGCAGGCCGGCGCCAGCGAGGCCAACGTCATGAAGCAAACTGGCACTCCGGGCGAGGCGGTCACGGCGCGGTGGTCGCGTCGCACCGCGCTTCGCGTGGCCTTCGGGATCGTCGGCGCGGGCGCGACGGCCCTGCTCGTCCGCGGCGTCGGCGCGGTGCAGCTCCTCGGGATCGTGCGGGGCTCGGCGCGCTCTCTCCCGCTGCTGCTCGCGATCGAGGCCGCGCGGATCTCGTGCGAGGTCGCGGCGACAGCGGCGCTGTCCCGCCGCGCGCGCGAGCGGGTCCGCCCCGGCGAGCTGCTGCGCATCCACCTCACCGGCTACGCGGCGTCGGTGTTTCTCCCGGCCGGAAGGGCCATGTGCGAGACGATCAAGGCCGCCGCGCTGGCGCCGCGCATCGGCGGCGCCCACGCGGCAGCCATCGGCGCAACCAGTCAATCGCTCGCGCTCCTCGGGGGCGCCCTCGTCGGCTCGCTCGGCGTCGTCGCCGCATATCTGACCGTCGGCGCGGCGCCGGTCACCGGGGCAATCTTGCTCTACGTGCTCACGGCGGCGGCAGGCTTCACGGCGGTCCAGGTGGCCTGTCGCCGGCGCTCGATCGGTGGATTCTTCGGGCGACGGTTCGCGTCGATGCGCGCGGCCAGCGCCTCGTTTCACGAGGCGCTGGCCGAGATCCCCGTCGTCCCGCGGGCCGCGCTCTCGATCATCGTGATCGAGCGCGCCCTGCAGGCGCTGGAGATCGGTGTCGCCATCCATGCTGTCGGAGGGCCGCTCGGACTCCGGATCTCTTTTCTGGCGCAGGGAGTCAGTCTCGTCGGCGGCTCGCTGGGCGATCTGATCCCGGGCCAGCTCGGCGCGGTGGACGGCGCCTTCGCGCTGGCGGCGCCGATGCTCGGTATCGCCGGGGCGGCGGGCGTCGCGGTGGCGGTCCTCGTGCGCTGCACGCAGCTCGCGTGGATGGCCGTGGGGATCCTGGCCTCGTTCGGTGGGCGCGCTCGCGAAAGCCTCCCGGCCGCGGCGAGGACGGCCTCCTGAATCGCGGGCTCGCCCCCGGTCAGCGTACCTGGGCTTCGCACACGCTCGGGAGCCGAGCGAGGCAGTCGAGATCCGTCGTTGTGGAGGCAACAGGCTGTCTCACCGGCGGTGAACGCGCGTCCTCGACAGGCGAGCTCGCGGCCGGGGGAGCGAGGAGCCGGCTGGACGTGCCGGCGCGGCGTCGCACGCGCCGCGGCAGCGCACAACAGCGAGGCCGGAGCGTGCGTCGCCGAGGCCTCTCGCCTCGCGCGCGGACGCGAGAGGCCGCATCGAGCGGGCCCTCAGTCGTCGAGGAAGACCGTGATCGCCGAGGCCGTGGCGCCGCTCGCGCCCGGCCCGAGCCCGAGCGGAAAGCCGCTGTCGACGGGGCTGAAGCAGCGCGGGTGATGCAGCCCGACGGCGTCGAGCGGCGCGCAGTAGGTCGAGCACGATCCGACGATGTGGATCATTCCGCACTCCTCTTGAGCGCATTGGAGTTGTCCAGCGCCTTGGCGGTCGCGCCTCGCGCCTCGGGCTCGTCGCGCGGCGCCGAGCACCGCCGCGATCGCCAGCGACGAGGCCCGGGCAAACCGCAGCCGCAGAGCCGCTCGGCGCGGCAAGGACGCCTGGAGCTCCGGTAGCTGGAGCCTGGACATCCTCAGCAGGTTCGCGTCGCAGAGCGTGGCCGTCAAGGGCCCAAGCTCCTACGTTGGTGTCGGGAATTTCCCTGCTTTGTTTCTCTTCTTTCCGTGGAGAACTCGTTGCGGGCAGAAGCGCGCAGGAGAACAATCCCGCTGTGCTTCCGGGGACCGTGATCAGCAGTCGCTTCGTGGTCGAGCGCGAGGCGGGCGCGGGCGGAATGGGCACGGTCTATCAGGCCTTCGATCGGCTCGACGGCGCCCGGGTCGCGCTGAAAATGCTGCGCGGAGACGACGAGATTCACCTCGAGCGCTTCGCTCAGGAGGCCTCGATCCTCGCTCGGATTCATCACCCCGGCGTGGTGCGGTATGTCGCTCACGGCGCCACGCCCCAGGGCGAGCACCACCTGGCGATGGAGTGGATCGAGGGCGAGACGCTGACGCGACGGCTCGCGACGCGCGAGCTCTCGATTCGATCCCCGACGCGCTGACGCTCCGGCTCGGCGCGCCGCCGCGCAAGGCCAGCGAGCGGCTGGTGCGCGATACGCTCGGCGACGGCGCCGACGCCGCGCTGATCGATCGCATCGTCGATCACGCCGACGGCAACCCGTTTCATCTGGAGGAGCTGGTCCGCGCCGTCGTCGCCGGCCGCGGGGAGGCCTTCCGCGTCCGGGAGAACGCCGAGACCCTCGCGCTCGCCGCGGCCTGCGACGCCGCGAAGAGCGGTTGACCCGGCAGAGTGCCAGTCGAACCGCGCCTGATCGGTCGCGTCGACCGGGCCGCACCGCGCCGCCGGCTCGCCTTCGCGCGCGTGTGCCCTACATTGCGCCGCCATGAAGACCCTCAACGTCGACATCTGGTCCGATATCGCCTGCCCCTGGTGCTACGTCGGCAAGCGCCGCCTCGAGGCCGCGCTCGCCCGGTTCCCCGACAGCGCCGACGTCGCGATCACCTGGCACGCCTTCGAGCTCGATCCCGCCGCGCCGAAGGTCCGCGACGCGTCGGCCACGTACGCGGAGCGCCTCGCGAAGAAGTACGGATCGAGCGTCGCCCGCGCCAACGAGATGCTCACGACGATGACCGACACCGCCGCGAAGGACGGCCTCGACTTCCACTTCGAGCGCGTCCAGCCCGGCAACACCTTCGACGCCCACCGCCTGATCCACCTCGCGCACGAGCGCGGCGTGCAGGGCGCCGTGAAGGAGCGCCTGCTGCGCGCGTACATGACCGAGGGCGCCGTCATCAGCGATCGCGACGTGCTCGTGCGCCTCGGCGTCGAGGCCGGGCTCGACGCCGAGGAGGCCCGCGCGGTGCTCTCCAGCGACAGGTACGCCGCCGAGGTCCGCGCCGACGAGGATCAAGCGCGCACGCTCGGCATCTCCGGCGTCCCGTTCTTCGTGATCGGCGGCTACGGCGTCTCGGGGGCGCAGCCGCCCGACGCGCTGCTGAGCGTGCTCACGCGCGCCTGGAGCGAGACGGCCGACGAGCCGGCCCTCGCCGAGGGCGCCGCCTGCGGCCCCGACGGCTGCGCGTGAGCCGCGCGAGAAGGCGCAGCAACGGCGAAATTCGCCCGCGTTCGTGATAGAAGGCGCCTGGCCCTGAACGACGCCGCGTGCCGGTCGCGCGGACGTCGCAGGATTGCCCCGGAGTGAGCCGATCGTGCGTCTCCTTCCCGTCCTGTTTGACTGCGGCACCCCCAAGGGGAAGGATCGGACTTCGATGCCCCGTCTCTTTGTCGCCGCGGCTGCGGCCGCCCTCCTCGTCGTCGCGGCGGCGTCGGCGCGCGCCGACAGAGCGCCCGACGCCGCGCAGATCCGGGCCGCGGCCGAGCAGTTCGACGCTGGCGTCATCGCCTACAAGCAGAAGGACTTCGAGGGCGCGGCTTCGCGCTTCGAGGCCGCGGACGCCGCGGTCCCCGGCGCCAAGACGCTGCGCCAGGCCATCCGCGCGCGCATGGAAGCGGGGCAGGGCGCGCGCGCCGCCACGCTCGCGGCGCAGGCGATCGAGCGTTACCCGGCCGACGACGCGACGACGAAGCTCGCGAACGAGACCATCGCCAAGGTCGCCCCGCTCGTGCAGAAGCTCAGCATCAGCTGCGCCTCGCCGTGCGTGCTCGCGCTCGGGACGCGCTCGGTTCCCGGCGAGTCCAACACCCGCTGGACGGTCTACGTCGACCCGGGGAAGACGTCGCTCAGCGCGAGCTTCTTCGGCAACATCTCGAGCGCGCCGCAAGATCTCACCGCCACGGCCGGGAAATCGAGCGATCTCCGCTTCGAGCCCGAGGAGAAGAAGGCGACGGCGAAGGCGGTGATCGTGCCCGTCCCGGTGCCCAGCGCCGAGACGCCGCCGGACGCGCCTCCGATCGACGTCGTCCCGCCGAAGTCGTCGGGCATCCATCCGGCCGCGTTCATCGCCGGCGCTGTCGCCACGCTCGGGCTCGGCGGCGCCACGATCTGGAGCGGGCTCGACGCCAGGAACAACCCCGGCATCGACGTCGTGAAGGCGAAGTGCGCGGGCCTCGGCGCGAGCTGCCCGGAGTACATCGACGGCCGCAAACGTCAGACCCGGACCAACATCCTGATCGGCGCGACGGCGGGCGCCGGGGCGATCACGGTCGTCCTCGGGATCCTCACGCGCTGGCACGGCCAGAAGAAGGCTCCCGCCGCGGAGCCGACCGCCGCCATCACCGACCACGGCGCTGTCCTCGGCGCCGTGGGGACCTTCTGAAGCGGAGCCGCGCATGGCCAAGGTCAAGCTCCTCGATCCGGCGGACACCAAGCGAAGGCTCGATCGCTACGAGCTGATCGGCGAGCTGGCGTCGGGAGGCATGGCCACGGTGTACCTCGCGCGCCTCGCCGGCGTCGGCGGGTTCCAGCGCTTCGTCGCCATCAAGCGCCTCCACCCGCACCTCGCCAACGAGGAAGAGTTCATCGAGATGTTCCTCGATGAAGCGCGGCTCGCGGCGGGCATCCATCACCCGCACGTGGTGCCCATCCTCGAGGTCGGCCAGACCGAGAACGGCTACTACCTCGTGATGGAATACATCGAGGGCGACACCCTCGCGCGCATCGTCGCGCGGGCGCTCTCGGGCGGGCAAAACGTGCCCCGATCGATCCTGCTCCGGATCATCCTCGACACCCTCGCGGGGCTCCACGCGGCGCACGAGCTCAACGACGCGCACGGCGAGTCGGTCAACCTCATCCACCGCGACTGCTCGCCGCAGAACGTGCTCGTCGGCGTCGACGGCTGCTCGCGCATCACCGACTTCGGCGTGGCGCGCGCCTCGTCGCGCATCGCCAGCACCCGCACCGATCGCGTGAAGGGCAAGCTCGCGTATATGTCGCCCGAGCAGGCCAAGGGCGACGGCGACATCGATCGCCGATCCGATCTGTTCGCCATGGGCGTCATCCTCTGGGAGGTCCTCGCGGGGCGTCGGCTCTTCAAGGCCGAGAACGAGAACCAGACGATGCGGCGGATCATGATCGAGCCGATCCCGCGGCTCTCGACCATGATCGCCGACCTCCACCCGGCCCTCGACGACGTCGTGGCGCGCGCCCTCGATCGCGATCCCGAGCGTCGCTTCCAGACCGCCGCCGAGATGGCCGACGGCCTCGAGCGCGCGGCGCGCGTGGCCGCGACGGCGTCGCCGAGCGAGGTCGGTGTGGCCTCGCCGCGCGAGGTCGCCGGGTACGTGCAAGGGGCGCTCGGGCAAGACATCGCCGCGCAGCGCGAGAGCGTCCGCGCCTGGCTCGCGCACAGCGAGCCGAGCCTCCCCGCCGTGTCGGTGCGCCAGGTGAAGCCCGGCTACGACGTCACCATGAAGCTCCCGCTCGATCGGCAGGCCGCGGCGCCGCGATCGAACATGAAGTCGGTGCCGCCTACGGCCGTGCCGACGCGCAACCTCACGCCGGCGCCCATGCCGCGCACGCTCCTCGGCGTGGGGCCCGCGGCCGACGACGCCGCGGCGCGCCTCCACGGCGGCGCGCGCCTCGAGATCATCGACGACGAGGGCGAGCAAGAGCTCCTCTCGGACGACACCGATCAGCACGAAACGCAGCTGATGATGCGCGACGAGATGCGCGCCGAGCTCAAGCGCGGGCAGAGGGCGATGCCGGTCGCGGCCCTCTCGGCGCCGAGCGCGAACGACGAGACCACGGGCGCCTCGGCGCGCGTGGGCCATGGCGCGGCGCGGCCTCCGCTCGATTTTCACGATCCCACGCCGATCGCCTCGACCGGAGCGCGCCACTCGTTCGGGCCGAGCCGTCGCCCGCAGGCCGTCGCGGTGGGCGCCGGCCTCTTGCTGCTCCTCGGCGGCATCCTGATCTGGTCCCGGATGAGCTCGCCGAGCCCCGCGAGCGACGGGCCCCCGCCGCAGCCGCACCTGCTCGTCCCCATCGCCACCGAGGCTCACGCCGAGCCCGCGCCGCCGCCCACGATGAGCGCCGCCGCCCCGCCGACAGCGGCCCCGTCGACCGCGCCGACGACGCTCGACATCCCCGAGAAGGTCGTGGTCGCACACGGTCCTTCGAGCCTCCACGGGCACCTGCCGACGCCCTCCGTCACGGCGACGGCCGTCGCGCCGGTGAAGCCCGCCCCGCCGCCCGACGCGCCGAAGCCCCCGGCCCCGCCGCCCGCCGGCGGGGAAGATCTGGCGAACCCGTACCGCTAGCCTCGGCGCTTCTGCTTCGCGGTGGCGCTCTCCGGGCAGATCGAATAGATCGCCCCGCATGCTCTCCGAGACCCGTGAGAAAGTCCTCGACCTCAAAAGGCGCTTTGAGGCGCTAAGGGGGCATCTTTGACGTCCCTAGACTACAGCGCAAGCTCGAAGACCTGACCCAGATGACGCTGTCTCCAGGCTTCTGGAACGACAGCGACAAGGCCCAGTCGACGCTCCGCAAGCGCTCGACTGTAGAAACGAAGCTCGACCTCGCGAGCAAGCTCGCGAAGGAAATCGACGACGTCGCGGAGTACCTCGAGCTCGGCGCCGCCGAGAACGACGAGTCTGTGATCGCCGACGCCGAGGCGCAGGCCACGGCGCTCGACGTGCGTCTGCGCAAGGCAGAGCTCGAGCGCATGCTGTCGGGCCCGGCCGATCACTCCAACGCGATCGTCCACATCAAGCCGGGCGCCGGCGGGACGGACGCGAAAGACTGGGCGGCGATGCTGCTCCGGATGTACCTGCGCTGGTGCGAGCGGCGTGGCTACAAGACGGAGATCATCGACTACCAGGAGGGCGACGAGGCCGGCATCGACGACGTCTCGTTCACGGTCGCGGGCGAGAGCGCCTACGGCTACCTGCGCTCGGAGATCGGCGTGCACCGCCTCGTGCGGATGAGCCCGTTCAACGCCGATCACACGCGCCAGACGGCCTTCGCCGCGGTCGAGATCACCCCCGACAACGACGAGGACATCGACATCCAGATCAACGAGAAGGACGTCGAGATCACGACCATGCGCGCCGGCGGCAAGGGCGGCCAGAACGTCAACAAGGTCGAGACGGCGTGTCGCCTTCGCTACCTGCCGGATCCGACGATCAACATCGTCTGCCGGGCCGAGCGCAGCCAGCACCAGAACCGCGCGATGGCGTGGAAAATGTTGAAGGCCAAGCTCTACGAGAAGGAGCTGCAGCGGCGGGAAGCGCTCGATTCGGTCTACCAGGCCGGCAAGAGCGCCATCAACTTCAGCAGCCAGATGCGCAACTACGTGCTCGCGCCGTACCGCCTCGTGAAGGACGTCCGCACCGGGACGGAGTCGGGCAACGTCGACGCCGTGCTCGACGGCGACCTCGACAACTTCATCGAGAGCTACCTGCTCGCGGCGGCCGGCGGCGCCCTCAAAAAGGGCGGCGCCACGGACGACGACGCTTGAAGGCTGTAAGCCTCATCGAGCCGGGATCGTTGCTGCCCGGCTCAATCAATCGCAACGAGGCTTGACGCTGTGCCGGGTATTTCGCCGTCGCTCTACATCGGGTTCTGCATCTTCGTCGGGCTGAGCTGTCTGCTGCTCGCCTTTCGCGGGTATCAGCGGTTCCAGGCGGTGGGGACGCGGGGCGTCTTCTGGTGGCTCGCGGCGATCCCGGGGCCGACGTTCCTGGTCCTCACGCGCCTGAGCATTCGCATGCAGGGCGCGCTGGCGCCGCATGCCGCGCCGGATCTGTGGACGCAGGTGGTGACGATCGGATCGATCGCCACCGGCGTCATCTTCCTCCTGCTGGTGCTCCTCGCGTTCCTGCCGATGATCCTCGACGCGCTCGAGAACCGGTCGTTCTCGTCGTTCGTCGGCGCCCGCCACGTCCGCGCCACCAAGAGCGGCTTCCTCACGGTCATCTCGATCCTCTCGATCTCGGGCGTCGCCGTCAGCTCGTGCGCGCTCTGCTCGGTGACGTCGATCATGGGCGGCTTCGGCCACGATCTGAAGCGGAAGATCCTCGGCAACAACGCCCACGTCGTCGTCGACGTGACGCGGCCGGGCGGCTTCGGCGACTGGGAGCCGAAGCTCGAGATCGTCCGCAAGGTGCTCGCGAAGACGGGCGGCGGCGCGGCCACGCCGGTCGCCGGCGGCGAGGCGATGGGCTCGAGCGCGTCGAATACCGCGGGCGTGCTGGTGCGCGGCATCGATCCCGAGACCATCGGCGACGTCATCGATCTCAAGAACAACATCGAGGTCGGCAGCTTCGAGTACTTCGCCAGGCCCGAGAAGCTCCTCGATCTCGGCCCGGACGAGGTCGTCGGTCGCGGCCCCACCGGAGAGCCTTATTTCAAGGGCCCGGACGCTCGCTTCCACGACGACATCGATCCTTCGCTGAAGGAGTTCCTCCGCAAGAACGAGAAGATTTACCCCGGCGTGATCCTCGGCCGCGAGCTGGCCAAGAGCCTTCATGTGCTCGTCGGCGACGAGATATCGCTGCTGTCGCCGATGGGCGAGCTCGGCCCGACGGGCGTGATGCCGCGGACGCGCAAGTACCGGGTCGCGGCGATCTTCTACAGCGGGATGTACGAGTACGACGCGTCGCACGCCTACGTGATGCTCGCCGACGCCCAGGCCTTCTTCAGCCTCAGCGACGACAAGATCTCGCGGATCACCAACATCGACATCCGCCTGCCCGACGCCGAGAAGGTGGCCGACTTCCGCGCGGCGATCGACGCGGCCATCGTCGACATGAACCCGGACGGCACCAAGGGCGCCAAGATCCGGGTCCGCGACTGGATGGAGATGAACAAGAACCTCTTCAGCGCCCTCAAGCTGGAGAAGATCGCCACGTTCATCATCCTCTCGCTGGCGATCATGGTCGCCAGCTTCTGCATCGTCTGCACTCTGCTGCTCATGGTGACGGAGAAGGGCAAAGAGATTGCCATTCTCAAGGCCCTCGGCGCCAGCGACGGCGCGATCATGCGGATCTTCATGCTCGAGGGCGTGATCATCGGGGGCATCGGCACCGTGTTCGGCGTCGGCACCGCGCTCGGGGCCTGCACCGGCCTCTCGTGGTTCGGCGTCCGGCTCGATCCCGAGGTCTATTACATCGACCGCCTGCCCGTGAACGTCAACGGCGGCGACTACGCGATGGTGGCGCTCGCCGCGTTCCTCATCTGCACCATCTCCACGATTTACCCGGCGTACGCCGCGTCCGAGCTCCGCCCGGTCGACGGCCTGCGCTGGGAGTGAAGGCCCTCTGATGCCGCCGCTCGTCACGCTGTCGGATCTCCACAAGAGCTACGTTCACATGGGGCGCCGCCTCCACGTGCTCCGCGGCATCAACCTCACCATCGATCAGGGCGAGGTCGTGGCGATCGTCGGCGCCTCGGGCGCCGGCAAGAGCACGCTCCTGCACTGCATTGGCACCCTCGATCTGCCCTCGAAGGGGAAGATCAAGATTGGCAATGACGAGCTGACGGGCCTCTCCGGCTCGAAGCTGGCGTCGATCCGCAACAAGACGATCGGCTTCGTCTTCCAGTTCCACCATCTCCTGCCCGAGTTCAACGCGCTCGAGAACGTGATGATGCCGGGCCTGATCCAGGGCAAGAGCCGCAAAGAGATGGACGCTCCGGCGCGCGCCCTGCTGGAAGAAGTGGGCCTGTCGTCGCGCCTCACCCACCGTCCTGGTGAGCTCTCGGGCGGCGAGCAGCAGCGCGTCGCTCTCGCGCGGGCTCTGGTGCTCTCCCCGAAGCTGCTGCTGGCCGACGAGCCGACTGGCAACCTCGACTCGACGACGAGCAAGGAGATGCACGAGCTCTTCTTCTCGATCAACCGCGAGCACAAGACCACGATCGTCGTGGTGACGCACAACCTCGGCTTCGCCGCGTCGATGCCGCGAATCGTGACGATGCGCGACGGCCTCGTGGACACCGACGAGCGCAAAGCGCCGGTGACCGAGAGCGATCCGCCGGCGGCCGAGAGCGGCGCTCTGGTCGCCGAGGCCTGAGCAGACAAGCCGCCGCACGGCGACCGCGCGCACGCGCTCGACATTCGAACCCCAGAGCGTGCTATCGCTGGCCGTCCAGAAGGGGTGGCTCGTGCGAAATCCGCGGATGTGGGTAGGACTGGTCCTTGTCCTCGGTCTCACGCTAGTCGAGCGCCTGACGTTCTACGGCGTCAAGGCGGTGTTCGGCCTCCACGCCACCGCGCCGCTCACGGCGGGTGGGCTCGGGGTATCTCTCGGCGACGCCCGGGATACGCAGTCGCTGCTGGTCGGGATTGCCGCTCTCGTCACGCTCGTCGGCGGCGGGGCGGCGATCGCCGTCGGCGCGAGGCGCCTGCTCGTGCTCAGCGTCACGCTCTCCGCGGTCGCCTTCGCCGCCCTGGCCTTCGCCGGTCCAGCGAGCTTGACGCTGATTGTCCTCGTCTGGGCCGTGGCCAAGGGCCTGTTTTTCGCGAACCTGTACACGGTCGCCGCAGAGCAGTTTGCAGGAGCGCGCCCGATGACCCTGGTCGCGCTCTTTGCCAGCCTGACCCTCGCGGTGAACCTCGGCGCCACGGGTGGTCCGCTCTTCGCCGCGCTGTTTTACCGCGCCACGTTCGCCGTCGGCCTGTTCAGCGACGCGGTGATCATGGCGCTCGCCGCGGGGGCCACGACGATTGTCTTCGTCCTCGATCGCGCCCCGACTCCATCTCTGCCCGCCGCGCCGAGACCGGCGCTCGCGCTGCTCGTCGTCGCGGCCTCAGCGGCGCCGCTCACCCTGATCGCCGAGCTGCCAGCGGGGGGCTCCGAGGACATGTCGACGGAGCGCGTCTTCCTTCAACTGGCCGTCCTCGCGGGGACGAACCTCCTCGTGATCGTCGCATTCATCGCCCTCGCCGTCGTCGGCAGTCGGATCTCACTCCTGCTCGCCATCGGCACAGCGCTGCTCGTCTGCGCGCTGGGCGCCGCGACTCACCTCGGCGCCGAGCCCAACGCCGCCTCTGCCGCGCTGGCGTGCCTCGGCGCCGCCATCGCCGAGCCACTCCTGTTGGCCTTGATCGCCATCGTCACGCCTCGTCGCTACACCGCCGCGGCGTTCGCGCTGCTGATCACGCTGCGGTACGCTGTGACCGCCGTGGGGTCGAGCGCATCCGGCGTACCCACGAGCGGAATTGTCGGCCTTGGCATGGTCGCCTGCGCGGCGGTCGGCGTCGCCCTGCTCCTGCGCGCGCGGGCGATCGAGGCTGCGTTCTTTCCCATGCTCGGCGCTCCGATCGAGGGGCAGACCGCGCGGGGAGCGAAGAAACGCAAGGGTAAAGGGGACTCGCGGCGACTCCAGGAGTGACGGCAACGTGGAAGCGTCAAGTGGAGACGTTCACGTCAGGCCACCTGGGTCGGCCAGTGAGCATAACGTATACGATCCCGTTCCATTTCGCGCTGCCGTGAGCAAGAGCGCTCCACATATCCTGCCTCGGCGTCAAGGTCAGAGATAGCGGGTCTCAGCCGGCGTGTGGGCGAAATGGACGCGGAGCCCATCGATGTGCGCCAACCGGATCGTCCCGCGCTCCTCGTGCGTCCGCCCGTCGAGCGTGGCCAGGTTGATGGCGTGGAGCTTCGCTTCGAGCGCGGACAAGGGGCCTTGCACCGCACGACTCGATGACGGGCGCGCTGGACCCACCGCTCGCCGCTGGCCGAGATCGCGGAGCCCGAGAGTCGCGTCATGAGGTTCGCACGGCGCGTGGCTCATCGCGGAGGGCGGACGCCTTCAGGCGACGCTCAAGAACTCCGGCGGCGCCAGGATCCCTCGACGCCGCAACGGCCCCGGGCTTCCTCTTCGCAGAGCCGCCCGAGTCGCGGCATCGTGCGCGCCGCCTTCACCAGGCACACCGGCGTCAGCGCCGCTCCCACCGAGCTCGCCCAGGCCGGCGGCGGTTGCCCCGCTCGCGCTGCCAGCAGCTCTGCCATGCCGGCCGCGACGCCGAGGCCCACCGGATCGAGGTCAGTCGGCGCCGTGACAGCAGCCCAGACGATGTTCTCGCAGAGACTGTCTGTCACCCATTATCGGGCAACGCGCGTCTCGAACTGTCACAAGGGCCGAAGCCCTCGGCCCATCCGCCCGTCGACGCGCCATAGCCCCGCCGGAGCACCGCTGTGGCGACCCAGCCGCCGACCGCGAACCGCCGCGCCTGCGCCGCGAGGCCGCTCGGGGTCATCCTGGGTCGGTCGGCCTCGTCGCGAGGCGAGCCGTGGTTGAGAACGACCAGCGGAAACGGCCCCGGACCGGGAGGCCGGATGACGCGAGCCGCCAGCGTCGTGCCGCCCTCGGCAGGCACCGTCGTATCTTCTTCGATCAGATCCCATTCGTCGCGGGGCGGCTGGTCCGCATAGCCCGGCAGGGAGCAACCCCACGTGACGATCTTGCAGTCTTTGCCGCCATGCGTGGCGCACTCCCGCAAAGCGATCTGCTCTGCGTCCCTCGGCCGCGCGGCCTTGCCGACTCCCTCCTTGCCAGTCCCTCCCGAGGCCAGAAAGGCGCACTCGCTCTTGAACTCGACGACCACCTGGCACGAAGGAGACTTGCAGTAGCCCTTCGCGTTCGCGCTCGCCTCCTCCTGCGTCGGCCGCCGGGTGGAATAGCCGGCGCCGCCGCCGTCGCGCGCGAACGCGATGGCGCCGAACAGCGGCTCGGCCGGCGCGCCGAGCTTCGCCGGCCGATCGAGGCCGGGTGGTGCGCTGGCGGCTGCGGCAGCCGAGGTCTTCGGAGCCGCGGTGGACACCGCAGGGCTCGATGCGACCTTCGCGCTCTTTGCGGCCGTAGCGCTATCGCTGGTCGAGGGGACGGGTGCAGAGGGCTTGTTGCACGCCGCGAGCGCGAGGAGGAGCGAGAGCGGGACGACTCGGAGGCGCATGGCGCGAGCATCGGCCCTGGCGCGCCCCGCCGTCAAGGCATGACGCCCGCGGCGCACCTTTCCTGTGTGATCTCGTGATCTCCCGCACGTCATGAAACGATGACGCCTCGCGCGGGCGACGCTCGCGGCCACAGCCGAGCATGCGATAGCCGTGCGCGTGGATCTCGGCGCGGAGCGGGGCCACGAGCTCGTCGAAGACCGCGCTGGTAATCACGGCGGCTCAGCGCGCGAACGCGGGGTTCATCCTGGCGAGCGCGACGAACGCCGCGGTCGAGATGTTGGCGGCGAGGTCCTCGTTCTCGTACGAGGACACCGACACACCCTGCACCTCGCCGCTGCTGTTCTTCCGGGTGAGTCGGGTCACGTCGAGCTTTTCGCTGCTCTCCGCAGCGGCGCTGGAGCGACAGAGCACCGTGCGCTCCTTCAGGTCGACCACGACCACGTCGAACTTCGCGTCACCGCCCGTGAAGAGCTGAACGACGGCCCCCGGAGTGGCGTCGTGATCGACCTTGGGCGCGTGATACTGGGTGATGCTCAGGAAGGGCACCACCCGTCGCTCCGCCACCTCGTCGATGGGTATCCGCTCTTCCAGCAGGGTAGACAGCTTGGTGCTGTAGTGGGAGTTGAACGCGTCCGCGTCGCTGCGCACCGCGGGGAAGGGCTCGGGCCCGCGGGCATAGCGTGCGCCTTTTGGTCCTCGAAAATCGCTGGCGTCGAGGTTGATGAGCACGGTCCTGGCGCTCTTCGCGAGCGCCGGATCGAGCGCGACGAGCGAGCCGTCGCACTGCTTCGGCGCCCTGGCGCTGCCCTTGACGAGATCGGCGACGCCGCCCAGCCGCGCGATGAGCGCCTGTCGATCGGCGTCGAGGGAACTGGCCTTCTCCCACGAGGCCTCGGGGAGCCAGGTCTTCGGCTGGCGCGGCGTCGGGTAGATGCTGAAGAACGTCGCGCCGCTGTCGCGCTTCTTGAGGTTCGTGAACATGAAGTACACCACGCCGCCCTTGCGGAAGTACTGCATGTCCTTGGCCTCACCGTAGGTCGATTCGGCGTCACGCCCGAGCTCGAAGCCGCTCCCGGCGATGGCCTTGACGAAGTCGGCCCCGGTCGCGGTCGTCTCCCCGCCGATGCCGTAATCGCTGCTCAGCTCGACGTCGCACCGATCAATCCTGGTCACGCCCGGGAGGTTCATCGACGCGTAAGGCCCGCACACCGTCTTCGATTTGCACGAGACCTGCGCGGCGAGCGCGAGCACGAGGAGAACCGCGATGAGTCGTCGCATTGACGACGCAGGAAATGCGACCCTCGACGTGGTGTCAAGCCCGAACGGCCGCCGCGACGCCAGTCCTTGTGGCCTCTGCGTGAGCAACCGTCCAGAAGCCGAGCCACGTCGAGAGCCTACGCTCGGGATGCGACGCAAAGGGCGAGTGCCCGACGTCGAGCGTGGCAGTCGCCCCGGTCGTCATCCTTGTCCCGGCGCGGATACCCGATCGCGTGATCCGGCTCAGCCCAGGCTCTGCTCTCGCCGCCGAAACGCCATGAACACGATCCCCAGCGTCAGCAGATACCAGGGATAGTCCCCCAGGATCTCGTATCCTGTCGTCGCGTGCAGGAACCGCGCTTCGCCGAGCAAAGCCTCCTCGTCCCAGGTCTTGCCGTGGAGGATCGTCCGGCCGATGGGATCGATGATCCCCGAGAGGCCGCTGTTGGTCGCCCGCACCAGATACCGCCGGTGCTCCACCGCGCGCAGCTTCGCCAGCGCAAAGTGGATGTAGGGCTCGGTCGAGTCGCCGAACCAGGTGTCGTTGGTCAGGTTCACGATCAGATCGGGATCCGCGTGATGGACCATCTTGTTGACGAACGAGGGGAGGATGTCCTCGTAGCAGATGAGGGCGCTGATGCGGTGATCGCCCCAGACCAGCGGCTCCAGCGACGTGCCCGAGCTGAAGCGCGACGAGTTCGGCGACATCTCGTAGAGCTGGGGGAACTGCTCGCCGAAGGGGAGGTATTCGCCGAAGGCCAGGAGATACTGCTTGTCGTACCGCCCGACGATCTTGCCGCCGTCCGTCGCCAGGAGGGCGGTGTTGAACAGCGTCGGGTGCTCGCGCGAGGGGCCGGGGCGCACCAGCAGAGTGCCAATGATCGTCGGCACGCCGAGCTTCGCCGTGACGACCTTGCGGGCCTCTTCCTCGTTGGGGCTCTCGCGGTGGGCGGTGCCGCTCCCACCCTCGCTCCAGAGCACCAGCTCGGCCCCGCGCGCCCGGAGATCGGCCGTGGCCTTCTGGGCGCTCTGCAGCCCGTGCGAGCGCGCCAGGAGCGGCAGGTTGCCTTGGACGATGCCAATCTTGACGGGCGTCGCCACGGCGGCCCTGGCGTCGACCTGGTGAATGCGCAGCGCCCCGTAGAGCAGCGCCGCGCCGACCGCGCCCGCGCCCGCGTAGAGCACGCGGCGATCGAGCGCGCGCGGCTCCTTGCGCACGAAGACGAACGTAAGCTCGGCGAGAGCGAGGTTCGCCGCGATCAGCACCACCGAAACGAGGTACGGCCCGCCGAGATCTGCGAGCTGGAGGAACACCGGCGCGTTGTGGACAGTCGCCGCGTAGTACCAGGGAAACAGCAGCGGAAAGACCAGCTCGCTCGCCACGAACGCCAGCGCGAATGCGGGCGCGGCCGGCCAGCCGCGGCGATCGGCGCGGCCGTAGAGCCACCCACAGAGGGCGATGCGCCCCGCCTGAGCGGCGCACAGCAGCGCCATGAACAGGACGCAGAGGGGCAGAGGGAAGCCGCTGAAGGACTTCAGCATCTCCATCAGCCAGTAGAAGCCGAACATCGTCATCGTGAAGCCGGCGAGCCAGCCGAGGCCGAGCGCGCGCTTGGCCGTCTGGCCGCGCAGGGCGACGATGAGCGGCACGAGCGCCACGAACGAGAGCGGCCAGACGTCGATGCCGGGGAACGCGAGGAAATAGAGAAAACCGGAGAGGAACGCGAGGCCGTATGCCGGCGCCGCGGGCAGGGCCGTGGCCGCCGCCGCGAAGGGAGCCGGCGCGGGGAGCGCGTCTCCGTCGGCGACGATGGGGACGACGGGGACGACGGTAGCCGACGTTGACGGCTTGTTTTTCAGCTTTTCCTTCGCCGCGGGAGGCCCGCTTGCCGACGGTCGCGGCGCGGTCTCCGAGGAGGACGCGGCGACGGCGGAGGCGGAGGCGGCCGGCCTGGACTCTTCCGGCTTGGGCTCGGGATCGGCGGACTCGGGCTCTTCGTTCTGCTCCGACATGGGTGGCTACTGGCCACCAAAGAGGGCGGCGCCGCAAGAGGATAATGCGGCGATCACCCGATCGGCAGGCGTCCCTCGCCGGATCGCGGGCCTACTCGACCCAGGTGGCGTGGGGCTGACCGGTCCACTCTTTCCGGGCCGTCTCCTTCGTCCACTTCGGGCCCGAGTAGTTCACCAGCATCCCGAACCCGACGTTGCAGGTGCCGACCACGTTGTCGGTGGGACACGACGTCACCACGGTGGCCTTCATCATCTTCGCGACGTCGGCGCCGTGCTGGGCGAAGTCGTCTTTCTTCGCCGGATCGTCGGTGACCACCGAGCACCGGGTCGGATCCGCCGCGTCTTGCACGTAGCCGACGACGACCTTGCCGGCCAGGACCCCCTTCTGCACGAAGGCGGCCTTCGCCGGCGCCGCAGCCGGCTTCGGGGCCTCGGGGCCCGCGCTCTTCGCCGTGGTCGCGCCCGCGGGAGGCGTCGAGTCGGCCTTCGAGCAGGCCAGTGGCATCGCGAGGAGGAACGTGAGGAGAGCGATCGTCTTCATGTTTCCAGGACGGGACAGGGGCGCCGAGCGTGCGTTTTTTGTTTGAAGAACGTGAAGAAGGCCGTACGCGCCGGGGTTTTTCGCGAGCCCCCCCGACGCCGATCTTTGAAGTTCGAGCTTCGAGACCCTGCCTGCACGGGGTCCGCGACGGTGACTGACTCTCGCTCGAGCTCGGCGACGCCGAGCCGAAAGAGCTCTCGCGGGTACGGGCGTGGCTGGCGCAGACGGCGATCCGCTGATGGCGCGAGACCATCACTCCGCGCCGGGAGGGGCGATGACGGCGAGATAGTGCCGCACCCAGAAGGCGACCTCGTCGACCGAGGGGTGCTCGCCGAGGCGCTGATGAATCACGAACAGGTGCACCGGCACCCGCCGTGCGTCGTCCTCGGCGCCCTGGCGCTCGAGGAGCACGGCAATCGGTTGACCGCCGAAGAGCACGTACGCCCCGAGCTCCTCGTCCCACGCCGTGAGCACGCCGAGGGCGCGAGGCGTCGGAGGAGCCGAGATCAAGAGGATGGGATCGGTCGAGCACCCGGGCACGTGATCGCTTATCCCGGGGATGAGCAGCGCCGAGTTGAGCACCAGTTGAACTGGCGACCCCGAGCTGGTGAGCGCCTCGCCAGCCGCGGCGAGCCGCGCCCGCTGGATCCCCGCCGGCGACTGCCCCTCTGCGTAGGGAAACTCCGGCAACCAGAGCTTCGACGCGGCGTCGAGGTACTCGAGCGGGCCGACCCGCCGCTTGTAATCCATGCCCGACGGCTCGCTCAGCACGTACCCGGCATAGTGGAAGTGCAAACCGATCTCCGCCGCGTGATCGATCTCGAGCAGCAGCGTGGAGAAGCCGAGGCCGTGCTTGCGATAGGCCGGCTCGTACACGCCGATCAGGCTCTCGACGCTGGTCTCGCCGAGATCGAACCAGGAGAACGCCACCAGCACGCCGTCGCGCCAGATCCCGATCTCGCGCGTGCAAAAGAGGCTGCGCCCCTCGTCGCCGCCGGTGACCTCATCGAGGCTCTCGGCGCGGTTCCCGCCCGCCATCGCGCGATACCGCGTGTAGAGCTCCTCGTGCGCGGCGTCGAGGACGAGGTCACCTATCCTGATCTCGAAGTCGCGCTTCACCTTGGCGAGCTGCTTGCGGAGCGAGCTCCGGAAGCGATGCGCGCGCAGGTCGAGCCGGGTCCAGATCGTGGAGCAGAGCTCGCCCTCGCTCACCAGGTAGTCGGTGGTGATCAGCCCGCGCCCGATCCGGTACCAGCCCCGCGCGAGGTACTCGTCGAGCTCGGCGCGCGCGAGCGTCTCCGGCTCGACCCTCGCGGCGATCACGAGCGCGCCTCGGCGAGGTGGGAGCGTGTGGAGATCGAGGCCACGAGGCTCACTCGATTGGCAGCACGATCAGCGGCGAGGTGTGGTGCAGGTTGAGCAGCTCCCAGGCGTCGTCGGCGACGGCGTGGCCGCGCGGGCCCTCGTCGCGCACCGGCGCCATCACCGCGCGGAAGAACGGCGCCTCCGGGAGCTCGACCGCGATCAGCGCCTTGCGGTCGCCGGGGAGAGCCGTTATCGGCCGATCGGCCTTCGATCGTCGGGTGTCGGCGACGAGCTTGATCTCGTCCATCCGCGCGGTGAAATGCGGCCCGCCGTCGAAGGGATCGACCCGGTGGGCGTAGCGAAACCCGATGCGCCGGAGGAGCTTCTCGACCCCGCGGGTCTGCGCGCCCGTCTTGCCGATCACGGCCTGCGCGTCCTCCGGGAGCACGCTCGCGTAGATCACCCCCTCGGGGAAGAGGGCCTTGATGAACTCCTTGTTCTTCTTGGAAAGGCGGTCGGCCTCGGCGTAGCTCATCCCGCAGAAATGGCGGCCGAGCGCCTCCCAGAGGTGGCTCGTCCCGTCGGGCTCGAGCGGCGGCATCAGCTCGGCCAGCACCTCTTCCTGGAACTGGTGGGTGCGCGCCGCGAGGAAGAGAAACCGCACGTACGAGATCATCGTGCCGAGTCGCTCGGTGGCGAGTCGGTACTCGGGCATGAGCACCAGGCCGCCGATCTCGGTCGGCCCGTTGTAGGAGTACCCGATCCGCAGCACGGTATGATGGAAGTGCTTGTCGATCGTGGTGGAGTATTTCTCCTCGTCGAGCACGTCGAAGTAGATGTACGGCACACCGCGGCGCCCGAGCTGGGCCACGATCATCGAGGTGCCGACGATGAGATCCTTCTCGCGATCGATGAGCACGAACACGTAGGTGCGGAGCCGTGGATCGGTGATCTCGCCGGTGAAGCTCCGGTAGCTGTGGTCGACGATCTCGTGGATCGAGTCGCGGTCGTCGGGGAGGTTGACCGAGTTGAGGTGGCGCGCGACGCGGAGGAGCTGCGGTTCGTCTCCCGGTAAAGCAGCGCGAATTTCGTGGGCGACCATGCGGCGCGGGAGCCTAGTCGCGCTCTCTCCGGTCGGCTACGGGGACGGGCTCGGAGCGCCGATCTGCGCGAGCAACGCGCTCTCCATGGCGGCGAGCGGCGCGTCATGACCGGTGTAGAGCTCGAACTGTCGGGCCGCCTGGTGCAGCAGCATCCGTCCGCCGTGGATCACGGTCGCGCCTTTGCGCTGCGCTGCGCGCACGAGCTCGGTCGCGATCGGCTTGTAGACGATGTCCATCACCAGCAGCTCGGGGTGGAGCGCCGACTCGGGGATCGGGCTCGCCGCCTCGACGTCGTCCATGCCCATCGAGGTGGCGTTGACGACGGCGTCGTAGTTGCCGGCGCGGTTGGCCTCGTCGAGCCCGGCGGCCGCGCGCGCGCCCGTGGCGGCGGCGAGGGCGGCCGCGCGGGCGCGATCGCGGTTGGCGATCGTGACGCGAGCGCCGCGCTCCGAGAACCCGTGCGCGACGGCCTTCGCCGCCCCGCCTGCGCCGAGCAAGAGCACGCGCGCGCCGGCGAGCGGCCGGATCTCCTCGAACGCGCGCACCGCCCCCGAGGCGTCGGTGTTGTGCCCGGTGAGGTGTGATCCATCGTTGACGACGGTGTTCACCGCGCCGATCGCCGCCGCCGCGGGATCGATCGCGTCGAGCAGCGGCATCACCGCCTGCTTGTACGGCATGGAGATCCCGAAGCCGCGGACGCCGAGCGCGCGCATGCCGACGATCGCGCCCGCGAGATCCGTCACCGCGAACGGGACGTAGGTGAACGGCAGCCCGAGCGCGGCGTAGCCGGCGAGGTGCATCGCGGCGCCGAGCGGGCTCGGGTGGAGCGAGAGCGAGCCGCAGAGCGTGAGGCGGGCGACAGGGTCGAGAGGCGCCGGGATCATGGGCAGAACGTTGCGCGGATCCGCCGCGGAGGAAAGCAGAGCGACTCGGCGATGGACACGGGGCCACGATTCGTTGAAAGATTTCCCATGCGCAGAAGCCTCGCCCTCGCTCCCCTGACCCTCGCGCTGCTCCTCGGCTGCGGGGCTTCGACGTCGAAGCCCGCGGACGCGCCCGAAAGCGAGCCCGATGCGCCAAAGGCCGCCGCGGATCACGCCGCCAAGCCCGCGACCGACGAGCCGGCGGCGCCGACGATGGGCGGCGTGAAGCGCACCGGCAACGCCACCGACGTGCCCGACGACTACTCGCTCACCGAGAACGACTGCCAGGCTCTCGGCCGCGCCTACGGCGACGTGGCGCGCAGCGATCAGCGCGCCGCGCTCAACCCGAAGCTCACCGCGAAGCAGCTCGAGCAGGCCAACACGAACATCAACGCCGCGGTGACCAAGGTCGAGAACACGTGGGTCGACACCTGCCTGAAATCCCTGGCCGGGAACATCGTCGATCACAAGCACATCACGTGCGCGCTCGCCGCGAAGACGGTGAAAGCCTTCGATATCTGCGTCAACGGCGAGAAGAAGTAGCCTCGCGGGGCGAGCGTCGCTCGGTGATCTTCCCGGTGTCCATCCTGGGGTCGCAGATCGCCGTGCCGATCCCGGGGTCGGACTCGACCGCGTCGAGATCGTCGGTATCCCGTGTCCCGCGCGAGCGAGGCGGGAGTACGCTGCGGCCGTGAAACCCTGGATTGTCGCCCTCTCGATCGCGTTCCTGCCGGTCCTCGCGCGCTGCACACCGGCGCCGCCCGCCGTGCAGAAGATGACGCCGGCCGACGTGCAAGAGCTCGACGCGCTGCTGACGGGCGCGAAGACGAAGGGCGACGCCTTCATCGCCGCGCGCGATCAGGGCCTGCGGCTCGCGGCGCGCGGGCTCGTGCCCGGGCCGAGCGCGCCGCCGTGCCCGGAGACGATCCCGCGGCCGGAGCCCCTCGGCGATTCGGACCTCGATTTGAAGGGTGAAGCGCTCGCGGCGAGCGAGGCCGCGCGCTGGCGGATGAACGTGGTGCCGGACTGGGCCGTCGCCGGGGCGAGCCCGCCCGCGCCGCTCAAGGGGATCCCGAAGATCGAAAACGACTTCGCCACCCGGGGGCCGCGGCGCCGCCAGTTCGAGGGCCAGTACGAGATGATGCGAAAGATCCAGGCCCAGGGCTTCTACGACACCAGCTCGAACTGGACCCACGAGAGCGCGATGAAGCTCGCGCGCGAGCTCGGCTCGGACGAGTACTGGGGCTGGGAGCTCGACGTCGTGACGGCGATCAAGTCCAATCCCACCGAGGACGGCTCCGACACGTTCAACGGTGGCATCCTGTTCGGGACCGCGTTCCTCTGGAGCTTCCCGAAGGGCCGAGTCCTCTGCGTGGCCGACGTGAAGGCCACGAACCAGGACCGGCTCAAGCTCGAGGTCGATCCCCGGCACACGGCTCCTCACGAGCACCAGCGGTTGAATGACGATCTGAAGAACGAGGCCTATCGGGCGGCGATATCCGCTCTCGTGGCGGTGCCTTCACCCTGATTCACCCCGGAGAAGCTTTCCTCCGCGTTGGCGAGCAGCCAGACCGCGACCGAGAAGGCCATCGTCGCCTCCTCGATTTCCACGCGCGACACGTTGTCGAGCACGTCGTTGGCCGTGTGATGGAAGTCGAAATACCGCGTCACGTCTTGACGGAGATCCACGAACGGCACGCCGAGATGACCGAGCGGCGCCAGATCGACGCCGCCGCGCGACACGCCGGGATCGAGCTCGATGCCGAGCGGCGCGAGGCTCGCGTGGAGCGCGCGGGCGAGGGCGCTCTCTCGCATCGCCGCCGGGACCCGCAGCGCCCAGGGCTTGCCATCGCCCTGATCGGCCTCCAGAGCCGCGACGTGGCGCCCGGCCTCGGCCGCGTGGGCGCTGGCGTAAGCGCGTCCACCGCCGCTGCCCAGCTCCTCGTTGGCGAACAGCACCACGCGCACGGTGCGCCGCGGGCGGGCCGGGAGCGACGCTATCCGTCGGGCGGCCTCGATGGCAATCGCGCACCCGGCGCCGTCGTCGAGCGCGCCGGTGCCGAGGTCCCACGAGTCGAGGTGAGCGCCGAGCAAGACAATCTCGCCTCCGAGATCGGTGCCGGGGATGTCGCCAAGCACGTTCGCCGACATGCCCACCGGCATCGGCGAGCACCCGAGCGCGAGGACGGTGCGCACGCGCTTGCCTTCCGCGAGGGCGCGATGGAGCAGCTCGGCGTCGGGGATGGCGAGCGCCGCCGCCGGGATCTGCGGCGCGCCCGCGTGATACCAGAGGGCGCCGGTGTGCGCCGCTCGCCACGAGTCGGTGCCCACCGAGCGCACCAGACACGCCAGCGCGCCCTTCCTCGCGGCATGCGAAGGCCCGCGCATGCGCACCGCCGACGCCGCGTTGTAGCCCGTCCCGTCGCGCATCCGCGGCATGACGTGGTGCAGGTACACCACCTTGCCGGCGACCTCCTCCGGCCGCGCCGCGTCGAGCGCTTCGAGCGAGGCGAACTCGATCACCTCGGCCTCGATCCCGCCCTCGGGCGTCCCGACGCTGCCGCCGAGCGCGGTGAGAGCGACGGACTGCTGTCTCGGTAGCAGCAGCGAGCACGACTCGGCGCCGCGGTGCCAGAGCGTGGCCTCGGCGGGCTCGGCGTGCACGCGCTCGAGGCCGGCGAGACCGAGGGCCTCCTGGGCCCACGCCACCGCGGCGACGTCCCCTTCCGTGCAAGGAAAGCGAGCGCCGACGTCGTCGCAGAGCGAGCGGAGGAGGTCCCAGGCGCGAGGATGCGCGGTGGCGGGCTGGAGCAATCGATCGAGGTGAGGAGGCGGGGCCGAGAGGTTCATGCGAGGGCGAGCATAGCGAAACGACGCGGCGACTCCCTCGATCCGTCTGCCGGGTCTCAGCAGACGTCGAAGTACACGCTGCGGGCGCTGCCGCACGCGGGGCACGTCAGCCGGGCCGAGGTGAGCGTGCGGTCGCCGAAGCGGACCTCGCCCAGCTCTGACGCCGGCACGCGAGCGATGGAGTGGATCCCGCACGCGCATTTCGATCGGCTCAGGTGCCGCGGGATCTCGTCGCGCGAGCGGACGCGGATCGCCGTGGAGGCCGCTTCACCCGGGGCGATGATCCGGCTCCGCGCGACGGCGCGCTGCCGCAGGCGCCGCGGTACGCTCCAGAGGAACCGGCCCGCGACGACCAGGAAGGCGATGCCAGCGCCGACGCCGCCGACCCAGAGGACGCCCTTCCACGAGGTCTCGTCGGCGCGGTCGTGGCGCTCGGCGTGGTTGACCTGGTAGCCGAGCTCGGTGCGCATCCGCTCGACCAGGGCGAGGTGGGCCTCGACGTCCTCCGGGGGGACGAAGTCGCGCTTCGTCTCGTAGCGGCAACGGATGGACACCGTGTTGCCCGGCGAGGACGTCGTGCAACGGAGCATGGCTGTGGCGTCGGCGAGCTCCTGGGTGCCGACCTCGATCGGGTAGGCCTCGGGGAGCGTGAGCCGCGTCTCGTGCGCGAGCAGCGTGGGGTGCTCGACGGCGAGCGGCATCGATCGCCGCGAGATCGAGGGCGCGGGGAGCGCGTTGGCGATGACGCGGGCATAGAAGGCCTTGACGTCCTGCTTCCAGAAGTCCGGGATCCGGTAGGTCTCGACGATGGTGAGCGTGTCGTGGATCGGCTCGTCGGTGATCACCGGCGGGGCGGCCTCGACGACCGAGGGCTCTTCGTGCGCGTAATAGTTGAGGTAGCGCCGGGAGAGCTCGGCGCGATCGGTGGACTCGACCTCTCGGCGCATGTGATCGGCGCTGCGGCCGTGAAAGCGCGTCGTGACCTTGACCTCGGCCGGGGCGTCGTAGCGCGGCGCGCTGACCTCTTCGACCTCGTCGACGCTGGGCTCGGTGGGCGTGGCGAGCGGGATCGGCGTCAGCCCCGCGCCGCCTGCGGTGATCACGAGGGCGCGCTCGTAATCGGGGTTCTCCAGCGACTCGAGGCCTCCGCGCTGGGACGACATCGTGGCGTCGAGCCAGTAGGTGTGGCCACCCGCCTCGGCGCGGGCGATGACGTGGTTGAAGGCCAGCGGCGAGGGTGAGCGCTCGTCGAGGCCGCGGCCGAGATCCGGGTTCACCAGCGCGGGAGAGGCCTTGATCTCGAGGGCGCGCAGGATGGTGACGAGGAGCCGAGCCTTGTCCTTGCAGTCGCCGAAGCGTCGCTCGAGGACGACGCTCGGGTCCTCCGGCTGGTGCGAGCTCGGCCCGAGCTCGATCCCGAGATAGCGAATGTCGTCTTGCACGAAGCGGAGCGCCGCGAGGAGCCGCCCGCCCTCGTCGGGCGCGGCGTCGCGGAGGCGCTGGATCTGCGCTTCGAGCGCGGGCGACGGGCGAGGCGTGGATTCGAAGAGCGGTATCGCCCAGGCGGTGACCTCGGCCCAGGAGCCATATTCGGTGACCTCGATCCGCGGCATCGGGTTCCACCAGCGCGGCGTCTCGTCCTCGCGCTGGAGCGCGGGCACGTCGCGGCGGTCCCACACGGTCTCGTGATCATGATCGAGGCCGTCGTCGCGCTCGTCGGGGCGCTGATCCCAGAGGCGGGGTGAGAGGGTGAACGAGCGCGCCTTGGGGGTCAGCAGCCGGAGGCGGAGGCGATGCACCGGCGCGGTGGCGCCGAGCGCGAAGACCTCGGCGTAGCGCCGTCCGAGCACCGGGTTCCACCCGTTGACCGAGTACGCGTAATCGATGATGTCCCCGGCGCGGACGTCGTGGAGAAAGGCCATGATCGAGAGCGTGCCGACGTACATGCGCTGGGAGAGATCGCTCTCCTTCTGGATGACGTGCAGCTCTTTCGGCCGGAGCGCGTCCTCGGCGTGGCCGTCGCGGAGGATGCGAATGTGGTGGAGGACGAGCTTCTCGTGCGGGGGATCGATCTCGAACGCGAGCTCCGAGGCGGACTCGATGCCGTTCGTCGAGGTGATCTTGCGCGCGACGTGCACGTAGCTCTCGACGGTGCCCGCGGAGACGCGGACCTCGCGATCGGTGAGCAGGTGGTGGACGCCGTCGCGCGCGGCGCCCTCGGGCGCGTGGAAATCGACGTCGGCGTCGATGGGCGTGACCCAGGCCGGGGCGGGCGCGATGGTGTACGGGAGCGGCTCGCCGGCGCGCGCAGGCCGGGCGCACAGCGAGGCGAGGAGCGTCGCTGCGGCGAAGGCGAGGCGGCGTGACGGGGGCGGGGAGGGGCGAATCACGGCGAGGATCGGCGCGGCGAAGATCCGCAGTCTGTCACACCGCGCTGCGGAGGAACAGCCGCGCGCCGCGCGCGATCAGCGGCCGTGGAGGATCTCGATCGTCGGCCCGGTGGCGCCGAAGAGGCTGCGCGCGAAGTCGCCAAGCCAGCGATCCGCAGGGCTTTCGCCGAGGATCAGGAGCCCGCTGCGCGCGCCTTCGAGGAGCCGGTGGACGGCCTCGGACTCGGGCGCCGAGGCCCCCGCGAGCGTCTCCAGGAAGACGGCCGCTTCGAGCGAGCAGCCGGTGCGCGCGCGCCAGGCGTCGACCTGCGCGGCGAAGACGGGATCGGGCTCCGACGGCGTGTCGGAGGCGCCCGGACCGAGGGTGTTGAGCGCGGCGAGCACCGCGTCTTTGCGATCCTTGAGCGGGAGCTTCGCCAGGTCGGCGGGCTCGATCGGGGCGCCGAAGTGGAGATCCTGTTTGCCGTACCCGAAGGGGAAATCGAGGCGTTCGGTGAGGCCGTCGATCGGGAGCGCGCGGGCGAAGCGGACGGGGACGATCGGCGCGCCGGCCGCGAGCGCCATGTCGATCACCGACGCGCCGAGGCGGGCGACCGGCGTGCGGCACGAGAGGGCGCGGGTGCCCTCGACGTGGACGAGCACGCTCTTCGTCGAGGCCGCGAGCTGTTGTGTGGCCTGCTCGGCGATGCGGGCGAACGAGGCGTGATCCTCGCGATCGAAGAAGGTGATCAGCTCGGGATCGATCACGCCGGGGTAGCCGACGGCGCGGGTGATCAGCTTGCCGAGCCACGACTCCTGATGCTCGGCCTTGGCCAGCGCCATGGTGCGCGTGCCAGCGATCGCCGACGAGACGACGATGAACATCAGCGACTCGAGCGCGATCTGGTGGTTTGCCAGGTAGAGGCAGCCGCGGCCGTGAACGCGCGAGAACGCGACCGGATCGGCGATGACGATCTTGCCGAGGAAGCGTTCGACGAGGCCGAGGTAGAGGTCCTCGATCGGCCACGGGCCGACGCCGATGGAGGCGCGCCAGAAGCCGCGAAACGAGGCGAGATCGCGCTGCGGGCCGGCGTCGGGATCGCCGCGCTCGGCCCGCGTCTCGGGCGAGGGAGGCGTGAGCCGCGGCGGCGACGAGGGGCCGGCGATGACCCGCATGCCGAGGTTCTTCGCGCCGTAGATGCGCTTGCCGTCGACCCAGAGCGAGCCTTCCGCGAGGGCGTAGTTGCCGCGCGCGTCGGTGCCGCGCTCGGTGACGTCGATCTCCACCGTGACGCGGCGGTTCTTCGGGACGACCTGGCCGCGGTATTTCCAGGTGTGGGGGCGATCGAGGGCGATCGGCTCGAAGCGCGCGCCGGGGACGCCGTCGGCGCAGCCCGCGTCGATCATCCACGCTTGCAGGAGCTGCAACAGGGCCTCGATGCCCAGCGAGCCGGGCTGGACGGGATCCTGGAAGAAGTGGGCTTTGAACGACCACACCGCCGGATCGACGTCTTTCTCGCCGCGCGCGTAGCCGAGGCCCTTCAGGCCTCCTTCGAGCTCGAAGGCCGTGAGGCGATCGACCATCGAGAGCATGCCCGGCGCGAGGCGCGGGGCGCCGCCGAAGTAGCGCGGAGGCGTGCTGGCCAGATCGGTAGTGTGGGTGGCTTGGCGGTCGAGCCGGGCCCGGGCCTCGGGCGTGACGGGGAGGCCGACCTGGTTGTCGAAGGCCGACTTGGGGAAGAAGCCAAAGACGGTGCGCAGGGTGTACACGTGGGTGTCGCCGACATGGCACTCGACCTCGAACGTCTCGATGATCATGCCCGCCGACATCGAGACTTCGACCACCTTCACGTGCGTTCGGAGCGTGCCTGAGGTCGGCGTGATCTCGTGAAAGACGGTGCCAGTTCCGTCGAGGTTGCGGAAGAGCAGGTCGTCTTCGGTGGTGAGGGCGCTGCCGATGTAGCTCGCGAGCCAGCCGCAGGGCTGGAGGGCGGCCTCGAGCAGGACGCAGAAGGGCATCGTGGGCGCGCCGTTCTCGGCGAAATACCAGGCGTCCGGCGGAACGTCGTACTCGACCTCGACGGTCGCGCCCGGTTGCGGGACGCCGATCGGGCCGTCGACGGCGAGGATCCGCGTGATGAAGTGATAGGGCGGCCCCGGGAGGCGGGCGACGCGGCGGGTGCCGTCGAACGGCGCGTACATCGGCCCGAAGGCGTCGGACGGCTTGCCCCAGGCGCACGCCAGGAGAGAGGTGTAGTCGAAGGCAAAGCCGTCGACGCGGGGAACAGGCCTGGTCTCGACGTGGCCGACGAGGCCGCCGAGCGGGGCAATCTGCTTCGCGCGGAGGTGGGCAGTCTGCGGGGCGACCGGGGCCGCGCGCCAGTCGTCGAGGGGCCAGGCGGGGACGAGGCGAATGCCGACGCGCTCGCCGTGAAAGGCCTTGAGGCCGTCGACGGTGCAGAGCATGTCGACCTTGACGCTGGGGATGGGCCCGCTCGTGACCTCGTGGACGAAGATCTCGTAGACGATGTGCTTCGACGTCAGGCTGGCCTGGCCGCGGCAACGCATCGGGCTCTTCTGCCCGGGGACGGGCTCGAACCGCCACCCGTCGCGATCGATCGAGTAGCCCATGGCGCAGAGATAGAAGGCCATGGCCTGGACGCAGGCCTCGAGGATCAGAGTCCCCGGCATGCAGGGATCGTTCTTGAAGTGGCCCTTCAGGAACCAGTCGTCGGGGGAGAGATCGGCCTCGGCGCGCAGGTAGCCGCGACCCCAGGGCCCGCCGCGAGGATCGAACTCGGTCACGCGATCGAGGAGGCGCATCGGCCCGCTCTGGATGCTCGGCGTGCGGACGTGCGTTTGCGTGCGCTCGAAGCCGGGCCCGAAGCAGGCGAAGGCGTTGCCCTCGGAGAAGGCGCGGACCTCGGCGGAGGTGAACGATTTCTTCTCGCAGACGACGAGCGGCGCGTCGAGAGGGCCAGTCGTCTCGTGCGGCGCACCCTTGGCGTCCCAGAGGACGCCGCCGGAGTTGGCGAGCTCTTCGTAGGTGAAGAAGCCGGCCTGGCCGTTGCGGACCGAGATGCGCAGCTCGCCGTCGATGCGACAATCGTAGTGGAAGAAGAACAGCCGCACGTCGCCCTGCTCGGCGTGCGCGTCGATGTGGATCTCGTAGACGAGCGTATCGCCCGGCTTCGGCAGCTCACCATGATAAGTGGCCTCGCAGCCGAGGAGGCGATAGACCCGCTCCCCCTTGTTCAGGGCGTCGATGCCGAGCCAGGAGATCAGGAGCAGATCGGCCTGACCCGACTCGATGACGATGCCCGTCGGCATGCGGCCGTGGTGGAGATACCAGCTGTCGTGACGGACGTCGGTCTCGGTCCAGATGACGCCGGTGTCCATCGAGTGATGAACGGCGTCGATCCCGGTGACGCGATCGGCGAGCAGGAGCGGCGGCTCGGGCATGCGGCACTGGCGCGCGTAGGGATCCTGGCCGGCGAACGCGGGGCCGAAGACCGACGAAATCGCCCCGGAAGAGAGCACTTCCAGATCGGCTCGCGAGAACTTGGGGCCGGGGAGAGCCCGCCCGGCGAGAGTGGCAGTCGGAGCCGCGATCGGCGTCGGCGCGGCGGGGATCACCGCAGGAGCGGGGGGGGCGAGCAGCGGCGGCGACGGGGCGGCCGCGGGCAGCGCGAGGGCGACGGGAGCAGCGGAGAACGCCAGGATTTGCGGCCCGTGCGGCGGCGGGAGCGCGGGGAAGGCCGGTTGTGGCGGCGCGTGGAGAGTGGCAGCCGGAGCGGCGGCGAGGCGAGACAGCAGCGATCCCGACAGCGCGAGGAAGCGGGCGTGGACGGCGCCCTGCGCTTCGACGTAGGCGCGATGCGCGGAGGCGATACCGGCGCTGACGGCGGCGCCGCGGGCGGCGATCGAGTCGTGGTGCGGCGTTGCCTCGGAGGTGGTCATGGGCTGGGTCGGGCGGGGCATCGCGGGGCTCGCCGGTAGCGGGCTCGGTGTCGCTCGAAGCGCCGTCGTCGAAGCCGGCGTGGGAGGCGTCGCGGAGAGGCGGGGAGTCGGCGAGGTCGGTGTGGTCGGAGCCGGGAGGTGATGCGCGGATTTCCCGTTCAATCGGTGCTCTTTTCGCGGGGCAGGGGAGCTCTGCAGGATCGGGGGGAGCTCGGGAGCGGGGGGCATCGTTTGCACGGTGGGGGCCGGGGGAAAGTGGATGTCGACAGGGTGGGCGCTGACGGTGAGCGTCGAGCCCGTGGACCGCACGGAAGGCGGCGGAGCGAGGCGGGCGAGGAGCGAGTCAGTCGCGACCGGGATGCCCGCCGAGACCAGCGCTGCGATGGCCGTCATCAGCTGACGGACCGGCTGCTGACCGGCGACGTCGAGCGCCACGACGAGGTGATCGCGCGCGCCGAGGATGCGCGCGATCCAGCGGCTGCAGAGCCCGCGCGGCCCGTGCTCGACGAAGACGCGGACGCCGTCGGCATAGGCACGCTCGATCACGCGGGGGAAATCGAGGGTGTCGACCGCTTGCCCGGTGATCGCGAGCGCCGCCGTCTCCGAGGCGGCCTCGCTCGCCGTGGCGGTGAAGGCCTGCTCGGCGCCGGCCGAGTAGAAGCGAACGCCGGGCACGTCGTGCATCGCGCGGCGGTGCATCGTCATCCAGCCCTCGCGGGCCTCGGCGACCTCGGGGCAGTGCGAGGCCATCGGGTACGAGAGCGGCAGCGCGCGGTGATGGCCAATCGTGGCCACCACGCGCTCGCAGGCGGCGGATTCGCCGCCGATCACGCACTCTTCGGCGGTGTTGATGATCGTGAGGTGAGCGAGCGGCTCGCCTTCGAGGGCGCGGCGCACGTCGTCCACGGGCGCGGCGACGACCCACGCGGCCCAGGTCGCGTCGCTGCCGGTGACGCCGGAGCGCGCCCAGAGCCGGCGCGCGGCGTGGAATTCGCCGACCAGATCGCTGGTCAGGAGAGGCGCTGTCCAGCACTCGTGGATCATCGCGTCGTGGTCGCGCCACGCGCCCATGGCGAAGAGCGCGTTGCTCTCGCCCGACGAGTAGCCGATGGTCGCGGCGGGGCGCAGGCCGAGATCGTTGCGGGTGATCTCGACGTGGAGCTGGCAGAGGAACGTGGAGGCGCAGAGCTGCTCGAGCGGGTGGCGTGGATCGCGCGGGGCGCCGTGGATCCAGTCGATCGCCGCGGGCAGCGTCCCGAAGCGGGCGTGGAGGCGGGCCATGGCGTCGGGGAGCGCGAGCGCGAGCGCGCGGCCCATGCCGGGGTACGCGGCCGCCGCGCCGGCGAAGACGAAGGCCATCTCGCCCTCGATCGGGCGCTCGCGAAAGAGCACGCCGTCGGGCATCGGGGCGCCGCGCTCGGCCGCGCGGATCGCCTCGGCGCGCCGCAATTCCAGCTCTTCGGGCGTGCTCGCGAGGATCACGGCGCGGGCGGGGCCGCCCTCGCTCTCGCGGCCGGCGGCGATCGCGCCGAGCACGGCGTCGCGGTTCTCGCCCGAGTACACGTGGAGGGTCGGCGTCGCGTCGAGGAGCAGCGGCGCGGCTGGTCCGGCGCTTCGAAGATGCACCGACAGCGGCTGCGCGCCGAGGCCCTCGGTGGTTACCTCGGCGCTGCGCGCGCCGACCCAGGGCAGCGAGCCGCGCCCCGGTCCAGGCCGCGCCCCGTGGTGCAGCGCGAGGACGGCGGCGGCCACGTGCACGAGGCCCGTCGCCGCGTGCGGCTTGCCGATCGCGGCGAAGGGATCGAGATCGAGATCGCTCGCGCCGTCGCCGACGCGGAGCCGCAGCGGATCGCCGGCGGCGCCGTCATCGAGGATCGCCAGCACTGCCTCGCCGTCGCGCACGTCGTCGAGGCGCTTGAGCACCATGGCCACGGCGGCGTCGCTCGCGCGCGGATCCTCGCCGAGCTCGCGCAGCGCCGCGCGGTGGACGATCTGATCGACGACGTCGACGGCGCCGACGATCGCCGCGTCGATCTCGCCACTGCGGAGGGCGCGGGCGGCGAGCTGCAACGCGACGACGCCGGAGAGCTCTTCGGAGGAGACGGTGAAGCTCGGCCCCGCGAGATCGAGCTGGCTGCTCAGGCGGTTGGCCGGGATGTTGGGCATGGCGCCGACCACGCCGGCCGCGCCGTGCTCGGGCTGGATCGCGTTGCGTGCGGCCTCGATCCACGCGGCGGATACGGGCAGGCCCGAGGCCGCCCACGCGTCGGCGAAGGCCGGCAGGCGCCAGCGTGCGCCGTAGCGCGCGACCTCGGGATCGGCGCCCATGCCGATGAGGACCGCGGTGCGATCGCGCGGCAGCGTCAGGCCGTGGACGGCCTCGCGCCCCGCTTCGAGGACCAGGAGCTGCTGCGGCAGCGTCTGCTCGAGATCGCGCGGCGGGATGCGCAGCCCCTCGAGCTCGACGGTGACCTCTTCACGGCGCCCCGCGAAGCCCGCGCCGGAGAGCAGCGCGCGCGCCGCTTCGTCGCGACCGGTCGTCTGGCCGATTCGAGCGCCGAGGCCGACGATGGCGATCGGAGCCGGCGTGGAGCGCGTCACGACGGCGCGGGGAGCGGCGCGGCCGTCGTCCTGTTCGACGATCAAATGCGCGTTGTTGCCACCGAAACCGAAGGCGCTGACGGCGGCGACGCGGCGGCCCGAGGCGCGCCACGGCTCGGCCTGCGTGACGACGCGGACCGGGGATACCCCGAGCTCGGGGATCGAGGCGCCGCCGTGAATCGTCGGGGCGATTGTTTCCGTGGCGAACGAGGCGAGGACCTTGATCAGGCCGGCCCCGCCGGCGGCGGTGATCAGGTGACCGAGGTTGGACTTGAGCGATCCGATCGGCACGTCGTTGCAGCCGGCGAAGACGTCGGTGAGGCTCTTGATCTCGGCGGCGTCGCCGACCGGCGTCCCCGTGGCGTGGCACTCGACGAAGCCGATCTCGGCGGGCGTGATCCCCGCGGCGGCGTAGGCGAGGCGCATCGCGCGGATCTGTCCCTCGGACGACGGCGCGAGCAGGCCGCGGCCGCGCCCGTCGTTGGAGAGGCCGACGGCGCGGATCACGCCGAGCACGGGGCGACCCTCGGCGCGCGCGTCGTCGAGGCGCTGCAGCGCGAAGATCACGGCGCCCTCCGAAGGCACGAGGCCGTCGGCGTTGCGATCGAAGGGGCGCGACTGGCCGGTGCGGCTCATCGCCGAGAGGGCGGAGAAGCCGATGTGGAGGAAGAGGCTGTCGGCCGCGTTGACGCCGCCCGCGAGCATCAGATCGGCGCTGCGATCGTGGAGGCGATCGCAGGCGAGCTTGATGGCGTAGAGCGACGAGGCGCACGCAGCGTCGAGCGCGAACGCGCCGCCGCCGAGCCCGAGGGCCGCCGCCGCGAGGTGCGCCGGGAGCCCCGACATGAAGCGGTTGCGCGCGTCAGGGTGGGTGATGCCCGCGCGGGATCCCGGGTTTCCACCGGGGAAATCCGCGCTCATGGCCTCGAACCAGACGCTCTCGGCGTAGCGCGACATCGACGCCGTCGGGTACGAGAGGTTGCCGAGCACGAGCCCGGCGCGGGCGTGCGGCCCGTCGATCCCCGCGCCGTGCAGCGCGGTCCGCGCGCAGTGGAGCGTCCACTGGAAGACGGGATCGAGGGCGAGCAGCTCGGCCGCGGGGACGCGCAGGCCGCCCGGATCGAAGACCGATTCGAAGCCGCGGACGTAGCCTCCCGCGTCGGACCAGGCGCGCTCTTCCTGCGCGCCCGGCGTCCCCATCGCGTGCCAGGCCGGGAGGCGCCAGCGGCCCTCCGGCGGCGAGGAAATGGCGCTTTTACCGGCGACAACGTTGTCCCACAACGTGTCCGGCGTGAGCGCCGAGGGAAGCGTGCAGGCCTGTCCGACGATCGCGATCGGTTCGAAGGTCACGAGGCGGGTCCCGTCTCCACGAGGTGCGCCGCGCGGACCTCGGCGGGGCGGACGATGGTCTCGACGCCGTGGAGGGCGCCGACGATCGCGCCGCGCGCGTCCTCGAGCCACACGTCGCACACCGCGCGGGAGTCGTCGGCCTCGCGGCCGTGGACGACGGCCGTGACCGGGCCGGTGACCGGGCCGGCCTGGTGCCACGCGAGCGAGGCGATCGCCATCGGGAGCGAGGCCTGGCCGAGCCGCTCGCGCGTCCAGAGCAGCGCGAGCTGGAGCGCGCCGTCGACGATCGCCGGATCGGTGCGCTGGGCCTCGGCGCCCCAGCCGAGCTCGTGCGCGCCGACGAGCGTGGCGCGGAGGCCCTCGCTCGAGGCGCCAAGGACTTTGCGGATCGCGTGGAAGCGCGGCCCGTGAAAGAGCAGGCCGTCGTCGTAAATCGGGCGATTACCCCAGGGCGCGAGCGGGGTCGCGCCGTTGGTGTGCTTCGTCGGCGCTGCCGCGGGCTCGGCCGACGCGCGGTAGTGGAGCGCGCCGTCGGGGCCGTGCAGCGCGAGATCGACCGTGCCGTCCGCGAGCTCGCGGCAGACCACGTGGAAGGCCACGGCGGCGTCGGTCGCGGGGAGCTTGATCCCGCGCAGGACCTTGACGTCGCGGAGGGTCATCGCGGCGTGCCCCTGGAGCGCGAAGGCCGCGCGGGCGAACCACTCGACGGCCATGGCGACCGGGATGACGCGACGGCCGGCGACGCGGTGATCCGCGAGCCACGGGCTGGTGCGATCCGAGACCGAGACGCCAAAGCTGGTGGTCGCCGCCGTCGCGCCGCGGATGGCGCGACCGTCGGCGCCGCCGCCGATGACCAGCTCGACGTCGTCGGGCGAGCCTTCGATCTCCGCGACGAAGCGATCGGCGCCCTCGGCGAGGGGGATCAGCGCGACGCCCATCGACTCGAAGTGCCCCTTGAGCGCGGGGGTGACCATGCCGCCCTCCCACGGGCCCCAGCCGATCGCCTTGACCACGCAGGCCCCGCTCCGGCGGTGCCGCTCGGCGATCGCCACCTTGTTGAGGACCTCGTTGGCCATCGCGTAGTCGCACTGGCCGACGTTGCCGGCGCGCGCCGCGACCGAGGAGAACAGGATGATCGCGCGGAGCGGATCGCCCACCGTCGCGTCGAGCAGGGCGCGGAGGCCCTCGACCTTGGTGTTGAAGACGCGATCGAACTGGTCAGGTGATTTGTCCTCGATGCGCTTGTCGGCGAGGACGCCGGCGCCGTGGACGACGGCGGAGATCGGGCCCCACTCGACGCGGATGGCGTCGAGCGTGATCCGCAGGCGATCGGCGTCGGTGACGTCGACCGCGAGGTAGCGCGCCTCGCCGCCGGCGGCCTTGATCGCCGCCAGCGTCTCGGTGACCTCGCGGCTCGCCGCGATGCGCGCGACGTGGGCGCCGATCTCGGCGAGGGTCACGGTCCGGCCCTGCGCGCGCGCGTCCTCGATCAGGGCGCGCTTCAGCGCCGCGTCGCCCTGGACGCCGACGCAGGCCGCGGGCTCGGCCTCTAGCGCCGATCGCCCGAGGATCACCAGGTGCGGCTGCACGTGGCGCGCGAGCGCGATCAGCGCCGTGGCGGTGACGCCGCGCGCGCCGCCGGAGGCCACGACCACCGCGCCGCGATCGAGGACCGGGGTCCGCGCGCCGACGACGCGCTCCACGACCTCGGGAATCACCCGCGCGCCGGAGGCCGCGAGGCCGACCTCGAGGGCGCCGCCGCCGTCGAAAATCTCCGAGGCGATCGCCGCGGCGATCTCCTCGGCGCTGCGGCCGCCGCGCTCGATGTCGATGGCCTTGACCGAAGCCTTCGGCCACTCGAGCTGCGCGGTGCGACCGAGCGCGGCCACGCCGGCGAGCCACGCGGATCGCGGCTCTTTCGCGGCGATCCCGAGATCGCCGCCGGTGTCCTGGACCAGCACGAAGGCCCCGCCGTCGCGCGTGAACGAGCTGGCCACGGCGCGCGCGGCGAGGAACGCCTCGCGGTTGACGGCGATCGCCGACTCGACGTCGGTGAGGGTGCGTAGACCGCCGAGGAACACCACCGCGTCGGCGTCGGCCGGCACGTCGGTGACGACCTCGGCGCTGAGGCCGCGCTCGTGCAGGACGCGGGCGAGCGCCTGCGCGATGCCCGTGCCCTCGCTGGTGATCACCAGGCGCCGCGCGCCGAGCACGCCGCCCATCGCCAGGCCGCTCGTGACGGCCTCGCGCGTGCCGACGACGTAGCGCCCGATGCGGCTTGGGGCTTCCGTCGGCGTCGCCGCCGGCTCGGCCGGCCTGGCGGCCTTCACCGCCGGGCGCCCGCCGCCGGAGCGGTCGCGCATGTAATCGACAATCTGACCGAGGGTGCGGAGCGCGGCCATCTCGGAGGCCACGACCTCGGGGAGGTTGGGGGCGCGCTTGCGCATGGCCGAGAGGATCTCGACGCGCTTGATCGAGTCGATGCCGAGGTCGGCTTCGAGCTCCATGTGCATGCCGAGCATCTCGGCCGGATAACCGGTTTTATCGGCCACCACGCTCAGCAGGAGCGCCTGGAGATCGGCCAGCGGAGGCGCCGCGGACGCGGTCGCCGGGGCCGCGGGAGCCGCCTCTTTGACGGCGACGGCGGGCGTCGTCGGCGCGCCGCCGCGGTCGCGCATGTAATCGACAATTTGACCGAGGGTGCGGAGCGCGGCCATCTCGGTGGCGACGACCTCGGGGAGGTTGGGGGCGCGCTTGCGCATGGCCGAGAGGATCTCGACGCGCTTGATCGAGTCGATGCCGAGGTCGGCCTCGAGCTCCATGTGCATGCCGAGCATCTCGGCCGGATAGCCGGTTTTATCGGCCACCACGCTCAGCAGGAGCGCCTGGAGATCGGCCATCGCCGGGGCGGCACCAGCGGCCGCGGGCGGCGGCGCGGCGGCCTCGCTGACGGGCGCGGCGGAGCCCCCGCTCCGCTCGCGCATGTAATCGACGATCTGACCGAGGGTGCGGAGCGCAGCCATCTCGGTGGCCACGACCTCGGGGAGGTTGGGAGCGCGCTTGCGCATGGCGGAGAGGATCTCGACGCGCTTGATCGAGTCGATGCCGAGATCGGCCTCGAGCTCCATGTGCATGCCGAGCATCTCGGCCGGGTAGCCCGTCTTGTCGGCGACGACGTCGAGCAGAAGAGGCTGCAAATCAAGCCGCGACGCTGCGCTCGAGGGCGCGGCGGCCGGCGCTCCCGCCGCGACGGCGACCGGCGCCGCGGGAGCCGCGACGAGGCCCTGCGCCGGCGCGTGGACCGGCGCGGGCGCTGCCGCGAGGCCCTGCGCCGGGGCGTACACCGGCGCGGCGGCGAGGGCCGGAGCGGGCGCGTACACCGGCGCCGCGGCGACGCGGGGCGCCGCCGACGACGATGACGCGGGCGCGCCGAGCAGGCCGCCGAGGCCGGTGAACGAAGCCTCCATCGTGTTCAGGAACGCCTCGTGGCCCGAGGCCATCGTCCGCACGTACGACGCGTGCGCTTCGGTGAGCTGACGCTGCGACTCCTGGTACGCCTCGATCCACGAGGAGGGCGCCGGGGCGTGCGCGGGAGCCGCGAACGGAGCGGCGGGCGGGGGCGCGTGAGCGATCGTCATGGCGGTTCGAGCCTCGGGCTGCGGGGTGGATCGCGGCGCGGCCTGCGGCGCGGGGGCTGCGGCGACGGGTGCGGCAGCGACGGGGGCGGGAGCGGCGACCATGACGAGGCGCGGCGGGTTCGGCTTCGGCAACGCGGCGGCGCCGCCGGCCGGCGGGTAGATCTTTCCGTAGTTCGCCCCGTTGACCATCATCGTCATCGCCGGGATCTTCTTCGGCGCGGGGGGCGCGCCGAACGGGGCCCACAGCGGCGCGAAGTCGATCGCCACGCCGGCCGCGGCGAGGCGCCCGAGGCCGTCCTGGAGCGCGGTCACGCCGTTCTTTCCCTTGCGATCGAGGGCGATCGCCGCGTGCGGGCGGCCTTCGAGGATCCGGCCCACGAGCTCCGTCAGCACCGCCGAGGGGCCGACCTCCACGAAGATTCGCGCGCCCTTTTCGTACATCGCCTCGATCATCTCGACGAAGCGGACCGAGCGGGTGATCTGCCCGGCCATGAGCGCGCGCATCGCCGCGGGATCCGCCGGGTACGCCGTGGCCTCGCTGTTCGAGAGCACGTCGATGGTCGGGGCCTTCACGGTGATCCCCGCGAGGTGCTCGGCGAACGGCGCCGTCGCGCCGGCCACGACCTGGCTGTGGAACGCCGTCGCGACCGGGAGCCGCTTGGCGGTGATCCCCTGCTTCCCGAGCTCGGCCTCGACGGCCTCGATCGCCTTGATTTCCCCTGCGAGAACGACCTGGGTCGGGTGGTTGTGGTTGGCCACGACCGCGGCGCTGCCGAGGCGCGCGAGCAGGGCCTTAACCTCGTCGAGCGGGCGCGCGACGGCGGTCATCGCGCCGGGCGTGCTCGAGGCCGCGCTCATCAGCTCGCCGCGCTTGCGCGCCGTGGCCACGAGATCGTTGGTGCTCAAAGCATCGGCCGCCGCGAGTGCGGTGAGCTCGCCGAGGCTGTGCCCGGCGACCGAGGCCGGGCGCACGCCCACGGCGCGGAGCACGCCGAGGAGCGCCAGGCTCGCGGCGGCGATCGCCGGCTGCGCCCACTCCGTCTGCGTGAGGCGGCGGGCCTGCTCGGCGCGCGCTTCGTCGGTGAACGCCGGGTGCGGGAACACCACGTCGCGGAGCCCCGCGGTGGCGACGAGGCCCGCGGCCGCGTCCCAGGCGTCGATCGCCACGTTGTGCTCCATGGCCACGTCGGCGCCCATGCCGACGTACTGGCTGCCCTGGCCGGGAAACACGAACGCCACGTCGCCCGCGACGGCGCCGACGCCGTAGTGCACGCCGGTCGGCGTCGAGAACGCCTCGCCGGGCTTCGCCGCGATCATCGCGCGCGCCTGATCGAGCTTGGCGCGGAGATCGGCGACGTCGCTCGCCACGATGGAAAGCCTGGTTTTGTCGGTCGAAACGAGCTCGCTCTGCGAGGTCCGCGCCGCCGTCGTGAAGCCCTCCTTGTCAGCGAGATCGGCGAGCCGCGCGCCGCGCGCCGCGAGGTCCGCGGCCGACGGTGACGACATCACGAACAGCTCGGTCGGCGCCGTGCGGAGCCGCGGCGCGGCCTCGGCGGCGCCGGCGTACTCCTCCAGCGTGACGTGGAAGTTGCTGCCGCCGAAGCCGAAGCTCGACACCGAGGCGCGGCGCGGGTGCTCGGCGTTGCGGACCCAGGGCCGCGCCTGGCTGTTGAGGTAGAACGGGCTCTTCTCGATCGCGAGCTCGGGGTTCGGGCGATCGACCTTGATCGTCGGCGGCAGCACCTTGTGGTGGAGCGCCATCACGGCCTTGAACAGGCCCGCCGCGCCGGCCGCGGCCTTGGTGTGGCCGATCTGCGATTTCACCGATCCGAGCGCGCACCACTGATGATCGGCGCGACCGCTGGCCTCGAACGCCAGCTTGAGGCCACCGAACTCCGCGGCGTCGCCGGCCTTGGTCGCCGTGCCGTGGGCCTCGACGAGCTCGACCGTGTCGGCGCCGTAGCCCGCCGAATCGAACGCGCGCGTGATCGCCTTCGCCTGCCCCTCGGACACCGGCGCGTAGACGCTCTTGCTCCGGCCGTCGGACGACGTCCCCAGGCCGCGGATCACGGCATAGACGCGATCCCCATCGCGCTCCGCGTCCGAGAGGCGCTTCAGCGCGAACATCGCCAGGCCCTCGCCGAGCAGCGTCCCGTCGGCGGCGTCGGAGAACGGGCGGCAGTCCCCCGATTTCGACAGCGCCGGGGTCTTGCTGAAGCAGGTGTACATCAGGATGTCGTTCATCGTGTCGACGCCGCCGGTGATCATCAGATCCGACTGGCCGAGCGCGAGCTCGTTGACCGCGATCGAGAGCGCCGAGAGCGAGCTGGCGCAGGCCGCGTCGGTGACGCAGTTGGTGCCGCCGAGATCGAAGCGGTTGGCGATGCGCCCCGCGACGACGTTGCCGAGGAGGCCGGGGAACGTCGACTCTTTCCAGGGCACGTACTCGCTGGTGATCCGATCGCAGATCCGCTGCGCGTCGGCTTCGGGGACGCCGTCGTCGCGGAGGGCCTTGAGCCACACCGGGCGCTGCATCCGGCTCACCATCGTGCCGAGCAGCTCTTGCCCCGAGGTCACGCCGAGCACGCAGCCGATGCGCGATCGATCAATCGAGGCGAAGCGCCCCTGGGTCGCGTCGTCGAGCACCCGCCGCGCCACGATCAGCGCGAGGAGCTGCGCCGTGTCGGTGGTCGGCAGCGAGCTCGGCACCACGCCGAACTCCATCGGATCGAAGACTGAATCGCCGAGGAACGCGCCGCGCTTCGAGTAGACCTTGTCCGGCGCCGAGGGATCGGGATCGTAGTAGTCCTGGATGAGCCAGTGGCTCGGCGGGACGTCCGAGATGAGATCGCGCGACGCGACGATGTCGCGCCAGAAGCCCGCGCCGTCGGGCGACCCCGGAAAGAGAGCGCCCACGCCGACGATGGCGACCGGAACCTGAGTCATGCGAATGCCTGTCGAGTGAAGGTGAAGCCGACCGCTCAAGCGAGCGGACGAGGTCGGAAATCGAAGGCGGCGGCCGGCACGGGCACGCCGTAGGTGCGGAGCTGGTGGGCGCGCGTCATCACGGCGGCGCCTTCGAGCAGGTTCAGGGCGATCTGCACCACGCCGCGCTGGGTGGGATCCTCGAGGAACGAGCCGCGGACCCACGAGTTGAAGGCGCCCATGGCCGGGCCGCACCAGATCTGGAAGTCGGCCCGGCGCGAGGTCTCGCCGGCGATGGCCCAGCGGCTCGCCATGCCGAGATACCAGCGGAAGACCAGGGCCATCCGGTGCTTGGGATCGCGCGCGGCCTGCGCGTTCTGCTCGGGATCGCGGGCCTCCCAGAAGGTCCGCGTCTCTTCCCAGATCGCGGCGAACGTCGTGTGGAGCACCTCGTTCTCGAGGCGCGTGCGCAGCGCGTCGGGGATGGCCTCGAGCGACGGATGGGCCACGTAGGCCTCGTAGAGCTTGGCCGCGCGCACGCCGAACATGCTCCCGCGACGCAGCACCTGGAGCTTCACGCCCAGCTCGAACATGTCGGCCGCGGGGGCCATGATCACGTCGGCGACCTCGGCCTTGGCGAGCATCCGCTTGCCCTCGTCGGAGAGGCCCGACTCCAGCGCGGCCTGGTTCACCGAGCCGGTGACCACGTAGGCCGCGCCGAGCGAGAACGCCGCCGCGAGCGAGCCGGGGGTGCCGAGGCCGCCCGCGGCGCCGATGCGGATCGGGCGAGTATATTTGTACTCGGCGGCGAGCTCGTCGCGGAGCTGGAGGATGGTCGGGAGCAGGGCGACGAGCGCCTGGTTGTCGGTGTGACCGCCGGAGTCGGCCTCGACCGTGATGTCCTCGGCGACGGGGATCTTCGCGGCGAGGCGCGCTTCTTCGGCCGTCAATCCACCGCTCGCCACGAGGGCGCGGAGGATCTCGTCGGGCGCCGGCGAGAGGAACGGGCGGGCCACCTCGCGCCGGGAAATCTTGGCGAAGATGTGCCGGGGCCGCACGATTTGCCCTGCCGGATCGAGCGTGAGGCCGCGCGCGGAGCAGCGGACGACGGCCGGCGTGAGGGCCATGAAGGCCGAGACCGAGATGCGCTGGACGCCGCTCTCGATCAGCAGATCGGCGACCCGGTTCTCGAGCGAGGCTTCGTTGGGCGAGTGGATGAGGTTCACGCCCCAGGGCGCGTCGTCGCCCAGCTCGTCGCGCAACGTCGCGACGGCGGCCTCGACCCGGCCGAAGCCCAGGCCCGCCGCGCCGAAGAAGCCGAGCATTCCTGCCTTGCCCATCGCGACCACCATCGCGACGGTGGCGATGCCGTTGGCCATCTCGCCGGCCACGTACGGGAAGCGCACGCCGTGGGCCTCGCAGAACGAGCGATCGCCGAGCCACTCGGGGTAGAGCGGCGGCAGCGACGCCACCAGCTCGTACTCGCCCGCGCCGAGCGCACCCGGAGAGAGCACCTCGCCGCCCATCGCGAGGCCGAGGCGCCGTGAGCTCGCGTCGCGCACCACGAGCAGCGGCTCGCGACAGCGGGCTATGGCCGCGACCATCGACTCCGGGGTGAGCTCGGGCGAGCCTCCCCGCGCATTCCATCTACCAAGTGCAGACACGTTCGAGGTCGGGCTCCGGGTGGGGATCGCGAAAGCTCCGCGATTACGAGGTCGCGTGGCAGTACACGCGGGACGGTGACGTTGCAACGGCGCTCCCCGCGCTCAAACGGGATCGTGACGGGCGTCGCCTGACGCGGAGAGTCAGTCGCGCGTTGCCGTGACGGCGCCTCGTCAGATCCCGGCGAATCCCTCGCGGCGAGCGGAGTCAACGGCACAGCACGGGCTTTCGCCCGCATGACGAATTCATGACGCGATGACCAGGTCGTGACAGATGCGGTGGAGCCGCCGCGGGCCGCATTTCCTGGCGGGCTACGTCGATCGGTTGAAGCAGGCCTATCCGCGCCGGGCGACGGGCAAGGTGCTCTTCCCGTTCCGGCAGAGCTTCATCGTCGCTTCACGGTAGCCGCGCGAAAGGAGCGCGCGCCGGATCCGCGCGCGGCCGTCGGCGGTCGGTGGCGAAAGTGCTCAAGCTTGTGGGCGCCGTCGCCGATGCGTCCTTCGTATGACCGAGAAGGCGTCGCTTCGCGCGACCGGGCCCGCCCCGGATCCTCGACTGGAAACGCGCCGTCGGCCGTCGCCCGGGCGGTTCGTGTTCGTCGCGATGGCCGCGCTCACGGCGACCGCCGTCGCCGCGTCGCTCACGGGGGGATGTGGCTCGACACCCGAGCAACACCCTCCTCCGGTGGCTCATGTCGCGACCGGGGCCACGTCGGGGCCGGGAGCCGGTGGGGGCATGGGAGGCGATCCGGGGAGCGGGGGTGGAGCTGCGGTCGGAGCCGGAGGCGAGGGGGAAGGCACGCCGTGCAGCCATGAGGGCGAGGCGAGGGACTGCGGCCACGTCACCCACGTTCAGGGCGGGCACGTCGAGTGCGCGGTTGGATCGCAGACCTGCGACGGGTCGGCGTGGGGCCCGTGCTTCATCGACAGGTTCGCGACGCTGAGCCTCAAGCTCGACGCGGGCCCGTGCTCGAACAATCCTTGCGATCCGTACTGCCGTCAGCTCGTCGAGACAGCGCAGGACGTCGACGCGGGCGCCGACTCGGGGCTGACGATCGATGGCTCGGTGACGCTGACCGGGGGCCCGTGCGTCGGCGTCGGTTGCCCCACCATCGCTTGCGGGAACAGCGTCGTGAGCCTGGGCGAGCAGTGCGACGATGGGAACACCGTATCGGGCGACGGCTGTTCGTCGAGCTGCCAGCTCGAGCCCAACTACACCTGTCCGGTCCCGGGGAGCCCCTGCCTCGCGACGCCGTGCGGCGACGGCAAGGTCACCGGCGCCGAGACCTGCGATGACAGCAACAGCCTCCCGGGCGATGGCTGCTCGGCGACATGCAAGGTCGAGCTGGGGTGGCAGTGCCCCACGGTCGGCGCGAAATGCATCGCCAAGAAATGCGGCGACGGCATCACCGTGGGCGCCGAGCAGTGCGACGACGCCAACACCGCGTCCGGCGACGGCTGCAGCGCGGCCTGCATGCTCGAAAAGGGCTTTGCCTGCGCCATGGTGGGGACCCTCTCCGTCTGCCATGTCACCGTCTGCGGGGATGGCCTCAAGGAGGGGTTCGAGCAGTGCGATGATGGCAACGTCATCCCTTACGATGGTTGCTCGCCGGCGTGCGAGGTCGAGGCCAAGTGTCAAGGCGGCATCTGCACCGCCGTCTGCGGAGATGGGCTGAAGTTCCCCATCGAGGCCTGCGACGACGGCAACACCACCGCGGGAGACGGCTGCTCGCCGACGTGCACCATCGAGCCAGGTTTCTCGTGCATCGCCGTGGACCAGGCGCCGCCGACCCAGCTCGTGATCCCCATTCTCTACCGCGACATGCACTACAGCGGTACGTTCCTCGCGGGGCCGCTGGGGATCGGGCACCCTGATTTCCAGCAGGGCTCCACGGCGGCTGGACCCAACATGGTGAAGGCGCAGCTCGGCCTCGACGGCGAGCCGGTGTTTCGCCCCACGCCGCCCACGAACTCGCTCACCGCTCCTGCCGAGTTCTGCTGGTGGTATCACGACAAGGCGACCTTGAAGTCGCCCGACTGCGGGCTCGTGGGCACCGTCAACCCCTATGCGATGCCGGTTTACCTCGACGCGCTGGGCAACCCCACGACGCTCACGTTTCCCCAGCAGGGGCTGGGCACGAACATCTACAAGTTCAGCAGCACGGCCTTTTACCCGGTCGACAACCTCGGGTGGATGAAGCTGTACTCGGGCGCCACGTCGACCTTCACCGCGGGCAGCACGACAGTCACGCTGAGCTCGACGGCCGGGCTCTCCTCGGGCTTCAAGATCCGGCGTTCGGCGGACGCCGCGTCCAAGTTCACGGCGATCGCCTCGGTGGTGAATTCCACGACGGTCACGCTGGTGGCGGGCGGTTATCTCGGCTCCACCGGGACGGGCGCCTGGCTCTCGGACAACACCCAGGTGGCGACCGACGTGGGCGGCTCGACCAACCACAACTTCGCCTTCACGAGCGAGCTCCACTATCCGTTCACGTACCTGCACAGCGTGGCGATCAGCGCCAGCCCGTCGACGTTCAACTTCACCGGTGACGACGACGTCTGGGCGTTCGTCAATGGCCAGCTCGTCGTCGATCTCGGCGGCGTTCACGGGCCGCAGAGCGGGAGCGTGACCCTCAATGTGGCCGTGGCCGAGACCAAGCTCGGCATGCTCGACAAGGGCATGTACTCCATCGATCTCTTCCAGGCCGAGCGCCACACCAGCGGCTCGAACTACACCGCGACGCTGAGCGGCTTCGTTCACACCGTCAGCGCGTGCAGCCCCATCTGCGGGGACGGCCTGGTCAAGGGCTCCGAGGCCTGCGACGACGGCGTCAACGACGGTAGCTACGGGCACTGTCAATCCGGGTGCACCGGCCGCGGGCCGTACTGCGGTGATGGAATCAAGAACGGCGCCGAGTCCTGCGACGACGGGACCAACGCCACCACCTATGGCGGCGCCGTGGCCAACGCCTGCGCGCCGGGCTGCAAGTTCGCGGCCTACTGCGGCGATGGGGTGACGAGCAACGGTGAGCAATGCGATCAGGGCCCGCAGAACGGCGGAGCCTGCACCACGAGCTGCACGCAGCAGTACGTCTACGCCGGCAGCTTCAGCAGCGATTACACCGGCGCGAGCTGCCCCGCGGGGACGCACGTCATCTGGATCGACGTCGGCCTCGAGGCGACCTTCGCGAGCAGCGGTGGCAAATATCCATCGATCCAGATCCAGGCCCAGACCGGGAACACGCAGGCGACCCTGTCGCCAGCAGCGCCGCTCGCGATCGGGACCATGACCGGCCCGCCCGTCGATCAGAGCGCCACGTGGACCAACTACGATCTCTTCACGCCGCTCGCGACGCTGAACAACGGCGCTCAGTCTCGCACCTTTCTGCGCCTCACGTTCACGCTCAACCCGACGCCGAACCACTCCGCGACGCCCGTGCTCCTCAACTGGCGGGCTCGCTTCGACTGCGCACCTTCGGAGTGAGGCCCGGCCGGGCTCCGATGACCTGAAAGGGTCCTGATGATTCCTCGAACGCAGAATGCCGTGCTGGGTATGCTCGCCTGTGGCGCGATCTTCGTCGCCTGTACGAGCAAGGCCGTGCCAATCGCCCCTCCGCACGCGTCGACGAGCGGAGCACAGGTGACCTCGTCGAGCGGCGCGAGCATGACGGGCGACGGCGGGGCCGGCGGGGGCGGAGGCGCCGATCCGAGCGGTGACGGCGGCAGCGGTGGAAGCGGCGGCGGCGGTGGAAGCGGCGGTGATGATCTGGCGGAGGGGCCGTCGTGCGCAGGCGGGCTCGACTGCGGTGGGACCTCGTGTTGCCAGCGTCTCGCCGTCGCGGGGGGCACCTTCCCGATGGGCAGGAGCCTCGGCGGATCGGACGCGTACGCGGGGCCCGGCGACGAGCTCTCGGAGCACATGGTGACGGTGTCGGGCTTCGCGCTCGACGCCTTCGAGGTGACGGTGAGCCGGTTCCGCAAGTTCGTCGACGCGTTCGACGGCACGCCGCCCGCGGTCGGCGCGGGCGCTCACCCGCTCATCGCCAGCAGCGGTTGGCGGGAGAGCTGGAATGCGAGCCTCGCCGATTCGAGAGCAACCCTGGTGAGTCAACTGAAGTGCTCCCCGGAGCAGCAGAGCTGGAGCGACGCGGCGGGCGCCCACGAGGACGCGGCGATCAACTGCGTGAGCTGGTTCGAGGCCGCGGCGTTCTGCGCCTGGGATGGCGGCCGCTTGCCGACGGAAGCGGAGTGGGAGTACGCGGCCAGCGGAGGAAAAGAGAACCGACTCTACCCCTGGGGAGGCGACGATCCGACGTTGAACCCGGCGCGCGCCGCCTCCGCGGCCAGCGGCGCGACGGCGCTCCTCGCGGTCGGCAGCCACCCGGCGGGGAACGGGCGGTGGGGGCACCGCGATCTGGCCGGAGGCGAGCTCGAGTGGAACCTGGACTGGTATGACGCCGCCTGGTACGGGGGCGGAGGCGTGGCGTGCGTCAACTGCGCTGACATCAACGGGTCGGAGTCTCGCGTGCTCCGCGGGGGCTCGTGGCTCGGCGACGCGTCCCGCCTCCGCGCCGCCGCGCGCCTCGGCGCAGCTCCCTCGGAGCGCAGCGAAAACGCCGGATTCCGCTGCGCGCGCGGCCTCTAGCGCTCTCGCGTCCCCGGCCCGCGCGCCGCGTCGGCGCCCGGCCTTCAGCGCTTTGTCGTGGTCTCGATCCGTGGGGTGCTCTACCGTGCGCACCCCCACGAACAGGACCTCATGCTGATCGGCCTCCTCTCACCCGCGCTGGTTTACGCGCTCGTCCTCGCGCTGCATCTGCTCGTCCCCGGCCGCTGGACCGACGGCTACGTGCTCGATCCCTCCACGGGTAAGCCGCTCCGCTATCGACTCAACGGCTTGCGCGTTCATCTCGTCGTCCTCGCGCTCTACGGGCTCGCGTGCTGGCAAGGCCTCTTGCCCTGGGACTTCTTCTTCGTGCACCGCTGGGAGGCCGCGGCGGGCGCGTGCGCCCTCGGGCTCGTCTTCACGCTCTCGGTCGTGCTCGGCGCGCCGCCGGTCCCCGGCCAGAGCATTGGCGCCGCGCTCTACCTGGGCCGGCTCGAGAACCCCCAGTGGCTCCGCGGGCGCGTCGACGCCAAGATGTACCTCTACCTCGTCGGCGCGATCATGCTCGAGCTCAACGTGCTCTCGTTCACGGCGCGTCACCTGCTCTTGCACCCGGCGGACCCTTCGCCCGGCGTGCTCCTCCACGCAGGCCTCTTCAGCTTCTTCCTGACAGAGTATCTGAATTTCGAGGAGGTCCACCTCTACACGTACGACTTCTTCGCCGAACGGGTGGGCTTCAAGCTCGGCTGGGGGTGCCTCGTGTTCTATCCGTTCTTCTACTGTGTCGGCCTCTGGGCCCTCGCCGAGGAGCCCAATCCGCACACCCCGACTCCGCTCCTCGTGGCCTGTGGGCTCCTGTTCTTCGCCGGCTGGGGCCTCTCGCGCGGCGCCAATCTGCAGAAGTTTCTCTTCAAGACGAGGCCCGGGGCGAAGCTCTTCGGGATCCTCGCTCCGGAGACGGTGAGCGGCGGCGGCAAGCACCTCCTCGCGAGCGGCTTCTGGCGGCTCTCGCGCCACATCAACTATCTTGGCGAGATCTTCATGGCCCTCGGGCTCTGCCTCTCGCTCGGGCGCCCGCTGAGCGTGTATCCGTGGCTGTACCCGCTCTACTACGTTGCTCTCCTGTTTCCCCGGCAGCACTTCGACGATCAGCGCTGCGCGGCGAAGTATGGCGACCTGTGGGCCCGGTACTGCAAGAAGGTGCCTTACCGGATCATCCCCTGGGTTTACTGAGGTCGCGCGGGATGACGAGCGAGCCCGTGCAGGCGTCCAGTCCGCGGCGAGGTCGATTCGCGCGCCGGCAGCGCCTATGATCGCCGGGAGCCGCCGCGGGCGGCGCTCCGCACCCCACCCGAGGACGAGGGAACCATGACGAAACCCAGCGCCATCCGTGAAGATCTCGCCGCGCCGGTCGCCCGGATCGAGCGCCGCCTCGACGACGCCATCGCCCAGATGGGCTCGTACGGCGCCTCGCCCGCGTGGCGCGACGCGGTGGCGGCGGTGCTGGCGATCAGCCGCGGCCCCAAGCACCTCGTGCGCGCCCAGCTCGTGCTGCTGGGGAGCGTCGCCGGGGGCGGGGCGCCCTCGGGTGATCGGATCGAGCGCTTCGCCACGGGCGTGGAGCTGCTCCACCTCTTCATGCTCGTCCACGACGACGTGATGGACAGCGCGACGTTGCGCCGCGGCAAGCCCGCGCTCGGCCTGGCGATCCAGGCTTCGGATCGCACGATCGGCTGGCTGGAGGCCCGTGATCTCGCGGTGATCATGGGCAACATGCTCAACGTGCTCGCGATGCGGCACCTCGCGCCCGGCCGCGGGGCGACCGCGGGCGACGTGGCCGCCTACGAGCTCTTGCTCGACGCGTGTTGCCGCGCCGGTACAGGCCAGTTCCACGATCTGCTCGGCTTTCGCCGGCTGGGCGACGACGAGGCCGCTCTCCGCCGCGAGATCCTCGACAAGACTGCCTATCAGGCGTTCGCCGCGCCGTTCGCCGCCGGCCTGGTCCTCGCGCGTGAAGACGCCGATCCCGCCGAGGCCATCGCCTGGGGCCGCAGCCTCGGGCTCGCGTTCCAGGCCCTCGACGATCTCACCGATCTCGTGGCGCCGCCCGCGTCGACGGGGAAGGACGGCCTCCGCAACCTGCTCGAAGGGCGCCCTTCGTTGCCGCTGCTCTTCCTGCACGAGCGCACCACGGGCGATGATCGCGATCTCGTCGAGTCCATCGCCGGCAAGAAGGCCATGGAGCTCGGGGAGCGGGCGCGGCTCGCGGATCTGATCGAGCGCCACGACATCGTCGCGGGCTGCGCGGCGTGGGTGCGCGCCGAGATCGCCGTGGCCGCGCGCGCGAGCGTGGCGTCGGGCTTCACGAAGGAAGCCAGAGATGGCATGGCCGCCGTGGAGCAGAGCCTGCTCGGGCACCTCGACGACGTCGTGGCCGAGGCGGCGCGCTGGGGCGAAGAGGAGTGATCCCGCCCCGGGCCGGCCGGCATGATAGCGTTCCCCCATGACGCTCGAAGCCGGCGCCCTGATAGCCCTTGAGCGCGCCCCCGAATTCTCCGGCTTCGAAGCGATCGTCGCCCGCGTTCATGAGGGTGCGCGCCGTCTCCTTGTCGGCCGCGCTGGGCGGCGCCTGCGCGAACGACGAGCCGGATCCCGCGAGTGACGCAACGGCCAGCGTGACGGCGACGAGGCGAGCGGCGAGGGACGAGCGTCGGGAACGCAAGGTGGCGCGGACGATATCACAAGGGCGCGGCTTCCGCGCGATCCGGCGGATCCAGCGGATCCAGCGCGCACGCGTCCTCGGAGTGAAGACAGGCCATTGCTTCGTCGCCGCGCAAGTCGTCAATGAATTGGCGATCTCCCGGTCTTGCTCCGCGGCTCCCGGGAAACGTGGCGTCGCGCAGTTTCTTTCGTTCCTTAGTTGTAAACTGTTTTCACGTCTCGATACGTTGACGTCACCCTCGTCATGACCGACTCCTCCGACGATCCCTGGTTGACCGCGCAGATCGACGCCGCCGTGGCCCCGTATCGAGACCGCCTGTCCGAGGGCGAGATCGCCTGGATGCGCGAGCAGCTCGCCGAGGTGCTCGCGGGCGACGCGAAGGCCGCCAAGCTCGCTCGCCGCGCGCGCCCGATCTCGGTCGACAGCAGCGGCGAAGTCCGCCGCGATCCCACCGGGAAAGTGCTGCCAGCCGAGGCCTCCGGCAACGTGGTCTCTCTCCGCCGCGGCGGCAAGAAGGTGGGTTGAGCGTGCTCGCCGAGGTCGATCGAATCAGCGAGGGAATGAAGGTCGTGGACGCGGTGGCCTATCGCCTGGCGCGGCGCCTGGGCCCGCACGTCGAGGTGGACGAGCTGCGCGGCATCGGGCGGCTCGCCCTCCTCGGCGTCAATCAAACCTACGATCCAGCCCGGTCGACGTTCGCCGCCTACGCGGCGCGGAAGCTCAAATGGGCCATCTTCGACGAGGTGAGGCGGACGACGCACGCGCGCTCGGCCGCGGCGCGCCTCAACGCGGTGATGGCCTCGGAACGGCACCTGGAGCAGGTAGCCGATCCCGACGAGGGCGGCGACGGCTCGGCCGAAGGGTTCCAGTCGCGCCTGACTGGCCTCCTCGAAGATCAGGCGGCGGCGCTGGCCCTGGGCCTGGCGACCTCGCGCGGCGACGCGATGAGCGTTCACGACGACTCCACCTCTCCGGAGGAGGTGACGTCGCGAGCCCAGGTCGCCGCGAGCGTTCGAGGCGCGCTCTCGGATCTGCCCGAGCGCGAGCGCGCGCTCGTCGAACGGCACTATTACGGAGGCGAAGCGTTCGACGTGATCGCCGAGGATCTCGGCATCAGCAAGAGCTGGGCGAGCCGCCTCCACGAGCGCGCGATTGCCACTCTCGGCAAGGCGCTGCGCGACCACGCCTGAGCGGGAGAGCCGCCGATCAGGGCGTGGGCGCTGCCCGGCTGTCGCGCGCCTTGTCGTACGTGGCGCGCTCGGCCTCGGTCAGCGGCTCGACGAAGAGCACGCGGTGATCGCGCGGGAGGAAGTTGACCTCGCGCACGACCAGGTGGTCGTACATCGATTTCGCCTGGTGGCTTTGCCAGAGCTTCGCGCACGCCTCGTAGGTGTCGCACTTCGGATCGTAGGCGATCATGTGGTACTCGTACCCGATCGGATCGGGGTAGTCGTCCACGTGGGTGACCTTGTAGAGGCGGATGCCGCCGATCTTCTCGCGGGCCGCGATGACGGCGCCCTCGACGATGTCTTTGCCGGCCGGATCCGATGACGCGGCGATGTGCGGGGCGGCCTCTCCGGCGCTCGAGCCGCCCTTGCTGCAGGCGGGGATCGCCGCGGCGGTGACGACGGCGAGCGCGAGTACGGCGAGTCGGTGGGGCGTGCTCATGGCGTGCATTGGATATCATCGAGGAGGGTGAGCGCAAGCTGTGGTAAGCGGAGGCGCCGGAGCGGCGCCCTGCCAGGGGCCTCGCCGCCGCCGGCCAGGGCCCACGACGGGCCGCAGCCTCGGAGGAAGATTCATGCGACTGGAAGACGGAAAGTTCATCGTGACGGGCGCGGCGCAGGGCCTCGGGCGGCACTACGCGCTCCGGCTCGCCGAAGCGGGCGCCCAGGTCGCCGCCGGCGACGTCAAGGAGGCCGAGCTCGCGGCGCTGGCCGAGGAGTCGAAGGGCTTCAAGGGGAAGATCCACGCCCGCAAGCTCAACGTCGCCGACGAGGGCGAGGTCGGCTCCTTCGTGACGTGGGCCCACGAGTCGATGGGCGGGCTCAACGGCCTGATCAACAACGCCGGCATCCTCCGCGACGGCCTGCTCGTGAAGAAGGATCGCACCACGGGCGCCATCACCAAGCTCAGCCGCGAGCAGTGGCAGCTCGTCATCGACGTGAACCTCACCGGCGCGACGCTGATGGTGCGCGACGTCGTCGCGAAGATGGTCGAGACCAGCACGCGCGGCGTGATCGTCAACATCAGCTCGATCGCCCGCCACGGTAACCGCGGCCAGTCGAACTACTCGGCGGCCAAGGCGGCCATGGCCGTCAACACCAAGACGTGGTCGCTCGAGTTCGCGCCCTTCGGCATCCGCGTCGGCGCCGTCGCCCCCGGCATGGTCGAGACGCCGATGACGGCCGGGATGAACCAGAAGGCCCGCGACGCCCTCGTGGGGATGATCCCCGTCGGCCGCACCGGCGAGCCCGAGGACATCTGGCTCGCGGTGAAGTTCGTGATCGAGTGCGAGTACTTCTCGGGACGCTGCATCGACGTCGACGGCGGCCTCGGCATGTGATCGCCGCGCGAGCGGGCGGCCCCCGGCGAGGCTCGCGGGGTCACCCGCTCGCTCATGTTTTCACGACGCGCGCGTTGATCTGACGCTGGAGCTTGACGACCAGCGCCGTGATCGCGCCGAGCGCCGTGGGTGAGACGCCGAGGTACGCCAGGGTCCCAGCGAGATCGTCGTAGGCGAAGCCGCGGAGCCGGGCGCGGGTGATCCAGCCGACCGCGGTGATCACGCGCTGCACGACGGGGCTCCCGTTGCACACCGCGGTGACGGTCAGATCGTCGCCGTACGCCCGGGCGAGCTGGGCTCGTTGCGAAGCGTCGGGCGCGCCGCCGTCGGTGACGACGAGGAGCGTCGTCACCTTGCTCGCTTGCCGGATGGCGACAACCTCGGCGAGATACGCCTCCCACTCGGCCTGATCCGGTGGCGCCTTCGTGTGCACGAGGACCAGGACGCCGGCCGTTCGGCCAAAAGTCAGGGTTTTCATGGGGCCTCGCACCGAGGCATTGCCTCGCCCCAGCTCATCGCCGGATCAGGCGCGTTGTTGAGGAGATTTCGCCCGGCGTCGCCCCGGGATCGGGCTACGCCTCGACGCGCGCGGCCGGCCCGACGGCGTCGGCGATCGCCGCCGTCGCCACGCTCGGCTGGCCCTCGCCGAGGGCCTCGGCCGAGAGCAGCACGAACGTGATCCACACCAGATCGGCGACGAGCAGGTGGATGAGCTGCATCGCGACGGGCGCGAGCAGCACGAGGTTGACGAGGCCGAGCAGCACCTGCGTCACGAGCAGCCCCGCGAGCGCGAGCGAGAGGCGGCGCGCGGCGGGGGTCGCGCGGTGCGCCGCGACGGGGACGCGGGCGTAGAAGAGAAATATCGCCACGAGGACGGCCTCGATCGGATGGATCACCCGGAGCTTCTGCAGGAAGTGCGCGGCCGGGGAGAGATCGTCGGCGATGCCGCGGGCGAGGGAAGGCGCGGTGAAGAGCGTGTCGCCGAGCGCGGTGATCGCGCCGCTGACGCCGACGGCGAGGAGACCGATCGCGCCGAGCACCACCAGGCCGAGCGTGACGCCGCGCCGGAGGCGGATCGCGGCGCCGCCCGAGGCCCACCACGCGGTGCACGTCAGCGCCGCGATCAGGAAGAAGGTGTTGATGAGGTGGATCGACATCCACGCGGCGCGGGCCACGGACTTGTCGTGCGCGACGTACTCGAAGAGGACGATGGCCGCGCCGACGAGCCCCTCGGTCAGCATGAGGATCATCGAGGCCGTGGCCCCGCGTCGCACCGGATGGCCCTTGGGATAGGCCAGGAACGCCCAGACGACCTCGACGACGACGACGAGGGTGATCGCGCCCGACGTCACGCGGTGCGCGAATTCGACGATGGTGGCCATCGTCTTCGGGCGAGGGAGGATCTCGCCGTTGCACGTCGGCCAGTGGCTGCCGCAGCCCGCGCCGGATCCGCTGGCGCGCACGTACGCGCCCCAGAGGATCACCGCGAGGGTGAAGGCGAGGGTGGCCCAAGCGAACCCACGAAAGCGCGTGTTGACCATGCCGGGTGTCTCCCCTCTACCGCAGTCGGAGCACCGTTGCAGCCTGCGCAAGGCCGGTCCGGCCTCGACGAGCGCCCGACGCGGCCCAATAGTCCCGGCCGTGTCCAGCTCCAGCCCCGGCCCGATCCAGTACCGCTACGACCTGCGGGTCGAGATCCCCGCCACCGACGTCGGCGTCCTCGTCGACGCGCTCGAAGACGAGGCGTTCACGCTGCGCAATGTGATCGGAGCGAAGGAGCTCGAGCGGCAGATCCGCGCGCAAGAGCTGGTGGTCGCGGTGACGACGGAAGATCGCTTTGCCACCTTCGACAAGGACATCGAGATCCTCTCCGTGTACCTCAGCCAGTACATCATCGGCCGCGAGATCGTGATCACGCCGACCCTGGGCGCGCCGAAGCTCGACGGCGCCCTCATCGTCGGGCGCCGCGGCGAGACGGAGCGCGTCGATCTCGATCTGCGCTGGGACGCGGACGAAGAAGCCGTCGTCGACGAGGGCGAAGACCTCGTGAAGCTCGCCGCGCGCTGGTCGACCTTGCCCGAGTGGCTGCGGTCGTCGATGCGGATCAAGTTCCCCAGGCTCTCCGCACTGTGATCTGATCCGACGAGGCGCGCCTGCTGCGGCGCCAGTTCATCACCCACGACGCGCTCGCAAGCGCTGACGACGAGCACCCGCTCGCGGCGATCGACTCGTCGGACCACGATGTGATCACCGTGCTCGGCCTCGCGCGCACGCTGGTGTTCACGCGCGGCGCGATCTCGAGCTTGTCGCGCTGCTCGATCGCGAGCCGTACGTGAGGCGCGCGCAGGACCACGGCTACCGCGAGAGCGGATGGCTCCATCGCGCCGCGCGCGTCGTCGGTCTCGTCCTGCTCCGACGCCGCCGATCGGCGTAGCTCGCCCCCGTCGCGCCCCCGTCGCGCCCCCTGAGCACGATCTCTTCCCACTCCCGACCACCGGTCCGGGACGGAACAAGTGAGGCGTGATCGGTGTGATCCAGGACCCACGATTTGCCGCGTAAAAAATTGCGCGGTGCGCGCGATCACGGCCGCTCAGGGCGCTTGGCCGCCGTCAACGCTCACTTCGCTCCGAAGTTCCCCACTTGTCCCCACGCTGTGGAAAACCTGCGGAAAACTCGCCTAATTTGCCGTTTCGTGGTGGTGAGTATCTTACCTTTGCCCATATAGGAGCCATCGACAAAGGCCAAACTGTTGACTCCCCGGACCCCTCTTCGTAGCGTGGCCAGGCTTCGTGGGAAGAAGTGGCAAAGGGTGCCACCCCACGGATGGTCCCTTACGGCGAATCCCCCATGGCGAGGGGGCGAGGTCCTGGCTGGCAATGAGCGCGATGTTCCGCGGACAGTTCGAGCACGCGATCGACGCGAAGGGGCGCACCAGCCTCCCCGCGCGGTATCGCGACGTGCTCACTGCCGGGAACGATCTGCGCCTCGTGATCACGCGCGCGCTCTTCGATCGCTGCCTGCACCTCTACCCGATGAAGGCCTGGGAAGAGCTCGAGGCGAAGATCGCCGACATGCCGCAGTTCGATCAGAACGTCGTGGCGTTTCGCCGGCTCTACCTCTCGGCCGCGGTCGAGTGCGAGCTCGACAAGCAGGGCCGGATCCTGATCCCGCCGTCGCTGCGTGATCACGCCGAGCTCGAGAAAGACGTGCTCTGGGCCGGCATGGGTCGGACGGCCGAGCTCTGGTCGAAGGAGCGCTGGCAGTCGGCGCAGGCGATGACCGAGGTGGAGCTGCAAAGCTTCAAGGCCGCGATCGCGGAGCAGTTCCGCCTATGAACGTCGAGAATATCGTCCCCATGCGCCTGCCTCCTCCGACGCCGCGTCCCCGTGCCGAGCCGCACGTCACGGTCCTCCGCGACGAGACGGTCGCGTCGATTTCACCCGTGGCCGGCGGCGTTTACCTCGACGCGACGCTCGGCGCCGGCGGCCACACCGAGGCCATCCTGGAGATCCCCGGGACGCGTGTGATCGGCGTCGATCGCGACGAGTCGGCGCTGGCTCTGGCGCGCGCGCGGCTCGCGGCCTTCGGCGATCGCGCGACGCTGGTGCACGGGCGCTTCGGCGCGATCGAGGCTCACCTCGCGGCGCTCGGGATCGCCGGCGTCGACGGGATGATCGCCGATCTCGGCCTCTCGTCGATGCAGCTCGATCAGGCCGATCGCGGCATGAGCTTCCGCTCCGAGGGGCCGCTCGACATGCGCATGGACACGAGCTCCGGCGAGACGGCGCTCGACCTCATCGATCGCCTCGACGACGACGAGCTCGCCAACGTGATCTTCAAGTACGGCGAGGAGCGGCGCTCGCGGCGGGTGGCCCGCTGCATCAAGCAGGCGCGCGATCAGGGCGATCTGCACACGACCCTCGATCTCCGCCGCGCCGTGGTGCGGGCGGTCGGGCCGGCGCGCATCGGCGGCGTCGATCCCGCGACGCGCACGTTCCAGGGGCTGCGGATCGCGGTCAACCGCGAGCTCGAAGAGCTGGAGCAGCTGCTCGAGCTCGCGCCGAAGGTCGTGAAGATCGGCGGCGTCGTCGGGATCATCTCGTTCCACTCGCTCGAGGATCGCCTGGTGAAGCGGTCCCTCCGCGAGCGTGATCTCTGGCGACCTCTGACGAAGAAGCCCGTGATCCCGAGCGACGAGGAGATGGCCGAGAACCCCCGCTCGCGCAGCGCCAAGCTCCGCGCCGCCGAGCGCGTCGTCGCCGGCGCCCCGATGCGCGCGTCGCGCGAGCGCGAGTCCGACGAGGAGTGGGTCCTCCCCGGAGAGCCCGAGGTCGAGCCCGAGGAGGACGCGTGAAGCAGCGCCCTTTCCTCGCCCTGTGGACGGTCGCGGTCGTCGCCACGGTGGCCGCGTTCATCGTTCACCTCGCGCTCCGTGGGAGCACGATCGACCTTGGTTACAAGCTCGGGCGCGCTCGCGCCGAGCAGGCGCGCCTCCGCGAGGTGAAGCGCGTGCTCTCGCTCGAGGCCGCGAGCTACGAGACGCCGCAGCGCGTGGAGATGGTGGCGCGCACGCTCCTCGGGATGACGCCGCCGCCGCCCGAGCGGGTGATCGCTCTCCGCGGCTTCTCGCCGAGCGCGCCGAACGGTGACGAGAAGGCCGATGACATGGGCGACGCGGTGCCCGCGGGCAGCGCCGCCGCCGGAGCGCCGGCCGCGCCCGCCGTGGTCGATGGAGGTGCTCCGTGAAGAACCTCGATCCCGAGCGCGCGCGGTGGATCAAGATCCGCATGGGGATGCTCTGCGGGCTGATGGGCCTCGGCCTCGGCGGCATCGTCTCCGGCGCGTACCACGTGCAGGTCGACGACGGCGACGAGTGGTTCGAGCTCGCCGAGCGGCAGCGGCAGCGGCGCCTCCACATCCAGCCGAAGCGCGGGACGATCTACGATCGCAACGGCGCGCCGCTGGCCGAGAGCGTCGAGGTACCCAGCGTCTCGCTCGACGCGGTGGAGATGCTGCGCGGCATCGATCCGAAGTACCTGCCGATGAAGATCCAGCAGTACTCGGCGCGCGTCGCCGAGGCGCTGAACATGCCCGTCGAGGACGTGGCCGACAAGCTCACGCGCCGCCGTCGCTTCGCGTGGCTCAAGCGCCGCGTGTCCGAGGACGAGGTCCAGAAGGTCCGCGAGCTGTCGGATCGCACGCAGCGCTACCCGCTCGCGGGGCTGACGATCGAGGGCGAAGGGCACCGCTTCTATCCGAACCGCGAGCTCGCCGGGCCGCTGCTCGGCTTCGTCTCGCCCGACGGCGACGGGCGCGAGGGGCTCGAGCTCTCGCTCGAGCACGAGCTCAAGGGCCACGCCTCCGAGGTGCACGGGCTCCGCGATCGCGCCGGCCGCCTGCTCTTCTCCGAGGGCGTCGAGGACGAGCAGGCCCTCGCCGGCCACAACGTTTATCTCACGATCGACAAGGGCATCCAGTTCACCGCGGAGCGCGAGCTCGAGGCCGCGATGAAGACCTACGAGGCCATCGGCGGATCGATCGTCGCGGTGGATCCGGCGACCGGCGAGATCCTCGCGATGGCGAGCTCGCCCGGGTACAACCCCAACGATTATGGCGCGGCCGATCCCGACGCGCGCCGAAACCGCGCCGTCGCCGATCGCTTCGAGCCGGGCTCGTCGATGAAGGTCTTCATGATGGCCTCGGCGCTCGCCGCGAAGAGCGTCGATCCCAACGCGACGATCTACGCAGAGAACGGGACGATGGCGATCGACAACGTCGTCATCCACGACACCCACGTTTCGAAGTGGCTGACGCCGACGCAGTGCCTGTCGATCTCGTCGAACATCTGCGCGGCGAAGATCGCGCTCGGGCTCGGCGAATCGAGGCTCTACGAGGGGCTGCGTCGCTTCGGCTTCGGCGATCAGTCGGGCATCCCGTTCCCGGGCGAGTCGGCCGGCGTGCTCCGCCCGCGCGGTCGCCCCTGGGTGCAGGTCGAGACCGCGAACGCTGCCTACGGGCAGGGCATCAGCGTCACCACGCTGCAGCTCGCGATGGCCATGTCCGCGGTCGCCAACAACGGCCGCCTGCTCGAGCCGCTCCTCGTCAAGCGCGTCAACGACGGCACCGGCGTGACGCTCTCCGAGGCCTCGCCGCACATCCGTCGCGACGTCGTCCCGGCCGCGACCGCGCAGCTCGTCTCCGAGATGCTCGTCTCCGTCACCGAGGGCGAAGGCACCGGCGTCGAGGCTGCAATTCCAGGCTTTCGCGTCGCAGGGAAGACGGGCACCGCGCAGAAGATCGATCCGACCACGGGCAAGTACACCGACGCGCACTACATCGCGTCGTTCGTCGGCTTCGTCCCCGTGGAGAAGCCGCGCATCACCATCGCCGTCGTCCTCGACGAGCCCGTCGGCGGCACGCACGCCGGCGGATCGGTGTCGGCGCCGGTGTTCCGTCGCGTCGGGGAGATGGCCCTCCGTTACCTCGGCGTCATGCCTCGCGGCAGCGTGCCGATGAAGCTCGCGGACCTCTCTAAGAAGGCCGAAGCCGGCGACACCGCGGCGAACACCTACCAGGTGATGGGCGAGGCCAAGGTCGCTGCGGCGCCGGCCGCGGGCGTGGTCACGCCGTCGGCGCCGATGCGCGCGGGCGAGGCGCGCGTGCCGGATTTTGCAGGCTGGCCGGCGCGCGAGGCCGTCAAGGCCGCGATGGGCCTCGGCCTCACGCCGACGGTCGAGGGCACGGGGCGCCTGACGCACCAGGAGCCGCCCGCGGGCGCCGTGCTGCCGAAGGGCGCCGCGGTGAAGCTCGTCTTCGAGCCGTCGACATGACCCTCGCTGGATCGACCACCCCGACCGCGCCGCGCGCGCCGGTCCGGACCGAGCGCGCGTTCGTGCGCCACTCGTCCGCGCCGTTCCCGCTCCGCGTCGACGAGCTGGCGCGCGAGATTCCGGGCGCGCGCCTGATCGCGACGGGCGACGACGGCGCGCGGATCACCGGCGTGCACCACGACTCGCGCCGGATCGAGCCGGGCGATCTCTTCGTCGCGCGCAGCGGGGCGCACGCCGACGGCGCGCGCTTCGTCGCCGAGGCCATCGCCGGAGGGGCCGCGGCCGTCCTCGCCGCGCGCGACGTGCCCGTCGTCGGCGCCGCGAAGATCGAGGTCGACGACGTGCCGGTCGCGCTCGCGTATGCGTCGGCCGCGGTCTACGGCCACCCCACGTTCGCGCTCGAGGTCGTCGGCATCACCGGCACCAACGGCAAGACGACGACGGCGCACCTCGTCCAGGCCGTGATCGACGGCTGCGGCGGCCGCGCCGGGATCGTCGGGACGCTCGGCGCGCGCTTCGCCGATCTCGATCTCCCGCCGACGCTGACCAGCCCCGAGGCCGACGAGCTGGCGCGGATAGCGAGGGCCATGCGCGCGCGCGGCGCCGAGCACCTGGTGATGGAAGTGTCGTCGATCGCCTTGATCGCAAGGCGATCCGACGCGGTGCGCTTCCGCGTCGCGGCCTTCACCAACCTCACGCAGGACCACCTCGACTACCACGGATCGATGGCGGCCTACGGCGAGGCGAAGGCCCGCCTCTTCGTCGATCTCGCGCCGGGCAGCGCGGCGATCAACGTCGACGACGCCTTCGGCCGCGAGCTCGCGCTCCGCGTGCAACCCCCGGGCGGCCCGCGCAGCGCGGTGCTCGCGCGCTTCTCCTCGCGCGCCTCTGCGACCGTCGACGAGGCCGAGGTAGCGCCGCTCGCGCTGACATTCTCCCGCGCCGGGATCGCCATCACGGCGCGCACCCCGGCCGGCGTGGTCGAGATCGCCTCGCCGCTCTTCGGCGCTCACAACGCGCAGAACCTCCTCGCCGCGCTGGCGATCGCCTGGCTGCTCGACCTCGACGTGCACCGCGCCGCGCAGGTGCTCTCCACGGCCATCGGCGTCCCCGGTCGCCTCGAGCGCGTCGACACGCCCGACGTCGACGACGTCATCGTTCTCGTCGACTACGCGCACACGCCCGACGCCCTCGCCCGGGTGCTGGAGAGCGTGAAGATCCTCGGCGAAAACAGCCGGATCGTCTGCGTCTTCGGCTGCGGCGGCGATCGCGATCCGAAGAAGCGCCCGCTGATGGGCGAGGCCGTCGGCCGCGGCGCCGCCGTGGCGATCGTCACCAGCGACAACCCGCGCAGCGAGGATCCTCGCGCCATCGCCGACGCCATCCTGCCGGGCCTCGAGGGCGCGCCCGCGCAGGTCATCGTCGAGCTCGACCGCCGCGTCGCGATCGAGCGCGCGATCGTCGACGCCGAGCCGGGCGACGTGATCGTCCTCGCCGGCAAGGGGCACGAGCCCTACCAGATCGTCGGCGACGTCACCCATGCGTTCGACGATCGCGACGAGGCGCGGCGCGCCCTCGCGATCCGCCGCGCCGGCCGGGGCGCGCGCTGATGGCGACGCCGATCCCCCGCAACGCCGCGCGCTTCACGCTCGCCGAGATCCTCGCGGCCACGGAGGGCGTGATCGCGTCGTCGTCGTCGCTGTCACTCGCGACCGAGATGGTCGCCGTCTCCACCGACACGCGCGCGCTCACGCCGGGCGCGGTCTTCGTCGCGCTGCACGGCGAGATCCACGATGGCCACGCGCACCTCGACGCCGCGGCGCGCGCCGGCGCGATCGTGGCCCTCGTCGAGCGCGAAATCGCCGCGCCCGCGGGCCTCACGGTGGTTCGTGTCAAATCTACACTGAGGGCCCTCGGCGATCTTGCGCGCGCCCATGCCCGGCGATGGCGGGCCCTCGAAGGCGGTCGCAAGCTCGTCGCCATCACCGGATCGGCCGGCAAGACCACGACGCGCGTGGCCATCGCCGCGCTGCTGGAGCGCCTGCGCCCCGGCCGCGTTCACGGCGGGCAGGGCAACCTCAACAACCGCATCGGCGTCCCGATGGTGCTCTTCGGCCTCGGCCCCGAGCACGCTGTCGGCGTGATCGAGATGGGCATGAACCAGCCCGGCGAGATCGCCGAGCTCTGCCGGATCGCCGAGCCCGAGATCGGCGTCGTCACGCTGATCGCCGCGGCGCACACCGAGCTCGTCGGCTCCGTCGACGGCGTCGCCCGCGAGAAGAACGCGCTCTTCCGCGCCCTGCCGGAGGGCGGCGTGGCCATCGGCAACGGCGACGATCCGCGGGTGCGCCAGGGGATCCTCGCGTCGCCGGCGCGCCGACGCATGCTCTACGGCCGCGCGCCAGATGCCCTGGTGAAGATCATCGGGCGCGATCTGGAGGGGCTCGATCGCTCGCGGATCCGGCTCGAAACCGGCGACCGCGGCGAGGTCACGATCACCACGCCGCTGCTCGGCGAGGCCGGCGCGCTGGCCACCGCCGCAGCGTTCGCCGTCGTCGATCTCGCGCTCGGCGAGGCCCTCACCGGCGCGATCTGCGACGAGGCCTTCGCGCGCGCCGACGTCGGCGCCGGCGCGGGTCGCCTCGTCCCGCACGTCTTCGCGAGCGGCCTCGCGGTGATCGACGACAGCTACAACGCCAACCCCGCCTCGATGGTCTCGTCGATCCGCGCCGCCGCGGAGATCGCCGCGGCCACGGGGCGCCGCCTCGTGCTGGTGCTCGGCGAGATGCGCGAGCTCGGGTCAGAGAGCGCGCCCGGGCACGACGAGGTCGGCCGCGCCGCCGCCGCGAGCGGAGCGGCGCACGTGTTTGCCATCGCCGGAGACGCGGCGCGGATCGCCGCGCGCGCCGCCGAAGGAGGCGTCGCTGCCTCGTTCACCGACCGCGTCGACGACGCCGCCGCGCTCGTGCTCCTCGCCGCGCGCCCCCGGGATCTCGTGCTCGTAAAAGGCTCGCGCAGCATCGGTACGGAGCGGCTCGTCGGCGCGCTCGCAGGCGCCCACCGCGGCATCCCGGGAGGCGCCTCGTGATCTACGAGCTCTTCTATCCGCTGAAGTCGCACTACAGCTGGCTGAGCTGGCTCAACGTCCTCCGGTACATCCCGTTCCGCACCATCATGGCGACGATCACCGCCATGCTGCTCACGTTCGTGCTGGCGCCGTGGTTCATCCGCGAGCTTCAAAAGAAGCAGATCGGGCAGGTCGTACGCTCGACGGGCCCCGAGACGCACAAGATCAAGGCCGGCACGCCGACGATGGGCGGAGCGCTGATCCTGCTCTCGCTCCTGCTCCCGACGGTGCTCTGGGCCGATCTCCGGAACCCCTTCGTCCTCGCGACGACGGCCGTGACCGCGGGCTACGGCGTGATCGGCTACCTCGACGATTACCTCAAGCTCAAGCGCAAGAGCTCGGGCGGCCTCGCCGGTCGCTACAAGCTCCTCGGCCAGGTGCTGATCGGCGGCTCGGCCATCGCGTACACGTTCCTCGCGACCAGCAAGCTCCCGGCCGACTGGAACGAGATCAAGACCCACCTCGCGATCCCGTTCCTGGCGTTCTCCAAGCACTCGATCGATCTCCCGATGGGGGTCTACGTGCCCTTCGCGGTCTTCGTCGTCGTCGCGACCTCGAACGCCGTGAACCTCACCGACGGCCTCGACGGGCTCGCCATCGGCCCGGTGATGATCAACGCCGGCACGTACCTGATCTGGGCCTACGTGGCCGGCGCGACGCTCTTCGGCTTCTCGCTCGCGACCTACCTCGACATCCCGAAGATCGCCTCGTGCGGTGAGCTCTCGGTCTACTGCGGATCCATCATCGGGGCCGGGATTGGCTTCCTCTGGTACAACACCTACCCCGCGCAGGTGTTCATGGGCGACGTCGGATCGCTGGCGCTCGGCGGCGGCCTCGGGATGCTCGCCGTCTGCACCAAGAACGAGCTGCTCTCGATCATCCTCGGCGGGATCTTCTTCATCGAGACGGTCAGCGTGATCACGCAGGTCATCTCGTTCAAGCTCACCGGCAAGCGCATCTTCCTGATGGCGCCGATCCACCACCACTACGAGAAGAAGGGGTGGGCCGAGCCGAAGATCATCGTCCGCTTCTGGATCATCTCCATCCTGCTGGCGCTGTTCGCGCTGGCGTCACTGAAGCTCAGGTGACGGGCATGGACGTGCGCGCGAAGACCGTCGTGGTGGTGGGGCTCGGTCGCAGCGGCGTGGCCGCGGCGAGCCTCCTGCTCGCGCGCGGCGCTCGCGTGCTCGGCGTCGACGCGGCGCCTCGCGAGCAAGCTTCCGCTGCGACGATCGCCCTCGAGGCGCGGGGCGCGCAGCTCTCGTTCGGCGGCTACGATCCGGGGCTGTTCGCCGCGGCCGACCTCGTGGTGATCTCGCCCGGCGTGCCGTCGTTCGCGGCGCTCGAAGCCTTCGAGCAGCGCGGCTGCGAGGTGATCGGCGAGCTGGAGCTCGCGTCGCGCTTCGTCACGGCGCCGATCGTCCTCATCGGCGGCACCAACGGCAAGAGCACCACCACCGCGCTCACGCACGCGATGCTCGTGGCGGCCGGCCAGAAGGCGTTCATCGGGGGTAACTTCGGGACGCCGCTGGCCGAGGCCGTGGACGAGGCCTGGGACGTGAACGTCCTGGAGATCTCGAGCTTCCAGGCCGAGCGCGTGCCCACGCTCCACGCGCGCGCCCACGCGCTCCTGAACATCACCGACGATCACCTCGATCGCTACGCGGGCTTCGCCGCTTACGCCGACGCCAAGGGCAACCCGTTCGTGACGATGACGTCCGAAGACGCGGCGATCGTGCCCCTCGGCGACGCCCTCGTCGCGAGGCAGGCCGCCCGCGGCAGCGCGCGGGTGATCACCTTCAGCGCGAGCGACGACGCCGCGGACATCGCGCTCCACGGCGACCGGATCCGCTACCCCGCGAAGGGCTGGTCGTTCCCGCTCGCGGGGCTCAAGATCTCCGGCGCGCACAACGTCGCCAACGCCTGCACCGCCATCGGCCTCGCCGCCGAGCTCGGGGCAGGGGAGGCGGCGATCACCGCGGCGCTGGCGTCGTTCACCGGCCTCGATCACCGCATGGTCGTCGCGGGCGAGGTCGACGGCGTCCGCTACTACGACGACTCGAAGGGGACCAACGTCGGCGCCTCGGTGGCCGCGCTCCGCGGGCTCACCGAGCCGCGCGTCGTGCTCATCGCCGGCGGCCGCGACAAGCTCGGCGCGTACGAGCCCCTCGTCGACGCGCTGCGCGACCGCGGCCGCGCCCTCGTGCTCATCGGCGAGGCCGCCGATCGGATCGAGTCCGCCGCTCGCGGGATCCTGCCGATCTCGCGCGCCGCCACGATGCGCGACGCCGTCGCGACCGCCCGGGAACTTGCCCGTTCCGGCGACGCCGTGCTTCTCAGTCCAGCGTGCTCGAGCTTCGACATGTTTCGTGACTACAAGGACCGGGGCGACGTCTTCACGCAGGCCGTACGCGATCTCGCGCCTGTCGCCCCCGCGCGAGGAGCGTCATGAGCTGGCCGCGACGTAGCCCCACGCCTCCGCGCGCCCCTGCGGCGTCGACGAACAACCGCGTCGTCCCGAAGGCGTCGAGCGTGCCTCCGCCCGCGGACGGCGAGGGCGCCGCGCTCCCGCGAGCGACGCCGGTCGTCTCGGCGCTGCTGGCGTCGAGCCCCTCGGGCCCGGTCGACTCGGTCCTCGCGGCCACGGTCATCGCCCTGATCGGCTTCGGCGTGATCATGGTCTACAGCGCCAGCGCGGTCGAAGCGACGGTGCGGCACCACGACGCGCAGTTCTTCCTCAAGCGCCAGGCGATCTACGCCATCGTCTCGGTGATCGGCATGTGGCTCGTGAGCCGCATCGACTACGCGAAGTACCGCAAGCTCACCTACCCGATCATGGCCGTCGTCACGGCGATGCTGGTGTTCGTCGTCGTCGGCTTCGGCCACCGCGCCGGCAACGCCTTCCGCTGGATCGCCGTCGGCCCGGTGCACATCCAGCCGGCCGAGGTCGCCAAGCTCGGCATCGTGCTCTGGCTCGCGTACTCGCTCTCGAAGAAGGCCGACAAGATCAAGAGCTTCTACATCGGCTTCGTCCCCCACCTCCTCGTGGTGGGCTTTTTCGCAGTTCTGTTGCTGAAGCAACCGGACTTCGGGAGCGCCGTCGTGCTCCTGATCCTCACGTTCACGCTACTCTTCGTGGCCGGCGCGCGCGTGCACTACATCGGCGCGTTCACCACGCTCGCGGCCCTCGGCGCGGTCTTCCTCGTCCGCTTCAGCGAGTACCGCTTCAAGCGTTACCTCGCCTTCATGGACATGGAGAACAACCGCAACGACATCGCTTACCAGCCGTTTCAGTCGGTGATGAGCTTCGGGTCTGGCGGCTTCTCCGGGCTCGGCCTCGGGCGCGGGCTCCAGGTGCTCTACCTGCCGGAGGCGCACACCGATTTCATCTCGGCGATCATCGGCGAAGAGCTCGGCTTCCTCGGCATCCTCGGGCTCTCCGCGGCGTACATGCTCATCGTCTCGCGCGGCGTGAAGATCGCGCTCGAAGCGCAGGACGACTACGGCAGCTACCTCGCCTTCGGGATCTCGACGCTGTTCGGCGTGCAGTCGCTGACCAACCTCGCGGTGGCGATGGCCATCTTCCCGACCAAGGGCCTCACGCTCCCGTTCCTGAGCTACGGCGGATCGTCGCTGCTCGTGAACGCGATGGCCGCGGGCATCCTGCTCAGCATCAGCCGCCCGCGCACCGCGACGGCCGATCTGGGCTCGAACGAGCGCCCCAAGCGCGCGGCGCCGAGCGCGTCGGCGCTGGTCGCCACGTCCGCCGACGAAGGCGCGGCCGGGGGCGCCGGATGGTGACGATACTGATCGCCGGCGGAGGCACCGGAGGCCACGTTTTCCCGATGATCGCGGTCGGCGACGCCGTGCGCTCGCTCGATGCGTCGGCGCGCGTCGTCTACTGCGGAACGTCGCGCGGCATCGAGGCGCGCGTGATCCCCGAGCACGGCGGCGAGCTCGAGCTCCTGCGCGTGCTCCCGCTCCGCGGCGGCGGCGTGCGCGCGTTCCTCAAGGGCGTCACCCGCGCGGCGGGATCGATCCCCGAGGCGCGGCAGCTCGTGCGGCGCATCCGCCCTGACGTCGTGCTCTCGGTCGGCGGCTACGCGGCCGGGCCGGTGTCGCTCGCGGCGCGCTTCTCCGGGGTCCCGGTGACGATGCTCGAGCCCAACAGCGTGCTCGGCCTCGCCAACCGCTTGCTCACGCCCTTCGCCGCGCGCGCGTACCTGGCCTTCCCGGAGGCGGAGCGCTCCTTTCGTCCGAGCGTGGTTCGTCGCAGCGGCGTGCCGCTTCGACGCGCGTTCTCGCCCGCGCCGTACGCACCGAAGCCCGGCCCGATCACGGTGCTCGTGCTCGGCGGCAGCCAGGGATCCGTGGCGCTCAACGCCACGGTCCCGAAGGCCGTCGCCGCCGCCGCGCGCCGCGGCGTCGAGGTCGCGGTCGTCCACCAGACCGGCCGTGATCGCGAGGCCGAGGTCCGCGGGCTCTACGCCGAGCTCGGCGTCGCGAGCGCGCAGGTCGTCCCCTTCATCGACGACGTCGCCGAGGCGATCGGCGCCGCCGACGTGGTGATCGAGCGCGCGGGCGCCTCGTCGCTGGCCGAGCTCTGCGCGGTGGGGCGCGCCTCGATCCTGATCCCGTACCCGTTCGCGGCCGACGATCACCAGCACAGGAACGCGCTCTCGCTCGCGCGAAAGGGCGCCGCCGTCGCGCTCGAACAGTCCTACGCGACGCCGGCGCGCGTCGCCAACGAGCTCGAGCGCCTCGCGCGCGATCCCGATCTCCGCGTGCGCATGGCGAAGGCCGCCGGCGCGCTCGGCAAGCCCGACGCTGCCTTCTTCGTCGCCCGGGATCTCTTGAACCTCGCCCGCGCTGGCGCGTGGGCGAAGGAGGCCAGCTGATGTTTCGCGGACGCGTCCGACACGTACATTTCGTTGGCATCGGGGGCGTGGGGATGAGCGGCCTGGCCGAGATCCTCCGCTCGCTCGAGTTCGACGTGTCGGGCTCGGACATGAAGGAGAGCAGCACCACGCGCCGCCTCCAGACCCTCGGCGTGCGCGTCGATCTCGGGCACCGCCACGAGAACATTTCGGGCGTCGACGTCGTCGTCTACTCGAGCGCGGTCCGCGCCGAGAACCCTGAGCTCACCGAGGCGCGCGCGCTCGGCATCCCGGTGATCACCCGCGCCGAGATGCTCGCCGAGCTGATGCGCGTGAAGTACGGCGTGGCCATCGCCGGCTCGCACGGCAAGACGACGACGACCTCGCTGGTCGCGACGGTGCTCCGCGCCGCCGGCCTCGATCCCACCGTCGTCGTCGGCGGCAAGATGGCGGCGCTCGGCTCCAACGCGCGCCTCGGCGCCGGCGATCTCCTCGTGGCCGAGGCCGACGAGAGCGACGGCTCGTTCCTGCGCCTGACGCCGACGATCGCCGTCGTCACCAACATCGACGCCGAGCACCTCGATCACTACGGATCGCACGAGAAGATCAAGGACGCCTTCGTCGAGTTCGCGGCGCGCGTGCCCTTCTACGGCCTCGCGGTGCTGTGCCTCGATCACCCCCACGTGCAGGACATTTTACCGCGCGTGCAGCGCCGCCACGTCACCTACGGCGTCTCGCCCCAGTCCGACTACGCCGCGCGCGGGATCCAGTTCCGCGGCCTCGAGACGAGCTTCAACGCCTACCGCCGCGGCGAGCCCCTCGGCGGCTTCACGGTGCGCATGCCCGGCGCGCACAACGTGCTCAACTGCCTCGCGACGATCGCCGTGGCCGACGAGCTCGAGGTCCCGCTCGACGTGACCAAGCAGGCCCTCTCCACCTTCGGCGGCGTGGCCCGCCGCTTCACCGTGATCGGCCAGTCCGGCGGCGTCACGCTCGTCGACGACTACGGCCACCACCCGGCCGAGGTCAAGGCGACGATCGAGGCCGCGCAGCGCGCTTTCCCCGGCGAAAACCACCGGATCGTCGTCGCGTTCCAGCCGCACCGGCACACGCGCACGCGCGATCTCTTCGACGACTTCACCCGCGCCTTCAACCAGGCCGACGTGCTCCTCGTCACCGACATCTACGCGGCCGGCGAGGCGCCGATCCCCGGGACGTCGGCCGAAAAGTTGGTGCAAGCGATCCGCGAGCACGGCCACCACGACGCGAGCTACGTCGGCGACAAGCTCGATCTCCCCGAGGCCCTCGAGCGGATCGTGCGCCCCGGCGACGTGGTGATCGCCCTCGGCGCCGGCGACATCAACGCCGCCGTGCGCACGCTGAAGGCGCGCCTCGACGCCAGGAACGGCGGCGGCACGCCCGTGCCTCCGTCGGCCCACGAGGTCCCGCCGGCATGAGCGAGCGCACCTCGGGAAATCGGCGCAACAAGCCGGCGAAGGCGCGATCTACGGTGATCGACGCGCCGGTGGATCCGATCATGGGAGGCGACGACTCGCCGCTCCCCGGGCCGGCGACGACGACGGTGCGCCCGCCGCCCGGCAGCGCGCCGAAGCGCCTCGAGAGCCGCTTTTCCAGGGGGTTGCAGCTCGTCGCCGGCGCGATCGTCGTCCTCGCGGCGTCGATCGGCGTGGCCTGGGGCGCGCGTCGCTACGTGACGACGAGCCCGCGCTTCGCGGTCCGCACCATCCTGATCGAAGGCGAGCGCCGCCGCAGCGCCGCGGCCGTCGCCGACGCGGCCGGCGTCGCGGTGGGCAAGAACATCTTCGCGCTCGACCTCCACGGCGCCGGGCAGATGCTCGCGCAAGATCCCTGGATCGAGCGCGCCACCGTCACGCGCAAGCTCCCCTCGACGGTGGCGATCACCGTCGTCGAGCGCGAGGCCTACGCCGCGGCCGTGATCGGCGGCGAGCTCTACCTCGCGACGCGCGACGGCGATCTCTTCAAGAAGCTCGGCGAGGAAGATCCCAGCGATCTGCCCATCGTCACCGGGATCACGGCCGAGCAGGTCGCGCGCGATCGCCCCGGCGTCGTCCTCGCGGTGAAGCGCGCCCTCGACGTGGTCGAGGACTTCGAGCGCACCGGGATCGTCAAGCGCTACCCGGTGGAAGAGCTCCACCTCGAGAAGGACGGCGTGCTCACGGTCACCATCGGCAAGGAGGCGATCGCGCTCCACCTCGGGATGCCGCCCTACCGCGACAAGATCGAGCAGGCCTCGCGCGTGCTCAACGAGGTCGCGCGCCGCAAGGCCAGCGCCCAGGTGATCTTCCTCGACAACGACGCGCACCCCGAGCGCGTCGTCGTGAGAATGCGATGAACCACCGCGCGCGTCGGCAAATCACCGAGCGAAATTTGGCCCTGATCCCGGGCCCATGGCAGCTTCGGGTCGTGATTGAGCGAGGAAGCCCTCCGCACGAGCTGGGATGCGAATGAAGACCCGTATCGAGACCTCCGAGATTGTCGTCGGCCTGGACATCGGGACCACCAAGGTCACCGCGGTCGTGGGCGAGGTCGACTCCGACGGGATCACCATCCTCGGCGTCGGCAACGTGCCGTGCCGCGGACTCCGCAAGGGCGTCGTCTCCAACATCGACTGGACGGTGCGCGCGATCTCGGAAGCGATCGAGGCCGCGCAGACCATGGCCGGCGTCGAGATCCGCACCGTGTACGCCGGCGTCGCCGGCAGCCACATCCGCTGCCAGAGCTCGGACGGCGTCGCGGCGATCGCCGGCGGCGAGGTCACGCGCAACGACGTCGACCGCGTGCTCGAGGGCGCGCGCGCGATCCCCGTCGATGCCGATCGCCAGATCCTCCACGCGCTCCCGCGGGAGTTCGTCGTCGACAACCAGGATGGCATCCGCGATCCGGTCGGCATGAGCGGCGTGCGCCTCGGCGTGAAGGTCAACCTCGTCACGGCGGCGACGTCCTGCGTGCAGAACGTGGTCCGCTGCGCCGAGCGCTGCAGCCTCATCGTGGCCGACGTCGTGCTCGAGCCGCTCGCGAGCGCCGAGGCCGTGCTCTCCGAGGACGAGAAGGAGATCGGCGTCGCGGTGATCGACATCGGCGGCGGCACCACCGACCTGCTGATCTACGTCGACGGGGGCATCGCCCACGCCAGCGTGATCCCGGTCGGCGGCAACAACATCACCGCCGATATCTCGGCCGGCCTCCGCACTCCAATGGCAGAAGCCGAGCGGATCAAACGCAATTTCGGCTGCGCGCTCGGGCGAATGGTCGGCGACGAAGAAGAGATCGAGGTCCCCGGCGTGGGCGGTCACTCGCCGCGCAAGGTCGCCCGTCGCGTGCTCTCCGACATCATCGAGCCGCGGGTCGAGGAGATCTTCGCGGTGCTGCGCAAGCGCATCGAGGACACCGGCATGCTCGAGCAGCTCTCGGCCGGCGTGGTCCTCACGGGCGGCGCGGTCCTGCTCGATGGAATGACGGAGTTCGCCGAGGAAATCCTGGGGATGCCGGTCCGGCTCGGGCTCCCTGTCGGCGTGCGCGGCATCACCCAGCTCGTCGCTGGACCGCAGTACGCGACCGGCGTCGGCCTGGTCCAGTACGGGGCCGCGGCGCTGATCCAGGCGCGCGAGCGATCGGCGGCGCAGGCCCCCGCGCACACCCGCCCCGAGCTCCGCAAGACCGCCGTGCGCGAGCGCGCGCAGAGCGCGGTCGAGGCGGAAGATATTTCGATTGAGCGACAGAAGAGCGGCCGCTTTTGGAACTGGTTGAGAGCGGCATTCTAGGAGTGACGGCACCAAGGAAAGTTGTTACAGAATCCGGTTCGAGATGTAGGACCGCGGGCAGCGGGATGAGCGTGTAGAGCGCGTCACTCCGTACCTGCAGGCGACATGCAGTACCCGTCCCCGCCTGGGAAGAGGCGCCCACAGGGGATGGTAAAAATGGGGCCGCCAGCGCGGCTCCTTCAAGGTTTTTCAGAGGCGGAGGCTCACCCTTCCGCGTCACGAGGGCGGGCTGTCATGCCCGCCGGCTGGCGGAACCCGAGGGTTCACGCGGCCAAGCACCCCGGGAGGCGTTTCATGAGTTTCTCCATCGAGTTTGCCGACGAGAGCGCCGGTTACGACGCGCGGATCAAGGTCATCGGCTGCGGCGGCTCCGGCGGCAACGCGGTCAACACGATGATGAGCTTCGGCCTGGAAGGGGTCGAGTTCATGGTCGTCAACACCGACGCTCAGGCGCTCGCTGCGAGCGCCGCGCCGCTCAAGCTCCACATCGGGGCCAACGTGACGCGCGGCCTCGGCGCCGGCGCCGATCCCGAGAAGGGCCGCAAGGCCGCGCTCGAGGACGTGCAGCGGATCAAGGAAGTGATCCAGGGCGCGGACATGGTCTTCGTGACGGCCGGCATGGGCGGCGGCACCGGCACCGGCGCGGCCCCCGTGATCGCGCAGCTCGCGCGCGAAGAGGGTTGCCTCACGGTCGGCGTGGTGACGAAGCCGTTCTTCTTCGAAGGCAAGCAGCGCGCGCGCCGCGCCGAGCTCGGCCTCGCCATGCTCAGCGAGCACGTCGACACGCTGATCACGATCCCGAACCAGAAGCTCCTCTCGCTCGGCGACGAGGACCTCTCGTTCATCGACGCGTTCCGCAAGGCGGACGAGGTCCTCTACCAGGCGATCAAGGGCATCAGCGATCTCATCACCCAGAACGGCATCGTCAACGTCGACTTCGCCGACGTGAAGACCGTGATGAGCAACATGGGCCGCGCGCTCATGGGTACCGGCTGCGCCAAGGGCCAGGGCCGCGCGCGCCTCGCCGCCGAGATGGCCGTCAGCTCGCCGCTCCTCGACGACATCTCGGTCGAGGGCGCCACGGGCGTGCTCATCAACATCGTCGGCGGCCCCGACATGCGGATGCGCGAGATCGAGGAAGCAGCCACGCTCGTTCAGGAGATGGCGCACGAGGACGCGAACATCATCTTCGGCGCTACCGTCGACGAGACGATGGGCGACGCGATCAAGGTCACCGTCATCGCGACGGGCTTCGATCACGTCGTCGCCGAGGTCCCGCAGCACCTCGCGAGCGCGTCGTCGCGCCCTGCTTCGCTCGGCTCGATCGCCTCGTCGGCGTCGCAGCTCAGCGCGCGCGCCGCGACGTCGAGCCCTCCGTTGGCTGCCCGCGCGGCGTCGTCGCAGCGTCAGCCGATGCGCACGGACGAGTCGTCGTTCCCGAGCCGCCGCCCCGCCGCTCCCGCCCAGGCCGCGGCCGGCGCGAACAACGGTACGGGCCGCGATCGCGCGTCGTTCGTGCCGCCGCTCGACTCCGAGTGGGACACCCCGGCGTTCCAGCGCCGCAGTCAGTAAAGATGGGGCCGCGAAGCGGCCCCATACCGCGGCGCGCATGGCGCGCCTTTGTCGCCATCGAGCGCGCCGCGGGCGCGCGGATCACGACGCGCTGACCGCGCGCAGAGCACGCGCGCGTCGAAGGGTCGGTAAGCGGGCGGGGGACGTAATCGTTGACACGCGGTGGAGGCGACTTATGGTGCCTTCCGCCCTGTCTCTGGAGCAGGCCCTCCCAGCACCGCCGTCTGCACATGAGCCAAAAACGCGATTTTTACGAGGTCCTTGGTGTTGCGAAGGATGCCGCGGCGGACGACATCCGAAAGGCGTACCGGAAGGAGGCTCTGAAGAGTCACCCTGATCGGAACCCCGGAGACAGCGCCGCCGAAGCGCGCTTCAAGGAGGCGACCGAGGCGTTCCAGGTCCTCTCCGACGACGACAAGCGCGCTCGCTACGATCGATTCGGACACGCCGGCCTCGAGGGCATGGCGGCCGATCCCGGCAACGGCGATATCTTCTCGCACTTCCAGGACATCTTCTCGGAGTTCTTCGGCGGCGGCGGCGGGGGCGGCTTCGCCGGCCAGCGTCGTCGCGGCGGTCCGAGCCGCGGACAGGATCTCCGCCTCCAGCAGCGGCTGACGCTGAAGGACGCGCTGCTCGGCTGCAAGCGCGAGGTGCCGCTGCGCACGCCCGCTGCGTGCGACGACTGCTCGGGTACCGGCGCGAAGGCCGGCACGAAGCGAAGGCAATGCGTCGCGTGCGGCGGCGTCGGTCAGGTGTCCACGTCGCGCGGCTTCGTGATGTTCACGCAGACGTGCCCCGAGTGCCACGGCGAGGGCTCGGTGGTGAAGTCCCCGTGCACGACGTGCAACGGCCAGGGCGCCGTCGAGAAGTCGCGCAAGGTCGTCGTCTCGTTTCCTGCCGGCGTCGACAACGGGCAGCGGCTCCGCGTCCCCGGTCAAGGCATGGCCGGATCGCAGGGCGGCCCGGCCGGTGATCTCTACGTCGACATCGAGGTCGCGCAGGATCCGCGCTTCGAGCGCGACGGCCTCGATCTCGTCACGCGCGCGCACGTCTCGCTCGTCGAGGCGGCGCTCGGCGGCTCGGTTCACCTCGATCTGCCGGACGACACCGCGGTCGACGTCGACATCCCTTCGGGCACGCAGCCGGGCGACGTCATCACCGTGAAGAGCCGCGGCGCGCCGCGCCTCGACGGCCGCGGCAAGGGCTCGCTCCAGGTCGTGATGCAGGTCGAGATCCCGAAGACGCTCTCGCCCCGCGCGAAGGAGCTGCTGCGCGAGCTCGACGCCGATCTGCAGAAGCACTCGCCGAAGCAAGAGCGAAACAAGGCCGAGAAGACGGCCTGAATCTCGCGGCTCGCGCGCGACGAACGAGGCTTGTAAAGCAGGGCTTCAGCGCACGATGCCGGCCCACGCGCCGATGCACGCGAGGCCGAAGGCGACCGGCGCGAACGCCGTCGCGAACACCACCGCGACCGGCGCGGCGAGCCCGAGCAGCACCAGCGATCCGGCGATGGCGAGGCCCGCCGCGATCGCCGGCTCGAGCACGCTGCGCGTCGACGAGGCGCGCGCGATCAGGAAGCCCGCGATCGGGAACGCCGTCAGCGCGGCGCCGGCGAGCAGCACCAGCGGGAGCAGGCTCGCCATGCCGGCGCTCTCGCCGCGATCGACCGCGGTGAAGTCGACGCCGAAGCGACGACCGAGGGCCACCGCGACGGCGAGCGCGACGGTCATCACGCCCGTCGTCACCAGCGCGCCGACGACGATCCACGTCAGCATCACGGGGCGCTCCGATCGCGAGAGCGCCTCGCGCACGGCGCGCATCGAGGGCGGCGCGATCGCGGGGAGGAAGCGGCGGCGCGCGGCCTTCGCGCCCTCGGGCGGCTTGATCAGCTCGCGCGCGGCCACGAGGCTCATCACGATCATGCAGAGCAGGATCGGCAGCGTGCCGAGGAGCGCCGTCGCGCCGCGGCCGAAGACGAGGTGATCGTAGATGCTGTTGAAGAGCATCGCGACGAACCAGGTGAACATGAACGTGCGCCCGCCGAGCACGCGCTTTTCGCCGCCTCGCTGCGACGTCGCCAGGGCCTCGCGGCCGAGCGCGTAGCCCCACGACGCCGCGAAGAACAGGTGCGCGGGCACCGCGAGGAGCGCGCGGCAGAGCACCAGCCCGTCGGTCCCCTGGGTCGCGAGGAGCTCGAGGTTGTGCGCCGTGATGAAGCCGAGCGCCGCGGCCGCAGCGAACACCACGCCGTCGATCTTGGCCTCGAAATGGCGCGTCCTCCACACCGGCCCCACGGCCGCGACCTTCAGGCCCTGCTCGAGCGGCGCCGCGACGAAGAACGCGTACACGAGGGCCTGCAGGTCCGTCGTCGCGCGCGCGTGCTCGTCGAGGCCGGCCCACACCGAGAGCCACGCCTCGACGCGCCACGCGGGCAGGAAGAGGATCGCGCCGAACGCGAACGTCGCCAGCGCGAGCCACACGCGTCGAGGCCGGCGATCCCGCGGCGCGGCCTGCCCGCCGAGTCGACGGAGCAGCGCGAAGAAGACGGCGACGGGGCCGGCCAGCGTGAGGAGCGCGAGTCCGAGTCGGGTCGCGTTCAAGAAGGCCTAGAAATGAAGCCCGAGCTGGCCCGTCGCCGAGAACGCGCCGCCGTTGCTCGTGACCCCGGTACCGAGGAGATCGACGTTCGCGCGCTCCGCCGCGGTGAGGGTCGGCAGCGCCTTGATCGACTCGATCTGCGCGGACGAGATGCCAGGACGCGAGAGGTGGACGAGCTCGACGCTGGCGTCGAAGCCGACCGAGAACACCGGCGTGAGGTAGTAGTCGAGGCCGCCGCCCACGCGCGCGTAGACGCCGCGCATGGTGATCGCGCCCGCGTCGCCGGCGACGGTGCCGTTGAAGCTGCCGAGCCCCGTCCAGCCGAAGCCGAGGTCGGCGTGAGGCTCGAGGTTGCCGAGCGGGAAGCGAAAGCCGAGCTCGGGGCCGAGGCTGATGCGGTTGTACGAGTCGAAGAACGCGATGCGCCCGCGCGCGCCGATCGTGAGGAAGAGCAGCCGCGCGCCGAGGCCGCCGCTGAGCATCCCGCCGTTGCCGGTGGTGCTGACGAAGCCCGCGGCGAAGGCTTCGTTCTTCGGGTTGAACGTGCGCAGGCCGAGGTGCTCGTACCCGCCGCCGACGTTGACCCAGAGCCACTCGAGCCCGCGCCCCGAGCTCTGCTTCTTGGACTTGTCGAGCTGCTCTTCCGTCTTGCCGGCGGTGGCCGGAGGGCCCGCGGGCATCGGCGGCGGAGGCGCGAGGCCGCCCGCCTGCATCGCGCCCCAAGGGCTCGGCGGAGGCTGCGCCTGGGCCATCGCCGCAGCGCCGAGCGGAGCGGGCTGCGCGGCGGGAGCGGGCCACTGCGCCGAGGCGATCGTTTCAGCTGCAACGATCGCCGCCGCGACCCCGCTGCTGACGAGGGAGCGGATCATCCCTCGTCCTCGCCGCGTGGAGAGATCCTTCCTTCGTCGTCGTCCGAACCTGCCTCGGATCCCGACGTGTCGGGGATCCGGTACGTGCCGTCGAGCCACTTGCCCAGATCGACCAGCTTGCATGCCGGCGAGCAGAAGGGGAACGAAGGGTTCTTCGGGGTACCGTCCCGCGGTGCGGTTTCGCGGGCGCAGATCGGGCACACGTGCCGCGCGCGAGCTGACATGGGGCGTACCGTAGCAGCCTCCGTGGCCACGATGTAGCCTGCGCGCATGCGAAGAGGCTTTCTTGTCTCCGGGAGTGTCGCCGCAGCCGCGCTCGCGGGCTCGCTCGTCGCGCTCCTCGGCGCTTGCGATGGGCGCTCGTTCATCCCCTCGAGCCTCGTCGTCGACGCGGGTACCGACGTCGTCGAGGTCGACGCGGACGCCGCGCCGCCGCCGATCGAGCAGGCCACGAAGGTCGACGTGCTCCTCGTCGTCGACAACTCGCGCAACACCGACGTCGCTCACCAGACGCTCGCCGAGACGGTGCCGTACCTGATCGATCGCCTGCTCAATCCCGCCTGCGTGAACGGGCTCGGCAGCGTCCTCGGTCAGCCCTCGTCACCGACCGGCGCCTGCGCCGTGGGCGTGCGCGACTTCGCGCCCGTGACCGACCTCCACCTCGGGATGATCACCACCAGCCTCGGCGGTCACGGCGCCGATCTGTGCAGCCCCGCGAACCCTGCGTTTCAGCCCACGCAGAACGACGCCGCGCACCTCGTCACGCGCACCGCGGTCGGCGCGGGCTCGGTGCCGACGTACCAGGGCAAGGGCTTCCTCGCGTGGGATCCCGCCGGCGTGAACGTCCCGCCCGGCGACAGCAGCGCGGCGTCGCTCACCGGCAACTTCGTCGAGATGGTCAAGGGCGCGGGCGAGCAGGGCTGCGGCTTCGAATCGCAGCTCGAGAGCGTGTACCGCTTCCTCGTCGATCCCGATCCTTACGCGGCGGTCGCGGTGCTCGGCGGCAAGGTCGTCGCGCAGGGGACGGACGCGACGGTGCTGCAGAACCGCGCCGACTTTCTCCGCCCCGACTCGGCGCTGGTGATCCTCCTCCTGACCGACGAGAACGACTGCTCGACGCGCGAGAGCGGCCAGTTTTTCCTCGCGGGCCAGGCGTCGTCGCTCGACGGCAGCATGGGCGCGTTCCACCTGCCGCGAGCCCGCGTCGAGTGCGCGTCGAACCCGAACGATCCGTGCTGCGCCTCGTGCGCGCAGGTCACGCCCGCCGGCTGTTCGCCGACGCAGGTCGATCCGGTTTGCCAGCTCCCGCCCTCGGACGGTGCTGACGATCCGATCAACCTCCGCTGCTTCGATCAGAAGCGTCGCTTCGGCATCGACTTCCTCTACCCGGTCGATCGTTACGTCGATGGCCTGACGAAGACGCTCGTGCCCGATCGCGCGGGCAACCTCGTGGCGAACCCGCTCTTCCGCGGCAACCGATCGCCCGCGCTCGTGATGTTCAGCGCCATCGTCGGCGTCCCCTGGCAAGACCTGGCGAAGGATCCGAAGTCGCTCGCGAGCGGGTTCGCGCCGCCGAGCGAGATTGACTGGGACCTCGTGCTCGGTGATCCGGCGAACGGCGTCGCGCCGACCGATCCCTTCATGATCGAGTCGATCGCGCCGCGCGCCGGGACGAACCCGCGCGCCGGCATCGCGCTGGCCCCGCCCGATGCCGCGTACAACGCCAGCGCGATCAACGGCCACGAGCGCGTCATCCCCGGGCAGGACGATCTCCAGTACGCGTGCATCTACCCGCGGCAAGCCCCGAAGGCGTGCGCCAACGCGGCCTGCGAGTGCGACGGGACGTCGATCGCCACCAACCCGATCTGCCAGACCAGCGACGGGAGCTACGGCCCGGTGCAGCAGTACGCGCGCGCGCTGCCCGGCATCCGCGAGCTGCAGGTCATCCGGGGCCTCGGCGATCGCGCCGTCGCGGGGTCGGTCTGCGCGCCGATCACCGTGGGCACGCAGGAGCCTACGTTCGGCTACAAAGCCACGGTCGACGCCACGCTGCGCGCGCTTCGCCAGCGCATCCCGTAGCGATCTTCAGGGCGCGACGGCGGCCTCGACCTTCACCACCCGCAGCGTCACCTCGACGTGGCGCCCGCTGTCCTGCGTGAAGGCGGCCTTGCCTTCGCCGAACGACAGCGCCGTCGCGCCGCCCGCCTCGTCGGCGGCGACGTCGCTCACGCCGGCCTGGATCCGCAGCACCTCCACGCCCGCGCTCGTCGATCCTTTGAGCGCGAACGTCCCCGCGTCGAGCAGCGACAGCGTCCGCTTCACGAGCGCGACGAGCTGCTTCGGCGGATCGTGATCGCGCGGCTTGTACCCGGTGATGTGGCCGCTCTCGTCGACGGTGATCGCCACCTCGATCGAGCCCGCGTCGCCCGCGGGTAGCTTCCCCCAGCTCGCATCCGACTGACACGCCGCGGGGATCGCCCGGGTGAACGCGCGCCCCAGGCTTCGCACCGCGCTCGGGCCCTCCGCGCCGAACGGACCGGATCGCGCGCCGTCGCCGTCATCGCCCTCGGCGCCGCCGCCGGCTTTGTGCTTCGTCGTCCGCGGCGCCGCGGGCGGGGCGGACTTCGCGTCGCCGTCGCCGGGATCCGCCGCGGCCGAGCTCGCCGCCGGATCGATCGCCGCGGGCTTCGCCTTCTTGACGCGCGGCCTCGGAGCCGGCTCGATCGCGCCGGGATCGTCGGGTAATGCAGCCTTTTCTGCCGCGGGCTTCGGCGCGATCGCCGCCTTCGCCGGTGGCGGAGGCGCGGCCGGCGGCGTCGCGTCCGCCGCTTTCCCGGCCGCTCCGGCGGGGCCCGCCTGCCCGCCGAGGGCGTCGACGTTCACATCGACGAGGTGCTCACCGCCGATCGCGGCCGTCACGCCCGACCACACATCGACGGCGTTCACCGGCGCCTCGATCGTCGGGGCCGGCGGCTCGCGCCGCAGGGCCGCGATCACCAGCGCGACCGCCACGATGCCCCCGTGAAACACGATGGAGCCCGCGCTGGCCACGAGGACCCTTCGCATCGCGCCCCACGTTGGCCATAGTGTCCGCCGCATGATCCCGGAATCGCTGGTCACAGCTTGTGCCCGACAGCCCGCGCGCTGCAACGTTCCCCGATGAAGATCCTCGCCCTCTCCACCTCCACGCCGCGCGGCAGCGCCGTCGTCGTCGAAGGCGATCACGTCCTCGGCACCGGCGGCTACGTCGATCTCCAGGGCCACGCCGAGCGCCTTTTCGAGGCCATCGACGCCGCGCTCGCCGCAGCGGGCCTCGATCGCAGCGCGGTCGCCGCGGTCGCCGTCGACCAGGGTCCAGGCTCGTTCACGGGCGTACGGGTCGGCGTCGCCTCGGCCAAGGGGATCGCCATCGGCCTCGCCGTCCCGCTCGCGGGCGTCATCTCGCTCGAAGCGATGGCCGCCGCGGCCTTTGGCGAGGGCCACGCCACCGCGAACGACGTGGTCCTCGCGGCCATCGACGCCAAGAAAGACGAGGTCTTCCTCGCAGCGTACACGATCGTTGACGGTGTGGTACGCGCGCTCGCCCCGCCGCGCTGCGAGCCGCGCGCCGCAGCCGCGCTGACGATCCCCGGTGAAACGAGGCGAATCGTGCTCATCGGCGAGGTCGTCGCGACCCTCGATCCGCTGCCGCCGGGGCTGGTGCGCGGTCCGTCGATCGATCTGCCCGACGCCGCGTGGGTCGGCCGCCTCGCTGCGATCCGCCTCGCCGCCGGCGAGCCGGCCGATCCCGCGCTGCTCGAGCCGCTCTACGTGCGCCCGCCGGACGCCAGGCCGCTCGCCGCGCCAACGAGAGAAGATCCCGCGGCCGGAGCTCGGGTAGACTCCGCGCCGCGATGACGACCCCCGACGATCCCGCTCCGCTCGCCGAGGAAACGCCCGCCGATCGCGCGCCCGCTCCCGCGCGTGAGGGCCGCTCGTTTCACGCCGGCGAGGTGCTCTACCGCGAGGGCGAGGCCAGCACCGAGGCCTACCTCCTCGAAGAGGGGCGCGTGCGCCTGATCAAGCGCGTCCGCGGCGCCGAGCGCAGCATCATGGTCCTCAAGGCCGGCGATCTCCTGGGCGAGTCCGCGCTGATCGTCGGCGCGGCGCGCTCGTCGACGGCGATCGCGCTCTCGGCCGGCACGGCGCTCGTCCTCGATCAAGACACGCTCGCGAACCTGCTCGAGCACAACCCGAGCGTGGCGGCGCGCTTGGTCCAGCAGCTCGTGCGCCGCCTCCGCGACGCCGAGGATCAGATCGAGATCATGATGCTCGCCGACACCCAGTCGAAGGTCGTCAGCGCGCTGCTCAAGCTCGCGCAGCAGGCCCGCGACTCGGCCACGTCGGGCCCGGGCGCCACCTTCGCCATCTCGCCGATGGAGCTCTCGACGCGCATCGGGCTCGACGTCGACACCGTGAAGCGCGCCGTGCAGCAGCTCCGCGAGGGCCAGTACATAAAGGTCAGCGACGAGCGGCTCGAGGTCCCCGATCTCGAGGCGATGCGCCGCCTGTACGGCCTCCTCGGCATCAAGGACGAGATCCGCGGCGAGGGTTGAACCGACCCCGGCGGACGACGGCGCACAAAAAAGGCGCGCATGGTATCTGAAATTTCGTCCCTCTGGAAGCCCTGATTCACGAATTGTGCGAGGTCCACGGGCCGGGATGCGCTGGACGGGTTGACGTTGTCGACCATCTCGGATACCCAGGGGCGTCCCCCGAAACGCGAGGTTCCGGGAGGGGAGAGGCTGAACACCCGGTGACCGACCGACGACACGGCGCAGCAGGGCGAGGTTTGACGCGAGCGAGCGCGCTCGTGGTCCTCGGCTGTACGCTGATTGTCGCGTTCGCCGCCGGCTGCAGCGGGACGGGCACCGGGGCTCCGGTCGCCGGCGCCGAGACGCGCTCCCTCGGCGAGTACGATCTCGCCCGCGACGCCTTCCAGAATAGCCGCTTCCGCGAGGCCCTCGACCACGTCCAGAAATCGCTGAAGCTGAACGAAGACAACGCCGACGCCGCCTACCTCGGCTCGATGATCCTCTTCCAGTTCTGCGCCATCGACGAGCACTCGCCCGACTGCCGCTTCAACGAGGCCGAGCACTTCGCCCGCGAAGCGCTCCGCGCCGCGCCGGATCACCGCGACGCCAAGAACGCCCTCGGCGTCATCCTGATCCACGAGAAGCGCTACGAAGACGCCATCGGCGTCCTCAAGCCCCTCGCCGACGACATCCTTTACAACTCGCCCGAGAAAGCCTGGGGTAACCTCGGCTGGGCCTACCTCGAGCGCGGCAGCACCGACGAGGCGATCGACGCGCTCCGCCGGTCGATCGCCGCGCAGCCGCTGTTTTGCGTGGGCAACTTCCGCCTCGGCCTGGCCTTCGAGAAGAAGGGCGACCTTCCCCTCGCGCGCGAGGCCCTGTCGAAGGCTGTAGACACCGACCGGCCGGAGTGCAAAAGGCTCCAGGACGCCTGGAGCGCTCGCGCTCGGGTGCTGGCCAAGCAGGGCGCAAAAGACGACGCCCGCGCCGATCTCCAGAAATGCAGCGAGCTCTCGGCCTCGACCCCGGTCGGCCTGCGCTGCAAGGCAGATTTACAGACGTACCAGTAACTTGGCGCCGCCCGGCCCCTTCAAAGGGAGCGCGGGGCGGCAAGCAACCGAAAGGGCTGGTCCTGGAAACGTGGTCTGGATGAATGGGTGAATGAGATGGACTCGATCGGCCGCTACTTGAAGCGTACGCGAGAGGGAAAGGCGATGAGCGTCGAAGAGCTCGCGCGCGCCACCCGCATCCCCGTCGTCTCGATCGAACGGATCGAGGCCGACCATTTCGATGATTTGCCAGGCGAGGTGTTCGTCCGCGGTTTCCTCAAAGCATACGCTCGCGCCGTCTCGCTCTCGGTCGACGAGGTGCTCGCGCGGTACACCGCGAGCCGCCGCGTGGCCTGGGTGACGCCGCTCCCGATTTCCGCCCCGGCGCGCCGATCGCAGAGCAAACGCTTCGGCGTGGCCATCGCGTTCGTGCTCCTGCTGATCCTGTTCACGCTCGCTCTCAGCATCGTCTTGCGCCCGCGCGGACACGACATGCCACCCGAGCTCTCGCTCGGCCAAGTTTCCAGCAACTCGAGGGCATGAACGACCATGAACGTCTCTTCCCGGAAGAGACGCTCGGGTGGCTCGCAGTAGCTCACCACCTCGGACACACTGGCCCTCGATGGCTCTCCGTAGCGGGCGTGTTCTCCGAAGCCGGATCCGGACCGACGCGCTGCTCGTGCGCAAGACGCCGTTCGGCGACGCCGACGCGATCGTGACGTTCTTCACCGAAGAGCGCGGCATCGTCTCGGCGCTCGCGCGCTCGGCCATGAAGTCCTCGAAGCGCTTCCCGTCGCTCGAGCCGATGCACCTGCTCCACGTGGGCCTCGAAGAGCGCGTCGGCGCCGAGCTCGGCGTCCTGGTCGAGTCCGCCATCGCGCGGACGCGCCTCGTCCTCACGGCCAGCCTCGATCGCCTCGAAGCGGCCGGGCACGCGCTGCGCTGGGTTCGCCGCGCCGCGCCGCCGCTCACGCCCGAGCCCGCGCTCTGGGCGGTGATCAACGGCTTCCTCGACGATCTCGACGCCGACGGCGCGGGGGACGGCCCGGCTCCGACCGCGCGCCTCGCCGGCCTCGGCTTTCGCCTGCTCGCCGCGATCGGCTGGGGCCTTGATCTCGAGCGCTGCGTCCACTGCGGCCGGGACTGCGGCGAATCGTCGAGCGCCTTCGTCGATCCCGCCGCGGGCGGCCTGGTCTGCCGCGCCTGCGGCGGCGCCCGCCTCCTGCTGCGCGAGGGCCGCCGCGCGCGGTTCCTCGCGTCAACGATGGGTGACGATGGCGCCCTTCGTGGCGACGACGCGACCGCGGCGCTCGAGCTCATCGAGGCCACGCTCGCCGCCCACACCGAGTAGCCGCGCTCTCAATCCGGATCCCAGGCCACCACCAGCCGGTCGTGGACGATGCGGCCGCCCTGCTTGCGCGCCAGGTGATGCGCTATCGCCTTGTCGCCGGCCGCGTAGACGCGCTCCTCGGTGAAGGCGATCGCGTCGTCCGTCTCGAGGCCGTCCACCACCGAGCTCTCCTGGATCTGCCGCCGCCATCCCGAGATCGGATCGCGGAGGATCTGATCGCGCAGGTGCTGCCGGATCGCCTCGCGCCCCTGGACGACGAGCGGGTGCGCCGGCGGGCTGATGCTGCTCACCTCTTCGAGCGTCGCGTCCTCGGCGTACAGGCGGGCGAGCGCGTCGAAGTCCTGGGTCGCCAGCGCGCGCCGCAGCTGATCCATGATCGGATCCGAAGTGGGCGCGCCTCCTCTGATTTCCATGAAGGCTTGCCTGGGACCGGCGGCTCTCGCCGTCGAGCCCCCGCGGCCTTGTTTTCCCGGCCTCGGTTGCGTCGGGTCAGCGTCCGTGCTGAAACCGTGGCGTGGCGTCGTGCTCACCCCGAACGGTTGTCCTCGCCGACCTTCACCTCGTCAGGGACCACCTCGGCGCCGTCTCCGGGGAGGTCGCCGCGCTCGTCCGCGCGAACCCGGGCGCGCGGATCATCTTCGCCGGCGACCTCTTCGATCTGCCCGCGTCGCACCCGCGGCTCACCGGGGCGCGCGCCGTTCGCGAGGTCCTCGGCGTTCACGTCGAGCTCTGTCGCGCCCTGGCGATCCATGTCGATCAGGGCGGCGAGCTCTGGCTGCTCGGCGGAAACCACGACGCCGAGGTCGGCGCGGGCGAGCTCCGCGGAGGCTTCCTCGACGCGCTCGGGCCCACGCCGGCCGGGCGCGCGCGCGTCCGCATCTCCCCCTGGTTCTTCCGCGACGGCGCCGTCCACTTCGAGCACGGCCACCACTACGATCCCGACAACGCCCCGGGACACCCGCTCGTCCTCGGCCGGCCGAGCCTCGGCGTGCACTTCGTCGAGCAGTTCATCGCTCCGACGGGCGCGCATCACTACCTCCAGACCAACGACGACACGCCGCTCAAGCTCTTCGTCGCCTCGTTCACGAAGTACGGAAAGCGCGCGCCGTACGTGATTTACCGGTACTTTCACACCGCCATCGGGGCGATGCTCAAGAGCGGTCCGCTCTACCGCGCCGGCGACGAGGCCACGCTCGGGCGGGATCGCGGCCCGGGCTTCGCGGAAGAGATCGGCATTCCCACGGCGATGATCGACGAGCTCTACGCCCTCGGCGCCACGCCCACGCTCGAGAGCTTCTCGCGCACCTTCACGCGCGTGTACTTCGATCGCGTCGTCGCCTCGTTGACGATGCTCTCCGGCCTCGGCGCCGCGGGGCTCGGGGCGCGCAAGCCGGGCGCGGTGATCTTCGGCCTCGGCGCCGCGATGATGGGGGCGAGCTGGGCCAACGGCCACAACCGCTATGGCGGCACCGTCCCCGAGATGCTCGCCGCCAGCGCCAGGGCTGTCGCCGCGGCCACCGGCGCGAAGCTCGTCGTCTTCGGTCACACCCACCGCGAGGCGCTCGACGAGGGCTACGCCAACACCGGCAGCTTCGCCTTCCCCGGTAAAGCGCCCGGGCGGCCCTATCTCACCATCGAGGGCTCACCCGAGGCGCCTCGCGCGGTCCGGCACTACTGGGCGTGAAAACCTCCCCTATGATGCGCGGGTGACCACCGCCGTACTCCTCACGTGCCACGGGACCATCGACCGAGTCGAGGATATCCCCGCCTTCCTGAACAACATCCGCCGCGGCCGTCCCACGCCGGGCCACATCGTTGACGAAGTGCAACGTCGGTTCCAGCGCATCGGCGGCTCGCCGCTGATGCGGATCACGGCCGAACAAGCCGCCGCCCTCGAAGCGCGCCTCGGGATCCCGGTCCGCATCGCCGGTCGCCTCTGGGGTCCTTACCCGAAAGACGTGGTTGCCGAGCTGGTCGCGGCCGGCGTGACCACCCTCGTCTCGCTCCCGCTCGCCCCGCAATCGGTGGAGATTTACCACGCCGGCGTGCGCGAGGCCGCGGCGGCGCACCCCGGGGTCGAGGTGCGGTGTGCGCCGGCCTGGGGGCTCGAGCCGGCGTTGATTGACGCCTTCGTCGAATCGATCGACGAGGCCCTCGCGCGCTACCCCGAGGCCACCCGCGCCAGCATTCCTGTGCTCCTGACGGCGCACAGCCTCCCTCAGCGGATCATCGACATGGGCGACGCCTACGAGCGCGAGTTCCGCGCCATGGCCAGCGCGGTGGCGGCGCGGGTGCAGGAGCGGGGCAATCCCGCGCGGATCGCCTTTCAAAGCCAGGGAATGGACGGCGGCGTCTGGCTCGGACCGGATCTCCCGACCACCTTCGCGACCCTCGCGGCCGAGGGCAAGACCGAGGTCGTCATCGCCCCGATTGGCTTCGTCGCCGAGCACGTGGAGACCCTCTACGATCTCGACGTCGAGGCGCCCGGCCTGGCCGAGAAGGCCGGCGTCCACCGGATCGAACGGGCCGCAGCGATGAACGCGCGCCCGCGGTTCGTCGACGCCCTCGAGGCGGTGGTGCGCCGGCTGCTCTGATGCTCTCTGCCGAGCCCCGTCAGGGCAGGAGATCGTAGCGGAGGCCGACGGCGACGCGAAAGCGATCGATGGGCGAGAGCTCGGCGGTCGGCTGCGCGGCGGTGGCGTGCTGATTGGGGCCGACGACGTAGGGTGAAAACGCGCTGGTGGCGTAGGTCGCCGTCACTCGATAGGAGAGCCCGGTCACCCCGGGCACCTGGCCCGAGAGGGTGGCGCGCAGCACCGCGCTCGGCCCCACGTAGGGTGCGGGCGTGAAGCCGCCGTCGAGCGCGCGATCGGCCGCGCGCGGGCCGAGGAGCTGCCCCGCCAGGCCCACGACGGGGAGGGCGCCGCCGAGATCGTAGGAGACGCGCGCGTTGCCGAAGATCGACGGCGCGACGGTGAGCATGCCTGTCGAGCCATCGGCGAGCGTGCGGCGCGAGTAGGCGCCGGTCAACGTGACCGCGTAGCGGAGGCTGCCGGCCGCGAGGGACCCGTCGTAGGAGGCGTTGAACCCGTAGTTGTCGATGACGCCGACGTTCTGGTACTGCGACGCGGACGCCGTCCCCGGGGCGATGTCACCGGCGGCGATCGCCTTGTCGAGCTCGCGCCCGGTGATGGTCTGGAGCAGGATCATGTCTGACCACCACGAGCGAAAGGCGCCGACGAAGATGCGTTGCGCGCCGAAGCGATGCTCGAGAGAGGCCTCGACGCTGCGGACGACCTCCGGCGCGAGCGCCGGGTTCCGGGCCCAGGCGTTCTGCACGCTCTGATAATAGGCTTCGTACGACGAGGGCGCGCGGAAGGCCTCGGAGTAGATGGCCCGGAGCGTCCCCCCGCGCCAGGGCGACACCGTCACCGCGGCGCGGGGGGAGACGTGGATGGCGTGAAAGCGAGGATCGATGTCACCGCGGGCGCCGGCGCTGAGGCCGAGCCATTTCGAGGCCTGGAAGGTCTGTTGCCCGTGGACGCCCAGCGCCGGCTCGACGTGCTCCTGAGCGTCGAACTCGAGGCGTGAGCGACCGGCGCTGTCGAACTCGTCGCTCGTCGAGGTGATCCGGCGGACGCGCCCGTCGACGCCGATCATGGTCACCACCGATCCATCATGGAGCCAGTCGATGGTGGGCTGGATCTCGAGGCCTGCCCACTGCGCGGCGCCGGCCAGGTGCTGGCGGCATCCGCGGGGATCGAACCTCGTGCAGTCCTCGGGGGCGCTCGTCGTGTCCCACCAGTGGTAGGTGTAGAGATCGCCATAGAGTCGCGTGTGAAGCTGGACAGCCTCGCTCAGCGTGGCCCGGTGGGCGACGTCGAGGGAGAGGTACTGATCCGTCTCGTAGTTGTCGGGAGCATTGAAGTCGCCGAAGGGGAAGCTCAGCGTGTCGAGCCCCGGCAAGGACCGCTTGTAGCGGACGAAATGGGCCGTTACATCGAGGTTGCCGACGACGAGGTGCGCGAGCGCGGCGGGCGTGGCGCTCCAGTAGGACTGCGTGGCATCCCCTCCCCATACGCCGGTGGCGCTCCCCGGGGCAAAGCTCTTTGGCTGCCCGGTGACGGCGTCGAGCCCGTAGGTCCGAGGCCCGAAGTGAAACGTCGGTCCACGCTGTGCGGTGTACTCGAGCTGAAACGACAGCTCGCTCGGCAGGCCGAAGAGCTTGAACTCGACGCCGGCGCCCGCGGCGACGCGGAGCGAGGTCAACAGCTCGCCTTCGGCGATGAAGTGGACGCCGCCGTAGTCGCGCGCCCGCCTGGTCACGACATTGATGACCCCGAGCATCGCCGACGACCCGTACATCACAGAGCCGGGGCCGACGATGATCTCGATGTGATCGACGAGCTCCATCGGGATACCGGCGCCGCCGTCGAGGCTGGTGCTGCCGGACCACTGCTCGTTGACGGCGTGCCCGTTGACGAGCAGGAGCACGTGATTGCCATAGTCGCCGTTGAGCAGCACGCCGCGCGCCCCGTTCTCCGGCTGATGGAGCCTGTCGGTGACGGTCACTCCGAGCGAGAGAAAGTTGATGGCCTCGGCCAGCGTACGGATCCCGTAACGACGCAGATCGTCGGCGCTGATCGTGGAGGAGGTCGCCGGCGCGACGCTGCCGATCTCGGCGGTCTTGGACGCGGTCGAGACCACCGTCTGGCCGAGCAGCTCTTGCAGCTCGGCGGTGTCGTCCGCCCGCGCGGGCGAGGCCGTCGCCGCGAGCGCCGCGGCCAGGGCGAGAGTCCGGGGAGTGAGCCTCACGGGAACACCTTCATCATCTGCATCACGTCGGGGCGGAGCTTGACTTGCTGTTTGCGCGCCTGGCCGAGGTTCAAGAGCAGCTTCGGGCGACCCTCGATGACGTCGACCCCGAGCACGAGGCCCAGGGGCACGTTGCCCGGCACCGCGGCGACGGTGAGCAAGCTCAGCTCCTGGAGGGCCGCGGCGATGGTCGGGATTTCGTCGCCGAGCCCCGGAGCGAAGTAGACGATGGCGATCCGCTGGGTGCGACAGACCGTCGCCAGCTCCGCGGCGCTGGTGTAGCCGAGCGTCGAGACCTCCTTGGGCAGACCGCCTATTTCGCTCACCGGCGCGAGGGCGCTCAGCATCTGGGCGGCGACGCGGCGCGAGTCGGCGTCATTCGCCTTGCTGACGACGAGCCAGCGCACCCGGTCTCCGGCGCGGGCCGCGAGGTTGCGGTCGTACCCGGCCACCTTGACGAAGAGCTCGGCCTGCAGGCTGACTGGAACGGTGATGTCCTCCGCGACCGCCGGCGCGGCGAGGAGCCCGAGGCCGAGGCCGACAGCCAGCAGCAGCGCGCGCCGCCCGACGCACGGGGCCCGGCGGGGCTTGGTGAAACCAGGATTCGGGCGGGAGAGTGCCATTGCCGTTCCGGGGTGGATCGCAGCCGTTTCGCGCCGAGAGAGGCTCGGCGCGCTGCTCTCGTATCGATGCGCACGCTTTCGTGGAGGCGAACGTCTGCCTTCATCGACCCTGCGCGCCCTCGCGCTATCTGCGGAGCTTCAGGGCGCGCATGCGCATGACCCGGAGCAGCGCGTGGACCTGGGGTACGAGGACGGCGATATTGCCCTTCTGGGAGAGCGCGCCATCGAAGCCGTGCTCCGCGAAGCGCGCCGCCATGGTCTCATCCGACGTGTAGAGCAGGAACATGCACTGTGCTCCGCTGCTGGCGGCGGCGTTCTTCAGCGATTTCAGCACCGTCGCGCCGTCGAGCCCCGGCATGTGAAAGTCGACGATCGCCAGGTCACAGCTCCGGAGATGGCGGGCCGCGCCGACCGTCTGGTTGGTGGTGATCACCTCGAAGCCCGCCGCGGTGAGCGCCGCGTCGATCCGCTGCAGCATGAGGTCGCTGTCGTCGATGACGAGGATCCGACCGGAGGCGGCACCCGGAGGCGCGCCCCGCGACGCTGGCGGAGTGTTCATCATGCTCCCTGTGGTGAACGGAGGGTCACGCTCATTCCTTGAGCAGATTTCGAGGCGATCTCGAGATCCCAGCCGAGGCGGGCGAGATCGCTGCGGACCGCCGAGAGGCCCACGCCGCGCCCGGCGAGATCGTTGAGCACCGCGGCCGTCGAGAGCGCTGGCGTCAGGGCCAGCTCGGTCGCCGTGAGCTCGGCCGGTAAACCGAGCGCGGCGCCGCGGGCCTGCAGCGCGGCGACGTCGAGCCCGGCGCCGTCATCCTGGACCAGGATCACCGTTCGATCGTCCTCCTGGCGACACTCGACGAGGACCCTCCCGATCGGCGGTTTCCCGGCGGCCTCGCGCGCGGCGGAGGTCTCGATCCCGTGCGCTACCGTGTTGCGGAGGAGGTGGGTGAGCACGCCGCGAAGGACGCTGGCGTGCGGCCCGTAGATGGGGAGCTCCTTTCCGAGCACCTCCACCTCGAGGGCCTTGTGCTCGCGCACCGCCAGCGACGCGACCGCGTCGACGAGGCTCGCCGTCAGCTCGCCGAAGGGACGCGAAGCCAGACGCCGCACGACCTCTCCGATCTCGTCCTGCCGATCGCTCGCCAGCGCCTCGAGCCGCTGCAGGACGGCGCGCTGGACCGTGATCTGATCGAGCACGCTGCCGCCGATCGGGGAGGCGGCGATGAAGAGCTCCCGGGCCCTCGCGACCTTGGTCGTCATCGCGTCGAGGCGGACGCGGATCGCGCCGAGGCAGCGCGAGAGCGAGGCGGCGTCGCCCCGGCGCGTGTCCCGGCGCAGCTCGTCGATGGCGTCCTCCGCGCTGACGATCTCGCCCTCCAGCTCGCCGAGATCGAAGCTCCGCGCCTCGCCTTTGAGGGTGTGCACCTGCTGGAAGAGCTCGTCGACGTCGGCGACCTGTCGCGTGCGCTCGAGCTCCTCGGTCAGCGCGTGGCAGCGCTGGATCCGCTCGTTCGTGCTCTCGACGAAGGTCGCGAACATCGCCGCGCCCCCGGCCATCAGGCGACGCATCGCCCCGAGCTGGCGAGCGTGCTGCTGCTCGTGGGCCTCCACCGCGCGCTGGAGCTTTCGGCGCTCGGTCTCGTCGGTGACGAGGAGCATGACGCGCGCGACGCGGCCAGCCTCCGCGATGGGCCGGAACTCGAGGGCCAGGTCGAGCGTCACGCCGTCGAGCCGGGTCACCACGACCTCCTTCGGGGCGAGCGCCGCGATCTCGTCCCACGCGTCGACGGGGAGATCGAAGACCGCGTCGATCCACTCGTCGAAGGCGAGGGCCTCGGCGTCGAAGGCGAGCGCGGCAGGGTAAAGCAGCCTCCGGATGTCCCGGCCCGCGAAGCTCGCCGCGGCGTCGTCGTCGGCCGTGAGAATCACCGCCGCCTGACGCGACGAAAGCTCCTCCACGGCCCCGCCGGCGCCGAACACCAGGATACCCTGGCGCAGGTGATCGACGAGCTCTTGCAGGCTCTGCCGCGCGCGGGCGAGCCGCGCCTCGCGGTCGACGATCGCGCCCGCCATCTGGTTGAAGGCCTGCGCCATCCGGCCGATCTCGTCGTTGGCCGAGGCGGTGACCTCGACCGTCTCGCCGGCCTCCAGCTGCTGGGCGGCCGCCACCAGCCGCTCCATCGGCGCGACGATGATCCGCCGCGCGAGCCCGGTGATCAGCGCCGCAGCGAACAGCGTCACGCCGACCGAGAGCCCGAGGATGCTGCGACGGCTGGCGTCGAACGCGGCGTTTTCTCGCGCGAGCGAGAAGCGAAGCGTCACGGCGCCGAGGCGCTTGCCCGTGGGCGTGACGATGTCGCGCGTCTCGACGACCTGCCCGTCCGTGACCTCGGAGTGCCCCGCCGGATAGCCGTGGCCGTGCCCCTCGGAGGAGCCGGCCCTCGCGAGCGTGGCCGTCGGCGCGTCCGTGTCCGGCAGCCACACCGCGGCGTAGAGGACGTCCGCGTTCGGGCGCAGGTGCGCCAGCGCGCTCTCGATGGCGTCTCGGTCGTTGAAATCGAGCGGGGCCGTGAGCGAGGTCGCGAACAGATCGGCCACCATCCCCGCGGCGATCTGCTTGGATCGGAGCAAGCTCTCGCGCTCCCGGCCCGTGAGCTCGACGTACACGAGCGACGAGATGACCGACAGCGTCGCTACCGTCAGGACGACCAGCTTCGTCCCGAGAGAAACGAACCTTCGGGTTCGTTGAAAAGGCATTTCGGCGCTCCCGGGACGACTCGTCCCCGGAGTTGCAACGGCGGATGCGGGGCAAGGTTGATGGGCGCTCTCGCGGCGCCGCGGCGGCCGGTGTGGAGGGTGACCCGGCGCCCCGGACGGTCGAGTGCCCCGCGCTGTTACTTCTCGTCCGCTCGGTTCGCTATCGTGCTCGTGCGGGCCCTTGCCTCGCCGTGTCACTCCACGGGATATTCATGCAAGCTGGTCATCGGCGACGTCTCGCTCGTTACGGGCCTCGTGGCGCCGGGCGCGGCGACTACCCTCTTCGTGCTCAAGCGTCGAGCGCCGCCGCCCGTAGCGCCCGCCGGCGCCGCGGCGCGATTCGATGTTCACCAGCTCCCGGGCGGAGGAGCGTTGACGGCTCAGGGCACGTTCTGATCGCGGCGCGACGCCAACCGCCGCCCCGCGATCACCGCGCCATCACTTCTGGACGAGCTTGAACGGCTGCCCTTCGGGCACGTGATCCATCGCCGCCGAGTTCATGCAATAGCGAAGTCCGGTGGGGGGCGGCCCGTCGGGGAAGACATGGCCGAGGTGCCCGTCGCAGCGGGCGCAGCGCACCTCGGTGCGGACCATGCCATACGCCCGATCGACGATGTTCGTGAGCGCGTCGGGCGACACCGGCTTGGTGAACGAGGGCCAGCCGGTGCCTGATTCGAACTTCTCGCCGGACGGGAAGAGCGGGTTGCCGCAGCCCGCGCAGACGTACGTGCCCGGATCCTTGGTTCCGAGGAAGCACCCCGTGCCGGCGCGCTCGGTGCCGTGCTGACGGAGGACGTCGAACTGCTCGGGCGTGAGTCGGGCGCGCCACTCGGCGTCGGTGAGGAGGAGCTTGTCGATCATGGCGCCGGGTTAGCACGGCGACGGAGAGGGGGCACGGAGGGCAGCTTCCCGGCGGCCGAGCGCGCACCGTCGCTCCGGCCCGCGTGGGGCCTTGTGCGAACCGAGCACATCCTCGCCGTGGAGGCGGCCCTCGACCCGGCTCGCGCTTCTTGCAAGGCCCCCTCCGATGGCGGTGCGCTCCACACGACGCGGTTCGTCACGGGACAGCGTGAAGCTCTGCCTCGAAGATCCGGTGAGCCGCTTCTTCCGTTATCCGCTCGCGAGGCTGCTCGTTCGCGGGCTCGTGCGCACGTCGATCACACCCGATCAGATCACCCTGATTCAGCCCTTCCTCGCCGCGGTGGCCGCGTGGCTCATCGTCTCCGACGCGCGGTGGCGGCTGGTGCTCGCCGCGGTGATCTTCGAGGTGCGGTCGATCCTGGATTGCGTGGATGGCACGCTGGCGCGGGCAAAGAAGCTGACCAGCCCGTGGGGCCACGCCATCGACGGGCTCGCCGACTGGCTGAGCGTGCTCTTGCTCTACGCCGGGATCGGGCTGCATTTCCAGGCTCATCCGCCACCGGCGCCGTGGAGCTCGCCCGCGGTCACGCGGTGCGTCCTCGGCGCAGCCCTCCTGCAAGGCGCGGTTCGCTCGTTCGCGTCGGACCATTACAAGCAGCAATACGCTGCGATCTTCGGGGGCGACGGCGCCGCCGGCGGGGAGACGAGCGGCCACGCAGCGTCGCCTCGGGGCGCCGAGGCAGGGCTGTTTGCGCGCGCCGAGGTGCTGATCCTCCGGATCGGAGATCGCGTGTTCGAGCGTGCCTGGCGCGACGCCGATCGCGGCGGAGCCTCGACCAGGGAAGCGCAGGTGCGCGAGCTCCGCCGCGACGCGCGCTCCCCGCTGACGCGCTTCGTCCTCGGGCTCTGGAGCCTCTCGAACGGCGACGCGTTCGTGACCCTCGTTTGCCTGAGCGCGGCGCTCGGGAAGCTCTGGGAAGGTCAGGTATTCTTCGCGACCTTCGGCGTGGTCTGGATCGGCGGCGTGATCGCCTTCAACGGCTGGTTCGTGCTCCGCGCCGCGCGCCGCGGGGGGCTCTCCGCGGCGCGCGCAGTCTAGGTCGCTCCCGCGAGGATGACGCTGATTTTTGCGGGGCCCACGCTCCGGAAGCGGGTGGCGACCAGTCGCTCCAGGCACGCCGTGAGCGCCCCCTTCGCGCCGCTCGTCGTGGCCTTCGGGATCGATCCCGTGGTGTCGATATGCAAAGCGATCTCCCGGCCGCTCGCCGCGAGCTCGCTCTGACATCCTCCGGTGACCTGGTCCACGCGCATCCGCAGCTCTTCCCGGAGCTCGCCTGTCGTCTTCGGCGGCGGTGTCCCCGGCCCGTCGGCGGGATCGAGCAGCCATTTCATGGCCTTTTCGAGCTGCACCAGATCGTTCCTCGGCGCGAGCTGCGCCCGCTGCGCCGCGAGCCACGCCGAGCCAGGGCCGTAGTCACGCGCGCGCCGCTCGCGGAGAGCGCTCGCGACCCCGGGATCGGCGGTGATCGAGGCCAGTAAATCCACGACGTGCGGCGCCTCGTCGGCCATCGGCAGGCGCGCGAGGACGAGCTCGCCCACGCGGCGCGCCTCGTCGCGATCGAGCCGCGCGATCGCCCGACTCATGATCTCGGGGCCCACCCGCGCCAGGAACCAGAGCGGGATCTCCGCGCCTCGAGCGGCGCCGCCGAGCTCGGCCAGCGCGTCGGCGAGCGCGGGAGCGCATCCCCACGCATCGCTGGCGTCGAGGTTCTCGTTGCCAGTCGCCCGCGCGCACGCCACGGCCGCGTCGCGCGCGGGCGCGAGCTCCCCGCGCTCGAGGCGGACCCGCGCGAGCTTCGCCAGCGCGTCGGCGACCCGGTAATCCACGGGGGTGTGGCCGAGCTCGGCGAGGATCTGCTCGAGCTGCTTTTCCAGCTCGGCCGGCGTCCCCGGGGCCACGTCCGCGAGCTTGATCAAGGTATCGACGCGCAGCTCGGGATCACGGGTCACCGCGATCACCTGCCGTAGCGCCGCGATCAGCTCGTCGCTGCCTTTTGCGCCTCGCGAGCAGCTCGCGAGCTGTTCGGCGGCGCGCGCCCGGAGCTCGCGCGGCGCGCTCGGATCGCGCGCGAGGCCGGAGAGCAGCTCGCGCGCTCGCGTGAACGTCGGCGAAGCCTCGTCTTCGCGCCCATGGATCGCGCGACTCGCGAGGAGGCCGCCGAGCAGCAGAGTCTCCGCCGCGGTCCGCGTCGGCTGCGCCTCGCTCAAAGCCATGATCTTCGTCGCGGCGTCGCGCGCCGTGGCCTCGCGCGCGCCGGCCGTCTCCTCCGCCCGGGCTCGCGCCGCGGTCGCGCAGCCGAGGGTGAAGCCATCGTTCTCCGCGGGGATCGCGCGCAGGACATTCTCGCGCTGGTGCAGCCGATAGGCATCGTCGAGCTCGGCGTTTCTGGCGCTGTTCGCGGCCACCCACACCTCGAGCGCAGCGGCCACCGGGGGCGCGAGATTGCCGCGCACCAGGGCCGGATCGACGCCGGGAAACCCCAGGCCGATACCGATGCTCGAGCCGCGGTCGCCGCTGGGCGGGTAGCGCTCGTACGTCGCGCGGCCGAGATCGATCGTGGCCGGCTTTGCGCCGGCCGCTCTCATCTCGTCGCGCGGAAAGACCTCTGCGATATCAATGGTGCTCGGATCGGGCGCCGCCGGAAGTGGTTCCAGAGCGGCGAAATCGACGCGCGGACACTCCCGGTACGCGCGCGGCGCCGCTGACGATTCGAGCGCGGGCCGGGCGGCGGCGGCGGGCGCGGTCTTCGCCGGGACGGGCGCGATCTCGCGGGGAGCGGCGGAACAGGCTCCGGTCAGGAGCGCGGCGAAGACGAGCGTTCGATCGAGCTGCATGCGCATGGGCGACACGCACGATACGCCGGGGTTCCTCGCGCGCGAGCATTTGTGGGCTGACATTACCGCGGCGCCGTCCCCCGCGTGGAGCGTCACGGCTTCTTCGGCCGCACGAACAGCGCCAGGAGCTTCTTTCCCAGCGTCGGTTGCTGCCGGAGCGAGAGCAGGAGCGCCGCGAGAGGAGCGGTGTTGGCCTCGAACGGGTTCTCCGGGTTCACCTCGCCCTCGACGCCGAAGGTGGGCTCGCGGGTGTACGGAGCGAAGGTGCCAAAGAGGCGATCGAAGACCAGGAGCACACCGCCGAAGTTCCGGTCGATGTACGCCGCGTCGGCGCCGTGGTGGACGCGGTGGAACACAGGAGCGTTGAAGAAGCGCCCCGGTCCGAGGGTGAAGCGCGTGCGCGCGTGGAGCATGAAGAGCAGGAGGCCGTGGACCGTCACCACGGCGGCGTACTGCGTCGCGCTCACCCCGGCGAGGGCCAGCGTGGAGTGGAATACCAGGGTCGAGAGCGACGCCAGCACCCCGACGCGGAACGACACCGAGATGTTGTAATCGCGCGACTGGTGATGAACCGAGTGAATGGCCCACAGCAGCGGCGCGGCGTGCTCGATCCGGTGCTGTACGTAGTACACGAAGTCGAGCAGGACGAACGCGACGACGAAGCTCCAGGGCGCGCTCGGAGGGAGCTTGTAGGGCACGAGCGCCGCGACGCCGGCGAAGATGGCGATCAGCGTGCCGCGGAGGAGGAGCTGCGTGCCGAGGAAGAGGATCCCGACTCCCGCGTTGGAGAGCGTCTGGCGGAGGCTGCCCGTGCCGCGGAGAAAGGCGCGCAGACCGGGCGAGGCCACGATCGCGACGACGGCGGGGAGGAGCAAGGCCAGGGCGAAGATGGCGAGGTGCGGCACGAGGGCCTGAGCATAGCCTCGACCACGGTCGGCGTGCCAGCGCCGCGCGGCCGACGATCCGCGGGAGTTGTCCCGCGCGAGTTGGCCGAGCGGGCGCGGATCTGCGAGATTCATCGGTGAATCCACCGATGGCCTCGAACCCGCAGACCGCCGAGCCGGAGCCCGCGCTCCACGACGCGAACGACTCGGTGCCGCCGCTCCTGGCGCCTGCGAGCGAAGCGCCGCGCGCCGGGCGGCTCGGGCGCGTGATCTCCGGTGGGGTGCTCGCCGTGGCGCTGGGAGCGGGGGCCATGCTGGCAGCGCGGAGGATCTCGCCGCCGCCGCCCGCGCGCGTTGCCGCCGCGATCGCGCGCGATCCTGCGCCGGCAGGAGCGGCGTTGCCGGTGGCGTTGACGATGGACGACGAGGATGACGATCCTCCCACCCTCGACGAGCAGCGGCAGAGACTCTTCGCGCGGATGCGGCGCGAGCTCGGGATCACGGCCGATCAGCTCCACGCGGTCGAGGTGATCTTCGCGGCGTCACCGGTGCTCGGGCAAGGGAACCCGGCGATCTCGCGGCACCCGATGTCGCGCTCCGAGTGCCGGAGGATCCGCCGCGAGGCCGGCATCACCCCGAGCCACGTGGCCGCGTGCGGCGCGCCGGGGATGGTGCCTCTCTTCGATCCCGACGCGGGCCAGACGCAAAACGATGCTCGGGTGTGCATCGATCAGCTCGAGTTCCCGGACATCCCCTGCGAGTATCCGGTGGTGCAGGTGCGGGCGCGCGAGGCGTCCGAGCTCTGCCGCGCGATCGGCAAGCGCCTCTGCGATGCCCACGAGTGGGAGGGGGCCTGTGCCGGCGCCGTCCACTCCGCCAGCGCAGAGTACGAGTGGGCCCGCAAGCGCACCGAGGCGAGCTGGTATCACAACTTCACCCGTCAGAAGGTCTGGGCCTACGGGGCCGAGAAGGATCATGCGGTCTGCGCCACCGGCAGCTTCATCACCCCCGGCTGCCCGGGCGGCGGGTGGAACAAGTGTGGATCCAACACCTATCCTGCGGGCGCGTTCCCGGCGTGCCAGAGCTCGTTCGGGGTCTTCGATCAGCACGGGAACGCCGCGGAGCACATGAATTTGCCCATCGTCCCGGGCGACCAGGCGAAGAGCGGAGACGGCGGCTTCACCGAGATGAAGGGGAGCTGGTTCGCCTTCCAGTCGATCGAGGCCCACCCCGACGACTGCCGCTGGCGCGAGCCCGGCTGGCACGAGACGCGGGTGCAGAGCGAGGCGAGCCACCTCAACTACCACCTCGGTTTTCGCTGCTGCGGAGACGTCACGCCGCCTCCGTGAATCGTCCGGGATAGACTCGATATCCGGCTCGTCGAGCGCGAGGGCACGGCCTGTTCCCGGGAGCGCGGCGGGCGGACAGACAGGCTCCTGGTTGTGCCGATTCCGGTGCTTCCCGACTCCTCCGATCCTCGGGTCGGCGGTAGCTTCCGGCGCATGGTCGATCCGCCCGACGGTGGGATTCCCGCTTTGCTCCTGGCCGTGGCCTACAGGCTCGGCTGGCGCGCCTCCACCCTGGACCGCGCCGGACGGCCCGTGGGGGTGCTGCTCGACGACGAGGGCGGCTCGTTCACGCTCGCGGCGGTGCGCGGCCCGTGCCCGGGGGCGATGGAGTGGCGGCTCGTGCACTCGATACCTCCTGACGGCGTGGCGTCGTATCTGCTGCCGGAGAACACGGCGCTCGCGCTGCGCCGGGGGCAGATCGCCGAGGGCGGGGCGATCGAGCACGAAGGGCGGCTCTACCGCGTGCGGGCGGCGTGGTACTCGCCCTATCATGTCGCCGAGCTCGTCCCGGCGTGATCCCTCTCGTCGAGATCGCCCGCGCGGCCCAGATCGTCTCCGCGGCGGTCGCGCTCCCCGCGTCGCGGCGGGAGCGTGGGTATCGCCCCGTGGCGATCTTCCTCGTGGGGATGACGGCGGCGACCTGGCTTCGCGCGCTCCTTTCGCCGATCCTCGTCGACGCGGCCAGGCCCAGAGTCGGGCTCGCGCGCGCGGCGTTCCAGGTGAGCGACGCGCTCTTCCTGGCCTGGCCGGCGGCGGTGCTGGCGCTGGGTATCGTGGTCTTCACGCGTCGGCGCGCCTGGCCGGTGGCCGTCGTCTGGGCCGCGCTGATCGGCAGCCTCGCCGGGACGTATCCTGCGCTCCACGGCGAGGCGCTCGCGCGGTGGACTTATGGAGGCGTCACGCTGGTGGCCTGCCTCGCCGGAGCGGCCACGTTCCTCGTGTGGTTGCGGAAGGGCCTCGCGCCGGGGCCGGAGCACACGGCGACGTTGCTGATCCTCCTCTCGACGGCCGCTACGCTGGTGGGCCCGTATCTCGGCGACGTGGGGGCGCGCTGGGATATCGCTCGCTGGACGTTCGTTGCACTCTATCTCGCCCTCTCCAGCATCGGAGTGAGGCAATGGATACGATCGTGCTCGGTCTCTCCCTCTTCGTCGCGTCCGCCAGTGCTGCACTGAACCTGGCGCAGCTCGCCCAGGTGCGCGCCCTGCGCCGCGAGTCGCGCGCCATGGCCGAGGCGCTCTCTCGCCTCTCGGCGCCGGGATCGCTTCATCGCCCGTCGACCTCGCGCCGGCTCTCCGAGGCTCGGCTTTTCGACCCTCGAAGGACGTCCGTCAAGCTCGCGGCGCTGCCGCCGGCAGAGGCCGAACGGTCGCGCGCGATGATCCAGGTGCTCCCGCGGATCCGGCCCGGCGACGAGCCACCCGAGGAGCTCCTGGAGCGGCACTCCGGCTTCTGGCCGACGCACCCCGGGCCCTCCGAGAGGGCTTGATCGCCGAAACGCGAAAGGCCGAGTCCCGCTCGGCCTTTCGCGTCATTCCGCGCTGCCTTCAATAAGGCATCTCATCCATCTGCTCGCGAGGCGGCGTGACCCGTCGCGCGGGCGGCGTGGCGCGCACCTCGGAGGGCGGGATCTCGCTGCCATCGAGGGTCTCGTCCGCGAGATCGACGCCGGCAGGAGCGGAGTCGTCCGACGCCAGACGGCGCCCGACCAGGTGGATGTCCCTGGCGTGGATCTCGGTCTTGTAGCGCTTCACGCCGTCCTTCTCGAAGCTCGAGGTGCGGAGCCCGCCCTCGACGAGCACCTGCGTGCCCTTGAAGAGCAGCTTCGCCAGGGCCTGGGCGCGGGCGCCCCAGACCACCACGCTGTGCCAGTCGGTGCGCGACTGGGGCTCCTTGTTGCGGTCCACGAACGACTCGCTGGTGGCGACCCGAAAGTTCAGCACCGCGGTGCCGGACGCCGTGAACCGGAGCTCCGGGTTCGCGCCGAGGTTGCCGAGAAGAAGGACCTTGTTCATTCCGTCGCTCATGATGATTCTCCGTGCTCTGATGATCTGGTATGGTTACGGTAAACTGGTGACGTGACGCGAGAAGATGCGGCGAGGTCGGGTTACGCCCCGCCGCCGGGGAGCAGAGTGGACCACGGCGGGGCAGAGCTTCGTGCCCGCCCCTGCCAAGGTTGTAATCGGCCCTGCCGGGTGATTGCGGTTCGCGGGGTGGGGCCCCGACGGCTTCGCCGGCGGGGCGGTGGGGGCGCGTGCCCCCGCCGTGGGACTAAGACTCGAGGGCCATCTCCTTCGGGAGCTCCTTGCGCTGACTGGCGCGGTGCTCGGGAGCGGCGATGTCGATCGCCGTGCGGATCGCCAGCGCGAGGCTCGGCTTGGCGAGGATCGACTCCCGGGCGCGCTCGCGGCCCTGGCCGAGGTGCTCGCCGCCGAACGAGAGGTGCGAGCCGCTCTTCTCGACCAGCCCGAGCATGATGCCGTAGTCGAGGAGATCGGTCGCGGCGTCGATCCCCGAGCCCCAGCGGATGTCGAACTCGGCCTCACGGAACGGAGGAGCCATCTTGTTCTTCACGACCTTGACCCGGGTGCGCGAGCCGACGAGCGTGTCGCTGACCTTGAGCGGGCCAATCCGGCGGACGTCGATCCGCACGCTGGCGTAGAACTTGAGCGCGTTGCCGCCGGTGGTCGTCTCGGGGTTGCCGAAGACGACTCCGATCTTCTGGCGAAGCTGGTTGATGAACACGAGAGTGGTCTCGGTCTTAACGGCTGATACGGTTGCGCTATGTTCTCAACGACCGAAGATCGAAGCAAGTGGCGCGTGGTCGCGTTCGGCGATGCCGGGGCGGCGTTCTTCCGCTTCGCGGACGGCGACGCGGCAAGGGCGTGGCTCGGCTCCTCGGAGATCTTCGACGAGGTGCCCGGGCTGGACGGTGCCCACGTGTGCTCGCCCGACGGCTGGGAGCCGGCGCGCCCGCGCTTTCTGCCGATCTACGGGGAGAGCGACAAGGACCGCGCGGTGCGCGATCTCAGGTTCTCGCCGTCGTTCGGACGGTGGCTCACGCGGCCGGCCCAGCTTCACCGATTCGAGGACCTTCTCGAGTGGATCGATCGGAGCGTCGACCCGAGCGGCATCACGCTCGATCGGTGCGTGCGAATCTTGGCGCGCGAGCCCGACGAGGGCGAATGCGATCCCGAAGAGCTGGCTGATATTGCCTTCGAGCTGCGCGAGGCGATCGACGACTGGTTCCCAATGGCGCTCCGGACGAAGGGAATTCGCGTCAATGCCGACGAGGTGCGCAACCATGAATGCCTGACGCTGGTCACGCCGATAAGGGACTGGCCAACGATGGCGGGTGTCTACTTTGTGCGCGCCGCCGACCGAGTGAAGATCGGCAAGGCGAATAACGTCGAGCGGCGGCTGCGTGAACTCCAGACCTCGGCGCCTCACGCGCTTGAGCTTCTGGCGGTTGCGCAAGGCGGCCTCGCCGAAGAGGCTGCGTATCATTACCGCTTCAAGGCGGACCGTCTACACGGCGAGTGGTTTACGTTTTCAGCGGCGCTCGTCGCGCACGTCGTCGAGCTCCGCACCGGAGGCGCGTCGTGAGCGCCTCACGCTGCGTCGACTGCGGCATCGAGATCCTGTGGGGACCCTCGGCCACGCAGCTCGAGCGCGAGCTGGAGCTCTGCTCGAGCTGCCCCTCAAGCGACGAGGCGCGCGCCGCCCTGGCGGAGGGGCTGATCGCTGGCGCTCGCGGCGGTAGCAGCGAAGACGTCTCGGCCACGCACGAGCTCTACCTGGCGCTCGTAGTGCCGCCGTACTCGCACGACGAGTACCCGCTGCGGCGCGCGTGGAAACAAGGCTGGTGGGCCGGGCTGCGGCGGCTCGGCGAAGGCCTCGACGTGGCGCGGACGCAGCTGCTCGGAGTACTCGCCGCGCGCGCTGAGCAGCTGAGCGAGGCCCCCGTGGTGCTCTGGTTCTGCTGGTGCGGCCACGTCGGCGGCGCCAGCTCGTTGCGGCCCTCGCCGAGCGGCTCGCTGGTCTGTCCGGCCTGCGGCGCGTCTGGGAACCTCGCGAGCGACGGCGGCGATCCCTCTGTGCGGGCGCGCCTCCGGGCAGGGCAGGCGCGCCCGCGCGCGATGCCGCGCCGCGAGCTGCTCGACGTGCTCGAGCGCAAGGTCGCTGCCTGCCCCGAGCTCGGCGGCGACATCCTCGGCCACGTGCTCACCATCGGCAGCGGCGCCGCGGCGATCGGCGTCGCCAGCGGGACGAGCATCGGCGCGCGACAGGGAGGTGGAAGGTGAGCGGCGCGCAACGCTTTGACAGCGACGACGGCACCGTCACGCTCTTTGTCTGCACGCGTGGTTCGCGCCCCGTGGTGCCGCCCTGCTCGCGTTGCGCCCGCGATAGCTCGACGACGTGCGCCAGCTGCGAAGCGCTGCTCTGCGGCGAGCACGCACGCCACATCGGCGCCGAGGTCCGGTGCGCGACGCACGCGGCGAACCAGGTGAGCGCGAGCATGCCGCGTCCGCCGGGGAGGGCACGGTGAGCGGTCACGTCCCCGATGTTGGCCGCCGCGTCCTGCAATGCGCGTGCGGACGAACGCGCGCATGGGCCGGCGAGGAGGGCGCCCGCGAGGGAGGCTGGAGTCGCACGTGGACGCCCGGCGTCGACGGTGAACTCGCCGCCGCGTGGACGTGCCCCGATTGCTGGAAGCCTCCGGCATCGCCGCCTCCCGTCGTCCAGCCGCGGATCCCCGCCTTCCTCTGGGCGCTGATTTCTGACGGCCCGTTCGCTTTCGGCGCCGAGCAATTCGACCTCGTGTGCCACGGGGATCCGGCACGCGGAGCGGCTTATCTCGCCGAGTTCGCCACCAAGCTCGGCAGCCTCAAGGAAGGGACGCGCTTGCGTTGGGCCGCCTATCTGCGACGGGCCGGCGTTGAGGTTCCCGAGATTCGGACGACATCGATCAAGCCGCGTCAGAAGTGGCAGATCGGCGCCGATGTCCTCCAGATAATCAAGGTCGAATGGCTACGCGGCGCCGATGCCCGGCTCGATGAGATCGCACGGTGTCGCGACACTTACGGCGCCGAGCGATTGGTCTCGTGCAGCGATCTGATCGAGCGCGGACGCCGACTCTCCCGCGCTGCGGCTGGTGCCCAATGAGCGCCGGCATCGTCCTCACCTGCGCGCCTGCGAACTGGCTGCGTCTCCTCCACGCCCGCAGCGTCGGCAAGCCGGTCACCTTCTGGGCTGCGAGCCGCCACGACGACGGTCCGCCCGTTGGCATGGTCTACATCGTCGCCTTCTCACGGCTCCGCTTCCGCGCGCCGACGACGCCGCGGCGCACCGATCACCTCACGCCCAACGATCGCGGCTGGCCCGCCGGCGGGCGCGTGCTGTCGATCCACGGCTGGCACGTCGAGGTCGACATGGCGCAGGCCGAGGGCGTCACCATCGAGCGCGAGATGAAGTGGTGGCCGCGGTGGCGCGAGGTCGACTGGCGTGGACCGCCCGGGCCGCCGCGGCGCGGTGAGCTGCCGACGGTGCCCGCCGATGACGAAGAGCGGCCGTGGGCCGGGTGGCCCTTCGAGCGGATGCCGAAGGAGATCGGCGAGCAGGCGGCGCTCATCCCCGGTCCACGCGTGCGCGCGGTGGAGGCGGTGGCGCCGGCACCGGTGAAGAGCGCCGGGAAGACGAAGAGCGTGGCGGCCGAGCCGGTCGCGCGTGGGCTTTTTGACGGACTGATCTGAGAGCGAGAGCGAGGACGACGATGGTGAAGAGCGAGAAGAAGATGAAGATCAAGCCCGCCGCGAGCGACGTGGCGGTGGTCGACAACGAGAACGACGACACCGGTGCTCCGAGCGACGACAGCGACAAGGATGACGCGGGCGATCCCGCCGAGGAAGCGAGCGCCGCCGCGCCGCTCGCCGCCGTCCCCGCCTGCCGCGTCTGCGGCTGCACGGAGACCACGCCCTGCGCCGACGCAGCCGGCGACGCGTGCGCGTGGGCCAACACCGACATGACGCTCTGCACGTGCTGCGCGGCGCGCATGCAGGCCTTCGAGGAGCAGATTGACGACCGCGGGGCCGCGGCGTCGCGCGCGGATCTCATCGAGCTGGTCGAGCAACAGAGCGACATTCCGGCGACCGTGAAGGTGTGGTCGCTCGCGCTCGACGCCGTGATCGCCGCGGGCGACGTCGTCGCGATCGGCGAGCGCCTGCTCTCGGGCAAGGTCATTGCCCAGATCGAGCAGCTCTGTTCGCGCGGCCCCAAGTCGACGGCGCAGGTGCGGGCCTCGTTCAAGCGGATCGACGTCGAGATCATCGCTTCGATCCTGGAGATCCTCGTCGCGCGAGGTGGCGACGGCGCGCTCGTGAAGGACGGCGATAAGTGGGTCACGTCGAAGTTCGGCGAGGCGCCCACGGCCTCGCCCGCGGCGCGGCGCGCGGCCACGCGGCGCAAGTCACGCGCCACCGCGGGAGCCACGTCGTGATCCGCTCTGCTCTCCTCGCGCGCCTCACCGCCGCCGCCGACGTGCTCCACGATGACGACCTCGCCGTGCTCGCGTGGATTGCCGAGCGCGCCGCAGCTGGGCTGTCCGTCGTGGGCCTGCGCGACCGCAAAGGCGGTGGCTACGACGTGCGCGACCTGACGGGGCTGGCCGCCGTGAGCACGCGTGCGGCGTGGGGCGCGGTAGCTTCGCTGCTGGGCTACCAGCCGGCGATCAAGGGGATGCCGGTGCGCGAGCGCGGCTGACGACGACAGTGGCTCTCCAGGCCCGGTGTCCCGCGTAAGCAGGCCCGGGCCTTGAGGGCGTGGAGGCCCACGGAGGGCTGGAGAACTGGAGACCTAGATAATGAATTTCGGTGAAGCGTTCAAAGCTGCGGTTGATGGCGCCCGCATCACCGCGCCAGGGTGGAATGGTAAGGGCATGTGGTTTGCGGCGGAGGCTGGCGACGTGGTCCCGGGCCTACCTGCGGCGCCGCTCCTGCCGGTGCACACCGGCCCTGCGTTGGGTGTTCAGCGCCCTTACCTCTATCTGCGAGATGCGCAGGGGCACCACGTTCCGTGGTTGCCCAGCATGACCGACCTGTTTCGCGATGACTACGAGCTGAGCGCCGGATTCTACGGTGAGCCGGTGCGTGCGTGGGGGCTCGTCGCGATCAAGATCGGCATCACCCAGGGCGCCGTTCTCACCGGGTCCGGTCCGCCCAGCGACGTCGACAACTACGACGGCGATCCGTTCAGTGATGATGCGAGCGCGGACTGGTCGTGGGCCCGGTGGATTTACCTGCCTGCCTGATCTCCACTCTTCAGAGCCCTCGCCCCGCACTACCCCACGGCGGCCGGGGCTTGGGCCCGTGGAGGATACGAACTATGCAAAAGGTATTTCGATTCGAGGTGAAGTGTGGGCGCGCCGGGGACCTGCTCGGCACGTTCGTCGCTGACGACGCCAAGGTCGCGGCGGCGATCGGTCAAACGGTCTACTTCGAGGAACCGTGGGGCAAGCACTCGGGCGTCGAGGTCACGCTCGCGCTGGAGCACTTCGAGATCCTGACAGACGATCAGGATTTCATCGCCACGCTCGGCAAGTACGGCATGGGCCATCACGGCAACGATCCGCTGGGCATCATCGCCGACCGCGCGATGGACGCTGCGGGCTGACTCCCACACTGAGCCGCTGAGCCCGCGCCTGCTTTCGAGCGGGGCGGGCTTGGGCCCGTGGAGGCGATGACGACAATGGGCGACACATCGATCGTGATGACGGCGAAAGAGCTGCTGGACATCGCGCAGGGGGCAACTTCGTGGACGAACTGCAAACAGGTGCAGCGCGTCGTGGCAGAGGTCTTTCGCCTGAGGGCCAAGGTCCGCGAGCAGGGCAAGGCGATCAAGCGACTGGAGTCCACTGGCATCCACCAGATCGTGAAGCCCGCGCCTGTCCACGCCGACGAGGTGCGCGAGCGCGACGAGACGATCGCGGAGCTCCGCGCCGTCATCGCCCTGGCTCACCGCACGATGACCGACGACGGCGACAACGCCGCGGAGGCGCGCGCCATCCTCGGCGCCGAGGTTCCCTCTTGAGCCGCCCCCACGCCCACCACGACGCGCCGCTCTGCCCGGCGTGCACGACAGGCCCGCTCACCACCGCGGCCAGCCACCCTCGCGCGGGCGAGATCTCCGCCTCGCTCATCTGCGCCGCGTGTGGCGCGCAGCACGATGGCACCGCCGAGGAGATCGCGCAGGCCGTCAAGAGCGAGGCCGCGTGGGAGCGCCTGCAAGCTCGCGAGGAGGCCGAGGCGGCCCGTGCGAACAAGGTGCTGCGCGCGGGCGGCGTGGTGGCCGTGAAAGTCAGACGGGCGCCGGTGAAGGTGGAGCAAGGCGCGCTGTTTGCGAGCGGAGGAGCGAAGCGATGAAACTCCTCGTCTGCGGCTCACGCATCTGGCCCGGCTCGTGGGAGGATATCGGCGAGCACCTGCCCGAGTCCGGCGACGTCACCGTCATCCACGGCGCATGCTCGCGCATCGACGCGCGAGGCGTCGAGGTCTCCGTCGACACGCTGGCGGCGTTTGCCGCGCGCGGCCTCGGCCTCCACGTCGAGGCCTACCCCGTCGACCACGCGAAGGACGGGCCCTGGCCCGGCGCTGGGCCGGCACGCAACACGAGGATGCTCCGCCTGAGCAGCCCCGATCGAGGCCTCGCCTTCGGCCCGCTGTGGCGCACCGCGGACCGCACCACGGGCACCGGCGACATGGTGTCGAAGATGCTCAAGGCGGGGCTCGTGGTGCGGTGGGTGAGCAAGCCTGGCGCGGCCGCGGTGGACTTGAAGACGATGCCGCCGAGTGGAGGTGGACGATGATCCCCGCGCAGCTCACCTTCTCTCAACGACTCACCACCACCGCGGCTCTCGTTGACGCCGCCCTCACGGAGCGCCGCGCCGCTGGCCAGCCGACGCGCGACCTCGATCTGCACGCGCGCGAGCTCGCGTTCTACCTCGATGTCGAGCGCCAGGCGGAGCGGCGCCGCGCGGAGCTGGGCACGTGAGCGCGCTCGAGGACGAGCTCGACCGCTTGGCGCGCATCAACAGCCTCCCCCTCCAGGAGCTCGAGGACGCGGTCTTTTCGATGCGCGCGCGGATCTGGCGCGAGCTCGGCAAGATCGCCACCGACGCGGCCCTCATCGAGGCCCTGCACTTCGGCATCGCGGCCGACTTCGCCCGGCGCGAGGGCGAGGACGCACGCGAGGCGGTGCCCTCACAGTGGGCGCTCGCCGACATCGACGCCGACCGGCTGGCGCTGCCGCGGCGCGGGCTCCGGCTGGCGGTGGGGCGGCTCATGAGCGTGGGGCCGCGATGACCTGCACGCCGATCGTTTTCCCCGACGGCGCCACCGGCATCGTCTGCACGTCGGGCCCGGCGACCAAGGTGCCGCCTTGCAAGGCGTGCGGGCGGCCGTCCACCAAGCTCTGCGACGGGCCGCCGCCGGCGGGGGTGAAGCGCACGACGTGCTCAGCGCCGATCTGCGATGCGTGCGCGGTGAGCACCGGCGAGGACGTGGATCTCTGCCCGGGCTGCGCGGCGCCACCCGAAGAAACGGGCGAAGTGCACGGCGTGCTCGTGTACACGGCGCGGATCTCCACGCGCGACCCCGACGCCTTCGACATCACGGCCAAATCCGGCGGCTCGGCCGGCGCGCCGTTCGCGCCCTCGTGGGCCATCCTGCGGCCGGCCCTCGACGCGCGCATCCGCGCCAAGAAGCTGCTCGACGAGGGCATCCGACTTGAGGCGCTGCCCGAGACGACGATGCGCGACGCCGAGCGCATCGAGGACGAGGCCTGGGCCGCGTACGTGCCCGCGTACCGCATCGAGATGCTGGCCTCGTGGCGCCAGCACCGGGCCACGTGGGAGGCCCTGCTCGCGCGACGTCGCGTGGTGCTCGTGTGCTACTGCACGGTCCCGGAGCGGTGCCACAGGAGGCTACTGGCTGGGTATCTCGGGCGACTGGGCGCCGAGGATAGAGGGGAGCTGGTAGAGGTGGATAAGCAGGTGCGGTTGTTTTTTTGAGGTGGGCTAGAAAGACCATTGACAATCTGGAACGCAGGCGTTACATACATCGAAAGAGAGGCTGAATATATGCGAAAAGCATCAGACGAATTGTCAGACGAGATCTACGAGGTAATCGACAAAGCGTTAGTGACGATGTCGACGTCAAAGCAGATCAGTGGCCGACGCACGCCGCTTACTCATTTTCAGGATGCATTTTGCAGTTTTAGCGAGCTTCGTCGCATACTTGGCGTCGGTGATGCCGAAATGAACGACGTCACCACGCTGGATCTGGACCGTCCGCTCGACGTGGCAATTTCATTCTCGACGGGGGACGATATGCCGATGAAGATGGACGATCTTCCGTATATGAAGACGAAAGGACTTGGGCTCGTCAGGATTAGACGTATCAGTTTTCGCGAGGCGCGGGCTCTCGGTGCTAAGCGGTTTTTTGAGCGAACATACGAACTGGCTGCCGCGCATTTTGAGTACGACCGAGATGGAGTGTATACAAGTAAGACTGTTGTTCTTGGCGAAAACGACGGACGAAACTGGCATATTGCGAACGTCGGACACGGCTACGACGACATGTTGCGACTTGCGTCCAGCTTCGCGAAAGATGCTTGTGAACGTCAGTTTACGGCTCGGTTCGAGTGGCAGGTATCGCTCGGATATGGCGACGGCGGGACCCTCGCGTTCGAGACCGACCCCATCGGCGCCCGAGAGATCTTCCGTCTCCGCGACATTCCCAACGGTGCGAGTCGTCGCGCGGCGCTGCTCCACTGGGTTCAAGAGCACTGGCGGAAAAAGCCGAGCGATCCGGCAGAAGCGACGAAGGTCCGCGAGCATCTTCGTGGTGCGAGCAACTTCGAGTGGAATGGTCTCCGCTGCAAAATCCGGCCGAGTGATTTCGATACTGAGAAGGCGCTGCTGAATTCTGTTGGATCTCGCCGGTGACCTCCCTCGCGCAACGGCTCGACGCCCTCGTTCAAAGCTCCGGCCTCTCTGCTCGCGGCCTGAGTCTCAAAGCGGGGCTGTCCGGCGGCTACCTCGGGACCGCGTTGTCGCGCATGCGCGGCCGCGGCGAGGCGCCCACGTCACGACTTGGGGCCGATCAGCTTGCCGCGCTCGCGAGCGCGGGCGGCGCGAGTTTCGATTGGCTGGCGTTCGGCAATGGCAATCCGCCCGCAGGTCCCGGAGCCAACGCGCGCCGCTTCGAGTCCATTGCCGCCGCTCTCGCCGCTCTCGCCGAATCGCCGCCCGGCGTCGATCCGGTCCGCTGGTCCGAGCGCCACGCGCACGCCGTCGCCGCGGTCAACAACCTGCGAGCGCTGGTATTATGACCCCCCTCGCCGACCTCATCCGCGCCGCGCGCCTCGCCGCGGAAATCACCCAAGAAGAACTCGCCGCCCGGTGCCGCGCCGCCGGGCACACCAAAGTGCTGCGCGAGACCGTCGCCCGCGCTGAAAAGGTGGGCCCGCGCGAGCCCACCTTGCGCGCGATCTGCGACGGCCTCGGGCTCGACGTCGTGCTCGTGAGGCGCGCCGCGAAGAAAGGTTCGTGATGCTCCCTGCTCAAATGCCCCCGATGCCCGAAGCCGTCGCCGCGTGGTTCGCTGATCTGGTGCGCGCGATCGTTCGCGAGGAGGTCGCCGCCACGGGCGGCGCTTCGGCTCCGCCGCCCGTCAACGACCTCGCCGATCGCGTGTGGCTCGCCTACCACGCGCTCCCGCGCGATGCGAAAGGGCGCCCGCCGTCGCGGCGGAAAGTCGAGATAGAGAACAATCTCCCCCGGTCGATCTTCTCCAAGCTCTTCACCGATGAACGCGGCTCGATTGGCGGCGCATCGACGGTGAAGCTCGCGAAGGCGCTCGCGGTCAGCACGGACTGGCTGCTCACGGGAGAGGGCACGGGCCCGACGCCGACCGGGCATGTTCCGCCGCGCTGCGTTCCATCGTCCTATCTCCCTTGACGTAGTCCAGCGCCGTCCCCCGCCGCGCCGTCCCCCAGACCGGGAGCCACAAAAGCAGCGAGGCCCGGCCCCTCCGAAGAGAGACCGGGCCGTTGTCGTCCGCTCGCGCTCACCGATAGGCCGCCGCCCACCGCTCCGCGAGCCCGCGCGCCACGAGTGCATCGAGCAGGTCGACCTCGGCGCCGTCGAGCCGCGCGCACCTCTTCACGAGCCGCAGCACCTGGCTGTAGTCCCAATGCTGCGCGTTGTGGCCGTGGCCGAGCGGCTGGAGCAGGTGCATCGCGCTGGCCCGCCAGCCGTAG
>JANYGI010000077.1 GCA_025362495.1 Byssovorax sp. | reverse complement strand
CGAGTTCTTGCTCGACGACGACGTGATCGAAGAGGCCGATACCAAGCTCGCCGCGCTCCAGGCGTTCCACGCGCAGGGCGGGCAGCGTTCGAGTGTGTTGCACCAGGCCTTGAGCGACTACGCTGCTCTGGCCGAGTCGCTCCAGGCGAGGCTCGTCGAGGTGGACGAGGCGTTCGACGTTGCCCATATCGCCGAGGCAAGGGCGCTCGGCGTGAAGCTCGCCGCTGCGCCGGCTGCGCCGCCTCCCGCGGCAGAGGCGGTGAAAAGCGCGGTGCTCGCGCGCAACGGGCTGCTCACCCTGCTGAGCAACAAGGTCGCGCTGGTGCGGAAGGGGGCCGCGCATGTGTTTCGCGCGTTCCCGGAGACGTATCGTGAGGTGACGAGCACGTATGAGCGGCGGCGCCGGGCGGCGACGCGGCGAGCGAAGGTGAAGGAGGCGGCGAAGGCGAGGGGCGAGGGCGGCGGCGCGTGAAGCGGTCGCGGCGCCTCGACGTCAGGTGAAACTCCTCCGACCAAGATCCCTGCGCATCATCGCTGGGTATTTGGGGACGTCGACGCCGAGGCGCTCGATCCTGTCACGGCTGCCAGTTACATCCTCCCGCGCGTGCTCGAGCTCGGCGGGATTGCAGAGGTGCGCTGGGTCCTGGCACGTATGGGCTTGAGGGGATCCATCGGTTCCCGAGGGATGTCGGTCACCCGGAGCTGAGCGATCGCACGCTCGGCTTCTGGCGAGCGGCGCTGAACGCAAAGGGGGAAGTGTGGGCAAGTCCGCCGACGTGGCGAAAGAGCCGCGCTGCGCCCTGGATCGACTGACACTGACGCGCCGTCGCGGCGTGGCAAGTGAAGGTGAAGGAGATCGTCCAGGGCGGCAGGCCCGGCAGCCTTCCACAGTGGAAGCGAGGTGATGCGTCACCAAATCGTTCTGCGCCGTGTCTCATCGACATTGACAGGCTCCGATTTGCCGCAGACGCTTCGATCTGGACCACACGCCGGGCATACACTCGAGAACAATGAAGAACATCGTTTACGAAATCACAGACGGCTGTCTCATTCTTGCGCACGGCGAAGGGCCGCCGACAGATGAAGAGTGGAAGCAATATATCGAGGTTCTCGCACGCCATTTCGACGAGCAAGTGAAGGTTCGAATCCTCATCGTCTCCGGGGGCGGCGCTCCAACGCCCGGCCAGCGGGCCGTGATGGACAAGCGGTTCAAGCGCGAGATGCACCGCGCAAGGGTCGCGCTCATGACGCACTCCACGTTCGTGCGAGGCGTCCTCAAGGCATTCAGCCTCTTCAGCCCGGTCTACCGTGGCTTCGACCTGGAGGATCTCGACGGCGCGCTCGCTCACCTCGGCCAATCCGAGGCGCCGGGCGACCGCATCCGTCGCATCACGGCGACGCTCCAGTTGGACGTCAGCCGGCGGTGAACGAAGAGGTCATGCGCCCGCGTCCTGCTCGTGGCCTGCTGCATCGAGTTTCCCCTGGCGCTCGGTCGCTCCAGGCGAGGCTCGTCGAGGTGGACGAGGCGTTCGACGTTGCCCATATCGCCGAGGCGAGGGCGCTCGGCGTGAAGCTCGCCGCCGCGCCGGCCGCGCCGCCCCCCGCGGCAGATGCCGTGAAGAGCTCGGTGCTCGCCCGGAATGGGCTGCTCACCCTGCTGAGCAACAAAGTCGCGCTGGTGCGCAAGGGGGCCGCGCACGTATTTCGTGCGTTCCCGGAGACGTACCGCGAGGTGACGAGCACCTCACGATCCAGAATGGCAATCCCGGACCTGGACATCGCCAGTGGGCCGGCTCGCCGGACCAGTACGAGGTCCTTGCATCGCCGGATCGAAGGAGTGCAACTTCCATCCGCCCACGCCTGCGCCGCGGGTTTCTTCGCGTCGCGCTCGTTGCTTGTTGCCGTGACGGCCCCCGCGGGGCGATAAGTCTCCTGACCCGCTGCCCTCGGAGGCCCCCATGCTCGCTCGCCGTGCTTCTTTTCTCGGTCTCGTCACCTCGTTCGCGGTCTCGGCCGTGGCCTGTGGCTCCACGCCCGGCACCGGCTCCGGCGGAGCATCGTCGGCGAGCGGCGGCTCGGGGCCGGGCGCGGGCGGCGCGGAGAGCACCTCGGCAGGGACGGGCGGCGTCGCCGCGACGTCCGGCACCGCCGGCACGATGAGCACGACCTCGGGCACCAGCAGCGGGACGGCCGCGGGCGGCGGGGCGGCCTCGGGGACCGGCGGCGGCTCGGGCTGCGCGATGGGCACGGCGGACTGCAACAAGCAAGCAGCAGACGGGTGTGAGGTCGACACCGCCTCTGACACGACCAACTGCGGTGTCTGCGGCAAGGTCTGTCCGGGCGGCCCCAGCGCGCCGGCCGCTTGCGCTGGTGGCGTCTGCGGCGTCACGTGCGGTGTCGGCGTCGCCGATTGCAACAAGACCGCTGCCGACGGCTGCGAGGTGAACACCAACACCGATCCGAAGAACTGCGGTAACTGCGGCAAGGACTGCGGCGGGAACGCCTGCGTACAGGGCGCCTGTGCCTGTGCCTCGCAGTCGCAGACGGCCAAGCCCGTGCAGCTCGATCTCTTCATCATGATGGACCAATCGGGCTCGATGTCCGACTCGGTCCAGGGCGGCACCAAGTGGAGCACCGTGACCACGGCGCTCAAGGCCTTCTTCGGCGATCCGGCCAACGCCGGGCTCGGAGTGGGGATCCAGTTCTTCGGGTTGACCCCGGGCAACGTCCCCTCGTCCTGCGTCACGGACGCGGACTGCGGCGCGTTCGGCCCGTGCTTCTTCAATCAGTGCTTCGGCGCCGGCGCCGGCGACTCGTGCGTTGCGTCCGACTACGCGGTGCCGGATGTGGAGATTGCGCCCCTCAGCGCGGCGCAATCCAGCGCCCTGTCGAGCTCGGTCGACGCCCACTCGCCCTCGACCAGCACCCCCACCGCGCCGGCCCTCCAGGGCGCGATCCAGCACGCGCAAGCCTGGGGCGGGGCCCACCCCGATCACACCGTGATTGTCGTCTTCGCGACCGACGGTGATCCGACGGAGTGCACCCCGCAAGACATCCCGTCGATCGCCGGCATCGCTGCGACAGGCGCCAGCGCCGGGATCAAGACCTTCGTCATCGGCGTCGGTCCGTCGCTCGGCAGCCTCAACCAGATCGCCGCCGGCGGCGGGACGGGATCGGCCTTCATCGTCGACACCAACGCCAACGTCGTTCAGCAGTTCGAGGCGGCCCTGAGCAGCATCCAGAAGAACGCGCTCGGGTGCGAGTACACCATCCCGCAACCGGCGATGGGCATGCTCGACTTCGGCAAGATCAACGTCCAGTACACGCCCGGTGTACCGCCCGCGCAGGTGCTCCCCAACGTGGCCACGGCCCTGGACTGCACCAACGCCGGCGGCTGGTACTACGACAACGACGCTGCCCCGACGAAGATCCTCTTCTGCCCGTCGACGTGCACCACCGTGAAGGCCGATCCGAACGGGAAGGTCGATATCCTCCTCGGCTGCGACACCGCGCACATGTGAGAGCCCGTCACGCCCGTCAGAACGGGTCCTTGTAAATCGCCTCTTCGATGCGATCGAGGAACGGCTGCCGGAGCTCCGCGAGAGTGAGCTTCGGCGCGATCCGACTGACATCGACGGCGGCGATCGGCTTCTGGATCCGCCCGGTGATCGTCACCTCGGCGAGGGTGATGATCCCGCGCTGCGATTTCCCCATCGACGGCGGCGGCGCGGCGGGCGGGGGGGCCGGGCTCGCGGCGGGGGGCGTGGTCGTGTCGTCGGCGTTCTTCGTGGTCGCCTTCCGCGGAGCGCTCTTGTTGTTGGCGCAGAGCGGATCCGACGGCGGGCACGTCTGGGCCGCGGCGGTCGCCGACAGGAGGCCGCAGGCCGCCGTGAGCATCCAGAGAGCCCTTTGCATCGGCGGTATCCTAGCGCCGCTCGCGAGAAAGTGGGGCAGTCTCGCGCGCCCTGCGCGACGAGGCAGCGCGTGGCCGGGCGATCCCGCGCCGGGGTATGCTCGCGCCCGATGTCCGACTCCACGAGGCGCCCCGTGAAAGCGCCCAGCTCCGGCGCGGGAAGCGCCCGTCGCGAGCTGATGGTGACGCTCCCGCTCCCGCTCGCGCAGCTCCTGCGTCGCGCGATGAACGGCAAGAGCGCCGCCGAGCGGCATCACGGCGCGTTCTACCTCGCCGAGTGCACGCTCAAGATCGCCTCGGCGGCGCGCGTCGGCCTGTGGATGGAGCGCGCGCTTGTCCCCGGAGGCGACCTCGCGCGCAAGCTCGAGGCGCTGGTGCTCCCTTCGCTCGGCCACTGGTGCGAGCTGCTGCGCGAGCTCTCGCTCTCGCTCTCGAAGCGCCCCGACGTCGCGCTGCTCCCGCCGATCTGCAACGCATCGGAGCTCGCGCGGAAGCGGCCCGACTGGACCCACGTGGCGGCCCTCTGTCGGCGCGGGGTCGAGCTGGAGATCTTCGGCGCCGAGCCTGCAAAACAAGCCCTGCGGCGCGGGGTGCTCGGGTTCTTCGATCTCGTCGTCGCCTACCGCAACGTGGTGATCGGGCACGGCGCGCAGCGGACCACGGCGTTCTACGACGAGCTCGCGCGCCTCTTGCTCGACGCCGTCGTCGAGGTCCTCGCCGAGCCCGCGCTCTTCGGCGGCCTCGAGCTCGCGCAGGCGCGGCTCGAGCTCGAGCCCGACGGCGAAGCGAGCCGCACCACGTGGTACGCGCTCACCGGGCTCGCGGGCCTGCCGCGCGACGACGACGCGGGCGACGCGACGCCCGGGCATCTCTACCTCGTCGGTCCCGGCGCGCGCGTGCCGCTCCACCCGCTCGTCGTGTACCGGCAGGAAGACGAGCTCGGGCGCGAGCAGGTCGGTTTTCTCAACAAGGCAGCGCGCCGCAGGGCCGATCGCGACGCTCCGGCCGGCGCCGTGAATCGCGCCGAATACCTCGACTACGCGTCGGGCCAGACGCTCGACGGCGTCGACACGCTCACCGCGCTCACGGCCCTCCTCGCGCGCCTCGAAGGTCGCGCCGTCACCGCCGCGGAGGTCGATCAGAAAACCCACGAAACGCAGGCCGAAGCGTCGATCGAGCCCGGCGACGACGCGGCGCCCGCGGGGGCGACCATCGGCGACTTCGAGCTCGCCGAGGAGCTCGGGCGCGGATCGATGGGCGTCGTCTACAAGGCGCGGCAGCGCAGCCTCGGCCGCGTCGTCGCGCTCAAGGTGCTGCCGCCCGCGCTCGCCGCCGATCACGTCGCGCAGCAGCGCTTCAAGAAAGAGATGCTCGCGCTCGCGCGGTGCGATCACCCGAACGTCGTGCGCATCCTCGCGACCGGCACGGGCGGCGGCAACGACTACTACGCCATGGAGTACGTCGACGGCACCGACCTCGCGCGGGCCCCGAAGATCCCTGTCGAGCACCTGGCCGAGCTCTTCGCGGGCGCCGCCGACGGCCTCGCGCACCTGCACGACAACGGGGTGATTCACCGGGACATCAAGCCCGGGAACCTGATGCTCACGGCCGATGGCAAGCGCGTCGTGATCATGGACCTCGGCCTCGCCAAGCTCGCCGACGAGTCGCAGGCGCTGACGTCGGCCGACGTGAAGATCCTCGGCACGCTGCGGTACATGGCGCCCGAGCAGCTCCAGCGCCGCCTCGTCGAGGTCGACGCGCGCGTCGATGTGTACGGGCTCGGCGCTGCCCTTTACGAGCTCGCGACGGGGCGCCCGATCCACGACGGCGAGACCGAGGTGCGCCTGATCCAGCAGGTGCTCAACGAAGAGCCGACGCCGCCGGGCCGCGCCAACCCCGCGCTGCCGCGCGATCTCGCCGCGGTGATCCAGGTCGCGACCGCCAAGCTCCCGGCGCAGCGCTACGCGTCCGCGGCGGCGTTCGCCGACGATCTCCGCGCCGTGGCTCACGACCAGCCCATCCGCGCGCGGCCGCCGGGGATCGCGCGACGCGCCGCGCGCTGGGGTCGAGGCCACCGCGCCGCGCTCGCCGCGATCGGCGCGGCGCTGACGGCCCTCGCGGCGGGCGGCGCGGTCGCGTGGGATCACGGTCGCGCCAAGGTCGGTTACTACGCCGGCGTCGTCGATCGGTGGGGCGCCTTCGAGGGCGTCGGCGAGCTCGCGGGGCCCGACGGTCGCAACTTCACGTTCAAGATCACGAAGCGCGGAGGGCGCCTCGTGCGGGTCGAGTGCGTCAACGGGCGCGGCTCGCTCCTGCCGTGCGGAGACTACTCGTCCGCCGACTTCCACTACGCGGAGGACGGCAAGATCGCCCAGCGGATAGCGCGCGGATCCACGGGGAAATTCCTGGTGAAATTCGTGTACTCGTACCAGGGCGACAAGCTCCAGATCGTGCGGCTGGATCGCAACGATCTACCGCTGCCCGAGAGCGGCGACCTGACGATGTACCGCTTCGATCTCGACGCGCAGGGCTTCCGGCGCAAGGTCACGTACTTCAACGATCGCGGGTCGCCGCGGCGGAGCTTCGGCGCCTACGGCTACGATCAGATCAACGACGTCCACGGCGAGCCGACGACGCTGGTGTTCCTCGACGCGGACGGGTCGCCGCTGGTGCGCAGCGACGGCGTGGCGCGGGCGGTCATCACCTGGCAAGGCCCCGGGAACGAGGCGTCGCGCGCGTTCTTCGGGGTCGACGGCAAGCCCGCGCTCAACCCGGGCTTCGCCGCGGAGATCCGGCACACGCTCGACGCGCGCGGCAACATGACCGAGCGTCTGTTCCTCGGCGTCGACGGCAAGCCCGCGGTCCAGTCCGACGGCATCGCGCTCTGGCGCGCGCGCTTCGACGAGCACGGCTGCCTGGTCGAGAAGCGCTTCTTCGGGCCCGACGAGCGGCTCGTCGTCAACAAGCTCGGCTTCGCGTCGTTCACGGCGAAATGCGACGAGCACGGCCGCGAGATCGAGCGCGCGCATTTCGGTGTCCGGGGCGAGCCCGTGGTGATCCGCGAGGGCTTCTCGACCTACCGATCGCGCTACGACGCGCGGGGAAACGAGATCGAGCGCGCGTTCTTCGGCGCCGACGATCGCCCGCTCCCCAACGCGGGCGGCGCCGCCACGGTGCGCACGGCCTACGACGAGCGCGCCAACGCGATCGAGGTCGCGTCGTTCGGCGTCGACGGCCGGCCCGTGATGGTGACGGCGGGCCGCGCCACGATCCGCTACCGCTTCGACGATCGCGACGACGAGATCGAGCGCGCCACGTTCGGCGTCGACGGCGCGCGGATCGTGCCGCGGGACGGCTGCGCGATCGAGCGCGCGAAGTTCGACGAGCGCGGCAAGGAGATCGAGCGCGCGTGCCTCGGCGTCGACGAGAAGCCGCGCCTCTCGCCCGAGGGCTGGGCCTTCGTCCGCTCGAAGCTCGACGAGCGCGGCAGGACCATCGAGCGAGCCTATTCCGGCGTCGACGGCGCCCCGATGCTCCATCGCGACGGCTACGCCACGGTGCAGATCGCCCACGACGACCGCGGCAACGAGAGCGTGCGAACCTACCTCGGCAAGAGCGGCGCCCCGACGACGAACACCGAGGGCTGCGCGATCTGGCGCGGCGTCTCCGACGAGCGCGGGCGCGTCGTCGAGGACGCGTGCTTCGGCCCCGACGGGACCCCGGCCACGCGCGCCCGCGGCTACTCGGTGCGCAAGACCAGCTACGACGCCCACGGGAACGTCTTCGAGCGGAGCTATTTCGACGGCGGCGGCCGCGCGACGCTCCTCCACGAAGGCTATGCGGTGCAGCGGTCGACGTACGACGCGCGCGACGGCGAGATCGGGCGCCAGTTCCTCGGTCTGCACGGCGAGCCGGCGCTGCGCGGCGGGAGCTACGCGGGCTTCCGCGCGCGCTACGACGACGCAGGCAAGCTCGTCGAGAAGGTCTATCTCGATCTCGACGGCCGCCCGACCGCGACGCCGTCCGTGGAGCCCGGCGAGCCCTGAGGTAGCGCAACGAGGGTGCACAATCGATTGTGCATCTCGCCTGCACAACGCACCACGGTGGCGCCCCGCGAAGCGTGAATTGCCGCGAAACGACGCTGGCCCGGCAGGTGCAATGGCGGTCGTGACAGACCCCTTCCCCTGACGGAGGATCCATGTTGCCGCTTCACGCGCTCTCGCGATCACGCACCGTGCTCTCTTGCCTGGCCCTGAGCCTCGCGATCTCACTCGTGGCCTGCACCCCGGATGTCGCCGTGCCGAGCGGAGGCGACGGCGGGGCCGGCGGCGGCGCGACGAGCGCGACGAGCGCCGGTACGGGCGGGGTGGACACCGCAGATGCGCTCGCCGGCCTCCCCGCGCCCGTGCTGCCTGCGAAGACGCTGTCCTACGCCGCGAAGCTGCCCGCGAGCTTCGAGACGCCCGTCGTCCAGCACTACGACGACACGCCCGCGGACAACCCCACCACCGACGCCGGCGCCACCCTCGGACGCGTGCTGTTCCACGACCGACGCCTGAGCGTCAATGGCAAGGTGGCTTGTGCGAGCTGCCACCAGCAGTCGCACGGCTTCTCCGACGGCCGGGCGAAATCCCGCGGCTTCGATGGTCAGGAGACGGCGCGCCACTCGATGCCTGTCCTCGATACGCGCTTCTACCGGCGCGGCAAGTTCTTCTGGGACGAGCGGGCCGCGTCGCTCGAGGCGCAGGTCCTCGGCCCGATCCAGAGTGACGTCGAGATGGGCATGAAGCTCGACGCGCTGGAGAGCCGCCTCGCGAAGACGGACTATTATGCTCCCCTGTTCGAGGCGGCCTTCGGCGACGACGCGGTCACGAGCGCGCGCGTCGCGAAGGCGCTGGCGCAGTTCCTCCGCAGCATGGTCTCGTACCGGTCGCGCTGGGACGCCGCGATGGCCCAGGTGGACAGCATCGCCGGTGATCTGCCCGGGTTTTCCCCTGCCGAGAACCGCGGCAAACAGATCTTCTTCGGGCAGCACGACAAGAGCACGCGCGGCCTCTGCGGCACGTGCCACCTCATGCAGAACGAGCTGGCCTTCGCGCCGCCGGGGGCGCCGCAGCCGCCGGTCCCCAACGCCGCGATCTTCTACATGGGCGCGCCCGCCAACAACGGCTTGCCCGACAACACCGATCCGGGCGTCGGCGGGATCACCGGCCTCGCGCAGGACGCGCGGCGGTTCAAATCACCGTCGCTCCGCAACGTGGCGCTGCGGCCGCCGTACATGCACGACGGGCGCTTCGCGACGCTGGCCGAGGTGGTGGAGCACTACAACAGCGGTATCGTCGCCGATCCGGACCTGGATCCGGCGCTGCG
>JANYGI010000074.1 GCA_025362495.1 Byssovorax sp. | reverse complement strand
AGGCGGGTCACCCGGGGATCGGCGCCATACGCGCAGAGCTGCGGCCCACACGGCCCGTCCAGGCCGCGCACCGAGATGCCCAGCGCGATGGCTCTATCGATCGTCGGGCCGAGGATCTCGCGGAGCCGCACCGGATCGGGGATCAGATCCGGGAGCAGCGCGCGATCGAACGGATCGGCCGGTAACGAGAGCATCAAGCTCTCGAGGCGCCGGTGCGCTCCGAACGTGTCGTGGATGAAGTCGGGCAGCGCTGCCAGGTGGCCGAGCACCTCTTGCGTGATCACGCAGTTGAGCGTCACGGTGACGCCCTCGTCGAGGAGGCTTTGAATGCCCTTCACGGTGCGCACGAAGGTGCCCGGCGCGCGCGTGACCGCGTCCGACGTGGCCGCGTCGCCGGCGTGGAGCGAGACCAGAGCCTCGGTGAGGCCGGCCTTCCGGAGGCGCGCCGTGAAGCCGGGTTTGGCCATCTGGATGGCGTTGGTCTCCAGGCTGACGCCGGTGAAGCCGAGCTCGACGCTGCGGGCGAGGTAGCGCTCGAGATCGGGATCGAGCGTGGGCTCGCCGCCCGAGAGGATGAGATAGCGCGCGCCCGCGGCGTGGAGATCGTCAATCCACGTGAGCACCTGCGCGGCGTCGAAGCGGCCCCAGTCGCGGCCTTGCCAGCACATGCCGCAGTCCTGGTTGCAGAGGAAGCCAGTCCGCACGAGGCCGAATGACTGGGTGACGCCGGGGACGATCTGGCGAAAATGCTCGAGCGGCAACCCCGCCGGCACGCGGCGCAAGCGCCTGGCCACCGCGAGCGCGGCGCTCCATTGCTCGGCCGTCGTGGCGGCGCCGACGCGGGCCGCCATGGACTCGAGCTGCGGGCGAAATCGCCGGGTATCCGCGTGGATTTCTTCGACTGCCACGCTCACGATCCGCGGGCGCGCGGGCTTCGTCGTCAGCGTCACGAGGCCGCCCGTCGAGGCGCTCGCGCCGTCGGGGCGCAACCGCAAGCGAGCGATTGGCGCGCTCTTGCCGAGGATCAGATCGATGACTTTTCCATCGGTCTCGACGGCGAGCAGCGTGAGCTGGAAGGCGGGCAGATCGATCGGGAGGCCGGGCGCGCGCACCAGGATCCGGGCGATTTCTCGCTGCAACTCTGCTGCTTCGGCATCGGCCGACGGGGGATCGCGGAACCTTCGGGCGGGCTCGGCTCGATCGGCGGTCATCGGGTCATCGGGGCAAGCGGCGGTATTTCTCGAGCAGGGCGGACTGGCGGCTCTTCAGCGGGAGCCGGTGGCCGCGGATGACGACGTCGAGCACCTGGGTGCTGAGCTCGAGTGGATCGCCCGACCAGACCACGAAGCTCGCGACCTTGCCGACCGCGAGCGTGCCATAGCGGGCGCCCATCCCGAGGGCCTCGGCGGGGACGCGCGTTATCGACGCGAGGGCCGCTTCGTAGGGCAGGCCGGAGCGCACCGCGTTGCCCGCGACCTGGCGGAGCTTGCGGGCGTTGTGGGTCTCGCCGGTGGAGATGCCGACGGCCACGCCGGCCTTGTCGAGGATCGCCGCGTTGTCCTCGCGCGCGCCGACGGCGTCGAACGAGCTCGGCTGTTGCAGGGGGAACACGAAGACTGGCACCTTCGCCGCGGCGAGCTCGGGGGCCACCTTCCAGGCCTCGGCGCCGCCCGCGATCACCGGACGGAGCTTGAATTCCCGGGCGATGCCGAGCGCCGCGAGGATGTCGGCCGCGCGATCGACGTGGAACACGACCGGCAGCTTGCCGTCGAGCGCGCTCGCGAGGGACTCGAGATCGAGGCGGCTCGGCGCGAACTGGCGCGTCTGGTTGCGCTCCCAGGCCCCGCGCGACTTCTGGAAGGTGCGCGCGTCGTCGAAGGCCTCGCGCACCTTCAAGATGGCCGTGCCGTGACCGGCGCCGTCGCCGGGCGCGTCGCCGTCGAGGTGAACGTGGAGCGCGAGCGGCGCCGCGGCGATGGCCTCGGCGGCGGTGGCGCCGTCGAGGTCGACCCACGCCGATTGCCCTGAAATCAAGCCTCCGCGCGGCATCACACCCACCGACGTGAGGCCCTCGGATCGGGCGACGGGGATCAGCACGCTCGCGGGGTTGTAGCCGTCGGCCGCGCGGTAGCCGGCGTGATCCATGTCGTTCGTGGCGCGCTGCTGATCGCTGCGCGTGGAGCTCTCGAGCTCGACCTCGATGAGGCCAATCGAGGTGAGCGCGTCGACGAGGCCCGGCGTGATCACCATGCCTTTGGCCGGCATCAGGGTCGCGCCGCCGGGCGCCGCGAGGCCCTTGCCGATCTGCTGGATCTTGCCGTTGGCGATCACCACCGTGGCGTCGTCGATCACCTCGCCATTGCCGAGGTGCACCGTGGCTCCGGCGTACGCGAGGACGGGGCCCGCCTCTTCCTTGCTCCCCCTGGGCTTGAGGACGACAGGCGCCCTGGCGGCGGCCGCAGCAGGCTTTGCGGCGACAGGCTTCTTCGGCTGCGCGAGCGCCGGCTCAGCCATTGCGAGGGCCGCGAGCGACGCGAAGAGAATGATTCGACCACGATTCATCGCGCACCTCCCGGCCCGCCGAGCAGCGCCGGCACCGGCGGCGGCACCGGCGATTCAATGGTTTGCCCGAGCTCGAAATCGCTCCAGTGGGGCTTTCCGCGCTCGTAGACGGGATAACCGTCGATCCACACGCGCTCGGCCAGGGCATAGACGGAGAGCGGGCTGCGCGTCCACATCACGACGTCGGCGTCTTTCCCGGGCTCGAGGGAGCCCATGCGATGATCGACGCCGAGGGCCCAGGCCGGGTTCATCGTCACCCAGCGGATCGCGTCGTCGTCGGTGAGCGCGATGCCCGCGCGGCGGCCGCTCGTGAGCGCTTTGGACGCCTCCTGGTTGAGGCGCTGAATGCCCTCTTCGGAGTCGGAGTGAATGATGGTGCGCCCGCCGGACTCGTGGACGAGGGCCGCGTTCTCGGGGATGCCGTCGAACGCCTCCATCTTGAAGCCCCACCAGTCGGCCCAGGTGGACACGGCGATCTGCCGCGCCGCGAGGCGATCGCGGATTTTGTAGGCCTCGAGCGCGTGGTGGAAGGAGCGGATGCGAAAGCCCATCTCGTCGGAGAGGGCGATCATCGCCAGCATGTCGTCGGCGCGATAGCAGTGCACGTGAACGAGGACGCGGCCTTCCAGGGCGCCGACCAGCGTCTCGGTGCCAGGATCGCGATCGGGTGTGGCGATGGGCTCCGAGGGCTGCGGCTCGTCATTCGGCGTCTCGGCCCACTTGCGGCGCCACGACTCGCAGGGATCGGGCTCCTCGTTGGCCTTGCACCAGGCGGCGCGCTGGACGCGCTCGTCGCGCCTCGACTCCCAGAGGGCGCGCTTCTTCGAGTCGGCCTCGATGCGCGTGGACTCCTGCTCTCGCCAGCGGGCCCACTGCTCTTGCAGCTTCTTGGCCTTGAGGAACGCCGCGCGCTGGCCGGCCACGTTGCCCATCCGCGTCATCGGAGCGCGCTTGGCCGAGCCATAGGTGCGCTTGGGGTTCTCGCCGCAGGCCATCTTGAGGCCGTCGGCCGCGCCGGAGACGTGCATCTCTCGCGGTGAGAGGCCAGGACGGAGCTTGAGCGTCACCGCGCGACCGCCGATGAGGTTGCCCGAGCCGGGGAGGACCTGGATCGCCGTGACGCCGCCCGCGACGGCGCGCTCGATCGAGGGATCTTGCGGCCAGAACGCGTCGACCGTCTGCACCTGGGGTGTCACCGGGTCCGTCATCTCGTTGCCGTCGTCGTGGGCCGAGACGGCCGGCATCGGGTAGACGCCGAGGTGAGAGTGGGTGTCGATCAGGCCGGGAGTGATGAATTTCCCCGTTCCATCGATGACGACGGCGCCGGCGGGCGCGGGGAGATCGCCCTCGGCGACGACGGCGATCTTGCCCTTGTCGAGGATGATGGTGCCTTTGGCGATGGTGCGGCCGGTGCCGAGCATCAGCGTCGCGCCGCGGATCACGATGGCCGGCGGCGGCGCCGTGGGCTTCATCTCGTAGCCTTCGGCCTCGGACACCCTGGCCTGCCAGGGCGGCGGCGGGAGGATCGGCCGCGGCGACTCGCGCGGGACGAGGGGAGTCGGCGTGGCGGCCGCGCCGCAGCCGGCGGCGAGCACGAGGGCGAACAGAGAGGCGCGCTTCACCCGGCGACGCTACCACCCTTCGGCCCGTCGCTGCTGGGCGCGGTGAGGGGCCTTGTCCCGATCACGAGAACGTTGGAGAAAGGCGTCTTGCCCCAGGCCGGCCGGACCTCGCACGCGAGGCCATGGCCCTCCAGAAGCGCCACGATTTCCCGGGCGGGACGCAGCTTCACGCGCTCACCGTGGTTGAAGCGCAGCGCGGTGAAGACCTTCTCTTCGAGGAGCGTGGCGAAGCTGCGGAGGCCGCGCTCGGTGTCGGCCTCGCGCACGAGGAGGCGGCCGCCGGGGCGGACGGCGGCCGCGGCGCGCGCGAGGATCGCGTCCTGCTCGACGATCTGGAAGTAGTGGATGAGATCGATCAGCAGCACCGTGTCGGCGAGGGGCGGCTCGCAGGTGCGCGCGTCGCCCGCGGAGAAGTCGACCGGCAGCGCGGCGCCCTCGTCGCGTGAGGACGCGGCGGCCTTCACGGCGGCGGCGATTTTATCCCCGTCCCAGTCGACGCCCCAGGCCTTTGTCGCGCGCCCGAGCTCGAGCAGGAGGATCGGGAGCTGGCCGCGGCCCGTGCCGATGTCGGCGATTTCGCCGAGCGCGCCCGGCGCGTCGCCCGCGACGTCGGCGATGAGCTTCGCTATCGGATCGCCGAGGAGCTTCGTCCGCACGTAGTGAAAGCGGCTGCGCTCGGCGGCCGTCGCGCCGTCGGCGGGAGCGTAGCGGCCCGCGACGCGCTCGACGGCGTGGAACCACGGCGGCGCGTCGTCGGGCAGGCGGTAGCGCGGCGCGGGCGCGCTGTTCGGCTTGATCCGCCGCTTGATCGTGAGCGACGTCCAGGTGATCGCGGCGCCGACGAGGGCGAGGGCGAGGCCGACGACGACCGAGCCGAGGAAGAGATCACCGGTGAACGCCATGGCGCCCGCGCGCGTGAGCTCGTGCTCGAGCTTCAGGAACGCGCCGGTGCGGAGGTAGGCCCCGACCTGGACCTCGGTGGTGAGGAGCACCGGTAAAAAGAAGGGGTTCGAGATGTTCGCGGCCACGTAGGTGACGGCCGCGTCGAGGCGGAGCCACAGGCAGAGGCCGAGGATGATCGGCAGGTGGAAGCCGAAGATCGGGAGCGAGCCGATGAAGAGGCCGAGGCCGACGGCGGCGGCCCCGCGCGACGGCGAGAGCGCGGCGCCACGGAGCTCGCGGAAGGCGCGGCGGAGCTCTTCGCGTAGAGGGGAAAATGCCACGATCTATCGGGATCAGCCGAGCGGCTCTTCGCGCTCGTCGGGGCCGCTGCGCGCCCCGCTGTCGGGCGCGGGTGGGGCCTTCGAGGCGCGGGCCTGGCGCTGGGCCTCGACCATGCGGAGGTACATCTTGGCGCTGCGGTTGTCGGGATCGATCACCAGCACGTCGCGCCACTCGGCGACGGCGAGATCGGCCTCGCCGAGCGAGAGCAACGTGACGCCGAGGAGCACGCGCGCCGGGGCGAACTGCGGGTTGGCGGCGCGCGCGGCCTCGTAGTGGACGCGGGCGCGGATGAAGTTGTCGGCGTCGCGGTGGAGCGTCCCGAGGCGCGACTGGAGATCGGCGAAGCCCGGGCACAGGCCCACGGCCTTCTCGAGCTGCTCGATCGCCTCGTCGCGATTTCCCGCGTCGGCGTAGGCCTGGGCGACGTCGGCGTGCATGTTGGCGATCTTCCCGCGCACGTACGGATCCATCACCTTGCTCGGCCCGTCCTCGCGGCGGATGCGCGCGTAGACCTTGCGCGCGGCCTCGTACTTTCCGAGATCGTTGTAGGTGACGGCGAGGTTGAGCAGGGCCTCGGTGTAGTTGGGGTTGAGCTCGACCGCGCGCTCGAAATTGCGCTCCGCCGCGTGGAAATCGCCGCGATCGTGGAGGATCACGGCGAGCATGTTGTAGACGTCGGCGTAGCGATCGGTGACCTCGAGGACCTGGCGCAGCACGCGCTCTGCGCGGTCGTACTCGCGCCGATCGTAGTGCTCTCGCCCGAGCACCAGAAGCTGTTTGGCCCGCTCATCCATGCGAGCAGACTAGCGAGGCGACCGCGACCCGAACAGGGAACAGGCGCGCCGGTGGCCGAAAAACGCGGGTTGCCGCGCCCTATCTGTCTTGGTAGGCCACGAGGTGTGGAGAACGCCGCGCCCCCCAGCTCCTCGCGCGACGGCGAGCGCCCGCCGCCGATCGAGGATCACGAGGACGACGCTTCGCCGCAAAAAGAAGGCTTTTCCAGGCACGACGCCGACCCGGAGCCGCCCTCGCCGACGCCGCTGCCGCGGGCGACGTCGACCACCGCGCGGCCGACGACGGCGCGACCGGGGACCCCGAGGCCAGGCCTCACCGGCGCGATCTTGGGGCCCCTGCCCACCAACGCGCGCGTCACGCCCGCGCCCACGACGACGCGCACGGTGCCTCGAGCGGTGCCCCCGTCGATTCGCCACAGCGGAGGCGCGCCCCCTGCAGCGCCGCGATCGAGCCTCGGCGCGCGCGGGCCGCTGATCACGACGGCGCCGGAGCCGCCGGGGATGTCGCGCGGCGGCGTCTACCTGTCGCCGCGGATGACGGCGATCTTCGGCGGCCTCTTCGGCCTCGCCACGGTGACGTCGGTGATCGCGCTCTTGATCCAGGTCGTCCCGCCGCGCGATGAGCGGGCGATCGTCGCGGGGACGGCGGCGTCGGGAAGCGCATCCGCCAGCGCGCCGAGCAAGCCGCCGGCCGAGTCGAAGCGCCCGGTGCGCGTGGCGATCCCCGGACCGTGGCGTGTCGCGGAGCTCGAGAAAGACAGCGCGATCGCGGTCACCTCGGGGACGATGGATCGGAAGTCGCTGCTCGAGGTGCTGGGCGACAAGGGCGTGCCCAAGGCCCAGGTCTACCGGATCATGAAGGCCTTCGACGGCGTCCGGAAGTTCGAGAAGAGCGGCAAGAAAGAGCGGTTCACCGTCGCCGTCGAGAAGGCCTCGAAGCGCGTGAAGGCCTTCGAGTACGAGGTCACGCCCGGCGAGATCTGGCAGTCGCGCGAGGGCGCCGATGGCCTGCTCACCGCGGGCGCGAAGCTCGACATGAAGATCGCCGAGGGCGAAGTCCAGGGCGCGTTTTACGTCGGCGGCGATCTCCCCGCGGCGATCCGCGACGGCGGCCTCGAGGACGGGCTGCTCACGACGATGGACGAGGCGCTCTCGGGCCACATGTCGACCGAGGGCTTCGAGGAGGGCGGGACCGTCCGCGTGATCGCGACCGAGGAGACGGCGTTAGGCTTGTTTTCTCGGTACAAGCGCATCCTCGCGATGGAGTACCGGCCCGCGGATCCGGCGGGCAAGCCCGTGCGGATCTACACGTTCAACGGGCAAGAGGCGCACGGTTACTGGGATGATCACGGCAAGCAGCCCAACGCCGGCGGCTGGCGCAAGCCCGTCGCGGGCGCGCCGATCACCTCGCGGTTCAACCCGAAGCGCATGCACCCCGTGCTGCACGTGATCAAGCCGCACACCGGGACGGACTTCGGCGCGCCGACCGGAACGCCGATCTACGCGGCGTTTCGCGGCACGATCGTCTCGGCGGCGCCGGCCGGACCGTGCGGCAACATGGTCGAGATCCAGCACGCGAACGGGATCGTCACCGGCTACTGCCACATGTCGCGCTTCGCGAACATCAAGGCCGGCGAGCAGGTCGGCACGCACCAGCTCATCGGCTACGTCGGGACGACGGGCCGATCGACGGGCGCGCACCTGCACTTCTTCGCGAAGCGCAACGGCGTCTTCTTCGACGCCGAGACGCTGCAGCTCGACGGCGAAAGGCCGCTCCCGGGCGCCGATCGCGCAGGCTTCCTCGCCGCGAAGGCCGAGCTCGACAAGCGCCTCGAAGCGATCCCGCTGCCCGAGCCCCCGGCAGAGTTGCCGAAGCCCGCAGCGCCCGCCGGCAGCGCCGTCGCGGGCAGCGCCTCCGCCGGCGCCCCGTCCGTCGAAGCGCCTTCCGCACCAGGCCCCGATGGCAAGCCCGCGCGCCGCGCAATGAAGGTCGGTTCCCCCTCGGCCCTCGCAAGCGCCGCCGCCGAGCCAGGCATCCACCCGAAAGCCTTCGTCGAAGACACCGGCGACGACGACGACGATCCACGCCCCGCGGGCTCAGCCGCCCCGCCCGGCCCCCCACCCTCGCCCGCCAAAGGCAAGCCCGACCCCGCCGAAACCGAAGACGACGAACACTGACCGCTCTCGCTCCGGTCTCCCTCCGGTGTGGGCGGGCCTCCGTGCCCGCCACATGGACCAGCTCCAGCGAGCACTGTCCCCGGGTCTCTGCTCAAGAACTCCAAGCGCTGCTGCTCATGCCCAGATCAGAAGGGTTTGTGGAGCTCTGGACATTCCATGTGGCGGGCACGGAGGCCCGCCCCACATCAGATCTGATCTGAGCAAATAAGATCAGATCAGACCAGAGCGGTGCAGGACAAAACGAAACGCCCCACTCGCCGGATGAACGGCGTGTGAGGCGCGAGGAAGCGAGACGCTTGGGGCGCGGAGCCCCAGCGAGGCTAGCGCTTCGAGTACTGGAAGCGCTTGCGGGCGCCGGGCTGGCCGTACTTCTTGCGCTCCTTCTTGCGGTCGTCGCGGGTGAGGAAGCCCGCGGCCTTCAGCTTCGGGCGGCGCTCGGCGTCGACAAGGATGAGCGCGCGCGCGATGCCGTGGCGCATGGCCTCGGCCTGGGCGCTGTGGCCGCCGCCGGCGACGGTCGCGGAGATGTCGTACGTCTCCATGACCTCCATCAGCTCGAGGGACTGGCGGAGCACCATGCGCGAGGTCTCGCGGACGAAGTACTCGTCGGCGAGGCGCTTGTTGACGGTGATCTTGCCGGTGCCGGGGGCCATGAAGACGCGAGCAACCGCGGTCTTGCGCTTGCCGGTGGCGTACGTACGGGGCGTGGTTTCAGCCATGGGGATACTCTGTTCTAGGCCGCGGTCGTGTAGCGGGTGACGTAGGCGAGGGGCTCGGGCTTCTGAGCCGCGTGGGGGTGATCCGGACCGCCGTAGACCTTGAGCTTGGAGAGAAGCTCGCGGCCGAGGGTGTTCTTCGGGAGCATACCCTTCACGGCCTTCTGGATCGGCAGCTCGGGCTTGCGCTTGATCAGGTCGCCGTAGGCCTCCGAGCGGAAGCCGCCCGGCTCGCCGCTGTGGCGCGTGTACTGCTTCTGGACGAGCTTGCGGCCCGTGAGCGTCACCTTCTGCGCGTTGACGACGATGACGAAGTCACCGGTGTCGACGTGGGGGGTGAACGTCACCTTGTTCTTGCCACGCAGCACGTTGGCAATGGTGCTGGCGAGACGACCGAGGGGCTTGCCCTCCGCGTCGATAACCCACCATTTGCGGTCCGCCATCGCCTCGGCGGGCTTGGCTGAAAACGTCTTCGGCTGAGGATTCATCAGTAGCCCGGCTCCGGAAAATGCCCGGTTCAAAAAGGGGCGCAACTTCTACAGGCGGGGGCGGAGCTTGTCAACCCGGTGGATCACGGGTGGATCAAGCTTTTGGTTGTAGAAATGCGTTCAGTAGCGCGCGTTCAGGGCAATTTCCTTGGGCGCGGCGACTCTGCGACGACTCGGAGGTCGCGCTTGACCGCTGTATAGCGGAACTACACAATGCGCGCCACTCCGCGAATTCTCAAGAGTTTTCGGCATTACTTCCCGAGCAGTTTCGTACCACGCAGAGGGCCGCCCATGATCGACTTCGAGCCGAGCGAAGACCAGCGGATGATGCAGGACAGCGTCGCGCAGTTCGCGAAGAGCACCCTGGCACCGCGCATCCGCGAGAGCGAAAAGCTCCGCGCCGTCCCCGAGGACGTGAGGCGACTGGCCCACGAAATGGGCCTCGGATTCATCGATGTACCCGAGAGCGCCGGCGGTCAGGGCCTCGGTCTCCTCACGCGCGTCATGCTCGAAGAAGAGCTCGGCAGCGCCGACGCGGGTGCCGCGTTTGGCTTGAGCGGACCGGGAACGTTCGGGGCGGCGGTCGTCGAGCTCGGCACTGTCGAGCAGGCGGCCGAGCTACTCGCGGACTTTGGATCAACGGATGGACACGCGCGCTTCGGCGCCGTCGCCTGGAGCGAAGCCAAGCCGAACAAGGAGCGCGCGGGGTTCGTGACGACGGCCGTGCTCGAAGGCGATGGCTACAAGATCACCGGCAAGAAGGCCTTCATCATCAACGCGCCGCACGCCTCGCGATTTCTGGTGTTCGCGCAGGTCGATGCCAGCAAGGGCTGGGGCGGCCTCGGGGCCTTCGTCGTCGAGAAGGACAACGCCGGGTTGAAGGTCGGATCACGGCACGACACGCTCGGGCTCGAGGCCGCGGCGTTCGGCGAGATCACGCTCGACAACGCGATCGTGCCGGCGTCGGCGCGCCTCGGCGGAGGCCTGAGCGAAGCGGATTTCACGAAGGCGATGCTGCGCTACTTCAGCAAGCAAGCGCTGGTGGTGGCCGCGCGCGCGGTCGGCCTGGCGCGGTTCGCGTACGAGATCGCGCTCGAGTACTGCGAGACGCGCAAGACGTTCGGGAAGCCCATCGGTCACTTCCAGGCGGTGGCGTTCAACCTCGCCGATCGGCACATGGACGTGGAGTCCTCGCGCTGGCTGGTGTGGAAGGCAGCCTTCGCGTGGGACACGAAGCGCCCTGAAAACGAGGCGATCCGTGCTTCGGCGCAGGCCGCGGCCTTCGCGCTCGAGGCGGCGATGCGCACCGGCGACGACTGCGTCGCGCTCCACGGCGGCTCGGGCTTCATCCGCGATTTGATCGCCGAAAAATTGATGCGCGACGCCAAGCAGATCGCCCTCTGCTGCGCGACCCCCGAGCAGCTCGATCAGATCGCCGCGGCGATCGATCTCCGCGCGCCGCTCGACCCCGCGCTCGTGCTCCCCACGCCCGACGCGCAAGCCATCTTCACCTGATCGCCTTCCTTTCCCGGAGATACAGCCATGATCGACTTCGTTCTCTCGAAGAAGCAGCAAGAGCTCAAGGAAGGCATCCACAACGTCGGGAAGTTCGTCATCCGGCCGATGAGCCTGGAGATGGACCGGAACCACGAGGTGCCCGAGCCGTTCCTTCGCAACTTCATGAAGCTCGCGGGCGGCCGCGGCGGGCAAGACATCGAGAACTTCGGTGAGGATGGAAGCGGCGAGGAAGGGAAGAAGGAGCGCGATCCTTCGAAGATCTCGGAGGCCAACCGCACCTCGGCCGTCGGCGCGGAGGAGCTCGCGTGGGCCGACGCGGCGATGGTGCTGTGCATGCCCGGCGCAGGCCTCGGCGGCCCGCCCGTGAAGTCCACCGGGACGCCCGAGCAGCGGAAGCGCTTCCTCGGGATGTTCAAGGGGATGGACACGGGCCCGCTGAAATGGGGCGCGTACGGCCTCACCGAGCCGGGCGCCGGCAGCGATGTTTCCGGCATCCGATCGAGCTGCCGCAAGGACGGCAAGCACTGGGTCCTGAACGGTCGCAAGTGCTACATCACCAACGGCGGACGCGCGATCTGGACGGTGATCTTCGCGACGATCGATCCCGCGCTCGGCCGCGCCGGGCACCGCGCCTTCGTCGTCGAGAAGGGCACGCCGGGCTTCGAGGTCGGCAAGATCGAGGAGAAGATGGGCCTCCGCGCCAACGAGACGGCGGAGCTCGTGCTCGAAGATTGCCGCGTCCCCGAGGAGAATTTGCTCGGCGGCGAAGCGGCCTACACCACGAAGGAGGGCGGCTTCATGACCGCGATGAAGACCTTCGACAACACCCGCCCGCTCGTCGGCGCCATGGCCGTCGGCATCGGCCGCGCGGCCTACGAGTACGCGCGCGACTTCGTGAAAGAGAACTACCTGATCGGCCGGCCGATCCCGCGCTACGCGGCGATCGCGGCGAAGCTCTCGCAGGTGAGCCGCAAGCTCGACGCGGCCCGCATGCTCGTGTGGCGCGCGACGTACATGGCCGACATGGGCATCCCCAACGCCAAGGAGGCGAGCATGTCGAAGGCCGCCGCGGGGCAGGCCGCGACGCAGGCGTGCATCGACGCCATCGAGATCTGCGGAGCGCACGGATCGATCGCCACGGAGCACGCGCTGCTCGAGAAGTGGTTCCGCGACGTCAAGGTCTACGACATCTTCGAGGGCACGGGGAACATCCAGCGGATCGTGATCGCCAAGCGGATCATGCCTGGATTGAAGGCTTTTTAGAGCGCGGCTCGGCGCCTACCCGGTGGGCGGACGCCGTTGTTCTCCGCCGGATGGCGTCTCCCCGCGCAGGGAGGCGCCGTTCTTCTCCGCCGGATGGCGTCTACCCACACGGGATGCGCCATTCGCGTCCGCAGGATGGCGTCTACCCATGCGGGATGCGCCATTCTGGATGGAGAAACGGCGTCTACCCGCAGGGGGAGACGCCGTTCGCGTTTCGTGGCGCGCGCGCTGCTCAGGCAGCGCGGCGGTTCTGGCGGAGAGGAAGGGATTCGAACCCTTGGTACGTTTCCGCACACACGATTTCCAATCGTGCACCTTCGACCACTCGGTCACCTCTCCTGGTACTGCACGGCGCGCCTGGAAATTGCGCGTCGTCACTCGAACACCGCGCGTGAAGCGCGGGGCCCATCAATGACGAAGCCGGCGTGAAGCCGGCCTCAGCACTGCGTGGCGGAGAGGGCGGGATTCGAACCCGCGGAACCCTCGCGGGCTCACCTGATTTCGAATCAGGCACCTTCGACCACTCGGACACCTCTCCGCGGCGGAACATGTCAAAGCAGGGCCGATTGGTCAAGCAGTGTGTTGCATGCAAATGAAGGTCGCGGGTAGGAGGGGGGATGCGTGAGCGCGTCCCTCGCCGTTTCCGGGCCCAATTTGCGGCAATTTCAGCGGTTTTTGGGATCACGACGCTGCTCGCGAGCCGGGCCGCGGTCGCCGTGGATCCTCCGCCGCCGCGGACCGTGACGCCGGCCGACCCCGTGAAGATCGATCTCGGTCTTCATCTCGGGGGCGTGCATCGCCTCGGGGATGCGCCGGCGTTCGCGATCACCGATCGCGCCGGCGTCTCGTTCGGCGCGAGCGCGTTCGTCGCGCCGAGCCGGCGTTTTTCATTCGGGCTCGCGTTCGAGCACGCGGGGCTCGGCGGCGAGAAGAGCGAGGGCGACGGCGGCAGCCTGACCTTCACGCGCGATGTGAACGTGCTCTGGGCGGGGCTGCGGGCGTACGTGATCAACACCGACGCGGTGCAGCTCGGCTTCCTGATCGGGCCCGGCATCGCGTGGCAAGGCGTGCGCGCGGACGGCCTCGTCACGCCGGGGATCGGGGTGCTGCCGTCGGTGTACTCGTGCGCGGGGAGCGACTCGGCGAACATCGCGCTGCGAGCGGGGATCGGCGCGCGGATCGCGTTCGGGAGCGGGTTCTCGTTCCTCGCCGACGCGAGCTTCGACAGCCTGCGCCTGTCGAGCGACGTGATCGGCGACTGCGCGCCCGGGGCCGGAACGGTGAGCCTGATCGGCGCGCGCGCCGGCTTCGGCTACACGTTCGACGTGACGAGCTACGTGCGCTGATCGTGGCCGAGCGGCGCGGCAGCGAGCGTCGCTTCGTCCGCGGCCTCGAGGGCGCTCTCGAACTCGCGCACGAGCTCGTCGGCGGCCTCCTGTTCTTTCTCGGCGCGCGTCTGCTTCTCGGAGGCGTCGATGCGGAGCTCGACCTTCTCGAGGGCGGCTTGCACGCGCTTTCCTTCGGTCGAGGTCGCGTCGATGCGCTGGGCGCGGAGGGCGCGGAGGGCCGTCTCCAGGGCGGGCGCGAGCGGGGCAGCGACGACGGCGTCGGCGCGATCGAGCTTGGCGCGGACGCGATCGGCGAGCGCGAGGAGGCGACCCGCGGGGGACGCGGCGATGCGCTGTTTCCTTCGAAAAAAGAAGGCGATCGCGAGGCCGACGGCGACGACGCCCCCGGTGATCGCGAGGTACGGGACGGCCGCGGGAGGAGGCGCGTAGATCGGCGGGGCGACGACCTCGAGCGCGAGGCCTTCACGCGGGCCGATGAGCGAGGCGTTCCAGTCGGCGACGGTCATCAGGCGGCTCAGCGCCATCGGTTGCAAGCGAACCGGCAAGCACGGCGACGGCACCTGGAGCGCGGAGCAAGCCGCGCCGACGTCGCCCGTGGCGACCGCGTGGACCTCGTGGCGCGCCGGATCGCGCGAGGTCACGTGGAAGCCGCCGGCCTCGAAATCGATGAGCCCGCCCGCGTCGATCGTGGCGCCGCCGGGCGCGCCCGCGGGCCAGGTGGTCGTCGCCGCGTCGACCGTCGATCCATCGAATTTCGACGAAAACGAGCCGCGGAGGACGATCTCTCCGCCCGGCGTCACGTCGACGTGGAGGGCCGGGCGCGAGAGCGGAACATTGAGCAGCAGCGGTTCGGTCATGGCGGCGACGCGGCAGCGATCAGTGGAGGTGCGAGCGGCCCGCGGTCTCGAGCAGCATGGCGAGGACGAGCGGATCGCCCACGCCCGAGTCGGTGCCCGCGTGCTGACGCAGGCGCGCGAGGCGGTCGGCGTCCTTGAGGAAGAGCGGCTCGTGCAGCGTGTCGGCGGCCTGGCGAAGGATGGCCTCGCGCTCGGTCAGCAGGGCGATCGCGCCGTGGCGATCGTTGTGAGCGATCTTCGACGCGGCCTGCGAGAGCGCCTCGCCCGCGGCGAAGCCCTGCGCCGTGCGGGCGACCGAGGCGTCGATCGTGGCGGCGCTGGCCGCGTCGCTGTCGGCGTAGGCGATCGAGACGGGCATCTCGTCGGTCACGTTCTTCTTGCTGAGGCGGTCCTTGTACTTGAGCTCGATCGACGCGATCGCCTTGTTTCCAGCGCCCGGCGGCACCGAGAGCTGGAGCAGGAACGCGTGCGCGTCGTCGGGCGCGAAGGCCGGGATGAAGAAGCGCATGCCGCCCTCGGCGTCGTCCTCGCGATCGGTCGCGATGTGATCGTGCTTCGCGGCCTGCTTGTCGGCGGCGACCTCTTGCACGCGGACGCGCCCCGCCTCGGCTTCGCTGAGGCGCCTTGATCCGTAGACCCGGAGGAGATCGACGCCCTTCTTCAGGCGGATGCGGACCTCGACGGCGGTGGCCACCGGATCGAGGCGCTTGTCGATCTCGGTCGAGAGCGCGGGGCTGATCTGCTCGGCGTCGCGCAGGTAGTAGTAACCGCCGGCGCCGTCCTCCGCGATCGAGCTCATCAGCGCGCCGTCGTAGTCCTGGCCGAGGCCGAACGCGCTCGTCTGAATGCCCTTCTGGAAGGCGTCGAGCGCGAGCTTGGAGAGCTTGTCCTGGGCGACGACGCCGACGTTGGCGCGGCCATCGGAGAGGAGAAGAACGACGCGCACGGCGTCCTCGGGGATCGTCTTCGCGGTGGCCTGCTCGTAGCCGAGCGTGAGGCCGCCGCCGATGTTGGTGCCGCCGCCTTCGTGGACGTCGCCGATGATCTTCTTGATCGCGTCGCGGCGCGATCCGACGGGCCCGTCGGGGACCTTGACGCTGGCCTCGTTGGAGAAGGTCACGAGCGAGAAGTCGTCGGTCGGCGCGAGGCGATCGACGAGGGTGCGCGCGGCGTCGCGGGCGCGCGTGATCGACTCGCCCTGCATCGATCCGCTGACGTCGAGGACGAGGTGGACCGAGAGGTGCGGGCGCTCGGCGGCACGACCCGCCGTGGATCGGAGCGCGATGCGGAGGTGGAACGGGCCGCCGCCGGGCGCGAGCTTGGTGCGCTCGAGGTCGGTGCGAAACGCGAGCGCGGCGTTCGTCGGCGCGTCCATCGGCGGGGTGTAACGAGCGCCGATGTCGCTGACGATCTCGCGCTCCGACGCGGGGATGATGCCGCGCGAGACGGCCGATTCGAAGGCCGCGAGGTGCCCGCCGCCCGGGCGATACGTGGTGGCGAAGCGGCCGTTGGCGTCGATCGGCACGAGCGGCGCGGGGCCGGGGCTCGTCGCGTCGACCGCGCCCTGACCGAAGCTGCCTCCACTTTCACCGGCCTTCGCGGGCATCCCCGCGAGCCCGCGCCCATCGGCGGTGGCCCCCGTGGCGGCCGCCGCAGCCTCGACAGAAGGAGGCGCCGCCGACGCCATCGCTCCGCCTTTGCGTTTTGCGTCGTCGCCTTGAACACCGAAGCGCGCGCCGCCGGGCGCCGTCGGCGCCTCGGTCGCGACAGCCGACGCTTCGTCGCCCCGCTTGCTGCAGCTCACCGTCGAGAGGCTGCTCACGAGCGCCCCCGCGAACACGATCGACACCCCGCCGCGCCATCTCGTCTTCATATTTTTCCTCGACACCCCGAGCCCTCGAACAGTTCCGCTTCGAGGGCGCTTGGACGGGTGAGCTTCGCTTCGGATCTCGGAGGATCGGATCGAGCCTGCGCCGGCCACGCGGCCAGCACGGCTCGACTCCTATCGCGGACGCGTGTCCGCGGCGAGCAACGGGCTCGGCGCGGCGATCTTACAGCGAGCGAGGCGCGCGCGAGCTCAGCGATGGAGAGCGACCGTGGCGGCGTTCTTCGGCCCGAGATCGGAGGAGCCCCCGATGTTCTCAGCACGCCGTGTTTCGCAGTCGATTCGAAGCTGGGGTCAGTTCACCTGCATCCTCAACGCGAGCTGCCCGGCGTTGCTCGGGACCGATCCGGTCGGCGCGCAGGCCTGCGTGCGCGCCTGCATCTGAGAGGTCGGTCGCTGGCGGCCTCGGGGGACTCACGATACATAGGGGACATGCCCCCTGCTGCGCCCACGGGATCGACGTCGAGCTTTCGATCGAGCTTCGCGCGATGGTCACGGCGGGTGCGGGCGCGGCTCGCGCTGCGGCACGTGTTGACGGGCGCGGCGATCGGTCTGGTCGTCGGCACGGGCGCGACGGCCGCGGCGTGGACGACGCGCCATGGGCCGCTGCGGCCGGGCGGCGCGATCGGCGGATTGCTCGGCGCGGCGGCAGGCTTCGCGGTCGCGCGACGGCGGCGCTGGAGCGATCCACACGTCGCGCTCTACCTCGACGCGAAGCTCGGCGCGCACGAGACGATCGCCACGGCGATCGAGCTCGAAGGCCAGGGCGGCGACGACGACTCGGCCCGCGCCGTCGTGATCTCGCAAGCCACCGCGGCGCTCGCGCAGGCCACGCCGAAGCAGGTGCGCGCGCCGATGCTGCGGCCGTGGCACCTCGCTGTGCCGCTCGCGGCCGCGGCGATCGGCTACCTGAGCTGGATCCCGCTGCCGCCCTTGCCCGAGGTGGCGAAGGCGCCGCCGGGCGTCGACAAGGTGCAGCTCGCGCAGGTCGCCGGCCTCGAGAAGGTGATCAAGCTGTCGGAGATCGACCCGCGCGACGAGGCCCAGAAAGAGCGCCTGCGCAAGCTCGCCGAGGAGGCCAAGCGCATCCGCGAGAAGCTCCGCACCGGCGCCGAGAAGCGCGAGGCGCAGGCCGACATCGCCAAGCTCCGCGACGCGATCACCTCGGAGCGGCTCTCGCTCGGCGACGGCGAGCAGCGCGCCGGGATGGAGGCCGCGCTCGGCAAGATGGCCGCGAACCCCGACCTCAAGCAGGCCGAGAAGGCCCTCGGCGATCGCGACCTCGTCAAGTTCGACGAGGAGATGGAGAAGCTCGCCAACAAGCTCGAGAAGCAGGATCGCGAGCAAGCGAAGAAGACGCTCGAAGAGGCCGCCGAGGCCGCGAAGAAGGCCGGCTCGCCCGATGTCGCCAGGGAGCTCGCCCAGCAGAAGAAGCTGATGGACGAGCGCGCGAAGAAAGGCGACGCGCTGCGCGAGCTCGCGAAGGAGATGGGCGACGGCCTCGGCGAGGACGGGAAAGACGCGCTCAAGGACTTCGAGAAGAAGGGCGGCGGGAAGGAGCAGCAGAAGCTCGCCGACAAGCTCGACGACGCCCTGAAGAAGATGACGCCGGAGCAGCGGAAGCAGCTCGCCGAGAACATGAAGAAGAAGATGGCGAGCGCCCCCGACGAGGGGACGGGCAAGGGCCCGAGCAAGCGCCAGCTCAAGGATCTCGCCGATCAGCTCGACACGCCCGAGGGCCAGAAGCAGCTCGAAGACGAGCTGAAGAAGATGGCCGAGGCGCCCGAGGCCGGCAGCGACGAGGCCGAGCGGCAGAAGGCCCTCGACGGCGCGCAGGAAGGCGCGGGCGAAGCCGAAGGCGACGTGGGCGGGACGCCGATGCCGATGCCGATGGCGGGCGGCAAGGGTGATAAGGATGGCAAGGGCGGGCCGGGGAAAGACGGCAAAGGCGGCAAAGACGGCCCCGGGCAAGAGGGCCACAGCGAGGGTGGCGGGCCCGGTGATCACACTGGGCAGACCGGCGTGATCGAGGGCGGCGATCTCCGCGCGCACGCCAACGCCAAGATCAACAAGGGCAAGCCGATGCCCGGGATGGTCATGGGGCGGAGCGCGGGCCGCGCGGGTGACACCGCGAACATCGCCGGCGAAGGCGGGATCGGCAACGCCGGCCCGGGCGAGATCGGCGGGATCGAGCGCAGCGACGTGCCCGAGGAGTACCGCGAGCAGGTCGGCCGCTACTTCCAGCCTCGGTGAAGGGTCGTTGCGCTACGCTGCCGCCGAGGAGTCGACGAGAATGACCGATGCCGGCGGCGGGGAGAGTTTCGAGGTGCGGCTCGCGCTCGCCCAGAAGACGAGCGCGAAGCTGCGCGAGGCCATCGGCTTCGTCATCGTCGGGCAGAACGAGGTCGTCGATCAGACGCTGTGGGGCCTGCTCGCGGGCGGTCACGTGCTGCTCGAAGGCGCGCCGGGCCTCGGCAAGACGCTGCTCGTGCGCACGCTGTCGAGCTGCCTCGACCTCAAGTTTTCGCGGATCCAGTTCACGCCCGATCTCATGCCGAGCGACGTGACGGGGACGAACATTCTCGTCACTTCGGCCGATGGATCGCGGCATTTCACGCTGCACAAGGGGCCGGTGTTCGGGCAGGTCGTCCTCGCCGACGAGATCAACCGCGCCACGCCGAAGACGCAGAGCTCGCTGCTCGAGGCCATGCAGGAGCACGCGTGCACCATCGCCGGCGTGCGCCACGCGATGGAAGAGCCGTTCTTCGTGCTCGCGACCGAGAACCCGATCGAGATGGAAGGCACGTATCCGTTGCCCGAGGCGCAGCTCGATCGCTTCCTGCTCAAGGTGATCGTGCCGAGCCCGACCGAGGACGAGATGACGGAGATCCTGGTGCGCACCACCGGGCGCGATCGCGGGGAGCCGCCGAAGGTGCTCTCGCGTGAGGAGCTGATGATCCTCCGCGCCCTCTGCCGCGACGTCGCCGTGGCCGAGCCGGTGCTGCGGTACGCGTCGCGCTTCGTGCGCGCCAGCGATCCGACGACGCCGGGCGCGCCGGATCTCGTCAAGCGCGCGCTGCGCTTCGGGGCCGGCGTCCGCGGGGCGCAGTCGCTGGTGCTCGCGTCGAAGGCCGTGGCCATGCTCGACGGGCGCGCGCACGTCTCGTTCGCCGACGTGCAGCGCGTCGCCAAGCCGGTGCTGCGGCATCGGCTGATCCGTTCTTTCGAGGGCGAGGCCGACGGCATCACCACCGACCAGGTCGTCGCGGGGCTGATCGAGGCCGTCGCGACCCGGCCCGAGGCGGTGCAGCAGGCGATGGCGCGATGACGCGAGGCGCGCTCGCCGCGATCGCGATCGCGGCTTCCTTCCTCGGCTCTCCTGCGATCGCGCGCGCCGACGCGCCGCCGCCGCCCTCCGCGGCCGCGCCGTCGGATCTCGCCGTCGAGGCGGTGCCGATGTTCGGCGTCCCCGGCGCGATCGCCTGGGGGTGGAACCAGATCGTCGTTCGCCTCCAGAACAACGGGACGAAGCCTCTCCGCGGCAACGTCGAGATCACCTCGGGATCGTACGGCCACGAGCGCACCTTCCACGCCACCGCGCCGTACAGCGTCGGCGCGGGCGCCTCGATCCACGTGCGCGTCCCGGTGCACGTGATCCTCTTCGGCGAGGTCCACGTGCGCGTGCTGCCCGAAGGCAACGGCCCGCCGATCGCCGAGAGCACGCTCAGCGCGTTCAAGCCCAATGGCGCGCTGCTCGTCGACGTGAGCGAGACGTCGCGACTGCGCGGCGTGATCGGCGACGTGCCGCTCTCGTTCCTCTACACGGCGCCGGGATCGCCGAGCAGCGGATCGACGCCGCCTGCGCTCACCGTGGGCTCGCCGCGCTTCGATCCCGCGACCGGCGATCCGATGCTCCCCGATCGCTCTGCGCTCTACAGCTCGGCCGATGCGGTGCTGATGCGCTCCGATCTGCTGTCGCGCCTCGGCGGCGCCGAGCTCGACGCGCTCGCCGGCTTCGTCCTCGCGGGAGGCACGCTGGCGATCGCCGTGGTGCGCCCCGAGGACATCCGCCACCCGACGCTCATGTCGTTCGCGGGCGGCACGATCACGCGGCGATCCGTCTCGTCCGAGGCGCTGCGCGAGATCGATCCGCCGACGCCGTCGAGCACCTTCGGCGCGCCCTCCGGCAAGGTGATCCCCGGCGCGAAGAGCGCCCTGCCCGACGTGAGCGAGACGCTCGCGGGCTACTACGGCGGCAACCTCCACGGCAGCGCCTACGGCACCTCGGCCACGTACGGCATGGGCGAGGTCCACTTCCTCGCGTTCGATCCGACGCGCAAGCCCGCGGTCGATGATCCGTGGGTGCAGGTCCGCATGGTCGACCTCACGCGGCGCGCTTACGACCGCAGATCGACGCAGATCTTCCGCCCCGGGAACGATCTCAACGGCAACTACGATCACGTCCGGCAGCAGCTCGATCCCAACCAGAGCTCGCGCTGGGCCATCGGCGTCGCGGCGCTGCTGCTCTGCATCTACGCGGTGATCGCCGGCCCGGTGAACTTCGCGCTCGCGTCGAAGGCCGGCAAGCCGCTGCGCGCGCTCCGGCACCTGCCGCTCTACGCCGCGGCGACGTTCGCGATCATCGTCGCGCTCGGCGTGTTCGCCAAGGGGATCAACGGGCGCGCGCGTCACCTCACGCTGGTCGAGGCCGGCGGCGGCATGACGAAGGGCTCGGCGCAGCGCTGGCGCGGCTTCTTCAGCTCGCGCGCGAAGGAGCTCACGGTCCACACAACGGACGGCAGCAGCGTCGTCTCCACGGCGGCGATGTCGGACGCCGTCGACTACGAAGATCACCTCCTCGTCGATCGCGACGGCGCCCGCCTCGTCGACGTCGCCGCCCTGCCCTGGCAGACGATCGTGGTGCGCGAGCACGGCTTCGCGTCGCTCGGCGACGGCATCGCCCTCGTGCGCGACAGCGGCGGCGCGGGCCTCACCGTCGTCAACCGCAGCGGGCGCGATCTGCGCGGCGCGCTGGTGCGCCACGCCGATGGAACGTGGTTCTACGCCGCGAAGATCAAAGACGGCGAGAAGCTCGCGACGAGCGCGGCGACGCCCCTCGCGAGCAGCAAGCCCTGGAGCGCGTGGCTCTCGCGCGTCAGCACCACCACGCACGCCGGCTCGGTCGAGCTCCACACCCTCGCCGCCAGCGCGCTCAACTTCCCCCTCGACCCCGACGCGCCCGGCCTCGCCGACGCCTGGGTCGCGATCGAGGAGGCCGCGGGTTACACCATCGACTGGTTCCCTGACGGCGTCCCGGTGCTGATCGCCCAGATCGACGGCGGCGAGGGCCGCGGCAGCGACACCGGCCTGCGCGTCGAGAGCGATCGCCTCCTCGTGCGCATCGTGGGCTTCGGAGGTGCGCCGTGAGCGACTTCGTCGACGATGGAACGCCGGCGGTCTCGGTGCTGGCCGATCCCTCGGATCTTTCGGAAAATGAAGCGAATGGGCCCGTCCCGCCGACCATTCGCGTACGCCACCTCTGGCATCGCTTCGGCAACGTCGACGTCCTCCGCGACGTGACGTTCGACGTCGGCCCCGGCGAGATCTTCGGGTTCATCGGCCCCAACGGCGCCGGCAAGACGACGACGATCCGGGTGATGGCCACGCTGCTCGAGCCCATGGCGGGGCGCGTGGAGATCGACGGCATCGACGTCACCATCAACCCGCACGAGGTCCGCCGCCGCATCGGGTACATGCCGGATCACGCGGGCGTCTACGACCGGATCACGGTGCGCGAGTACCTCGAGTTCTTCGCCGACGCGTTCCGTGTCCCCTCGATCGGCATCGTCGACGCCGTCCTCGAGCTCACCGATCTCGGCAAGATCCAGGACCGGATCGTCGCCACGATGTCCAAGGGGATGAAGCAGCGGCTCCAGCTCGGCCGCATCCTCCTCCACGATCCCAAGGTCTTGATCCTCGACGAGCCCGCGAGCGATCTCGATCCTCGCGCGCGGATCGAGATCCGCGATCTGCTGCTCGAGCTCCGCGGCCTCGGCAAGACGATCTTCCTCTCGTCGCACATCCTCACCGAGCTCTCGGACGTGTGCACCTCGATCGGGATCCTCGAGCGCGGTCGGCTGGTCGTCGCGGGGCCGATCGGCGAGATCTCGGATCGCCTCGAAGCCGTGCGCGCCGCGCAGGGGCAGGGCCACGCAGCGCCGCCGCCGCAGATCCAGCGCAGCAGCCGCCGCCAGGGCCCGCAGAGCCAGCGCTACTACCCGCCGCAGGGCGGCCCGCAGCAGCAGCCGTACCCGCAGCAACAGCCGCAGTACCCGCAGCAGCAACCGTTTCAGCAGCAACCGTTGCACCAGCAACCATCTCCGCCGCCGTTCGCGCAGCAGCCGCTCCAGCAGGCCTACCCGCAGCAGCCGGCGCCTCAGCCCATGCCGCCGCAGGGCGCCCCGCCGTCGCTGCGCAGCGGCTCGCGGCGCAACGTCAAGCTGCGCGTCCTCGGCAACCCCGAGGCGGCGGCGTTCCTCGTGCGCGGCGGCCCGGGGATCGCCGAGGTCCAGGTCATCGGTGGCGTCGTCCACGTCGGCTACCTCGGCAACGACATGAAGATCGCGGAGATCGTCCAGCACCTCGTGCGCAACCAGATCGGGGTCGTCGGCGTCGAGCCCGATCGCAACGAGCTCGAGCGCATCTTCCTCGAAGTCACCCGCGGAGACGCCCAGTGAGCGCCCAGACCGGGGCCGAGTCCGCGAGCGAGCCTCGGAGCTCGCGCCTTGTCGATCGCGCGCGCTTCCGCGTCGATCGCCTCACCAACGAGCCCAACCCGATCTGGATCCGCGAGCTGCGGCAGGCCGCGCGCCTGATCCGCACGCCGGTGATCCTCACCTCGGCCTGCGTGCTGATGACGCTGCTGATCGCCTCGATCGGCGGCCTCGTCTCGGCCGAGCAGAGCCCCGCGTACACCGGCGTCGTCCTCTTCCAGGTCTTCTTCTCGCTCGCGTACTTCGTCGTCACCGTCGTCGGGCCCGCCGTCGCCGCCAACAGCATCGCGTCGGAGCGCGAGGGCCGCACGTGGGAGGCGGTGATCCTCACCGGCCTCTCGCCCGGCACGATCGCGCGCGGCAAATTCCTCGGCGCGTTCACGGCGATCGGAATGTACGTGGTGATGCTCGCCCCGGTCGGCGCGCTCCCGTTCCTCTTCGGCGGCGTCACGGCGATGGAGACGATCGTCGCCTTCGCGTTCCTCTTCCTCATCGCGCTCCTCAGCGTCGCCTTCGGCCTGGCGATCAGCTCGAAGATGGCGAGCCTGCGCGCGGCGATCGTCGTCACGCTGCTGCTGATCTTCCCGATCACGCTCATCGCCTTCGGCCTCTTCGGCGTGGCGCTGAGCTACGCCGCGCACCACGCGTGGCCGGGCATCCCCGAGGCCCAGCCGATCTGGCTCCCGGTCGCGTACGAGCGCGCGCCGTTCGACGTGACGTACGTCGTCTTCCTCCTCGTGCTCCCGGTGACGGCCGTCGTGCTGCCCGCGTGGTTCCTCTACGAGGTGACGATCGCCAACCTCACGAGCATGACCGACGATCGCTCGACGGGGCTCAAGCGCTGGCTCCTCGTCGCGGCGCCGGCGCTGACGATCGCGGCGCTCGTGCCGGTGTTCGCCGTGTCGGCGTCGGATCGCCTCGTCGCCGTCGCGACGGGGGTGAGCGCGCTGCTCGCGTTCTTCTCGTTCTGCGTGTTCCTGTTCCTCGGCGATCCGATCGGGCCCTCCCGCCGCGTCACCGCCGCATGGGACGAGGCGCGCGCCGGCGCGTTCACGCGTTTCCTCGGCCCCGGCGTGATGCGCTCGGCCGTGCTCACGCTGGTGCTCGGCGTGGGCAGCCTGGTGGTGATCGGCGGCGCCTCTGCGATCGCGATGCGCGCCTCGCCGAGCGACGATCGCCTCAGCGCGCTCGTGTTCTTCGGCTACGCCCTCGGCTTCTTCATCTTCCTCGCGGGGCTCGGCGCCTTCCTCCGCGCGCGCACCTCGACCTCGATGGTGAGCCGCGTCCTGCTCTTCACGATCCTCTTCGCGATCGCCGCGGGGCCGTGGATCTTCGCGGTGATCGCCGGTCTCGTCACCGAGGGCACGACGCACAACGCCTACGCGATCGCGGCGCCGTCGCCGTTCTACGTGTTCATGATGGTCGACGCGATCCAGCACTCGCGGGGCGAGCTGCTGGTGATCGCGGGGCTCGTGGCGATCGCGCTCTGGGCGGGGCTCGGGCTGCTGTTCCTGTTCCTGGCGCAGAAGCGCTGCGTGAAGATCATCGCGGCGCACGAGGCCATGCTCGCGGAGACGGAACGGATCCTCGCGGCGGAGGATGCCGCGGAGGCGCGCGGTGGGGCGGAGGTCGCGGCGCCGCCGCCAGTTGCCGCGGAGGCGGCGGTCGTTGCTGACTTCGCTCCCCCCGATGCGCCTGCGGGCGCGAGCTGATCGACGACGCCAGCGCCGAGGCGACATCAGCCGGTCGCCGGAGCCTGGAACACGTCTGCCGCAGTGGTCGCCGTGGTCGTCCGCAGAAGCCAGCGCTGCAGCGTCGGCAGATCG
>JANYGI010000071.1 GCA_025362495.1 Byssovorax sp. | reverse complement strand
CCGTCTCCGCGCCTGATCTCGGCGCGTGACTGCCCCTGAGCCCACCGTCTCCGAGCAGATCAAAGCTCGCCTGCGTGCCTGTCGTGAGGGCTGGGCGATCGGCAAAATTCCCCCGGGCGCAGGCAAAACCGTCGAGTTTTGCAACCTCGCCCTCGAGCGCGCCAAAAAGGCCAGCGGCCCCACTGCCACCACCGGCCGCGCGCCCGCGGGCTCCAAATCCGCTCTTCTCCTCCCCACCTCCGCGCTCGCCGTCGAAAAGACGCTCCAGGTCCGTGAGCGCGGCGGTGACGTCCAGCGCCGCTTCGGCATGACCTCGGCCCCGTATGCGCCCGGCCGCGGCTGCCGCTGGCCCAAGTCTCTCACGCTCTTCTCGCAAGCTGGCCAGTCGGCCCGCCGCACCCTCTGTGACGGCGGCTCGGACAAGCGCCGTGGCGCGCCCTGCGAGCACCGCGCCGCGTGCGACACGTACAAGAGCGACGGTGTCGACGGCGATCCGGCAGCGCGCTTCGCCATCGGCCCGCAGTCGATGGGCCCGCAGCTCGCCGGCCACGCTGGGACAGGCCTCCTCGGCATCGACGATCCGCCGCCCACGGTGCTCGACACTCACGCGTACTCCGCCGACGAGCTCGACGCCGCCGCGGCCCTCGACGCGCGCCAACACCCGCCCTTCGAGCCCGCCTTCGGCATCGCCCTCGCGCCGATTCTCGGCCATCTCGCGACCTGGCTGCGCAGCTCGCCGCCCGCCGGCGACCTCTTCGTCCTCGCCGACCTCGTGCCGGCAGAGCTCCTGGAGAAGCTCGAGGACCTGTATGCCCGCCGGCGCGTCGAGGCCATCCTGAAATCCCAGGAGCTCATCCTCCTGCGCCAGGTCACCCACCGCGGCGCGCCCCTCGGCGAGGCGATGCAGATGGCGCGCGTCCTCGGCGACGCGCTCCGACGGCGACGCCTCTGCGCCACCGTCGAGCTCCGCGCCGGCGTGCCCGTGCTCCGCACGTTCGGCATTTTGGAGTGGTTCGAGCGCGTGATCGTGCACTTCCAAGGCACGGGAATCCTCCTCGCCGCGGACGCCGACCTTCACTACCCGATCCTCTGCAAGCTCCTCGCGGACCCGCCGATCTTCTTCGAGATCAAGGCGCCCGACGGCGCGCCGATCGCCCGGCGCCTGATGCACCTGCGCGCCGCCGGCCCCGCCTCGAGCATCTTCGACGGCAAGAAATTCCGGCTCTCCCCCGCCGCGCTGCGCGCCGTCGAGTGGGCCGTGCGCTGGGCGTTGGAGAGCCCCACCGCCGCCGGCGGCGTGCTCTTCGTCACCCGGCGCCCCTTCCGCTTCGCCCTCGAGGCCGCCGCTCCGAGCACCACTCCGGCCCGCCGCCTCGAGATCGCCCACCTATGGGCCCACGATATCAAGCAGGCCCCGGAGGACCTCGACGCCGCCGTCGCGCTGCTGAGCCCGCTCCTCGCGCCGCTCGCCGCCGTCCCGCTCGGCTACGCGCACTTCGGAGCGACCCGCGGCCTCGACGTCTGGGCGGACTTCGACGCGACGATCACGCTCGGCGATCCATGGATCGACGTCGCCCACGTGAAGCTCGAGGCCGTCTTCCTCCACGGCAATGCCCACGACACCGCGGCCCTCGCCCGCGTAGAGAGCGAGCGCGCCCTCGCGTACGCCGGCGCCGAGCTGGAGCAGGCCCACGGCCGCCTCCGGACCATCCACCGCACCAAGCCCGGCCGCCAGCTCCACATCGGTCGCGTGGTGCCCCGCGGATGGGAGGGCCGCCACACCAAGGACGAGCCACATAAGGGTCGCCCCAAGAACGCGGCCAAGGCCTCCAGCGAGGTGGCCAGCGTCGAGCTCCAGGAGCTGCGCGCCCTCGTGGCTCAGCTCGGCGGGCAGCGCGGAGCCTCGGCCGTGGCGAACATCCCCAGGACCACGCTGCAGATGTACACCAGCGGCCGCACCGCTCCGACGGCAGCCGCGATGGCGATGCTCCGCTGGGCGGCGAGCGTCCGTGGCGCCGTCCTCGACGAGCGGGCCGAGATGACCCGGGACCGCTAGGAGCTCGAGCAGCTCAGCCGGCCAGGCGCGTGAGCCGGAGCGGCGGGGTGTCAGCGGGGGCCAAGGCCAGCCAATGCCGTCAGCGAGGAGCTGCCGGAGGGGCCCGGTTGCGCACCAAGTGTGCGATCGCCGACGTGGCCGCAAAAGCCCTAAGAAAGAAGAGAGGGACCGGACCAGACCTGTTTCCTTTAGCGCTTTTGCGGCCACCCCAAGGCGGCGTGGACGGAGGGCGCTGCAGCGGGCACGCGCAGCGTCAACATTGCGATCGGTCGCTTGGGATCGCCGCCCTGCCGCCGCTCGAGGCGCGCTCGGTCGGAGCTTCGAGGTAGGCCCGCGCAGGCGCCCTCGCTCTGCCGCTGCCCACCCGTGGCTGTCGCTCCGCTGCGGCGCGCCTCGACGCACACCAGGCGCAGGCTCCGCTGGGCGCTCCCCGTGGCCACCACGCCGGCGGCGCAGTGAGCTGCGCACCTCCACCCCGGCGCTCGCACTATTGGCGCGATGAATAATCACTTTTCTGGTCATTCACGCGAGCAATCCCTCAGGGTCGCAGCACACGGGCGCGTCTCGCGCCCTGCTCACCTCGACCAGGAGACCACGATGCCTCGCACCACGAAGACGACCGCCAGCGCGCCCGCCACGAAGTCCGCCGCGAAGAAGGCGCCGACGGCCAGCGCCACCAACGCCGCCGCCAAGAAGGCCCCGGCGAAGCGCGGCGCGGCCAAGCCCAATGCCACGCCCGCGGAGCAGCCGCAGGCGTGAGCGCCCCGGCCTACGTCCTCGGCCACGACGTGGTGAGCGAGCGCGACGAGGTGCTCGTCGGCGTCGTCGTGGCCGTGGTGTCGTTCGTCGACGCCCCGGCCGTGGAGCTCGACGCCGGCCAGGTGGCTGCGACCGAGGACGTGGGCCTGGGCATGCGGCGCCGGTGGCGCGCGCAGGTGGTGGGCGGGGCGAGCGACGGCCAGGGGGCCAGCTGGGGCAAGAGCCGCGGCGAGGCCGTGGACAAGCTCGTGGCGCGGGTGGGAGAACAGCGATGATCGACGCAGCCACGCGCGAAGTCCTCGGCCGTGCCGTCCGCGAGGAGTGGATCGCGTGGGCTCGCGAACAGCCCAGCCCGACGCCCTCGTGGCTCGTGCCGTGGGAAGAGCTGAGCGAGCCGGACCGCGAGGTCGACCGGCGCATCGGCGAGAAGCTCGCGCTGCGCGGGGCCAGCGCCATGGAGACCGTGCTCGTGGCGCTCGTCGCCGACATGGCCAACGAGCCGCCGGTGAGCGGCAAGCTGCGCCACGAGGGGAAGGTGGCCGCCTGCAAGCGCGTGCTGCAGCTGCTCGGCGCGCCCACGGAGCCCCGATGAGCGGCGCCGCCCTCACCCCGGCGGACCTCGACGCCATCGAGGCGCGCGCCAACGCGGCAACGCCTGGACCGTGGCGACGCGCGCCGAGCCTCGGGATCGACTCCGAGGTGCGCGCCGGGCAGCACGACGCCCTCACGCTGTGCGCGGAGGTCCACGCCTTCCCCGGCGGTGGCGATCCGCGCACCGACGCCGACTTCATCGCGTCCTCGCGCGCGGACGTGCCGCGGCTCGTTGCGGCCCTGCGCGCCGCCGAGCCCGTTGACCGCCGCGCGCGCCGAGTGCCACGCGCGGGCGCTGGAGAGCTCCGCCGCGGCGGAGCTGCCGCTCATCCTGCGCGGCCCGTGGGGCAGCAAGGACGGCCCGCGATGAGCGCGCCGATTCGCGACCCGTGGGCCTTCCGGAAGCTCGTCCGCGCGCTGCGGACCGAGTCGTACAAGCAGACGCCGCTCTGGCAGCTGCAGGAGCGCGCCCGCGAGAAGGCCGCTGCCGAGCCCGCGGAGAGCGCGCCACCGCCGGAGGAGCCGCCCCGATGATCCCCCTCGCCGCCCTGCTCGTCGTGTTCCTCGGCGCCGCCTCCCTCGCCCACGAGCTGCGCCGCCTCCACCGCGCCGATCGCAGCCACGCTCGCCGCTACGCCCGGGCGCTGCGCCGGCTCGTCGTCGACGCGCCCAGCAGCCGCACGACGTGTCTGCCGCCTGCACAGCCTGCACAGCACACCACCGCCGCTCACCGCTGAGGCCCACGATGCACGAAGTCCCGCGCTGCTCCGATCTCACGTGGTACTTCGCCAGCGCCGAGTCGCGCGCTGGCGGCCTGATCTCCCAGCACGAGTCGTTCGCCGCGATGGTGTCGATCGGCCCGAGCAACATGCCGGCGCCGCAGTCGGCTGAGACGAAGCTCGGCACCCGGTTTGACCAGCTCCACGGTGGCCCGTCGGACGCGGAGCGTGCGCGGTGCGTGTACCTCGCGCTGCAGCGGCTCACCCGCGACCAGGTCGAGGTCCTCGCCCGCGCCTACAGCGGCGAGAACCTGGGCCAGCTCGCGCTCGCGGCGTACCCGGGCGACTTCGCCGCCCGCGACCGGCTCACCACGGCCTTCGGCGAGTACCTCGGCGTCGTGGCCAGCTGGCCCGAGGTGCGGCACTATGCCCGGCCGTCGGGCGCGCGCGGTGCGGAAGTGGGCGACGTCGGCGAGATCTTGCTCACGGCGAGGGCGCTGCTCCGCAAGGCGCTGGACGCCTACGAGGGCGCCATGGCCCAGGTGCGCGACGAACTCGCGGCGTACCAGCCCAGCGGGCGCGCAGCCGCGAGGACCGCGACGGAGTGCGCGGCGACGTGGTGAGCGCGCGACGTGCCACCACCACGGCGACCAAGCGCGCCCTCGTCGAGCGCCTGCTCGCCGCCTGGGCGCTCGCGCCGGCCCTGCGTCTCGGCCAGCTCATCGAAAACGCGACGGAGCGCGCGCGCCACGCAGACGGTGAGGCCGTCGACCTCTTCGGCGTCGAGGACGAGGATCTCGTCGAGATCCTCGAGCGCTCGACAGCTCCGGCAGGCACGCTCTGCGGCGCTCGCGATCCCGCGGACCCCGACGGGCGGACCTGCGTGGGAGACGCCGAGCACAAGAGCGACCACACGGACGGCGCGGCGCGGTGGGTGCGGCGATGAGCGACGCCGTCGATGAGCTGGTCGATCTGCTCGAAGCGAGCGGCGCGCGCATCACCTTCGACGCGCGCCGGTACGCGCGCGCCGCGCAGGCATGGCCCGACTGCCTCCCGCCGATGTCTGGCGAGGCCGCGATCGCCGTCGAGCGGTGGGGACTGAACAGATGGATGCTGTGGGAGGCGCGCGCACCCAAGGCGTGGCCCGCTCCCATCGTGGAGATCGGCGACGTGCTCGAGGCGCGCAACGCGACGGCGACGTGGCCCGAAGCTGAGGATCCGGCGACCGCCAAGCGAGCCGGGTTCATGCGCCTCACCGTGGCTCGCGTCGCGGGCGAGTGCTTCATCAGTGACACCGGCACGCGCTGGCCGATGAGCATCGTGCGCAACGCGAACGCGCGCCGAGCGGTGGCCGCATGACCACCCCCTCCCCCGACGTCGTCGGCCTCGCCGCCATCACCGCCCGCCTGCGCGTCGGCTCGCGCGTCACCGTCTGGGCGTACACCCGCCTTGAGCGCGACCCGCTGCGCCTGCGCCGCTTCTTGAGGCGGGTGTGGCAGCGCGCTCAGCACCTCGACGAGTGGCGCGAGCGGCACCAGCTCGGCGCGCAAGCCCAGCTCCCCAAGCTCGTCGGCCTGCGCCAGCTGCAAGCCTTCGTCGGCCGCGGCGTCACCGAGGCGCAGCTCCTCGGCTGGTCTCGCCGTGAGCGCGACCCCCTGCCGCTCTTCACCGCCGGCGCCGACGTCGTGGCCTTCGAGAGCGCGGTGCGCGACTGGTGCTTCGCCCACGACAGGCCGTGCGCGGAGGACGCCGCGGGGCGATCTGAACGTCGTTTGGTGCGTCGCGAGAAATCGACGGGAAATCAAGCTGTTCTCGCGTCGTCGATCTGAACGTCGCTCGCCGCGAAATCGGCCAATATGAGTACGCTGCGCATCGCCTCCCATCCGAGGCACAGCGCACGGCGAGCTGGCTCATCCCGGCTCTCCACCCCAGGGTCGACCGTCCGGCCCACCTGCCATCGCGCAGTCCAAAGGCGCCCGTGATCGGGGCGTACGGCGGCAATTCTTCACCGCGCCCACGAGGCGCAGTCAGGTCCCATCATGGCCGCGCCCACGCAGCCCCCGACCCTCGGCCGCGTCATCCACTACGTGCTCCCCGACGGCCGCCGCGCCGGCGAGGTGCGCGCCGCGATGGTGACCAACGTCTTCCCGAGCGCGGCCGACGGCATGTGCAACGGGACGGTGTTCCTCGACCAGCTCAACGACGCCGACAGCAAGGGCTTCTTCGGCTCGGCGAAGTTCGACGACAGCGCCACGCCCGCGCAGGGCACCTGGCACTGGCCCCCGCGCGCCTGATGCTCACCACAACGCCCACCGCCGCCACACCCCGTGTCGTCGCCGTCTGGCGCCAGGGCGCCACGCTCACCGAGTTCCACGGGCCCGAGCTCGCGCCGCTGGTGATCCCGCCCGGCCCCGACGCCGACGGTGGCCGCCGCAGGCTTGCCGAGGAGGCTCGCGCCATCGGTCTCCAGGTGGAGTGGCCTGGCGAGTCGACGTCGCGCGAGCGCCGCGCCGAGCGTAGGGCTGAGCGCCGGCAGTGCGCCGCGGTGCCGATGGTGCAGCTCAAGGCGTCGGCTTTTCGCGACGGCGCGGTCGTCATCCACGCGGGCAGCGGCAGCGAGGCGGCGTGAGCACGCTCTTCACCGAGCCGCGTGGACGCTTCGCCGTTCGCCTCGATCCCGTCGCCCTCGACGCGCTCCACGTCTTCGCTGCCGCGGTTCACCCGCTGGAAACGGGCGGCGTGCTCGTCGGCTACTACGACGGCGACAAGCTCGCCGTGGTGACCGACGTCCTCGGTCCGCCCGCCGACACCATCCACGGGCCGCGCGCGCTGGTCCTCGGCGTCGCTGGCCTCGCGGGGTACTTTGCAGCGATCTGGCCCGCTCGCTTCCACCTCGGCGACTGGCACACGCACCCTGGCGAATCGCCCCCCGTCCCGAGCGACACCGATCACGCGACGATGCGCGATCACGCGCTCGGCAACGCGGCGCTCTCGCTGATCCTCGGCGGCACGCCCGGCGCCTACGCGCTGAGCGCCACCGTTTACGAGCACGGCAAACCGGTCGCGCTCCGCGCTGCCTGATCACCATGCTCCCCTTCTCGCTCTTCGTCCTCGTCGCCCTTCTCGCGGCGCCACCCCCGCCGCCCCGCGCCCGCCGCGTCGAGGACATCGCGCTCACGCGCTGAGGGCGCGCAGGCGCCCCCGATGCCCACCCCCACCCGCCCCTGTCGCTGCTCCGTCGGGCGCCACGCCGCCGCCACGGACATCGACGCGGCGCTGGCAGCCGGCGGCAAGATCAACAGCGTCGTCGCGCTCGCCGAGCGCTACCCGCCGCTCTCCAAATCAGGCATCGGCCGCCACCGCAAGGAGTGCCTTGGCCTCGGCCAGGATAGCGGGACGGCGTCCCGGGATGGGCCTCGGGATGTTGAGACGTCCCAGCGTCCCAGCGTCCCAGATGAGCACCATCCCGCGGCTGCGTCCCGGGATGACACGGCGTCCCAGTTCCAGGACGGTGAGCAGGACGCCCCGCCGCAGCAGCGCAAGCGCCGCATCGGCGAGTTGCCGCCGGGCGCGCCGACGAAAGAGCAACGGGTCAACCACATCATCGGCCTGATGGTCCACCTCGAGTGGGTCACCGGCGTCACGGGCCCCGAGCTCGCGAAGCTCTGGGGCGTCCACCCGGGCACCGTCGAGCACGACGCGTGCGAGGCAAGCCGCGCCGTCCAGCGCCTGGTCGACCCCGTCGCCGTCCAGGCCTCCGTGATGGCCGCGCTCCGCGAGGCGCTTGGCCTGGGCCTCGACTTCGCGCGCAGCAAGACGGTCAACGGCCGCACGCGCGAGGGCGACCCCAAGGCGCTCAACAGCATCGCGCTCATCGCCAAATCAATGGCCGTGTTCGCGCCGGCGCCGGCCGCGGTGCGCCCTGGGCTCACCCCCGAGCAGCGCCCCCTGCTCAGCGTGGTCTACCCCGACGGCGTGGTGCCGATTGCGCCGCTTCCGCCTCCTTCACCCGCTCTCGTCGCGCTCCCGCAAGATGGACCTCCACCTCAACCTGCCCCAGGCCCGAGCCCACCAAGTGCTCGTCCCTGGACGTAGCGTCACGCTCCCGTGGAGTCGCGGCGTCGGCAAAAGCTGGTTTCAGCGCGTCGGCGGCTGGTATCTCCCGATCTCCCAGTGGGATGGCGTCGAGCGACCCACGGAGGGCGGCGGGACGATGCGGGGCATTCGTATCGTCCACATCCAGCCGACGTTCAAGAGCTGCAAGGACGTCCACAAGGACAGCGTCCTCGCCGAGCTCGAGGGCCAGCAAGCGCCGTGGGCGTTCCTCGGCGCGCAGATCGACCACACCGCCTGGCAGTTCCGTTTTCCCGGTGGCTCGTGGATCAAATGGTTCGGCGCCAAGGCGGCGCAGTCGGCGCGCGGCATCCGCTGCGACGCCGTGACCATCGACGAGGGCGACGACGTCGACCCGAGCGTCTACGACGCGATCATCAAGCCCTGGTTCTCTGAGCCCTGGTCGCTGCGGATGATCCTCCTCGGCGGCACCCCCCGTCGAGGCCGCTACGGCTTGCTCCACCGCGAGCACCGCGCCGGCCTTGACGGCAACGTCGCGCGGCTGCTCACCGACGCGCAGATCGCCCTGGCGACGCCCGAAGAGCAGGAGCGGCTCAACGCCCTCCGGCTCAAGCACAGCTTCCACGCGACGTGGCGCGACGCGCCCAAGAACGTCGACGCGAAGTTCGTCGCGCAGACGAAAGCCAGCCTCCTCGCGGCCGGCCAGAAGGCCGTATACCAGCGCGAGTGGGAGTGCGATTTCGACTCCGCCGAGGGGCTCGTCTACAGCCACTTCAACGAGGGCGTTCACGTCCGGCGCGCCCCGCCCGCGATCAAGTTCACCGAGTACCTCATCGGCATCGATCACGGCTGGGAGGACCCCGGCGTCATCCTCGTGGTCGGCGTGGCTGGCTCCGGCGCGGAGGCGAATCTCTACCTGCTCGAAGAAGTCTACGAGTCGCACCAGATGGAAAGCTGGTGGATCGAGCGGTGTAAGCTCATCAAGGCCAGGTACTCCAGCGCCCCGCAGCGCTGGTACGCCGACCCCTCGCGGCCAGACCGGGTGGCCGCCCTGGCGCGCGGCGCCAAGATCACCTTCGCCGACGTCGACAACGCCATCGAAGACGGCGTGAGTGCGGTGGCGGAGAAGCTCGCGCTGCGCGTCGATCCCGACGACGCCAACGAAGAGCGCCAGCTCTCTCGGCTCTATATCGACCCTTCGTGCAAGAGCACGTTGTACGAGCTGGTCAACTACCGGCGCAAGCGCGACCCGCAGAACGCGGACAGGTTCTTGGACGACATCGTCGACAAGGACAACCACTGCCTCGTCGCCGGCACGCTGGTCACCACCAACGCGGGCCCGTTGCCGATTGAGCAGGTCCCCGTGGGCGCCCATGTGCTCACCCGCCTTGGATGGCGCGACGTCACCGCCTCTGGAATGACCTTCAAGAGCGCGGCGATTCACCGGCTCATGTTCGATGGAGGAGTTATCGAAGGCACGGGCGATCACCCGGTCTGGACTGCAAATCGTGGGTGGGTTCGTCTGGACGCACTGCGATACGGTGATATGCTTCTTGGGTGCGAACACGTATCCACGGAGCATCCGTCGCCGTCGTTTTCAACGGCACTCCCTTCCGACGCTACCCCGACTCGAAGGACAGCTCCCTGCGTGTCTACTTCATGGCTCAACAGGGCCATCGCCTTCATCGGGCGATCTGGGAGTACCATCATGGGCCGATCCCCGAGGGGCATCACATCCACCACGTGGATGAGAACACCCTCAACAACGACATCGGCAACCTGGAGTGCAAGCTCGGGTTCGACCATCTCAGCGATCACTGGACGCCCGAGTGGCGCGAGCGAGCGAGGGCGCGGGTCAGCACGATCCAGCCTCTTACCAAGGCTTGGCACGGAAGCCCCGCGGGGCGAGCCTGGCACAGCCAACACGGCAAAGACGCGTTCGCGAGCCGAGAGTCCGTCGAGCGTGCCTGCGAGAAGTGCGGCGACAAGTTCCAGACGCTCGCTCTCCACGACGCTGTTCGCTTTTGCTCGAACAACTGCAAGAGCGCTTTCCGACGCGCTTCGGGGGTCGACGACATCGACCGCACCTGCGGATGGTGCGGCACCGTCTTCCGCATCAACAAGTACCACCGGACGCGAGCGTGCTCTCGTTCGTGTGGAAAGCTGCTCGCCCACCGGGGAGCACCGGTCGGTCTACGACCTGACGGTTGACGGCGCGCACGAGTTCTTCGCCAACGGCGTGCTCGTTCACAACAGCATGGACGCGCTGCGCTACCCCATCTTTAACAGGTTCGGCAAGCCGCAGCCGGTCGTTTACCGCTCGCACTCGCTACCTCCTGCATAGCTCCCTTGAACGCCTCCACCCCCATGCTCGTCGACGGCGACCAGGCCGCACCCGCTGCGCTGCCTGTCGTCCACGCGAGCGGTCTCCCGGCCTCGCTGCCGTACGGCCTGCTCAACGCGGAGCACCCGTGCAGCGACAACGAGCGCGGCTACACGCCTGCGCTCTGGCGCGAGCTCGATCTCCTCCACCGCGGCGGCTACGCCATCCAGGTGGCCGCCAACGAGTTCCTCCCCAAGGCCGTCGGCGAGAGCGCGCCGCGCCACAAGGAGCGCCTCGGCCTCGCCGCGTACATCGGCTACTTCGGCCAGATCGCCGGCGTCTACTCCGCCTCGCTGTTCGCGCAGCCGGTCTCGGTCACGCCCGCTGGCGACGCCGACGACCCGAACACCCCCGGAGAGCTACCCGACCCCGGCGTCTACGAGGACTTCGCGCGCAACGCCGACCTCCGCGGCGGCTCGTTCGTCGAGCTCCTGCGGCGCGTCGCCAACTCTGGCCTGGTGAAGGGCAAGAGCCTCATCGGTATTGACTTCCCCGCCGCCCCCGCGGGCGTCGACGTCATCACCAAGGCGGACAGCGACCGCCTCGGCCTCGCCCGTCCGTACGCCTTCCTGCTCGAGCCCGAAGAGCTCATCGACTGGGAACACGACGAGGTGGTGCGCCGCCGCGTCGAGCTCGAAGGCGGTGGATCCGTCGAGTTCGAGATCGGCCGCTTCGCGTGGGCCGTCCTCCGCCGCGTCGTCGCTCGCCGCCCCTCGCCGACGGAGCCCCGGCCCGCGCCGGTCGAGGAGTTCAAGATCTGGGCGCGCGGCGGCGACGACGGCGTTGTCCGATGGGCGCTTTACCGCACGCCCCCGCAGAAGCCCGGCCAGCCGCTCCGTCCGGAGGACATGATCTCCCGGGTGGACGAGGGCGCTACGGCGTTCTGCGAGATCCCGATCGTCGAGGTCGTCATCCCCGACGCCCTCTGGCTCGGCAACGTCATCGGCCCGCTCAACAAGGAGCACTGGCAGCGGCGCTCCGCGCTGCTCGCCGCGCAGCAGCGCAGCCTGCTCGTGATCCCGCTGGTCAAGCTGGGTCCGGAGATCGGCGCCGTCCACGGCGAGATGCCGGCCGAGCGCGCGCAAGATCCCGCCCGTGGCGATGACCCCGTCGAGCGCTACCGCCAACAGGGCTACTTCGTCCTCGGTAAGGACGACGATCTCAGCTTCGAGGGCCCGCCCACCGAGGCCTTCACCATCGTCGACAAGCAGCTCGACGGCTTGGTGGACGAGATCCACCGGGTGTCTGGCCGCATGGCCGCCAGCATCTCGAGCACCGCCAACGCCGTCGGGCGCAGCGGCGCCAGCAAGGCGATCGACCGCGCCGACTTCACCACGGTGCTGCTCGCGCTCGGCGCCATCTTCCGCGACGGCGCGCGCCGCATCTACGACGTGATCGCCGGCGCCCGCAACGAGGACGTCACCTGGACGGTGCATGGCCTCGACGCCTTCGAGGGCGACATCGACCGCGCAGCCCTCCTCGAGGAGGCGCTGCAGATCGACGCCATCGAGATCCCCTCGAGGACGTGGAAAGTCGAGCGGAAGATCTCCCTCGCTCTGAAATTGCAGCCGGGCATGGACCCGGCGACGCGCGCTCAGGTGGCCAAGGAGATCTCCGCGGCGATCCCTGACGAGGAGAGCGCTGGCGTCCCCGTCGTCGACGAAGAGCTCGAGCCCGAAGTCGACGAGCCGCCGGGCAGCCAACGCGAGCCCGCGACCACCGAGCCCGCCGAGGAGCCGACGTGACCGTCAAGAAGTCAAAGGCCACGCCAGCGCCCGATCGCCCCGACCTCGACGCGCTCATCGCGGAGTGGCAGCCGCGCATGAAGCTCGGCGACTGGACGATCATCGCGAAGTACGAGACTCATCTCGGGTCGCGCGGGCTCGCAACGGTGTGGATCAGGCGGAAGCACGCTCTAATCCAGATCCACGATCCGGACAGGTGGGAGCCGAGCGAGTTCTCCGACACCGTCGAGCGCGTCTTTCTCCACGAACTCGGACACGTGCAGCTTGGCCGCCTTGACCTCCCCGCTCACGGAGAGGTCAACATCCACGAGGAGCAGATCGTGGAGGCCTACGCCCACGCGCTCTATGCGACGAAGTACGCCTCGCGCCCGTGAAACCCCCTCTTCGCCTCACCCTCTCGCCCGCGCAACGCCGTCTGGCGCGCGTGGGCCAGCGGGCGATGCTGGCCACCGAGGCCACGCTGCTCGTCGAGCTCCAGGCCGCCGCCCAGCGCGCCCTCGACGAGGTCACCCGCGCGGCGCAGCACGAGCAAGATCCGCAGCGGGCCCGCCTCCGCGCCCTCGCCGCTCTCCGCGTGGCTGCTGAGCGCCTCCGCGGCGAGGTCGCCCGCGCTGTCCTGGCGAGCCGCGGGGCCGCTCGCGACGACGCCAGCAAGCAGCTCGCCCGCGAGCTCGACGTCGCGGCTCGCACCCTCAAGCTCACCCTCCCCGCGCCAGCTCCAGCCGACCGCGCCGCCGACGAGCACCGTGCCGCGGCCTCCGCCGACGCCTACACGGCGGCCTGGCGCGCTGGCGTCGCTGCCGCGCTCAGCCGGTGGGTGGCCGCAGCCGAGCGGCCGCCGCTGGCCACCGCGCTCGCGACGGCCACCGACCAGCAAGATCACCGCCTCCGCCGGACCGCCGCGACCGAGGTGCCGCAGGCCTACTCCGAGGAGCACGCCGCGCGCGCCGACCAGCTCGCCACCAAGCACGCCGACGCCAAATGGCTGGTGCTGCTGGTCAAGGTCTGGGACGCGACGCTCGACCGCAAGCTCTGTCCGGTGTGTCGCGACATGGACCGCCGCTGGGCCGTCGTCGGTCTCAAGTTTAAGAGTGGCATGCTTCCCGGCTCCGTGCACGCGCATTGCCGCTGCCAGTCCTCGCTCTTGGCGCTCAAGCCCGGTGTCCTGATCCCCGGCTCAGCGTACCTCGGCGCCACCGCGGGTTTCCGCGCCGCCGCGTAAGACTACCTCGCTCTGCCTCACCGCAGCGCGCCTCTCGCACATCAACAACGGCCCTCGCGGGCCCACAACGCCCCGCTGGGCACGACTCTCGGCGACGGCGAGCAAGGAGGACTATGTCCACCGAGTCGCAGGGACAACCGCCTCCCCAAGGCGGCCAGGGCGGCGCATCCGGAGCGTCGGGCGACGGCGGAGCCAAGGGCTTCACCTTCGAGAGCGAAGACGCGTTCAATCAGGTGCTCAACAAGGCCATCGGCGGCCGAATCGGCGAGCTTAAGAAAGGCCTCGAAGGTCGCTTCGCCGAGATTCAAACGGGCATCACCACCAGCTTCGAGTCGAAGTTCAACGAGTTCGGCAAGCTGCTCGAGACCTTCAAGCCGTCCGCGCCCGACAAGGCCGCGAAGCCCGGTGAGCAGTCCGCTGCCACCGTTTTCAAGCTCGAGGAGAGCCCCGAGTGGAAAGCGAGCCAGGCGACCATCGCCGAGCTCAAGAAGAAGACGGCGGACGCCGAGGCATCCACCGCGCAAGAGCGCGCGAAGAACCGCGCCTCGCAGCTCCGCTCCACGCTGAGCGAGCAGCTCGCCAAGCAGGGTGTCCCCGCCGACCGCATCAAGCTGGCCGTCGGACACCTGATCTCCGCGGAGCAGATCGTCGGCTACTCCGACGAGGGCCAGGGCGACTCGGTCGTCTACCGCGACGGCGACGGCAACGAGGTCTCCCTCGACGCCGGCCTGAAATCTTTCCTGCGCAGCACCGAGGGCAAGCTGTTCCTCCCCGCGCAGAACCCCGGCGGATCCGGCAGCGGCCCGAACGGCCGCGGCACCGCTCCGCTGGACAAGAATGATCCTCGCGCTCCACTCCGCGCTGCCGTTCGAGGCTTCCTCAACGGCGACAGCGAGTAGCGCCACCGCGCTCGCGAGGCTGACCGCAACCACTCACGCACGAGGCCATCATGGCAGCCGAGCTTCTCACCAACCTCGCGGGCGCACTCTCGCAGACGTTCGCCACCGGATTTGCGCGCCAATACGCGCGCACCACCGAAACCCTCAAGCTGATCCCCGTCTCGCGCGGAAACGGCAAGAACCTCAGTTGGGACGTCGAGTTCTCCGGCGCGACCGCCGCGGCTCACGCCGATGGCGCCGCGGTCGGCGCCGGCGAGCTCTCGTACGACCCGATGGTCGGCGCGACGATCCCGTGGGGCCTCTACCGCTCGGCGTTCTCGGTCTCCGACACGGAGATCGACGCGGCATCCTCGACGATCGGCGTCGAGGATGCCGTGATGGACATCTTCGGTGAGCGCATGGAAGGAGCCTTCACGAAGCTCGCCCAGCTCATCAACCAGGACGTCATCTTGGGCACGGGCACCGACGGCTCGGGCAACCCCAACATTATCGGCCTGCTCGGCGGCTCCACGGACGCCAGCGGCACGTACGCCGGCATCTCGCGCGGCACGTACACCGAGTGGAAGGGTAACGTCCTCGCCAACGGCGGCGTCGCGCGCGCGATCACGACCGACCTGATGGACCAGATGGAGGCCAACATCTACACGTCGAGCCGGCTCAAGCCGAACGCGATCGTGTGCACGCCGGCCACGCGCCGGAAGTACAAGGGCCTCTTCGAGCAGAGTCGTCGCGTCGTCACCGACGGCCGCGCCCCGCTCACCTACAGCGGCGGCACGAGCGAGTTCGATTACGGCACCGCGCCCGTCGTCCGCGACGCGGACTGCGCCGCTGGCAAGATGCTCTGGCTCAACACGGGCTACCTCGACCTCGTGCAGCTGCCGCACCGCTCGATGGCGAACTACATCCGCCAAATGGACATGGCGCTCAAGAGCAGCGACGGCGGCACCTCGACGCCGCTGCCGCTGGTCGCCGTCGTGACGCCCCTGCCCAAGGTCGGCGACGCCGTGCTCATGCAGGTGAGCATCAAGCTCCAGCTGCGCGTGCGCCGGGCCAACGCCTTCGGCCAGCTCAACGACATCGACGAGAGCTGATCTCCTCACCGCCTCAAAGCAACCAGGAGATCACCCCTCTATGATGACCATTCGAAAGGACGGCAACCGCGTGGCCGCGGCCAACGTCCTCGCCATCAACGCGCTCCGGCGCGACCTCACCGTCGTCGGCGCCCGGTTCCACTCGGGCCAGGTGCAGACGACGAATACGAACGATCCGAACCTGCCGACGGTGACGGCCACGGTGATCACGGCGGCGACGGCTGCCGATCTGCCGACGTCGCTGGTGATGGTCAACCAGACCTTCGCCGTGCTCACGCAGCACTTCGCGGACTCAACGTTCGTTCACCTCGCGGCCGATCCAACGGCGGTGGCGGCCCTCGCGGCTGGCGTCACGGCCACGGACCTCGCCACGGCGATCACGCTGATGAACCTCTGCAAGAGCGTGTTCAACACGCACTGCTCGCAGTCGGGCGTCCACTTCAACAACGACGGCACGAACACGATCGCGACCACGAACGCGAGCGATCTGGCCACGCTCATCACTCTCGCCAACGCGGCGAAGCCGAAGATCATCGCCCACATGGCCAGCGCGCCGTCGGGCTTCGGAATCTCGCTCATCGCCACGTGACGGCCAGCGTGGGGCGCTTCGGTGCCCCGCGCTCTCCCCCAGCTCTTCAAGGATCACATGCAGCACGACGACGAACACACCACCCGGTGGAAGAACCCCACCGATAAGACCGTCTCCCTCAGCTTCCACCGCGACCGCGGCGTGAGGCCGCACAAGGTGACGATCGAGCCCGGCAAGGAAGTCGTGCTCAACGGCGAGTACGACGGCGCCATCCACCAGGTGCACAACGGGCTCGTCGTCGGCGGCATGGCGCCTCAGCTGGTCAAGGTCGGCGTGGAAGCGCTGCCGGTGACCTCGACGCTCGGCCTCGCCGAGGCGCGTGAGGCGGCGGGCCGCGCGACCGGCGAGCTCGACGAGATGCGCCGCGAGATGGAGTCCTTCAAGCGCGAGGGCATGGAGGCCATCGAGGACGCGCGCCGCCAGGCCATCGCGGCCCGCGACATCGCCGACAGCACCGTCGCCGACCTCGCCAAGGCGAACTCCCGCGCCGCCGAGCTCGAGGCCGAGCTGGTCAAGCTGCGCGCCAGCATCCAGGGCGCGCCCGACGCGCCCCCCGTCGTCGCCGACGCCAAGCCGAAGAGGTAGACCATGGCCTTCGTCGAAACCGACCGCGTCCAGATCCGCCTCTACGTGGGGGCCTCGGCGATCTTCGCGTCGCTCTGGCCCGCGCTGGAGAACGCGATCTCCGCGTCGCAGTCGGTCGCCGACGGAGGCACGCGCGTCGACTCCAGCACGGAGACGCTGGTTAAGGGCATCATCGCCAGCCTCCAGCAGATCGACGCCGCGCGGCTCAACCTCATCACCAAGTTCCACGCGGTGAAGATCGACGAGCTCACCGTGGACGCGGTCCGCGGCACCGCGATGCTCCGTTCCGAGGGGCGCGTCCTCGTGGGCCGCCTCTGCTCCACGCTCGGCATGCGCGGCCCCCTCCACGACGTCTACTCGTCGTCCCCGCCGAACGTGCGCGGCATGTCTGTCTATGGGGACATGTTCCTGTGAGCAGCTGGCGCGACGACTTCCGGGAGCTCGCCGACGAGCTCCGCGCGATACCGAGCGAGCCTGGGATTGACGTGAGGCCAAGCCGCGTCATCGTCCGCACGCGCACCTGGTCGAGCGGCCGCATCCAGACCGGCACCGCCATCGTCTCCGACCTGGAGCTCCTGCCGGTTCCCCACGTCCGCGCGACCGCTGGCGACCCGTCGATGCTCGTCGGGCCCATCACGCCCGCGTACCCCGGCCCGCCGCCGGGCGGCTACACGCCGGCGCAGCTCAACCCGGCCGACTCCGCTGGCACCGAGACGGTGCATGTCATCCTCGGCCCCGACGGCGTCGAGCGACCGTACAAGCTGCTCAAGCTCAGCAACACGAGCGCGCTCCACTACACGCTCGAGCTACAAGCCCTCGACCGTGTCGTCCCCTTCTGATGAACACCGCCACCGTCAACGTCGGCGCCATCGTCCTCCCGCTCGCCGCGGGCGCGGTGAACACGGCGATCGGCGATCCGCTGGTGTCGGGCCTGCTGGACTACCTTTCGTTCTGCCTCGCCGACGCGCTCGACGCGAAGCTGGCCAACCTCCATGGCACTTCGCCCCACGCGGTCCTGCCCAAGAACCGCTTCCGCTGGGACCCGTCGAGCTACTTCGTCCGCGGCCACCAGGACGGCGCCGGCTCGCCCTTCCCCGCCCTCTACGTGTGGCGCCGCGGTCCAGGCAAACGTGAGCAGCTCACCCTGCTCACCGATGCTCGGCGCGTCACCGTCGGCGTCCTCTACGTCTTCGATGAGCTCGTCCTCCCCGGCGCGCTCGAGGACCGCTTCGGCCTCCGCACCACCGTCGACGCCGCCTTCTACGACGCGGCCAGCAACGGCTTCCACCCCGCCTACGGCTACAACGGCGCTCCGCTCGGCACGCCCATCGACGTGTCGCTCCAGCTCGCTGGCTGGGGTCTTGTCTACGAGGGCGGCGAAGAGGGGATGATGGCGCCGATCCCGGGCCAGTCTGAAGCGCTCGGCCGCGGCGCCGACGGCCACGTCATCCACGCGTACCCGACGCTCATGGGCACGTTCACCGCGTGGGAGGAGATCGGCCCGCGCGCCCTCCGTGACCCGCAGGACGTCACCCCCGGCATTACCGCCACCATCTCGGTTCCTGGTAACGGCGACCTCCCCGATGCGCTGCCCATCATGCAGCGCATCTGCTCGGCGCCTGACGGCTCCGAGCAGCCCGGCACGTAAAGCACCCCCAACATGGCCCCTCCCCGTCGAGCTCTCACCGTTCGCTCGAGCGCGGCCAACGTGCGCTCGTCGCCCGGGCCGATCGCGGAAGAGTATGCGCTGCCCCTCGACCTGCCGCAGCCCTTCCGCTTCGCGGTCGGCTCGACGCTCGTCGACGATGGTCGCGCTGTCCTCGGTTGCAGCGACTCCAGCGGCGCGTGGCTGCGTGTTTACGACGCCGACAAGGGCGCCGACATCACCGCGGCGACAACGACGCTGGCGGTCGGGGATGGCGCCTGGCGCGCCATCCCGGTCGCCGCGCTCGTTGCCAATCTACAGCTCACGCTGTCGACCACCAACGCGCGAAAAGGCGCCACCCTCGAGGTGGTGCGGCTCGACGTCGGCGCGTGGACGGTGCCGATCACCAACGGCGGCGCAGGCGCTGGACTCCTGACGACGCTGCCCCTCTCGGCGCGCTCGTTCGCCGTCTTCTACTTCAACGGCGTGGACTGGGAGCCTCGGCGCTCTGGCCTTCTGCTGTAGTTCGCTCGCAAACGCCTATGACACAGACCTTTAAGCAGCACCCGATCGTCGTGACCGCCACGCCGGCATGGTGGAGCCCTGGCACGCGATGCCTCGTCGACGGCGCCGAGATCCTCGCCGCGCCGTCCGTTGGTTGGGTCGTCACCGACGCGCCCACGACCCCGCCCGCTTCCTGATCTCGCTCCAGCCCTCAAGGACAACATGGCCAGCAAGAAACGCTTCCTCTGCGTCGAGGGCGTCGCCGGACACCTCGTGTCCGATCCGCACAACCCCAGCTCCAGCCCCGGCCGCTTCGCCGGCTGGTCCCCGCGCGCCGGCGAGCCCGCCAAGGACGCCGAGCACCTCGAGGACCACTACGAGCCGCAGGCCCAGGTGATCGCCGACCACGCGGACCTCCGCGGCGCGATCAAGCGCGGCCACCTCACGCTCGTCGCCGAGTGCGTCGCCGCCGACCACGACAGCGCCCGCGCGATCTTCGCCGCCAAGCCGGTCGCCAAGCCCACCACCCCTACGCGCCCCGCCGCGGAGAGCTGATCGATGAGCAAGCAATTCAACCTCACCGGCCTCCCGTCGGACTCCCCCGTCCCGCGCGCCGCGCGCGAGTTCCACTGGGCGCAGGGCGCCTCCACCGGCGGCGGCACGAGCCGTCCCGTCGTGCTCGTCGGCTACAAGACGTCCGCCGGGACCGAGGCCACCGACACCGTCGACATGGCCCGTCCCATCCGCGACGACGCCGACTGCCAAGCGCGCGCCGGTAAGCGGTCCACGGCGTACTGGATGTACAAGATGTTCGTCGCGGTCGACCCGTCGGCGACCGTCTACCTGTGCTGCCCCGCCGAGCAGAGCGGCGCCGCGGCCAACGTCGTCTTCACCGTCGCCACCACGGCCGATGTCGACAGCATCGTTCTCGTGAAGTGGGCGACGGAGACGCTCGCGGTCCCCGTGGCCGCTGGCGATCTCCCCGCCACGATCGCCGCCAACCTCGTCGCCAAGGTGGCCGCGGACCCCTACGTGCCCTTCGTCGCCACGCAGGGCACCGGCGGCAACACCGGCAAAGTCACCTTCACGCCGGCCAACCTCGGCCCCATCGGCGACGAGATCTGCACGGCCCTGCGGCTCTCCTTTTCCTCGGCGATCGCCACCACGATCTCCAAGGGCGCGGTCACCGTCTCGACGCAGACCGACGACTGGACGGCGGCCATCGCCGCGCTCGCCAAGGTCGAGATCTACTATCACGCGGTCTCGCTCACCGCGACGAGCGCGATCACCGCGACGGACAACCAGCTCGGGGAGTACCTCGAGATGATCCGCCAACAGGCGCTGCCCGCTAATGGCAAGGACCAGATCTGCGTGGCCGCCACGCTGGGCACGCAGTCGCAGGGCACCTCGGTCGCCACGGCCAGCGGCGGCAACAGCGTCTATGGCGTGCTCGTCCGCGCGCAGAACAGCGATTGGCACGCGGGCATGATTGCCGCGCACGTCTGCGCGGTGAAGCGGTCGCAGGAGCAGATTCACCCGTGCTCCAACCTGAGCGGCTACACGTCCTCGGACGCGACGCCTTGGCTCCTCCCGCCGCCGTTCGACATCAACGATCGGCCCACCACCACCGAGGAGGCCGCCGACCTGAACAACGGCGTCACCTGCATCGACGTCCTGCCGTCCGGTCAAACGCGCATCTGTCGCCAGGTGACGATGTACAGCTGGACGGGCACCAGCGCGACCAAGGACACCCGGTGCCGCGAGGGCCACATCCCCAGCGGCATCCACTTCGCCTGGGCCGAGCTCGCGCGCCGCCACGCGGCCATCAAGCAGCCCTTCGTGGCCGCCGACCCCAAGAAGGGGACCAAGCCCGTCGCGATGACGATGACGCCCAGCGCGATGAAGCGCCTGGCGCTCGACGTCATCGACGACCTCATCGGGCCCTTCGTCAACGGTGCTCCGGTCCTCGACCCGAGCCCCGACGCAGTCGAGCGCATGAAGACGAGCGTCGACGTCGCGCTCCTCGCGGACGGCTTCGGGGTGAAGGTCACCTGGGAAGTCGTGCGCCACAACAACAAGCAGTTCTTCGCTGTCAGCCAGCAGGGACCGGGGTACTGACCGATGCTTTACGGAGTCCTCTACTGCAAGGTAAACGGCGACCTGCTCTCGCAGGCGCAGAGCGTCGAGACCGACGTCGTCAGCGACGCCAGCATCATCAAGACGCTCGTCCGCGGCTTCGCCGGCATCTCCACCGACTCCGCCATCCGCCGCGTCAAGTGCATGAACGTCGTGCCGATCACCGGCTTCGAGTTCGACGCCGAGAGTGCTCTGGCGAACCACGAAGAGATCGAGATCATGCTCCAGTACGACAGCGGTCAGAGCACGATCTCCAAGGGCTACCTCATCGAGGGCGTCAACACGGTGGCTGGCCTCGGCAAGCCCACCGAGCAAAACTGGACCTTCGTCGGCACCTACGCGCCGTTCGTCTGATCTCCAATGCTCGCCTTCGAACAGCCTCCCGGTGACCTCCCGCCGGCGCGGCTGTTTCGGGCGCTGCTCCAGCGCCGCCCTGAGCGCACGCTGGCGTACCGCATCCCCAGCGCCGAGGACTTCGCGCTCCGCGTGCGCGCCCTCCGCGCCGCCGAGATAGGCCTCCTCCTCGACGCAGCCGACGAGGGCGTCGAGGAGCTCCGCGGCTCGCGCGTCTCCACGGCGCTGCTCGCCCGCGTGCTCTGGACCGGCGACGCGCCGACCTTCCGCAGCGCCGACGAGCTCGGCGGCATGGACGGCGACGACGTCGGCCAACTCTGGAGCGAGGCGCTGCAGGCCCTGGGCCGCATCTGCCCGACGTACGCGCTGAGCGACTCCACCGCGTGGGTTCGCGCGCTCGAGGCCGGCGCGCGCGAACCCAGCAATTTGCATGACGCCTTCGTCCTCGCGCTCTGCGTCGACCACGGCACCGGCGCCGTCACGCCGCGTCCAGACCGCTACTGGGGCTGCTCCCCGGCGGAGCTGCTCGACGGTCACTGGATGATCTGGCGCGCCGCGCGCGCCGTGTACCTCGCTGCCACGAAAACCCAATGACAGACGATATCTCCCCCGTCGCCGCCGCCCTCGCCGCGCGCGGGCGCAAGGTCTACCCCTTCATCGTCAACGAGTTCTTCGACCTCGGCAACAAGGCCATCTTCGCCATCGGCTTCCGCGCTGCTGTGAAGGCCGAGGACGACGCCGCGATCATCGAGGCGCACAGGTACGCGCACGAGGTCGCGCGCAGCGCTGGCGACGCCGCCGAGGCCGCGCGCAAGGACGTCGACCTCCTCACCGACGCCAAGACGATCGAGGCGCTGTGGAGAGTCTGCCGCCGCGTCGACCTCGACCCCAAGGACCCGACCGACCTCGACAAGGCCAAGGAGACCATCTATCCCGCCTTCGCGACGCCGGGGTGGATGAGGAAGACGCTCACCACGGACCAGATAGCGGTCCTCCTGAACCTCTACATCGAGGTCAAGCGCAAGGAGTCCAGGGGCCGCCGCGAGGTCACCGACGAGCACGTCGAGAAGCTCGCCACGGTCTGCCAAGCGCACGCCGGAGACGACATCCCCGAAGCCATCCTCGCCGACTACCCGCGCGAGATCCTCACCGCCGTCGTCATCCAGTTCGCGCTCAAGCTCGCCGATGCACGCGCCAGCGTGGAGGTGCTGCTCGCGCAGAGCGAGGCCATAGCGACTGGCGACGCCGCCGCGCAGTCGGTATCCTCCCCCGAATGAACGCGCCCGCCGAGCTGCCGCCGGTCACCACCGAGATCATCGGCGGCGACCCCGTCCTCACGTCGGGCACCTGGCGCGCCGCCGGCATCCGCCACCCGCCGCCGAAGGGCAAGACGGGCCAGCACTACGCCATCGCCGCGCGCAACGGCAAAGGCCCCTTGAACCTCGGCCCCAAGGTCGGACCGTTCCTCGGCCTACTCAAGCACAACCCCACCGAGGCCGAGATCCTGCGGTGGCTGCGTACGTGCCAGTCCGCCACGACAGCGCCGTAGCTCTCCACGAGCGGCGGCCTTGGAGCCGCCATGCCTGTCGATATCTCCGAGGTCCTCGCGCTGACCCGCGCTGCGGAGCGCATGCTCGACAACGTCGGGCCGGGGATGAAGACGATCCTCGACAAGGCAGCCTCCGAAGAGCGGCGCACGCACCGCTACAAGAACCGAACATTTCGCCTCCAAGGCTCCACGTTCGCGCTCGGTCCGTTTGCCACGGAGGACGTCAACATCGAGTTTGGCGCGCGGATGCCCTACGCCTCCTTCGTCGAGAACCGCGGACTTTCCCGGGTGACCGAGATCGCCAATGGGGCCGCGGTGGAGATTGACTACTACCTCGATGGCGAGGTCGAAAAGCTCGCGCGCCGCTAGACCATGCCCGACATTCGTTTCAACTTCGTCGCCTCGGGGGCAGGTGACGTCAAGGGCGCTTTCCGCGACATCGACACCGCAGCACGCGAGAGCGCCAAGAGTTTCGACAAGGCCGGCAAGTCGGCCGGCGCGAGCGCCAAGGCTGCTGGCGATGGCGCGCGCGCCGCCAAGGCTCCGATCTCCGAGACGGCCAAGCTCGCCGAGCGCGTCGCCAAGGACCAGGAGCGCGCCGCGGCGCGGGCTGGCGCTGCCGGCGAGAAGGCCGCCAAGCGCAGCGCCCTGGCTGCCGAGCAGGCTGCCGCCGCGACCACCAAGGCCGCGCAGAAGGCAGCCACGGCGCAGGAGAAAGCCGCGAGCAAGGGCGCCTCTGCGGCCGAGAAAGCCGCAGCGAAGTCGGCCGCTGCTCAAGCGAAGTCGGCCGAGAAGGCCGCGGCCGCCGAAGAGAAGGCCGCCAAGAAGGCGGCCGACGCGCATTCGCGCGCGCTCGACCACGTCGCCCAGCTCCGCTCGCGCTTCGAGACGCAGCAAGAGCGCCTTGCCGCCCGCGGGGCCGCCGCTGAGCAGCGCGCGAGCGAACGCGCAACGTCGCGCCGCAACAGCGCCGTCGGCAGCATCGCCAAGGAATCCGCGGTCGGTACCATCGGCGCCGCCGCTGGTGCGCTCGGCCTCGTTGGCGCCGCCGCCCAGGAGGGCATGAGGCTACAGGAGTCGAGCAACCGACTCAGTATCTCCGCGCGCGGGGCCGGCGAGAAGGGCGCGGACGCCACCACGCTGCGGCGCGAGTTCGAGGCCGCGGCCGCGGATGCGCCGGGCATCAAGGCCGCGGACATCGCCGAGGGCGTGCAAGGCTTCGTCGCCAAGACGGGCGACCTCGAGAGCGGACGCAAGTTCGCCTCGACGTTCGCCACCGCGGCCAGTGCCACCGGCTCCAACGTCGGTGACATCGCCAACGCCGCGGCCGACATCTCGCAGAAGTTCGACATCAAGGGTGTCGAGGAGATGAAGGACGCTTTGGCGGCCCTCACCTTCCAGGGCAAAAAGGGCGCCTTCGAGCTCAAGGACGCCGCCTCGCAGTTCGCCAAGATGAGCGCGGCCGCGGAGCGCTTCGGTCTCTCCAAGGGCACGACAGGCCTCAAGACGCTCGGCGGTCTCACGCAGATCGCGCGCTCCGCCACGGGCTCTCCCGAGCAAGCCGCGACCGCCGTCGAGGCGATGTTCCGGCAGCTCGTCGGCGAGAGCGGCAAGCTCAAGGCGATGGGCGTCGACGTCTTCAAGGCGGGCACCAACAACACGCAGACCAACGACGTGCGCGACGTGATCACCTCCGCGATCTCCAAGTCTGGTGGCAGTCTGCCGAAGCTCCAGAAGATATTTGGCGAGGAAGGCATCCGCGGGATCTCCCCGTTGATCTCGACCTTCAACGAGGCCAAGGGCAAGGCCACGGGCACCGAGGCCGAGAAGACGGCCGCCGGTATAACTGCCCTCCGCGAAGCGCTCGCCAGCGCCATCGACGCGCCGGGCGACTGGGCCGAGGTGGTCAAAGACGCCGCGGCCGCGCAGAAGGACTCGAGCGCGGTGCTCGACAGCGCCTGGGAGCGGCTCAAGGCGCAGGTGTCGGAGAGCGTGATTCCCGCGCTCTCCAAGATCGTCCCCAAGCTCGCCGGCATGGAGGGCGCCATCGAGCCGGCGATTGTCGTGTTCGACGCACTCGTCGAGGCCGGCGGCCTCGTCGTCGACCTATTCAAGTTCCTGGGGCTCATCCACCCCAAGGTGCTCACGCCGGGCGAGCAGCTGCAGAAGAACAAGAAGGACCTCGACAGCTTCAACGAGCGCTTCAACGCCCGCAACCACCTGGCGACGCCTGAGGAGACCAAGGAGAAGCTCCGCCTCGAGGCCGCCGTGAAGACGGCTGACGATGCCTCGTGGACCAAGCCAGTCGAGGTGGGCAAGGGCAAGCCGCGGCACCAACTCGACGCCGAGGAGTTCGCCAAGCAGTACGCCGGCGCGAGCTCCGACACGCTCGACTCGAAGCCCGAGATTGCGGCCAAGCAGAAGGCCGCCGCTGAGGCCGAGGCCAAGGCGCTTGCTCAGAAGCTCATCACGGACCCCAACGCCTACGAAGAGCACGAGTCGCCCGCGCAGCGGAAGATTCGAGAGCAGTACGTGGGCAAGGGCGGCGACGACGGCAGCGCTGCCCCGAGCGCGCCCACCGCCGCCCCAGCGGGCGACTCCGGCGCCATCGCCCTCAACCAGGCGGCCAAGGCACTCACCAGCGCGGCCGACGCGCTCAAGGCTGGCCAGCAAGGCAGCATCACCGGCGGAACCAGTCAATGACCACCACCGACGCAAATATCGTAGCGTCGCTGCCTGTGCTCGGCTGGCGCGGCCTCCCGACGCCGCCCTACGACCTGGTCACGTTCGAGTTCGAGAACGAGCTCGCGCCCAGGTCCGTGGCGTACACCGACGGCGAGGGCCACGACGACGTCGGCCGGAAGAGCTTCCCGATGACGGCGCGGCTCTACTTCCTCAATACCCTTGGCGAGAAAGCTCGCATGTTCCCGGATCTCTGGGAGCTGTGGAAAGAGAACATGGACGGGCGCCCCGGCGACTTCGTTCATCCCATCCTCGGCCCGCTCCGCGCCCGCGTGAAGGGCGCCAAGGGCGAGCTCCGTTCGACGAGCCGCTCCGGCGTCATCGTCGACATCACGTGGATCGAGACCATCGAGGATCCCGCCGTCGGCGCAGTCCGCGAGTTCATCCTCGAGACGGATCCCGCCACACTGGCCTCGGTCGCCGACACGATGGGCGCGCCGCTGGGCATTCGTTACCCGGTCTCCAGCGCCATCAACCTCGGCGGCGCGGCGTTCCCCACGCCGGGCGGCGGCGTCCAGCCGACGTCGCTGCTCCAAGCGTTCAACCAACTCCGCGGCGATCTCTTCTCCGCCAAGCTCATGCTCTCCGGCGGGCTCGCTCAGCTCACGGGCATCGTGAGCGGGATGATCGACGCCGCTGAGGCGCTCAAGTCGGCGCGCGCGTGGCCTCTCGTCGACGTGCTCACGCAGTTGTGGAGCTCGCTCCGGAACATGGCCAAGCGCCTTGCCCGCGTCGCCCGCGCCACCAGGGCCGTCGTGCTCACACGGGACACCACCCTCGACGCCTTCGCGACGGCGCACGCCAACACGCTCAACGAGATCATGGGTCTCAACATCCAGGCCATCCGACTGCCAGTCGCGAAGCGTGGCACGACGCTCAGGTACTACGTATGACCACCACCAAGCAGACTGTCTATGAATACGTCGCCGCGTGGCTCTACGCGCACGGCCTCGTGCTCAACGTCGGTCGATGAGCGAGCCGAACCGCGCCAAGGTCGTCATGCACTTCGGCGACGGCTCGACCATCGACAGTTGGAATACGCTGTCGATGCGCGACACCTTCACTGACCCGCTCGGCGAGCTCACCTTCGAGGCCATCCCGCCGCGCGCGCAGTGGTTTGACTACCGCAAGAGACTGGCCAAGGGCGAGCTCGTGACGGTGCTGGTTAACGACGTCAACCAGGGCGGCTTCCTCATCCAGACCGTCGACCGCACGATCTCCAAGCAACACGGCGCCGCCATCAAGGTCGTTTGCCACACGCCGCTCATCACTCCATACCAGGGCGACGTCGACCCTGACATCAGCTTCAAGAGTGCGACCGACGTGCCGGTCACCGAGGCCGTGCTCAAGGCGCTCTTCCCGTACGGCTTCGAGCTCATCCAGGCCGATGCTTCGGCGAACGTCAACGCGATCTCTGGCGTGCCCATCCACGGCAACCGCAAGAAGATCAGCGTCGACGCGCTCAAGCACGCGGACTGCAAAGCGCACGAGGGCGAGACGGCCTATGCCTTCTGCGCGCGCATCTTCACGCGCCTCGGCGTGTGCCTGCGCTGCGCCGCCGACGGCACGCTCTTGCTCTCCGCGCCGAACTACGACCAGGAGCCCGCCGCCACCGTCATCCAGACGTTCTCCGGTGGCGGCCGCCCGGGAAACTATTTCGTTGGTGACGTGCACGTGCACGATTCCAACGACGGTCAGTTCTCCGAGTGTACGGTGCGCGGCGCGCGCGGCGACTCCGCCGGACAGACCTCCACGGCGCGCCCGGTCGCCCGCGTCACCGAGGCCGAGCTCCACCCGAACCGGCCGTCGTACACGTCGCACGCAGCGGCCTACAAGCCGAAGATCTTCCGCGACAAGAGCTCGCGCGACGTCGCCCGCTCGCTGAGCGTGGCAAAGTTCGAGCTGGGCCTGCGCGCCGCCACGGCCTACGCGATCTCCGGCGAGGTCGATGGGTGGATCGCCACCACGGGCCGGCTCTGGACCGTCGACACGACGGTACACACCGTCGTCGACGCAGAGGAGCTCGACGAGTCCATGTGGCTCCTCGAGCGCACGCTCCACCAGGACAGCGGCGGCGGGCAAAAGACGGCGCTCAAGCTCCTGCCGAAAGGCGCTCTCCTCCTCGGCGACGCACCCTCATGATCATCCAGCGCTACACCGACTTTCGCGCTGTCTTCGCGCTCCCCGGCGCCGGCCTCGACCCCGACGGCTTCGAGACGTTGCCGGTGGCCAAGCTGCGCGCGAGCGGGTTCTCTGGCCTCGTTGCGCCGGTGATCTCGAGCTACCCGCTCACGCTCACAGTCAACGGCTCAGCGGTCGACGGCGGCTTCGCGTACGACTGGTATCTGAGCCAGCGAACCGACGATCACCACGTCCAGCCGCTGAGCATCGCGCAGGCTGGCACGACGCGGTCGGGCACCATCACGATCGACCTCGTGGCGCCCAACGTGGCAAAGCTGCTCCCCGGTGTCGCCGGCGCTGGCCTGGTCACGCCGGCCGCGCTCGCGCTGCTCTTCAAGCACGTTGGGCTCTATGTCCAGCGCAGGAGTGACAAGGCCTATCAGTGGGTCTCGCTCTCGCCATTCCAGGATACCTGATGTACGCCGCCGACATCCTCCACGCCGCCACCGAGAGCGGAGACCCGCGCGTCAACATCGGTGAGCAGACGACCGGCAAGGGCTTCGGCGCCGACACCGCGGTATGGGGCTCCGGCACCGCGTTCGTCAGCGTCCCCAACCCCGACTCCGCCGCGGGCTCCGCGCAGGCGCTCGTCGACGTCGAGGGCAACAGCACGCGCGTCGTCGCCGCGCGCGACAACCGCTTCGCTGCCAAGGCGGGTGCGCTCGCCGCCGGCGACGCCGCCATCGTCACCGACTCCGACGCCTGCGCTCGCCTCGTCGCCGCGCAGGACCTCTTCGAGATCAAGAGCACCGGTATGAGCCTCGAGCTCGCCGGGCAGGACGGCGAGGTCCGGATCACCAAGGGCGGCACCACCATCGTCCTCACCTCCACCGGCTGCACGATCAGCTTCGCGCCGGCGCCCGGCCCGCCGGTCGCGTCGATCGCGCTGTCCTCCACCGGCGTCGCGATCACCGCGGCAACCGTCACCGTCAACGGCGTCGCCCTCCTCGTGCCATGATCGGATTCGGTTCCACCCCCTTCGGCGGGGCGCCCTTCGGCGCGCCCGCGCTCGACGTCTCCGCGCCCCCGGTAAACCGGCTCACCTCCTCGCGCGGCATCGACGGCATGAGCCGCAAGTACGTCATCAACGATGAGGGCGGCTTCGTGGCCATGGACGACGTCGCGCAACGCGTGATGCTCCTCCTCGCGTTCGGCGTCACGCAGCCGGCGACGATCACCCCCGAGAGCAAAGCCGCGCTGGCCACGCAGATCCGCGCCGCGCTCGCCGTGCTCACCGTGGGTCGCGAGCCGACCATCAAGATCCTCACGCTCGATGTCGTCGACGACGGCCGCGACGGGCTCAATCCGCGACTCAGCTACCGCAATCTTCTCACCGGGACGCTGCAAACCACCTCATGAGCTTTCCCGCGATCGCCGACGCCAACTACCCGACGCAGGACGAGTCGAGGGCCACGCTCCTCCGTGCCATCGACCACGCGTTCGCGCGCCGCGGGCTCGAGGCGAACACGCTGCCTGGCAGCGAGCACTACATCCGGACCAACGTCTTCGCCGGGCGCATCGCTGTCGCCGTCGCCAACAACGAGCTCGCGCTCGAGGACAGCAACCCGCTCACCGCGACGGGCGACGCGCTCACCATCCTCGCCGGCATCTTCGGCGTGCGGAAGCGTCCCGCTGGACCGTCCGCCGGCTCGGTCGTGATCACGAGCTCGTCGACGGTCACGATCCCGGCCGACTTCCAGGCCTCGGCGCCGAACGGCAAGAAGTACAAGACGATCTCGCAGGGCACCTACGCCACGGGTGCAAGCGTCGACCTCATCGCCATCGACGGTGGCCCCGACACCAACCAGGTCGCGGGCACGCAGCTCACCTGGGACAGCGCCCAGATCGGGCCGCTCGCGAGCAAATGCACGGTGGGCCTCGCAGGACTCACCGGCGGCGTCCTCGCCGACGACAACGAGCGCCTCCGCGAACGGCTGCTCCAGCACCTCGCCTTCCCGCCCGTGGGCGGGAACTGGAGCTCCGTCGTGGCATGGGCCGAGGAGAGCACGGCCAGCGTCGAGCTCGCGGTCTGCTACCCGGCCGTCCGCGGTCCCTCGAGTTACGACATCGCGCTCACTAAGGCCGGTGGCGATCGCACGCTGCCCGCGGCCATTCTCGCCACGGTACGGGGCTACGTCAGCGGAAAAATGCCTGGCCAGGAGAGTCAGAACGTCACCTCGGTGACCGCGCAGCGCGTCGACGTCGTCCTGCAGCTCCGCCTCTCCCTGCCGCAGGTCGCTGGCGGCGCCGGCGGCGGCTGGCGCGACGCATCGCCGTGGCCCGCCGAGGACGCGCTGGTCACCGCCTACAACGCCGGTACGGGCGTCGCAACGGTGGCTGCCACAGCGTCTCCCGCCGTGGGCACCAGCATCGGCGTTTGGGACCCCAGCGCCAACGTCATGCGCGAGTACGTCGTCGCGAGCGTGGGTGGCGGCGCGGGCGCTTGGACCATCACCGCGCAGAGCGGCTTCACGGTCTCCCCGCTCGGCGCGTACGTCTCCGCCGGCGCGGTGTCGCTCGTCGACTACGCGGCGACCTTCGCGGCCGCCGTGGTCCGCCTCGGCCCCGGCGAGAAGACCACGAGCCCTGAGATCTTGCCGCGCGGACGGCGCCAGCCCTCCACCGACCTCGCCTCGCCGAGCGATCTCACGAGCATCCAGCTCGCGCAGCTCACCAACGCCTACCCCGAGATCGGCGGCGCCGTCTTCGCCGCGGTCTACGACACCGGCACCACGACGCCGCGGACCTCGCCGTCGATCCCCGCGACGACGGCCGATCCGCCGAACGTCCTCGTCCTCGCCACCCTCGCGATCCGAGCCTGACCCCCATGGCACTTCCCCGCAGCATCGATGATTTTGGCGGCGTCAAGAAGGACGGTGTGCCGGTCGAGGACCCCAAGATCGAGATGTCCGCCGCCGAGGACATGCGCCGCAGCGAGGACCTCGCGCACCTCACGCACACGAGCGAACGCGCCTTCGTCCGCTTCGCCACCTCGACAGGCAGCAACGGCCCGATCGCGGCGACAGGCGGGGCCAGCCACATGGGCACCGGCTCTGCCGATCTGCCGGTGATCGCCAAGGTCGGCACAGGCCAGTACACGATCACCTACCCGGCCACGTTTACCGACAAGCTCGGAATCGTCGAGCCGGTGGTATTCCGCGGCTCGTCGGGGCGTGTGAAGTCGATCAGCGTGGCGGGCCACGTCCAGACGATTGAGAGCGGACGCGTGATCTCCGTCGTCATCCTCACCCTCGCCGAGGTGGTCAGCGACCTCACCAACGGCACCATCGTCGAAATCGACGGGCGCTGAGCGGTGCCGAAATACGGCCGCAACTGCTACCCCCGACGCTACGGGGGCGGGGCGTCGACGGTGGAGCTAGAGCACCAGGCGCTCCTCGACGCCCTCGCGCCCGGCTGGGACGTCTCCCCCGAGACAGCCATCTACGCCGAGTGCTACGCGCACGCGCTCGCCATCACGGCGATCTGGGCGATCAACGGGCGCCTACGCGGGCAGATGGTCCCCGCGCGCATGCTGGAGACGCTGCCCACGTGGGAGCAGGCCTGTGGCCTGCGCCCCGCGCCGGGTGACACCCCGCCTGCGCGCCGCCGCGCTGTCGCCGCGCAGCTCCGCGGGCTCGTCGGCAACACGCTCGGGGACATCAACGACGTATGCGCGGCCTCGGCGGGAACTGCCTTTGGCGGTCTCGCCATCGTCGACGCTGCGCAGGCCACCGTCTACTGGCCGGGCATCAACCCCGGTCCGCCTGGCTTCGAGTGGTCGTCAAATCGAGCAGTCGTGGGCGTGAAGCTCATCAAGCTCGGCTTCACCGACGCGGACTTTCTTGCGCTGGTCTCGCGCATCAATCGCCAGCTCGCCTCGCTCTGCCCTGCCTGGATGACGTTCCAAGTGGGTGTCGACAAAGGCGTCTGCATCTGTGATGTCGCCGTGTGCGACCAGACCTTCCTCGGAGGCACGTAGTGTCGTTCTCTCTCTGGTCCACGCCGTTCGTGGGGTTTGTGACCGTCATTCCGGCGGCGTTCCTCAACAAGATCCGCGTCGACGTATCCCGTGGCCTCGATACCATCGGCGGCGGCGACTACGCCAACGCCAGCCTCATCCGCTGGACGGCAGGCAGCGCTGGATGGGAGTTCGACGCGGCCGTCAAGATCGGCTCTGCGGGCGTGCTCACCGTCGCGAGCGGCGGCACGCTGGTCACCGCGACCGGCTCGACCACCACGCTCCACGGCGACGCTACCTTCGACGGCACCATCACCGGCGGCTCTGGCGGGCTCCTCGAGATCGACACCGGGTGCGTGCTCGACGTGCTCAGCGGCGGCGAAGTCGCGGTCGAGAGCGGCGGCGAAATCGTCCTACGCTCCGGTTCGACGCTGCTAGCCCAGAGCGGCTCGCTCATCAACGTGCAGAGCGGCGCGGTGGAGAGCGTGGCAGGCACGGTCAACCTCGCAAGCGGCGGGCTCCTCCACGCCCTCAGCGGCTCGTTCATCACCGCCACGAGCGCTACCGTCGCCTTCTCCGCTGGCACGACGTCGCTCGGCGGCGCGACCACGGTGCCGAACGGGGCGACGTTCTTGGTCACCGGCGCCGGCGCGCAGTTCAACGTCAACGCGGCCGACGTCAACATCTCAGGGTCGGCTGTCACGATCTCCGCTGGCACGACGTCGCTCGGCGGCGCGACCACGGTGCCGAGCCTGGCGACGTTCACGTGCGCGGTGGGCTCGACGGCGACGGTCGCCGGCGCGCTCACCTGCAACAGCACGAGCGTGGTGGCGCTCGCGGGCGCCACGACGCTGAGCGGGCTCGGCACGTTCACCTGCGCCTCGGGCACGACGCTCGCGCACAGCAACGGCAGCGCCGAGACGCACGCATTCGGCTCGCAGGACACCTACCTCGCTGGTGCGCTCATCGCGAACGGCGCGACCACGACGCGCACGGGCTCGGAAACGCGCTCCGGCGCGGGCGCTTGGACGACGGGGCGCGTGAGCACCGGCCCGAACGCCAACGCGGTGATTGACGCAACGCAGAATGACGGACTGCGCTGCCCCGTACTGACTGGCACGCGTACGTGGACTCTAGACGATCCCGGCGGCTCCGTGATGAAGGGGCTCGGGATCTACGTCGAGCGCACGATTACCGCTGCCAACGCCAACGACTTGGTCATCGCCGACAACGTGTCCGGCGGCGTTGGGTCGTTCACCGGCGGAGCAAACGGCAAGTACGGCATCCACTTCGTCTGGGATGGAGCGCACTGGTTCGCCGTGAGCGCTTTCAGCTACACGGGCCCCAACGCCTACGTGACGCTGCCTTAAAACGTCGCCGGCACCAGGAAGGTTACCTGGGAGGCCGCGCCGAGGTCGGGGATCTGGCATCGCGCAACGACGAGCCCGTCGGCAAACGAGATCACCACCGGGCCCGAGTTCGTCCCGAGAAGCTTCGCAGCATCGTTCGACGTGGCCGCCGTCCCCATGGCGACGGTGCCGGCGAGGCTGACGATGTCGCGGTCCGGCATCTCGAGGCGCGCGATGCCGTTCGTGCACGCGACGCTAAAAATGTCGGGCTGCTGCATGGGTCCCCACAAGATCGGCGGAACGGGCTTGCCGCTGCCGCCTTCGCACCCTGCCGTCGCCAGCCCGCACACCGCCACCAGCCACCAAGACGCACGCATCCCTGCAACCTCCAGCGGGGGCACGCCGCACCGCCAAAGATGAGGCTGCGGCCGCCGAGGAGCGGCGTCAACCCGTCAAGATCCCGACGTGAGCTCGGCGCGGCACGCGGAGCACACCGTGGCCTCCGGGCTCGCGAGCTTCGAACCGCATGCACCGCAGGCCCAAAACGACGCCATCTGGCTGCCGACGATGAAGAGCACGAGCAGCGCTCCAAGGCCGAGGACGGCGCCCACCGGGCCCATCGTGACGAAGCCCAGCACGGGCGCGGCGAAGCCCAGTCCCTGGACGACGCAACCGGCGCCGATGAATTCGGACTTCTTCACCTTCTTGGCCTGAACTGGCTGTGGCTGAGGCGCGACGGCCACAACGGGCGCGGCCACCGGCGCAAATCCACCGGCGCGCTTGCTGAGCGCCAGGGCGAAGGGCGCGTGCGTCCGCAGGCTCTTCCACTCCTCGCTCCCCGCGACCCGCAGGAGCGTCGCTTCCGGCAACCCCGCAACGATCATCCGCACGACGCGATCGTCGTCGTGCGGTCCGACCTGGACCTCCCCGTCGTGCAGCTCCCACATCGCCATGCGCGCGAGGTTACGGGCTCGCCGCCGGCACGGTCAATCCCCTCCACCATCATCTCCCTGCTCTCGCGTGGGCGTCCGTGACCTATGACCGCACCCTCTCCCGTGTTCGCGTTCGGCCTCGGCGCGCCAGGCGTCAAAGGCAGCTTCGCGGCCGGTGCCACCGTCGTTGCCACGCTCGACGACACCACCTCAGTGCGCAGCGTCGAGTGGGACGTCATCGGCACCGACGAGACCTCGAACGTGGGCGACTACGTGATCGTCCAGTCCGGGCCCTTCGGCGAGACGGCGACCACCACCGCGCTCGTCGCCGGCACGGCCGCGATCCTGCGCTGCCGCATCAACAACGGCAAAGGCGTCGACGGCAACAACAGCCCCTCGACGACGATCTCGACGGCGAAGCTCTACGTGCCTCTGGCGAACGGCGGCGAGGTCGGCGCCAAGGATGAGACGTACGAGTCGGACCCGGTACGCGGCACCACGGCGATCCTCAACGCGGGGCAGCGCGCGGCGGCTGCCACTTCGACACATCTCGGTCCAAGCGTGGTCCCGCAGCCCGCGCAGCCCGCCGCGCTCACCGGCCTTGTCTCCGTGATCTGCATGGGCTCGCCGACGGCGACCGTGACGGTCAATCCCGCGTTTATTACTTTCGCCAACCTGCTGTCGAACGACATCAACCGCCGCGATCTCACGATCTACGACGTCAACACGGCGATTGGCGTGAGTAGCAAGGTATCGGTCTACGCGACGTCGACGAAGACGTCGGGCTCCGGTGGCTCCGGCGACTGGACCCAGCTCAAAACGGCCATCGTCGTCCCGCCGCAAACGCTTGCCCCGGGCCACATCCTCGTTGCCGAGTGGAACCCCGCGGGCGCCGGTATTGCCCTCCCCGACGGCTACTGGCGATCGTAGCCCAACGACACCACGGACTCAGCTCAGGATACCTATGCTTCGCACTCTTATCGCCGGATTCGTCGCTCTCGCACTCACCGCATGCGGCCCGCCGCCCGGCGGCCCCTCCAGGCCGGACTGCTCCAACGCGTCGAGCACCTCCGGCGGCGGCGCCCGCTGCTCCTCCTTCGGCGACGCTGGCGCTGGCGCGCCGTGTCTCGACGACTGCGACTGCTGCGGGCACGCGTGCACGACCGAGCATGTCTGCGCGGTGCCCTGCTCCGCGCCCTGATCACCCTCACCCTCACCTGCTCTGGAGTCATTATGAAGGGTCAATTCATCTCGGCGCTGCAGCGCCTCACCAACGGCGCGACGCGCGCGCTCGGCATCGACGATCGCGGCTCGCTGCGCACGGCCTCCGAGCCGTGGACGGGCTTCGAGAAAGCTGACGTGAGCGGCGGCGATCTCACGTACACCAGCGCCACCGGCTTCCCGCGTAGCATCCGCGCGACCGCGGCGGGCAATATCAAAGTGGATTGTCTCAAGGGCGATGGGACCGCGCAAACGGGCCTCGTGATCGCTGTCACGGACTTCGAGAACCTGCCGCTCGGTGGGGTGACGAAGATCTACCAGTCCGGCACGACGGCCACCGGCCTCTTCGCGGGCTACTGATGATCGGCGTCGGCATCGGGCCTGGCTTCTCCAAGCGGCGTGCGCGCCTCCTCACGCCAGCGCAGCTCTTCGGCAGCTCGGCGCGCTTCATCTTGCGCGCTGACAAGGTGGGCGTCACGTCGAGGACTACCCGCAGCGGCTCAAGTATCCTCACGCTGGCCAACGACGGAGGCACAGCGGGTGCGATGAGCAGCTCGGCGGGCGCCTACTGCACGGTCGACGAGACGGCGCCTCAGGGCGGCTACGGCGCGATCCGGACGAGCTCCACGTCGAGCGACCTCAAGGTCACCACGGGCGGGCCTACGGGGACCACCCCCATGCACTTGGTCGCCCTCGTTCGACGGATGTCGCAACCCGGCGCAGGACAGAACAACTCAACGTTTATGCTCGC
>JANYGI010000044.1 GCA_025362495.1 Byssovorax sp. | reverse complement strand
GGCGCGAGCCGACCTGCAGGGCCGAGGCGCAGCGAGCGGGCGGCGCCCGCGAAAAACCCGTCGACACCGGCGAAGGGCGCGTTTACACGCTGCGGCTTGGCCGGCCAGTCCGCACGCTCTGACGCATCCTCGACGAAGCGGGCCGGCGTCCGTCACGTGCCCGCGCTCGACGGCCTGCGCGGCGCCGCGCTCCTCGGCGTGCTCTTCTTTCATGCGAACGGCGCGCTGCCCGGCGGCTACCTCGGCGTCGATTTGTTCTTCGTGCTCTCGGGGTTCCTGATTACCTCGCTCCTGCTCGCCGAGCACCGGGAGACGGGGCGGATCGCCCTCGGCGCGTTCTGGATCCGACGCGCCCGGCGCCTCTTCCCCGCGCTCCTCGCGCTGATGCCCGCGATCGCCGTCTACGCTCGCTTCTTCGCGAAATCGAGCGAGCTCGCCGGGCTCCGCGCCGACGCCTTGGCGACTCTCGCGTACGTCGGGAACTGGCGCGCCATCTTCGCCCACAAGAGCTACTGGGAGCTCTTCGCCGCGCCCTCGCCGCTCGAGCACACGTGGAGCCTGTCAATCGAGGAGCAGTTCTACGTGGTCTGGCCGCTGGTGGTGACGTTCGTCCTCCGCCGGCGTCCGCCCCGATCGCTGCTGCTGCTCGCGCTCGGGCTCAGCGCGCTCTCGATCGCGGCCATGCTCTTCCTGTTCGATCCAGAGCGGGTATCCCGGGTGTACCTCGGCACCGACACGCGCGCCGCGGGCATCCTCGCCGGAGCCGCGATGGCGACGGTGCTCTCGATGGATACCACCCTCGCCGACGGCGCCGTCCGCAAGCTCGACGCGCTCGGCGTCGTGGCGGCCCTCGGGCTCGGCGTCGCCTGGTGGAAGCTCAAGGGAGAGTCCTACTTCCTCTACCACGGTGGCTTCTGGCTGACCGAGGCCGCGGTGCTGGTGGTGATCGCCTGCGCGGTGATGGGCCCGCGCAGCCTCGTTTCCCGGGCGCTCTCGTGGAAGCCGCTCACCCTCGTCGGGACGGTGAGCTACGGAGTCTATCTCTGGCACTGGCCGGTCAACGTGGTCCTATCGCCGGAGCGCACCCACCTCCACGGCTTGTGGCTCCACGTGATCCAGTTCGCGGCAACCTTCGTGATTGCCATTCTCTCGTACCGGTTCGTCGAGCAGCCGATCCGCAAGGGCGGGCCCGCGTTCACGCGCCCTGTCTACCTCGGCATCGTCTCCGTGGCGCTCTCGGTGCTGCTGATCGTCCGCGCGACGGTGGCCCGTCCAGGCGCGCAGGATCCGGTGGCGCAGCAGCACGCGGACTGGGAGCGAGGCGCCGTGGAAGGGAGCTTCGGAGCGCCGCCGTTCAAGATCCTGGTCCTCGGCGACTCGACGGCCAACTCGCTCGGCTGGGGCCTCCGCGGCGCGCGCAAGCCGGGCGTCACGGTCGAGCTGCTGGGCAAGGATGGCTGTACGATGTTCACCGACGCGTGCGGCGGCGCGCAGTGGGCCGAGCGCGTGAGCGAGATGAAGCCCGACGTGACTCTGGTGTTCCTGGGAGGCGCGTTCCTCCACGGGATCGGCGCCGACGGGGACTGGCGAAAGGCGTGTTACCCGGCCTGGAACGCCCGGTTCGAACGGGTCTTTGCGCAGCACCTGGCCACGCTTCAGGGTGCGGGGCGGCCGGTCTGGGTGCTGACGATCCCGACGCCGCTCGGGCCCTACGATAGCCCCGAGTTCCGCGATCAAGCCATCTGCATCAACGATTCTCTGCGCAAGGTGACGAAGTCGGTGCCCGGGGTGAAGATGCTCGATTTCGCCGAGCGTGTCTGCCCCGCGGGCGTCTGCCAGCGTGAGTTCGCCGGGGCGGTGATCCGCCCGGATGGAGTCCACTACTCGATGGATGGCGGCGCCGAGCTCTCGAAATGGGTGCTCGCCCAGCTCCAGCCCTGACCGAGGCGCGACGCGCCGGAGGCGGGCGTCCATGCGCCGAACGCGCTGCTGCGGGCCTTGAAGGAGGGGTTCATCGATCCCTGAGCCCGACGGCGGTGATCTCGGGAGACGGCGCCGCCCGGGCGAAGTAAAGAGATCTTCATGGAGCAGGATCCGCCCCCCGATCTCGACGCCTACTTCGATCGCATCGCGTATTCCGGGTCGCGCGCGCCGACCCTCGCGGTGTTGCATTCCATCGTCGCCCACCACATCACGGCGATCCCCTTCGAGAACCTCGACGTGCTGCTCGGCCGGGGCATCGATCTCGCGCCGGCCGCGGTCGAGCGCAAGCTGGTGACGGCGCGCCGCGGCGGCTACTGCTTCGAGCAGAACAGCTTTCTCCTCCGGGTGCTGACGGCGATGGGCTACCGGGCAACGCCGCTGTCGGCGCGGGTGCGGAGGGGCCAACCGCGGGACTTCACGCCGCCGCGAACGCACCTGTTTCTGCGGGTGGAAATCGACGGCGTCGCCTGGTTGGCGGACGTCGGCGTGGGTGGCCTGTCGCCGACGCGCGCGCTGCGATTCGACACCGAGGCCGAGCAGGCGACTCCGCACGAGCCGCGGCGCATCGTCCGCGAGGACGGGCGGTGGTTTCACCAGGCCAGGCTCGACGAGGGGTGGAGTGACGTCTGCGAATTCACGATGGAGGAGATGCCGCCCATCGATCGCGAGGTCGCCAACTGGTTCACGAGCACCAACCCCGGAGCGAGGTTCCGCCGCGATCTGATGGTCGCGCGCGCCGGGGAGGGCGGCGCGCGTTACACGATCTCCAACGGCGAGTTCACGCTGCGGCGCGTGGCCGAAGGGGTCGTCGAGCGCCGGGTGATGACCACGCCGGAGGAGCTCCTGGCCACCCTGGAAGAGCGCTTTGGCCTGGTGTTCCCGCCGGAGACGCGGTTCACGGTGCCAGGCGCGCCCTGGCCCATGTGAGCGAGTTACGCGCGCCGAGCGCGGCGACGGCGGGTGAGGGCCGCGAGCCCGAGGAGGAGACCGAGCGCCGCTGTGCCGCTCCCGGGCGCTTCGCCGATCCGGCATCCGCAACCGCTGCTCCCACCGCTGCTGCCCGCTCCGCCGGAGCCGCCGGAGCCGCCTTCACCGCCGCTCGTGCCAGTCCCACCGCTGGTCGTCAGGCTGCCACCGCCGCCGGCTCCGCCCGAGCCCGACGGCTGCACCGGGGTCACATCGACGCTCTCGGTCACCTTGCATCCGCCGTCGACGCCGCCGACCACGAACATCAGCGGGTGGCCCGCGAAGCCTTTGCCGGCCTCGATCGCGATCACGCACCGGCTCCCCATCACCGTCGCCGTCACCACCGACGCTCCGCTCGGATCCTCGGGCGCGTCGAAGACCACGTGGCGTGACTCTCCGTTTCCAGGGATTCCATAGGTCATCGTGGCCGGCGAGGCGCCGTCCATCGCGCTCGAAGCGACGACATAGCTCTGCTTGCCGGCGCGCGATACCGCTGCTCCGAGGACGCCGCCGTTCTGCTTCGGCGGCGGATCCACGGTGTCGTCGCCGAGCGCGCCGGTGACGGCCGGCGCTTCTCCCTGGGCGAGCGCGTCAATGGCATGAACGGCGACGGCCCACGGCCCGGGCACCTTGACGCGGTACTCGTCGACGGCGAACCGCGCCGCGTCGCAGGCGCCGCAGGGGAAGCTGCACGAGATCGAGCAATCGCCGACCTCGGGCTTGGTGATGGCGGGTGTGCCGCCCGAGAGCAGGATACCGTGAATGGCGACCTTCGAGCCGCCGACGTCGCCCGTGGCGACTCCCCCGCCGAGCGCGAGCTTTCCACCGGTGTTGGTGTGAAACCCGACGAACATGGCGTGACTGGCATCGACCGTGTGGACCCGATCGATGGTGACGATCTCGCCCTCGGGCAAGAACACCCATTCACGATGGGCGTACGGGATGTCGCTCGGCGTCGACGAGAAGATGAAGGCCCTGGCGAAATCGCTCCTCGCGGCGTACACGGCCGAGTCGGAGCCGCGCGCCCACAGGAGCTCGGCCTCGCTCCACGGGGTCTGCGTCGGCAGGTAATCGCCCTGCGCGACCGACGACTCGGCCGTGACTGCGTTGGTCGCCAGGCTGTCGACCTCACCGTACCTCGACGGATCGACGATGAGGGCGTCGGCGCCGCGGTTGAGCACGAAGCTCGAGGCCGAGTAGTGCGTGTGATCCGAGACCACGGCCGGAGCCGAGGTGAACACCGACCAGAGCGCGTCGGGCTTCCACGAGGTCCGCGCGTACACGGCGCGCGTGCCCCGCGCGAGATACCACCGCGGCGGCTCGGGGCTCTGGGCGCGGAAATCGACGGGCGGAACGCTCCTGATCTCGGCGAGAGCATTGTAGACGTAAGAGCCCGCGCCCAGCGCCTGAGCCTGCTTCTGAAACGCCGCGAACGAAGCCGATTTGTCGCTCGACGAGCCCGCGAGCACCGCGTCGAGCTCGTTGACGTTGGGCGGCGCATACACGGCCTCGTCGTCGAAATCGCCGCCGACCCACTGCCCCGAGAGATCGGCGAGGGCCCCGTACATGTTGCGGAGAGCGAGGCTGTCAGTCCAGGCGGCCATCTCGGGCTGCGGCGCGCCGTGCTCGTCGAGCGCGCGCGCGGCGACAGCGTACTCGAGCACGCTGAGCGGCGCGTACTGCCACCCTTCGGCCCAGTCGCCGCCCGCCATCGGGCCCGCCGGCATGCCGAGCGGATCGTTCACGCCCTTCAGCCCTTCGCCCACGAGGAGCTCGGGAAACAGGGTGTTCGTCGTCTCGTCCCAGAGGTGCCCATCGGCCCCGCCGTCGTCGCCGATGGCGATGGCCGCGAGCGTCTTGCCGATGACGTACCCGGCGTTGTAATTGGCGCCGGCCTCGTCGTGGTGATAGCCACGATCGGTGTAGTAGTCGACCCACGCCGTCAGGCAGGTGCGCGTCTGCCCGAGCAGCGCCGCGTCGACGCCCGGCGCGTCATGGAGCCAGTCGTAGGTGAGCGCCACGTCGGGCCCGTACCAGCGCATCGGATAGCCGGTGTCGTGCGTCACCGTGCGAATGATCGCCGGCGCCGGCGGATCCCCGTTCCACGATTGCCAGCCCGCCGGCACGCCCGCCTTGCAGCCCTGGCCGTCGCCGATCGTCTGATCGTCGTCGAGCGATGCACGCCAGTACTTGATCGCTTGGGCGAGGTACGGCGCCTTCTTCGTGGCCACATAGGCAAAGGCGCATCGCATCGCCGATCCAGGCCAGTAGTCGCCGTCGGAGCCGCCGCGCGTGGTGTAATCCTGGGGGTTGTCGATCGTGTCCTGGCAGGCCGCGACGAGCTTTGCGGCAGCGGTCCCGGACATCGCCGCGTTCTTGGTGAACGCGGCCAGGTTGGGGGCGCTCATGAAGAGGCGCGGGTGGGCGCCCGTGGGCACCGGCGCCGCGCTCGCGAGATCGGTCCAGGTAGCCGCGATGAGCGCGGCTGTCACCAGGCAGGGGAAGGCGCGTACAAGCATGCTCCCAAGGGTACGCCGGATCGGCGCCCCGGTGTGTCTCGTTTCCGTCACGCTCCCCGGCGCGCAAACACCCGAGGTGCAATCGTACAGCGGCCCGCCGCGGCAATCAGAGGGCGCCGAGCCCGTCGGCCAGGCCGTCGAAGACGACACGATACTTCGGGTCGGACTTCAGATCTTCGTGCATCACGATCCAGATGCCGAGATTGATGCTGACCTCGTCGCGCAGGACCCGCACGAGATCGTGGGGTGAGCCCGCGCGCGGCGCCTGGCACAAGCCGATCCCGAAGCCGGCGCGCACGGCGGCGAGCTGGGCGAGATCGCTGTCGGCCCGGAAGGCGCAGGCGTCACGCGCGAAGGCGGGATAGCGCTGCACGATCCGGCGCAGCGCGGGCGTCTCCCGATCGAAGCCGATCAGATCGTGAGCGGCGAGATCCGCCGTCGTCTTCGGTGTCCCGCGGGCCTCGAGGTAGTCGCGTCGCGCGTGGAGGCCGAGCTCGACCGAGCGTAGCTTCCTGGCGACGAGCGAGTCCTGCGTCGGCTCGACGTTGCGAACGGCGATGTCGGCCTCGCGCCGCAGCAGATTGTCCACCTCGTTCGACGCCACGAGCTCCATCACCAGCCCGGGGTGCTGTCGCTTCAGCCGCGTCAGGATCGGCGGCAGGTGCTCGACGGCGATGACCTCGCTGGCGCTGATCCGCACCGCGCCCGCCACCTCTCCTGCGTTGCCACCCACCTTGCGCATCAGCGCGGCCGCGGTCGCGGAGAGCGTCTCGGCGTAAGGCTTGATGGTCAGCGCGAGATCGGTCGGCAGCAAACCGCGCTGGGTGCGCAGGAAGAGGTCCGCCCCGACGGCCGCCTCCAGCAGGTCGATGTGGCGAGCGATGGTGGGCTGGGTGAGCGCCAGGCGACGAGCGGCCGCCGACAGCGATCCTTCCTCGATCACGGCGAGGAACGTGCGGTACAGGCCCCAGTCGACGTCACTGCTCATCCATTTCCTTATAGCGACACCACGAAAAAGCGCAATTTCGCTGTCCGGGGTGAGCGCGCATGGTTGAGCCGTCGAGAGAGGGCGGGGCGGACACGGGCCGCGCCGGTCTCTCCAAACCTGGATCGGATCGAGAGGATACGACAATGAGTGGTTTGACGGTCATCTTCGGGAACGGCGCGATAGGGCATCTGGTCACCGAGGCGCTCGCGGCGCGCGGCGACGCGGTCCGCGTGGCGCAGCGCAACCGGCCGACGGAGCTGCCGCCGGGCGTCGAGTACGTCGCCTGCGACATCCTCGATCCGCGCGCGGTCCGTCGCGCCGTCGAGGGGGCGACGCAGGTGTTGCTCGCGGTGGGCTTCGCCTACGATTCGCGGGTGTGGCGCACCGCCTGGCCGACGACGATGACCAACGTCGTCGAGGCCTGCGCCGAGGTCGGCGCGAGGGTGGTGCTCATTGACAACCTCTATCAGCTCGGCCCGCAGACCGAGCCGCGCCGCGAGGACATGGCGCTCACCACCCGCGGCGGGAAGCCGGGCATCCTCGCCGAGACCACCCGGATCTGGACGGCGGCGACCGGTCGAGTCCGCGTCGCGGCGCTCCGATGCACCGACTTCTATGGTCCCGGCGTCACCGTCTCTCACCTGGGCGCCAGCGCCATCGGCGAGCTTGCCAGAGGGAAGTCCGCGCAGCTCATCGTGCCTGCCGATACGCTCCACGATTTCGCCTACGTGCCCGACATCGCCCGCGCGGTGATCACCTTGCTCGACGCCCCCGACGATGCCTTCGGTCAGATCTGGAACATGCCTTGCGCGCCGATCCGCACCCCGCGTGACATCCTGCGGCTCGCCGCCGAGTCGATCGGTGTGCGCCCCGGGGTCCTGGCCGTCCCGCTCTGGCTATTGCCGCTCTGCGGCCTCTTCATGCGGTTCATGAAGGAAGTGGTCGACGTCGGGTTCACCTGGGACCGGCCGTATCACGTCGACGGCAGCAAATTCACGCGCCGCTTCGGGTTTGAAGTGACGCCCTTCGAGATCGGCGCGGCGGCGACGGCGCGCTCGTTCGTGGGCGCGGCGAAGGCCGGATGAGGGCCCGGACCTGCGATCGTCGAGCCGGGCGGGCTCGGCAGGATGGAGATCGTGAAAGCATGGCCGCCGGTGGGGCTTCCACCTGCGCCAGACTCCGTATCTCGTCTCGCGCCGTCAGCGGGGATGATCGCCGGGGCGCCTGAGATAGCGCACCACGACGATCCGCTTCTGGCTCTCGCCGTCGCCGCCGGGCTCCAGCGTGATGGTGTCGCTGAAGCGCTTGACGGCGCCGAGGCCGGCGCCGATGCCGTGGCGCTTGAGGAACGTCATCGGGTCGAGCGGGCCGCGATCGTCGCAGCCGTCGCGGAGCGCCGTGGCGAAGTCGCAGAA
>JANYGI010000033.1 GCA_025362495.1 Byssovorax sp. | reverse complement strand
CTCCTCGGCAGCCACGAGCTCGACGAGGCGCCCGTCACCGGCGCGGCGATCGGGCGCGCCGTGAAGATCGAGGACGCCCGCGGGCGCTACGTCGTGTTCTGCAAGAACACCTTCCCCTCACGCCTCTCGCTCGACGGGATGAAGATGGTCGTCGACGCGGCCCACGGCGCCGCGTACGTCGTCGCGCCGGCGGTCTTCAGCGAGCTCGGCGCCGACGTCCACGCCCTTGGAATCAAGCCCAACGGGAAGAACATCAACCGCGACGCCGGCGCGCTCCACCCCGAGCACATGGCCCACGAGGTCGTCCGTCGCGGCGCCGCGATCGGCGTGGCGCTCGACGGCGACGCCGACCGCGTGATCATGGTCGACGAGAAGGGCCAGGTCGTCGACGGCGACGTGGTGATGGCGCTCTGCGCGAGCCGGCTGCTCCGCCTCGGCCGCCTCCCGAAGAACACCGTCGTCACCACCGTGATGTCGAACCTCGGGCTCGAGCGGGCCATGCACGCGCAGAGCGGCAAGGTGATCCGCACCAACGTCGGCGATCGCTACGTCGTCGAGGCCATGCGCGCCGGCGGCTATTCGTTCGGCGGTGAACAATCGGGGCACCTGATCTTCCTCGACCACGCGACCACGGGCGACGGGATCGTGGCCGCGCTCCAGGTGCTGGCGATCATGCTCGAAGAGGGGAAATCGCTCTCCGAGCTCGCGTCGGCCGCGATGGAGCGCGTGCCGCAGGTGCTCGAGAACGCGACGTTCGCCTCGCGCATGCCGCTCGACGCGATGAAGGGTATGCGGCTCACCGTCGACCGCATCGAGAAGGTGCTCGGCGATCGCGGCCGCATCCTCGTTCGCTGGAGCGGCACCGAGCCCAAGCTCCGGGTGATGGTCGAAGGCGAGGACCACGCGGTCATCACCTCGTTTGCTCAGGAAATCCTGGCAGCCGCGAAGAAAGATCTCTCGGCCGTCTCGGCCTGATCGCTCGTTCGCGTCTGTCCGCGCCCGACTGAGAAAGCCTCACATCGGGTGCAACCGCTCACAACAGGCTCCATCATTTCCTCATCGCGGCGGCGATAGTCTGCCGCCCGGTGGAATGGTCCGTCGCGGCGCGTCTATGCTTTGGGGATGCTGGATGCGGGTCAGAGAAAGGCTCGAGCCAATCGCACGGTGCTCATCGTCGACGACGAGCAAGACATCCGCGAAATCTTCGAGACCGTGCTCCGTTACGACGGGTACGAGGTGCTGAGCGCCAGTGACGGGCAGCAAGCGATGGATCTGCTGCGTCGCGGCGCGCGCCCCGACGCCATCCTCCTCGACTTGATGATGCCGCAGATGGATGGCTGGCAATTCCGCGTCGCGCAGAAGCAAGATCCGATGCTGGCGGCGATCCCGGTGATCGCCGTCAGCGCCGATCGCACCGCCAAGGCGGCGGCGATCGACGCCAACGCGTACCTCGCCAAGCCCGTCGACGTGAACGCGCTGCTCCTGGCGCTCGATCGGCTCTTGCTCGCGCGCGAGCGGGAGCAGCTCCAGGCGCGGCTCGTCGAGGCGGATCGGCTCACCTCGCTCGGGACGATCGCCGCGAGCGTCGCGCACGAGATCAACAACCCGCTCGCGTACGCCATCGCCAACCTCGAGCTCGTCGCCAACCTGCTCGCCGAGGGCAGCAGCGATCGCCCGGCCCTCGGGTCGGGCTCGCCGATCGCGCTGGCCCTCGCCGACTCGCGCGAGGGGCTGCTCCGCATCCGCAGCATCGTCCGCGATCTGCGCACGTTCTCCCGCCCCGCCGACGACGGCATCGGCCCGGTCGACGTGGAGCGGGTGCTCGACTCGTCGGCGAACATCGTCAGCAGCGAAGTCAGCCAGCGCGCGCGGTTAATCAAGGACTATGGCGGCGTGCCGCGCGTGCTCGCCAACGACGCGCGCCTCGGGCAGGTCTGCCTCAACCTGATCGTCAACGCCGCGCAGTCGATCCCCGAGGGGCACGTCGACGAGAACGAGATCCGCCTCAGCACGCGCCGCGACAGCCACGGGCGCGTGCAGATCGAGGTCGCCGACACCGGCGAAGGGATCGCCGCGCCGCTCCTCGCCCACATCTTCGAGCCGTTCTTCACCACCAAGCCGCGCAGCAACGGCACCGGGCTCGGGCTCTCGATCTGCAAAGATCTGGTCGAGCGCCTCGGCGGCACGCTCACCGTCGAGAGCGAGGTCGGCAAGGGGAGCCTGTTCCGGATCAGCTTCCCGGAGCTGTCCGCGCCCGGCGATGCCAGCGTCGAGCGTCACGAGGCTCTCACGCCGAAGATCGAGGCAGCGACCGCCGCCGACGCGGGCGTGCCGCGCGCGCGGCGTGGCCAGGTGTTGATCGTCGACGACGAGCCGCGCCTCTGCGCGATCCTCGCGCGCCTCCTCGCGAGCGAGCACGACGTGACCACCTTCACGAGCGCCGCCGCGGCCGTCGATCGGATCGCCGGCGGCCAGCGCTTCGACGTGATCTTCTCCGACCTGATGATGCCCGGGATGAGCGGCATGGATCTCCACGCCGAGGTCGTGCGCCTCGCGCCGCAGCAGGCGAAGCGGATGGTGTTCCTCACCGGCGGCGCCTTCACGCCGAAGGCGAGCGAGTTCCTCGGGACGGTGCGAAATCGGCTTCTGGACAAGCCTTTCGACTACGCGGTGCTCGCCGCGCTGGCTCGTGAGTTCACGAACCTGCGCGACGAGTAGGAGCCCGGGATCAGTCGTGGCAGCAGCGGAAGCCGAGGTCCGGCAAGATCGCGTTCGAGGCGAAGCGGCTGAGGGAGAACTGGCACGTCAGGCCGAGGGCCGGCGTCTTGTACGAGCCGCCCTTCGTCAGGTAGATGCTGAGGTTCTGCGGAGCGCCGGTGTTGCCGGTGACGGTGCTCGTCCACTCGGCGGCGTTGCCCGAGAGATCGTGCACGTTGAGCGCCGTCGCGCAGCCGTTCGTGGCCGCGGCGCCGGTCGCGATGAGCACGTCGTCGTCGGTGCCGCCGGGGACGCCGTCGAAGTCGAGGCCGTTGCAGGTGAGCGGCTGGTAGCTCGCGCCGTAGGGGTACGCGCTCTGCGCCGCGCCCTCGCAGGCCGCCTGCATCTCGGCGCCCGTGCAGAGGCGCGCGCCCGTCGACGCGCACGCCGCGGCGGCCTCGGCGTGGGTCGTCAACGTCCACGGGATCCGGCCAGGGACCACGCAGCGCCGGCTCTCGTTCAGGCCCGGTGACTGCGCCGTCGCGTCGGGGCGCGAGGCCTCGTAGCGATCGATCAGGAACGAGCCGCCGGTCACGCTGACGAGGGCCATGTCGTCGACGATCCCGTCGTCGACGACGCCGTTGCAGTCGTCGTCGACGTTGTTGCAGAGCTCGGCCGACGGGGCGCCGGGCACGGCGTCGGGCAGCACCGAGAGATCGCACGTCGTCGCGGTGATGTCGCCGGGATCGCAGACGCGCTGGCCCACGTCGCGGCAGGCTCCGAAGAGGCCGTTGTCGCAGGCCGTCCCGAGATCCGAGAAGGCCTCGTCGACCTGCCCGTTGCAGTTGCCGTCGACGCCGTCGCACTTCGTCTCGACGACGGCGAGCGTGCCGCTCGAGGTGACCTCGACGCCGGGGCCGTAGTTGCACTTCCACCCGGGCGCGCCGAGGCACTGGAAATCCGCGCCGGCGCAGGGCGTCCCCGGGGTCGGGTAGCAGAGAGCCGTCGGCGGCTTCTGCGCGGCGATCACCGCGGCGTCGTCGACGATGCCGTTGCAGTCGTCGTCGAGGCCGTTGCAGCTCTCCACGGTCGGCGGCGTCACCGGGCAGGTGTACTCGCAGCCATTCGCCGGGTTGCCGTCGAGGTTGGCGTGACCGGGCGCGCAGGCCGCGATCACGCACTGCCCGGCCGAGCAGCCGCCGATGGCGCTGTCGGGCGAGCAGACGTTGCCGCACCCGCCGCAGTTGAGCGGATCGGTCTGGAAATCAAAGCCGTTGTCGACGACGCCGTCGCAGTCGTTGTCCTTGCCGTCGCAGGTCTCGAGCGTCGGGCCGGCGCCCGCGATGCAGATCAGGACCGAGCCCGCGCAGAGCGTCGTCCCCGCGGTGCACTCGCCGAGGCAGACCCCGCCAGGGCACGTCGACTCGCAGGGCACGCCGCCGCCGGGGTTGCCCTCGTTGATCTGCCCGTCGCAGTTGTCGTCCTTGTCGTTGCAGATCTCGGCCGTCGGCGGCGAGACCGGGCAGACGTACTCGCAGCCGTTCTGCGCGAGCTTGTCGAGGTCGGAGAAGCCCGGCTTGCAGGTGTCGACCACGCACTCGGGGAAGCCGTTCACGGGCATGCACTTCGCGCTGGCGTTGCCGAGGCCGCAGACCGTGCCGCACGAGCCGCAGTGGTTCACGTCGCTCGTCAGATCGAAGTTGTCGTCGATGACGTCGTTGCAGTCGTTGTCGAGGCCGTCGCAGATCTCGACGCCGCCGTTGGTGACCGAGCACGAGTACTCGCAGCCGTCGCTGACGATCCCGTTGTGATCGACGTGGCCCGCCGCGCACTTGTCGATCGCGCATTTCCCGGCCACGCACTTCGGGAACGCGCCGAGCAGCTCGCAGACGTTGCCGCACGAGCCGCAGTTCTTCGGATCGTTGTCGGTGTCGGCGGCGCAGGCGTCGGCGCCGCCCGCGCCGCTCGTGGACGTGGCGCCGCCGCTGCCGGTGAAGATGTTGCCACCTTCGCCGCCGGTGCCGCTCGTGGAGCTGCTCGCGGCCACCGTGGTCGTCCCGCCGTCGGGCGTCGGGAAATCGTTGCAGCTGAAACAGAAGGCGTCGGTCGTGCAGCCGGCGAGGGCCGGCGCCGCCGCGACGATCGTCGCGGCCAGGATCGCGAGGGCGCCCTTCACTTTGCACCTCCCTCGACGCGAGCCGCGCGGCGCCGTCGCCGCGCCGCGAGCGCGAGGCCCACCGCCGCGAGGACGCCGAGCCGCTCCGATGCGCTGCGATCGCCGGCCACGTCGCACGAGCACCCGCCGCCGCCGGTGGCGAGGCCGTACACGTTGCGATCGCCGCCCGCGCCGCCCGCGCCGCTGGTGGTCGCGCCGACGCTCGTCGTCGTCGTCAGGCCGCCGCTGGTCGTGGTCACGCCGGCGCTGCCGCCCGCGCCCGACGTCGTCGTCATCGCGCCGCCGCCCGCGCCCGTCGCGCTCGTGGGCACGCCGGCGTCACCGATCGGCACGCACACGCCCTCGTTGCAGACCTCGCCGCCGGGGCAGGGGAACTCGCCCGTCTGGCACTTGTTCAGGCACATGCCGTCCTTGCACACCAGCTCGCCGGGGCACGGGTTCGGCTGATCGATGTTGCCGTCGCAGTCGTTGTCGACGCCGTCGCAGACCTCGGGCGCGGGCGTCACCGAGCCCTCGCACGTCGGCTTGCCGCTCTTGCAGACCGTCTTGCCCGGCGCGCACGGCGCGTGATCGTTCGGCGCGGTCGGGATGTCGCAGGCCACGCCGAGCGAAGGATCGTTGTTCGAGACGTCGGGCTCTTCGTCGATGCTCCCGTCGCAGTCGTTGTCGATGCCATCGCAGACCTCGAGGCCCGTCGCCGCGGCGACGCACACGAGGCCGAGGCCGACCTGGCAGTCGAGCATGCCGGGGCAGCCGCCCGGGAGCACGCAGGGGAGGCCCTTGCCGGGCACGTCGTCGACCATGCCGTTGCAGTCGTTGTCGAGCCCGTCGCAGAGCTCGGGCGAGGGGAGGATCGCGCCGTCGCAGACCACCTGCGAGCCCGCGCACGCGTAGGCGCCGAAGGTGCAAACGCCGGTGCCGCACTTGCCCGCGGAGGGGCAGCACGCGTCGCCGGTCATGTGGCCGAAGCCGTCGGGGACCTTGTCATCGACGAGGCCGTTGCAGTCGTTGTCGAGCCCGTCGCAGAGCTCCGACGAGGGCACGATCTGCCCCACGCACGGACCGAACGCGGGGACGCCGCTCCCGACGACCGCGGTGCAGGGCTGGCTGCCGGGGTGGCAGACGCCGACGCCCGAGGTGCCCGCGGGGCCCGAATAACAGGCCGCCGTCATCCCATCGACGACGCCGTTGCAGTCGTCGTCGAGGCCGTTGCACGTCTCCATCTGCGGGCCGATCGCGCCGGCGCAGCCGAGGACCCCCGCGGTGCACACGGTGAGGCCGGGCGAGCACTCGCCGGTCGCGACGCCGCAGGGCTGGTTTGCGTCGACGGGGTTGTTGTCGATGATGCCGTCGCAGTTGTCGTCGACGCCGTTGCAGACCTCGACGCTGGGCACGCACGTCTGGCAGATGCCGTTCTCGTCGACGAGGCCGTTGCAGTTGTCGTCGAGCCCGTTGCAGACCTCGTTCGTGGGCGCGAGGCCCGGGATGGTGATCTGGCACGTCGTCCCGTCCTGCGTGGCGTTGCACACGCGGACGCCGGTGCCCTTGCAGACGCCCTTCAGGCCGTTGTCGCAGGCCAGCCCCTTGTCGGGGAAGTCCTCGTCGATGAGGCCGTCGCAGTCGTCGTCGAGCCCGTTGCACTTCTCGTAGTTGGTCGACGACGCGATGATCGTCGCGAGGGCGTTGGAGATGCCGCTGGAGTCCGACGCGAAGAACGCGCTCGTCGTCCCGCCCGCGGCGGCGACGGCGTTGAGCTGCGCGGTCTCGCTCGGCAGCGTGCTGAAGCCGATGACGTAGGTCTTCACCTGGGTGGTCGCGACGACGCTCTTCAGCGCGGTGGCCGAGGCGATCGGGTTGCCCTGGCAGCTCTCGGCGCCGTCGGTCAGCAGGATGACGGAGTACTTGCGGCAGGGCACCGCGCCGTCGCACTGGATGATCGGCTTGAGGTAGTCGGCGGCCGCGTCGAGCGAGGCCGCGAGCGGCGTCGGGCCGGTCGCGCGCAGCTCGCAGTCGCCGCCGCCGTTGAAGTTGCAGGCGTCGCCGGGCAGCGTGCTCGCGTTGAAATTCGTCTCGGCGCCGTCGAGCCACTTCAGCGTCTGCTGCAGCGGTTTGTTGAAGCCGACGAGGATGTCGGCGCCGCGACGCGGGGCGCCGCACGAGCCCGCGTAGTTGATGCAGTCGCCCTGGTTCGGCCAGCCGACATTGATGTTGCCGTTGAGCGTCGCCGGGTAACCGGCCGAGTAGATCGCCTGCATGTTGCAGCCGGGCGGGCTCGGGTAGGTGGGCGCCACGTTGTTGCGCGGATCGTCGTAGCTGCAGCAGAGCTGCTGGCATTCGAACCAGCTCGCGGCCTGGCAGCTCCGGTTGACGGACTCGTCCTGGTGGTAGCGGGCGAGCGCGTAGTCGGCGTCCGGGAACGCCGCGAGCACGTTGTTGAGCGCGCTCTTGGCGATGAAGAGCCGCGAGTTGTTGCCGTCGACGGTGTCGACGTCGCTGCTGGTGTCGACGCCGACGTGGCCGACCGAGCCGTCGCCGAACGTCGGCTTGCCGGCGGGATCGTTGAGCATCGAGCCCGACGTGTCGACGATGACCACGAAGCGGGGGCGCGTGTCGGTGACCGAGGCGGTGCACGTCGCCACGTTGACGGGGCACTGCTGCGGGACGCCGTTGACGCACGACGCGACCATGTTCCCGCTGCAGTTGAGCGGGGGCAGGCCGTCGTCGACCGCGCCGTTGAAGTCGTTGTCGTAGCCGTCGCAGACCTCGCCGACGTAGGCGCCGTCGATCTGGAGCTCGCCCGCGCCGCCGCCGGCCTCGCCGGTGCAGATCGGGCAGACGCCGCCGAGCGCGCCGGACACGTCGAACGTGGCCGCGGGGGCGATGCTCGCCACGCGCGAGAGCACGCTGATGATCCCGCCGCCGCCGCCGCCGCCGCAGTCGTCGCAGGTGCCGTTGGTCTGCGTCCCGGCGCACTCCGGATCAGGCTTCGGCTGCGTGTCGCCGCCGCGCCCGCCGGCCGCGTTGACGACGGCGCTCGCCGCGATGGTCACGGTGTCGCCGATGAGGAGCAGCGTGCCGCCGGCCCCGCCGCCCGCCGAGTCGTTGCCGCTGCCGCAGCCGCGGTTGCCCTTGGTCGACACGGTCCCGGCGATGTTCATCGTGCCCGTCTGCGCGGCGTTGGCGGCGAAGAGGACGATGCGCCCGCCGCCGTTGCCGCCCGTCACCGCGACGGTGGTGCCCGCCGACGGGACGAAGCCGTCGTTGTCGCGGCAGCCCTTGTCACCGCCGGCCGCGCCGAAGTCACTGACGTAGAGCGAGTGCTGGAAGGGCTGCCCGGCCACGCTCGGGAGCGCGTCGTTGTTGCGGCAGTCGGTGTAGTTCGCGCAGACGTTCCCGCTGACGGCGCCGACGCAGTCTTCCTCGTAGTCCTGCGGGAACGTGCAGCCGTTGACCGAGCAGTCCTTCGTGCCGCGGCCGCCGCCGCCGAAGTGCGCGCCGCCGCCGGCCGAGTCGCGCACGCCGCACCCGCCGCGCCCGCCCGAGAGCGGGAACGTCGTCGGCCCGCTCCCGTTCTGGCAGAGCCCCGCCTGGTAGCCCGAGCCCTTCGCCGTGATCGAGCTCGTCGCGTCGATGGTGATGCTGTTGGCCTTGATCACCAGGTTCCCGGTGTTGACCTTGTCAACGCCGTTGTAGGGCGTGACCAGCACCTTCGCCCCGTTGGTGAGCGAGACGATGTTGAACGTCTGCACGCCTCCGAGCGTGATCGTGCCGCCGTTCATCACGAGATCGACCGCGAAGGCGCGGCGGGGGGCGGCGAAGAAGAGCACAGCAGCACAAAGCGCGAGTAGCCATCGCAAGCGGGGCATTGGACCTCCGAGCATGAACGATCACGCTAACACGAGGGACGTCCCGGTCTGATCTCCGCGTGCGCTGGGCGTGAGGAAGCTCGCGTCGAGACGCGCGCACAGCGTGAGGAAGTTTCCCTCCTGAGCATCGAACGACGCGCGCGGCGGCATGATCCGCGCTCGGGTGGTCGAGGAACGTCAGGCGACGGCCTTCGCCGGCGTCGCGCGCCGCCCCAGAAAATGGCCTCCGATCAGGATGACCAGAAAGACGGTGAGCAGCACGGCAGTGCCCGGTCCGTAGCCGAGCTTCAACCCGTCGTCCTTGGTGAGGAAGTCGCCAAACGTCGCTCCGACGGTGCTGGTGATGACGATGGCAGTCCAGTACCGGATCTGGTTCGGCGTCTTCGCGAGCAGCTCCACCACGAGGACGACGACGAGCAGGCCTCCGAGGATCAGCGAGGCTTTGCCGGGGCCGAGCTCGAGGCCGTCAGACACGAAGTCGCCCATCGTCGTGCCGAAGGTGCTCACCACCAGGATCAGGAGCCAGTACACGGCGTCTGCGAGGAGCGTGCTCCGCGTGGGAGCCTCGATGTCGACCCGCGGGAGGATCCCGTCTTTGCCGCCCACGCGGGGGGCGTCGAGGTCAATCTCGGGGAGCAGCGGGGGCTTCGCCGAGGGCTTCGGCGCCGTGCGATGCGCCGTGTAGAAGAGGCCGGCGAGCAGCACGATCAGCAGCGCCGACGCCACCGCGTAGCCGAGCTTGAGCGAGCGACTCGTGAAGTCCGCGAGCGTCGTCCCCGTGGTGCTGGTGATGACGACCGCCGTCCAGTAGCGCATCTCGTTCTTCACGTGCGCGCGCAGCTCGACGAAGAGGACGAGCGCGAAGAGGACGAAGAGCCCGATGGACCCGAGCCCGTAGCCGAGCTTCAGGCCGCGGGAGATGAAGTCGCCCAGCGTCTCGCCGATGCAGCAGGCGCTGACGATGGTGGCCCAGTAGCGAGCGTTGGTGGAGGGGAGGTTGCGCACCGAGGGAGCCTAGCCGAGGACGTGGTCGACGGCGCCGGGATGCGGGTGAGAAATCGTGCTGCCAGGAGGCGCGAAGAGGGCGAGGATGCACGAAGCTTTCAAGCTACGGTCGCGCCGCCCTCGGGCACTGGCTCCCTCCGGCGCTACCCATCTCCTCGGGCTCCCGCTCCCCGGGGTGCTTCGCGTCCCGGTCTGCCGCGTAGGTGATGCCGAGTCGCTCCAGAATGGGACTGTCGCTGTCGCCCTCGTCGCTCAGAAAGGCAGTCACGCCAATGGCGCCTCCGGCGGCCACGGTGAAGCGATGGCGCGAGCAGACTCGGAACACGAGTGACACGAGAGGGACGACGAGCTTCACCGGTCCATCGTAGCTTCCCGGCGCGGCTCCCGGCGGTCGATTCGATTCGCCGTCCCGCTACCGGATCAGGACCCGCGGGCACCCGGCATCCCCGGGATCCACGCCCCCGGGCCCCACGAGGGGCGGCGCTTCCACCCCGTTGTCGAGATACCGCGCTACCGGCCACTGCCCCATCGGCCGCCGTTCCGCGCGGTTCTCGTAGATCTGCGCGCTCACGCTCAACCCCGCTCCCGGAGCGACGGTGACGACGTGCTTGGCGCACAGGTGCCAGCGCCAACCGTGCAGCGACGGCTCGACGATCTCGTTCGGCACCAGCGACGCGCCGAGGCGGATCTCGTGGACCCCGGGCGCCATCTGGCCGAGACCCACCGTGAACGTGCTCACGAGATCGAGCTCGCCGCGCTGGTGCAGCGGCTCCTCCCGCGCGTACAGGCGAGCGCCGTCGACCTCGACCTCGACCGCTTGCACCACGAACGCCGGTGAGAGCGCGTTCTCCACGTCGATGCGGACGCAGCTACGATTGGCTTCCAGCGAGCCGGGCGGCGCCGCGCGCATTGCGGCGAGGCACGCGGCGACCGAGGGAAAGGCGGGCTCGGTGACGGTCTGGTTGGAGGACGCCGACCCCGGGTACGCTGGATGCGTGCCGCAGCCGGCGAGGACCACGAGCGAGACGAGCGAAAAGAAAAGCTTCATGAGAGCCATCGTACGCGACCTCCATGCCGAGGGGAGGGGATCCTCGTCGAGATGGGGAGTGCGTGTTCTCGCCGCCGTGGGCGCGCCTGAAAAACCGACCTGGCTCACCGATGCTCGAGCGCCGCCGGTAGGCTACGACTTCTTGTTCATCTCCGCTTCTTGCTTCTTCATCGCGTTGGCGACCCCGGAGATGTCCTTGCCGCAGGCTGCCGTCTGGCAATAACGCACGATCGCCATGGGGAAGGGGCTCTCCTGCGTCTCCTTGAAGGTCATCACGAACAGCGTGTCTCCGCCGCGGGTGGCGAGGAGGGCGCGATCCGCGATGGGATCCACCTTCCATCCGGCCTTCCCCAGCGCCGCGGTGTGGATCGCAGGCAGCGTCTCGGCCTGGTCCTTCGGGTACTCGATGTCGGCGACGCCCCTGTCGTCCTTGCAGAGGGAGCCCCCCGGGGAGCACGATCCCGAGTGACTTCAGCGCCGCCGACTCGGGTATGGCCTCACACGGCTTCTTGGCGCACCCGGTCACGAGGGCGAGCGACGCGGCGAGGGCTACGATCCCAATCATCAGGCGCATGGGCAGCTTCTCCAGGAGAGAATGCTGAGTCACGAAGAGCCCGGATGACCAGCGGTGTCAATCTCGGCGCGGCGCCATCGATCTCGGTCGATTGACGATTGCCTGGTTGACCGTCTCCTGGCAACGGCGGACTCGCCCCGAACGTCGGTGCCGTGGTCGAGGCGCGTCAGGGCGATACTGCCTCTCGTTCGGCCGATCCCGTCGCCGCCGGACCGGATCTTCACCGCTCCGAAATCCCGAGTGAGCCCCAGCGCTACTTCCGCCGGCTCGTCTTGCTCGTCGCGCTCGGCGGCTTCGGCGCGCCTCGAAGGAGCGCGAGCTCGGCCTGCAGGGTTCGCAGCGCCGCCTCCGCGCGCTCGCGCTGGGCCCGCTCGTCATTCAGGGTGGCCTCGGCTCGCTCGCGCTGGACTCGCTCGTCGGCCCTCGCCTCCACGTCGGTGGGGAACAGCGTCTCGCCCTTGAATCCCGTCGCGATCCGCACCCGGAGATCGCCGCCGACGCCGACTGCGCGCAGGTGGCAGCCGAGGACCTTCGACTTCACACGATCGGCGTTCGTGGCTTGCACGCAGACCAGGCCGCGCTTGCCCCGCTGGAACAGCTGAAAGAGGAACCGGCCCGGGTCCAGCGCGTGCTTGGGATCGAACACCACGAGCTCGGAGACGCCGAGTCGGTCGTATTTGGCGGGTGAAGTCAGGTAGTCCTTGTCCACGTCGCGCGAGACCACCTCGAGCGCGAAGGAGGGGACACGACCCGTTTCCCAGACCTTCCAGGCCCCGATCTCCGTGCCCGGAGCCACGCCGGGCAGCACGTAGACGTCGGGTGAGACGCACTCTTTCGGGTCGTATTGCTTCCAGTAAAAGAACTGGTCTGCGCCCACGAACGTTGGCTTGCCCCGGCTCTCGAGCCAGCGCTCCACGAGCACGCGGAGCAGCTCCGAGATGAAGCGCTGAAGCGACCCTTCCCCCATGTCGTCCTCGATCGGATACACCGTCCGGTCTTCCGCGATGACGAGCTTCGATGCCGCGCTGGCCATGGCCCGGAGCCTACCACGAGCACGAGGGCGACGGCCCGACGCCCGCCGCCTTCGCGTAGACTGCGCCCCCCGCATGCGCGAAATTCGCAGACTCCTCGGCTTCGTCAGGCCCTACCAGCGCCTGGCCGTACTCGCGCTGGTCCTGCTCAGCACGCTCGTGGCGATGGATCTGGCGATCCCGCGCCTGATCCAGCGGATCATCGATCAGGGGATCCTGCGCCACGATCGCGGCGTCGTCGTCCAGACCGCGCTGATCATGCTCGGCATCTCGGCGGTGAGCACCGTCATCGCCATCGCCAACAATGGCTTCTCGGTGCGCGTGGGCGAGGGCGTCGCGCGCGATCTCCGCGAGGCGCTGTTCCTGAAGATCCAGCGCTACTCGTTCGGCAATCTCGATCGGCAGAAGACAGGGCAGCTCCTCGTGCGGCTCACGAGCGACGTCGCCGCCGTGAAGAGCCTCACCCAGATCTCGCTCCGCATCGGCACCCGCGCGCCGCTGCTGATGATCGGCAGCCTGGTGCTGATGGTGACGACGGGCCGCAAGCTCGCGCTGACGATGCTGCCGCTCTTGATCATCACGTCGCTCCTGATCGCCTTCTTCGTCGTGCGCATGGAGCCGCTCTTCCGCGCCGTGCAGCAGAAGCTCGACGCCGTGAACAACGTCCTCCAGGAGAACATCGCCGGCGCCCGGCTCGTGAAGGGCCTGGTCCGCGCCGACCACGAGGGCGCGCGCTTCGAGGTCGCCAACGAGGCGATGACCGTGCGCTCGATCAAGGTCATGCAGCTGATGTCGACGATGACGCCGGCGCTGACGATGTGCATCAACGTCGGCATGGTGGTCGTGATCTGGCTCGGCGGCCTGCAGTCGATCCGCGGCGAGCTCTCGATCGGGCAGATCGTCGCTTTCACCAACTACCTGCTCACCACGATGACGCCGCTCGTGATGATGACGATGCTCTCCAACACCTGGGCGGCGGGCCTCGCGTCGCTGCGGCGGATGGACGAGATCCTGGACAGCGTGCCCGACGTCGTCGACGCCGCGGGAGCCGCGCCGCTGCCCGACTCGGCGCCGGCCTCGGTGGCCTTCGACGACGTCTCGTTCACCTACGCAGGCGACGAGAGCGAGGCGGTGCTGCGCGGCATCTCGCTCGCGGCCACGCCGGGCAAGACGATCGCGATCCTCGGCTCGACCGGCGCCGGCAAGTCGACGCTCGTGAACCTGATCCCGCGCTTCTACGACGTGTCCTCGGGCCGCCTCGACGTGGGCGGGCGCGACGTGCGCGCCGTGACGCAAGACTCGCTCGTGGCGCACGTCAGCGTCGTGCCGCAAGAGTCGGTGCTGTTCTCGGGCACGGTCCGCGACAACATCCGCTACGGCCGCCCCGACGCGAGCGACGCCGACGTCGAGAAGGCCGCGCGGGCGGCGCAGGCGCACGAGTTCATCAGCAGGATGCCCGAGGGCTACGGCAGCCGCGTCGAGCAGCGCGGGGCGAACTTCTCGGGCGGCCAGAAGCAGCGCCTCGCCATCGCCCGGGCGCTGCTCGTCGATCCGAAGATCTTGATCCTCGACGACAGCACCAGCGCCGTCGACGTCGAGACCGAGACGCTGATCCAGCGCGCGCTCGCGGAGAAAAAAGGCGAGCGGACCACCTTCGTCGTCGCGCAGCGGATCAGCACGGTGCTCGACGCCGACTCGATCCTCGTGCTCGACAGGGGCCGCATCGTCGCCGAAGGGACGCACCGCGAGCTGATGGTGACGTCGCCGGTCTACCGCGAGATCTACGACTCGCAGCTCGGCAAGGGGCTCGCCGAGGACGCCGCGAGCGAGCCGGCGCCCGGAGACGTCGCGTCGTGAGCGCGCAGGCTCCGAGCGGCCCGAGCCTCGGCGGCGGCATGCGCGGCGCGATGCGACCCGGCGCCAGCTTCGGCAACATCGCGCGCGCCAGGGATCCGCGCGGCACCCTCGCGCGCCTCGCCGGCTACTTCCGCTCGTTTCGCGCGGGGCTCGCCGTCGTCGTCGCCGGCATCGTCATCTACACGTTGCTCGGCCTCGCCGGCCCGTTCCTGATGGGCGTGGCGATCGATGGCTTCATCGCCAGGCACGACGCGAGCGGCCTCGCGCTCATCGCGATGAAGATGCTCGCCGCGTACCTGGCCAGCAACATCTTCCAGGGCGGCTCGAGCTGGCTGATGGCGGGCATTTCGCAGCGCGCGCTCAAGCGCCTCCGCGGCGAGCTCTTCCAGCACCTCCAGACGCTGCCGATGGACTTCTTCGAGCGCAACCCCTCGGGCGAGCTGATGAGCCGCCTCACCAACGACATTGACGCCATCAACCAGGCCGTCGCCCAGAACATCACCTCGCTCCTCGCCAGCGTGCTCTCGATGGTCGGGATCCTGGTGGCGATGTTCCTGCTCGATCGCTGGCTGGCGCTGGCGTCGCTGCTGGTCGTCCCGATCATGATTGGCTTCACCCGCTGGGTCGCGGTGTTCACGCGCAAGGGCTTCAAGGAGCTGCAGAAGCACCTCGGCCAGCTCAACGGCGTGATGGAAGAGTCGATCGGCGGCCAGAAAATCGTGACGGTGTTTCGCCGCAACCAGTCGGTGATCGAGGCCTTCCGCGCCGAGAACGAGAACGTCTATCGCGCCGGCGTGCAGGCCAACACCTACGCGCTCCTGCTCATGCCGCTGACGTCGGTGCTGGGGAACCTCTTCGTGATCGTGCTCGCGGGGCTCGGCGGTTGGCTGGCGCTCTCGGGCCTGGTCACCGTGGGGCTCATCGCCTCGTTCATCAACTACGGGCAGGGCTTCGTGAACCCGCTCCGCCAGCTCTCGAACCTCTACAACACGCTCCAGGCCGCGCTCGCGGGCGCCGAGCGCGTCTTCGAGATCCTCGACGTGCCGAGCGAGGCCGACGACGCCCCCGAAGCGCGCGCGCTGCCGGCGGTGCGCGGCGACGTGCGCTTCGATCACGTCACGTTTGGCTACCGCGCCGGCACGACGATCCTCGACGACATGACGCTCGAAGCGAAGCCCGGGCAGATGGTCGCGCTCGTCGGCCCGACGGGCGCGGGCAAGACGACGATCATCAACTTGCTCACCCGCTTCTACGAGATCGATCGCGGGACGATCTCCATCGACGGCGCCGACATCCGCGATCTGAAGAAGAGCGACCTGCGCCGCATGCTCGGCCTCGTCCTCCAGGACACGTACCTGTTCGGCGCGACCGTGATGGAGAACATCCGCTACGGGAGGCTCGACGCGACCGACGCCGACGTGTTCCGCGCGGCCGAGATGGCCGACGCCGACCACTTCATCCGCCAGCTCCCGCAAGGCTACGACACGGTGCTCTCCGAGCGCGCCGGCAACCTGAGCCAGGGCCAGCGGCAGCTCCTGGCGATCGCGCGCACGCTCCTCGCCGAGCCGGCGATCCTGATCCTCGACGAGGCCACGAGCAGCGTCGACACGCGCACCGAGGCCCGGATCCAGAAGTCGCTCCTGCGGCTGATGGAAGGGCGCACGAGCTTCGTGATCGCCCACCGGCTCAGCACGATCCGCGACGCCGATCAGGTGCTGGTGATAGACGGCGGGAAGATCGTCGAGCGGGGGACGCACCACGAGCTGCTCGCGCGGCGCGGCGTGTACCACCAGCTCTACACGAGCCAGTTCAAGGGCCAGGCGATCTAGCGAGCGGGGCTTTCGCGGTGGGCACGATGCGGAAGATGCCCGCGGGGCCGACGACCCAGCCTGGGCTCGATCCCGGGGCGATCACGCTCGTGAGCGCGCCGTCCGGGCTCACGGCGGTGGTGTCGATGCGGCGCAGGCCGTGGCCGTCTCCGTGGAGCAGCGTGGCTTCGTCGCCGGCGATCCAGAGATCGGTCGGCGAGGCCGCGGTGATCGCGCGGAGCCGCGTGGGCGGCCTGATCGTGAAGCCTTCGACAGCGCTCGCCGTGAAGTGCGCGAGCGAGCCGGCGAGGCCGACGCTCCACGCTTCGTTCGCCGCCGTGGAGGTGACGGCGAGCAGCGCGCCCTCGGGGCCGCGGCGGCGCGTGAAGGCGCGCCCGTCGAAGTGGATGGCGAGGCCTTCGCCCGCGGGCCACGCGCGGAATCCATCGGTCGCCGCGTTCGTCGCGCCGACGAGCCAGACATCGTCGTCGGCGCGCGCCGCGACGTCGGAGTAGCCCGCCCCGGGGACGCCGGGGACGAGCCGCGCGCCGCGCGCCGTGCGCACGATCGCGTGCGGGAGCCGATCGTCCTCGCTCGCCGACACCGCCCAGAGCGCGCCCGAAGGTGCCGCGGCGATCGCGACGAGATCGGTGAGCGTCGCGCCGTCGGGTACGGCGTTGCCGGCGGTGAAGCGCGCGAGGCCCCCGGAGAGCGCGAAGCCCGCGCCCGCGCCGAGCGGCGCGAGGCAGCGCTGGCAGTCGAAGCGCGCGCTCGATTTTCCTGGCGAGAGCTCGCGCGCTTTGCCACCGTCGAGCTCGACGACGCGGTGGCCATCGTGGAGCCAGACGATCCCGCCGGGGCCCGCGGCGACGCCGAGCGCCGCGCGCAGCGGCTCGCCGCGATCGACCGTGATCACCGCGCGCTCGAGCCGGTAGGCGGGATCGATCGCCGTGACCGCGAGCGGCTGGCTCGGCGTCGTGGTGGCAGGCGGGGCGAGGCCAGGCCGGCCCGCCAGATCAGGCTCGATCTCGGCTTCGGTGGCGCGCGCGACATGCCACAGCCCCTCGGCGCCGCCGACCCACGCGTCGTCGCGCCCGCTGCCCGCGAGGCTCACGAGGTGGCCAGAGACGCCGACGATCTGCGACCAGCGCGCGCCGTCGAAGTGCGCGACGCCGCTGTCGCCCACGGCCCAGACGTCGTCTGCGTTGGTGCCCCAGAGGCGCGACACGTGCGTGAGTGGAGCGCGGACGCTCGTCCACGCGTGCCCATCGAACTGCGACATCGTCGTGCTCGTCGTGGGGCTTTCGCCCAGAACCCAGACGTCGTCGTCGCCGCTTCCCCAGAGCGCCGACATCCGCGGCAACGCGCCCGACGGGAGGTGATCGAGCGCGATCTCCTTGCCGCGGATCAGCGTGCTGGCGACGGTGTTGCGGAAGGGCGTCATCTGCACGGACCAGAGCGTCTCGCCGACGAAGGCGATCGGATCGACGTCCTGCGCGTCGCCGGGCAGGACCGCGGCCGTCGGCCCGTCGACACGCAGGCACACGTCGGCGAGGCAGAGCACCTCTTTGCCGGCGGCGCTCGACGCGTAGCGGAGATCGCCCGCGTTCCTGCTCCAGCCCTGCGGCACGCGCGTGAACACGGTGAAGAGCTCGCGCCGCTCGCGCAGCGCGGCGCCGTCGGGCGTGAAGATCACCGGCGCGCGCGCCGTGGCGATGTCGCCCGGTGAGTCGTCGCCGCCCGCGAGCTGGTGGTCGCGCGAGGCGAGCAGGCGGAGCGCGCCGCCGGGCCCGCGGACCAGGGCGCGCGCGTCGAGCTCGCCCACCGCGGGGAGGGCGCCGAGCGCGAACACCTCCTTGTGCCAGCGCGGCTTCGGCGCCGCGACGGTGGACCAGGTGTGGCCGTCCCAGCGCAGCAGCTCCGGCGCGGGATCGCGCACGTCCGCGCGGAGCTTGCCGACGAGCGCCCAGACGTCGTCGGGCGCGGTCGCGACGATCGAGAGCACGCGGCCGATCGGCGTGCCGTCGCGTCGCGTCTCGACGTGCGCGCGGTACGCGCCGGTCGCGGACGTGAGCGGCGCGGCGGGGTGCGATCCGGCGAGCAAGAACGCCCGCGTATCGACGCGCAGATCGGTGAGAACGCGATCGCCGACCACCGCCGGCGGATGGCGCGCGTCGGCAAAGGCGGGCTCGTGCCAGAGGAGATCGCCCGTGAGCGAGAGCGCGAGCACGGCGCCGTCCGCCGCGGCGATGAGGATCACGCCGCTCGCCGTGAGCACCGGCTCGGACAGCTGCTCGAAGCTCACGCGCGTCTCCCAGCGGATGCTTCCATCCGGCGCGATCGACGTGACGAGCCCGGCGCTGGTGCTCACGACGACGTCGCCCGACGCCACGCTGAGCATCCCCGCGATCGCGCCGCGCAGGCCGAGCTGGAAGCGCGATCGCCCATCCGGCGCGAGCGCGAGGAGCTCGCCATCGGTGCCGGCGACGAGGATCGCGCCGTCGCCGAAGAGCGCGATGCTGCCGCTGTCGGCGCCGTCATGCGGGACGGCGAGATCGGCGCGCGGGAATCGCCCCATGCGCACCGACCATGCGTCCCTGCCGCCCGGCGCGCGCCTCGTCACGGTGCGACCGACGAGGCTCACGTGAGCGCCCGTCGCGTCGACGAACGGACCGTGCGAGCCGGGCGGGAGCGCGGCGAACCCCGACGCCGCGGGCTTCGGCTGCCGCGCGATCATCGAGGTCTTCGGCACCGGGAGCGGCGCTGGCAACGGAGGCGGCGGAGACCCACTGCACGAGGTCGTGAAAATCGCTGCGAAAAGAAGGCTATTTCGGATCCTCACGGTCGCTCCTCCTCGACCGCGAGCGTGTGGAACGCCGCGCCCGCCGGCGTCGCATCTTTCCCGGTGCCCACCTTCTTCGTGCGATCCGCGCCGACGACGAAGAGCTCGCCCGTCGCCGTGGACCACGTCGCGTTCACCTCGCCCAGCAGCGCCTCGGCGCGGCGGAGCGCGACGCCGTCCCACTGGAACCAGGCCTTGGTGCCGAAGAGCCACACGTCGCGCGCGCTCGTCCCGCCGAGCCTCGTGGCGCGCAGATCGGGCGGGAGCGGTACCGATCGCCAGGCCTTCGCGGCGAGGTCCCAGCGCAGGACGAGGTCGCCTTCGCGCGCGTTCTTCGCCGTCGAGCCGAGCACCCACGCGGCGCCGGACTCGTCGGTCCACAGATCGAAGAGCGTCGCGATCGCGGCCGGACGCGGATTCCAGGCGACGCCGTTCCAGTGCCAGAGCGACGCGTAGAGCGGGGATCCGATCCAGACGTCGTCGCTCGATCGGGCGACGAGGAGCGACTCTTCGATGCTCATGTCGTCCGGCACAGGGGCGGGGCGATCATCGATGGCGAAGCTGGGCTGACCGACGCGCAGGATGTCGAGCACGCTGTCCCCGGCCGCGCGATGGATCGGCGTGCCGAACCCGTTGGCCATCCCGCAGGACCATACCGATCCACCGCGCGAGCGCGCCTCGACGAAGACGGTGTAGCTGCCGCGGTAGCCCCAGGCGCTGCGCGGCCCGCCGACGATGATCTCGCGCGGGGCGACGGTGAGGCGCCGGTAGACCGGCTCGGCGTCGTAGCTCCTGGGCTTGCTGCCGGCGAAGCTCATCACGACGTGCGACGGGCAGCTCGGGGCCTTCTGCCGCTCGGCGCGCGCCCCGTTCCAGCGCAGGAGCGCGCTGTTTTCTCCGAGCATCCACACGTCCTTCGGGCCGCGCCCATCGACGGCGAGGACCGCGCCCATCGAGGGCAACGCGATCGGCTCGAAGCGCCGCGTAGCGCTCGCGAGGGCTGCGACGGAGGGCGAGGGCGCCGGATCGACGGCCCGCGTCGACGCCGCGTCGATCAGCGCCGTCGGCCCCGGCGCGGGGCTCGGCGGCTCCACGCTCGCGACGCTCGGCGGTGCGGCGCTCGCCATGAGGCGTGGAGCGTCGGGCGCCGGCGGCGGCGCGGAGCTGCACGCGCTCGCTGTCACGAAGAAGATCGCCGCGAGGGCTCGCGCGCAGCTCGAAGCGTCGATCATCCCTGGCTTCATCGGCTCACATCCCCTTCGATCACCAAGGTCTCTTGATCGTGCATCGTGAGCCCGAGCCGCGCCGCCAGCGTCGGCGAGAGGCGCTGCCACACGATCGCGTAATGCGCGCGGCGCGTCGTCGCGGGGACGACGAGCGTGATCTCCCGCGATGCCGGGTCGCTCGACGTCGCGGCCGCGAGGCGCGTGTCGGATCGCTCGACCTGCACGAGCGCGTCGTGCCCGACCGGCGTCGCGCTGAACGTCCGCTCGAGCACGGCGACCGAGCCGGCAGCGAGGCGTCGCCCCGCGGAGTCGACCGGGTAAGCGCGCACCTCGACGCGGCGGAACAGATCCCCCGTGGGGAACGCGTGGCCGATCGCGCCGGGCGCCAGCGTGACGCGCACGAGCCCGCGATCGAGCGAGGCCCGCGTGACGGTCACTGCGCGGCCGAGCATCGCGCGATCGCCCTGCACCTGGAACGCGTGGCTGCGGTGCGTGGCGCCGCCCGCGCCCTGCACTTCGGGCATGTGGCACTGCTGGCAGGGAGTCGCCGCGCCGATCGATCGCGCGTGCTCGCCGAGCGTGTCCTGCATCGGCCCCGTGGCGGCGCCGGGCGGGCCGGGAAACGAGAACTGATGACATCCACCGCAGGCCGCAGCCGTCGCGAGCCGCGGATCGCCGAGCACGGCGTGACCTCCCTCGCGCGCCGCCGCGCCCCGCGCGCCGACGACGGCGTCGCCGGCGACATGACAGCTCGTGCAGCCCACGCCCGCGTGCTTTTCCGCGAGCGACGGCTCGCGCGCGGGATCGGCCCCTGGCGCGTGGCATTTGCGGCAAAACGGCGCTGGTTCGAGGGCATACGCGCGCGCGAAGTAGTCGTTGGTCCACGCGCTTCGATGCAGCGATCCGGCCTGCTCAGCGGCGATCTCGGCGTGACAGCGCTCGCAGCCGGCATCGGTCGCGTCGTCGAGGCCGGCGATCGGCTCGACGCGCGGCCGCGGCCCCGGCCCCGGGAGCGGCACGTCGCGCGTGCGCCCCGACGCGGCGATCATCACGAGCGCTCCGGCCGTCGCGATCGAGAGGGCGGCTGATCGCGCGAGCATCGATCCCATCGTGTCGATCCGCGACCGACGTGGAGCAACGAGATTCGACGCCAGTGCTACGGTGCGATCCCGCAGATCCAGGACCCGTCCCGCGAAGCCCTCGTCGCTCCTGCCGGCGCCCCGGCCCGATATCCCATTCACGATCCCCGTCAGAACAAGCCTCGAAGCGCGGCTCGCGCCTGTGCGACGGTCACAACCCCGGTCAGGTGCAGAGTCAGCGCCCGATCGATGAGGCGCTCCTCGGCTCGATTCTCGCCTTCGCCGACGATTGCGGGGCATTCTCTGCAACGGCGGTGAGCGACGCCGATCTCGCCGGCTTCCGCGCGGCGCTGTTCGAGGATCCCCTCGTGCGCTGCTGGCTCACGTACTTCGTGCGCGAGACACAGTATCGGAGGCTGCGGCGCGCGCACGCTCCCCGCGTCGGCGCGCGAGCGTCGTTGCACCTTTGCACGATGGGCGATAGCGCTTGCCGCTCGCTCGGCAGGGTCTGTATCGTTTGATCATGAGAACAGGCTCGTCGCGCTGGTACTTGGCTCTCGGCGTCTCGCTCTCGGCGGCCACGGGCGTCTCCGCCTGCGGTGGGGGGAGCGGCACTCCCACGGGCGCGGGCGGCGCTCCCACGGGCGCCACGACGACAGGCACGGGTAGCCATGGCGGCGCCGGCGGTGAACCCTCGTTCGTGACCTCGTCGACGGGCGCGGGCGGCGCCACGATGCAGGGATTCGACGTCGAGCCGAGCGCGCCGCAGACGCTGATGATGGTCGTCGGCCAGCCGGCGCCGACGGTGAAGTACACTGCCACTCTCGACGGTCAACCGGCCAACGCCGGCTGGGGCCTCGACAAGGGCAACCTCGGGACGATCCCCGCGGGCCCGTCGAGCACGGCCGCGTTCACGCCGACCGGGACGACGGGCGGTATGGTGACGATCCAGGCCGGCCTCAACAAGATGACGGTGCAGCGGCAGATCTTCGTGCAGCTCTCGGCCTCGCAGAACGGGCCCGATCCGACGAACCCGGGTGAGCAAGCGCAGATACCCACGACTCCAGGCGATCTCAAGGCTGGAGGCGGGGTCGGCGGCGTGGGAGGCGACGGCCTCGGCGTCGCGGTCGATCCGGCGACGCTCACGGTGCTCGGGGCCCCGACGGGCGATGGGAAGGCCCAGAATCTGGCGCTGCTCTATCCCTACGACAAGACGATCTGGCCGCGCGGCATGCTGGCTCCGCTCCTGATGTGGAGCTGGGCCCCGGCCGACGCCGACGCCATCCAGATCAAGCTCGAGACGACGACGAAATCGTTCTCGTGGACTGGCACCTTCGGCAAGCCGGCGATCCTCGGGCAGACCGGCGGGAAATTCATCCGTCACCCCATCCCCCAGGACATCTGGGACATGGCCACCAACACCGCCGGGGGGAAGTCCGATCAGCTCACGGTCAGCCTCACCCTCGCCAAGGACGGCATGTCCTACGGGCCCATCTCCCAGACCTGGACGATCGCGCCCGCGCGGCTCACCGGGAGCGTGTATTACAACTCCTACGGTACGCAGCTCGTCAAGAACTGGGCGAGCCTCGACAAGGCCGGTCACTCGGTGGGCGCGGCGATCCTCGGCGTGCGCTCGGGCGATCTCGCGCCGAAGCTCGTCGTCGGGCAGAACAGCCCCACCAACGCCCAGGGGAACCCGGCCGACAACAGCGGGTGTCGCGTCTGTCACACCGTCTCTTCGCGCGGCCAGTTCCTCCTCGCCCAGGCCGAGCAGGGGAACCCGGGCAACGGGCGCACCTTCCTCTACGATCTGAGCGCGGCCGACGTGCAGGGCTCGGCGGCCCAGCTCACGCAAGAGGGCGTGTTCGGCTGGGCAGCCCTCGTCGGCGACGGCACCTACGCGCTGACCAACACCATCGACCCTTCGTCGACCAACCCCGCCATCCTCAACAGCTCCAACGGGTCGGCGACGAGCTCGTTCTGGCAGTTCAGCGCCGCGCCGCAAGCGGCCGTGTCGACGGGCCTGCCGGCCGGCGTCGCGGCGGGCTATCCCTCGTATTCGCCGGACGACAAGTTCCTCGCCTACATCGACGTGACCGGCAAGACCCAGAACGTGTCAGGGCCCCTGGTCGCCGCGGCCTACGACGCGACGACGCACACCTTCTCGAACCTCCAGACGCTGCAAACGCCGGCCGCAGGGCAGCGGATCGGCTATCCTGTCTTCCTCCCCGACAACAGCGGTATCCTGTTCGAGACCGGGGTTCGATCGAGCCAGAGCGACTCGGTGATGGTCACGCGCAACGGCGCCCGGAGCGAGCTCTGGTGGACGACCCTCGGCGGGAGCCCGAGCCCGGTGGCGCTGGAAACGCTGAACGGCAAGAGCGGCGGCGCCTCGTACCTGCCTGTCGGCCCCAACAACCACGGTATCGCCGGCGCGAGCGATCCGCAGAGCTCGTACAGTGAGGCCGGGCAAGACGACACGACCCTGAACTACGAGCCAACGGTGCTCCCGATCTCGGCCGGCGGGTACGCCTGGGTGGTGTTCACCAGCCGTCGGAGCTACGGTAACCAGCTCAACGCTGTCCCCTGGCAGAGCTGGCCTCCGGGCTACGACACGACGGATCTCGCCCAGGCCACCGTGAAGAAGCTCTGGGTCGCGGCCATCGATCTCAGCGCGCCGCCCGGCACCGATCCGAGCCACCCGGCCTTCTATCTGCCTGCGCAGGAGATCCTCGCCGGGAACTCGCGCGGCTTCTGGGTCCTCGATCCGTGCAAGGCCGATGGTCAGACCTGCGCGACGGGCGACCAGTGCTGCAACGGCTACTGCGAGCCCAACGGCCCGATGGGAGCGCTCGTGTGCTCGAATACGCCCCTCAGCGGCTCGTGCTCCGGCCCGCAGGAGAAGTGCAGCACCGCGGCCGACTGCTGCGACGCGACCAACGTGTGCATCAACGGCTTCTGCGCCACCAAGGGGATCAACTGATGTCGTCCCTCGCGCGCCGGGCCGCCGCCCTCGCCGCCACGCTCGCCGTCGCGGCGGTGGGCCCCGTCGCGCGAGCCGACGTGACCAGCCCTCACCCGGGCCTCACGCTCGTCAATCACCCTGGCCAGGACGCGATGATCATCGTCGATCTCTGCGCCGACGGGGTCTCGATCCGCGCGACCAAATATGCCGAGCGCAAGGGCACTCCCCAGCAATGGGGGCAGGGCGTCGGCGTGCAAGCGGCCATGAACGCCGACTTCTTCGACTTCCCCGGGTGGACCTACGTCGTCGGCCGCGCCCGCGGCGTCGGCGAGGACTGGCCGGCGAACGCTCAGCAGAAGGAGGGGAGGCCTTACTGGCAGTTTGGCCCCGGGATCGCCCAGGGCGAGCCCAGCGGCGGCGCGGCGCCCCTCGCGGGAGTCACCGAGATCGTCGGCGGTCACAACGTGATCATCAGCGGAGGCAACACCACCGGTCCGTGGTCGGACGCCAACGACGGTCAGCTCCTCAACACCTCGCATGCCCGCAGCGCCATTGGCTCCAGCGCCGATCGCCGCACGCTCTACATGATGTCGACGACGAGCTCGATCAGCGCCTCCACCCTGGTCACGCGCCTCCAGCAGAGCGCGGCCGAGGCCGGCGCGCCCACCATCGACTATGCCACGAACCAGGACGGCGGCGGCTCGTCGCAGCTCTACGTGCAGAACCTGGGACAGGTGATCTCCACGGGGCGCCAGGTCAACAACCACCTCGGCGTCTTCGCGACGGGCGGCGGCGAGCCGACGATGTGCAACGACCGGCGGCCGCGCGGCTACATCGACTCTGCGGGCTGCGACGTGATCAAGGGCTGGGCCCAGGACGTCGACGCGCCGGACGCGCCGATCGACGTCGTGCTCGGCTTCGACGGGGCGCCGGGCGCGATGGGCATCCCCACCGAGAAGGGCACTGCCAGCCTTCATCGCGACGATCTCTGCGCGGCGATCCAGTCCTGCAACCACGGATTCGAGCTGCTCCCGCCGTTCTCGCTCTTCGACGGCGCTCCTCACCTGGTGGTGGCGAAGGGCCTCGACCAGAACGGTTCGCGCGATCAAACGCTCTCCGGCAGCCCGCAAACGATGAAATGCGCGACGCCGGATCTCGTGGGCGTGCTGCGCCACGTGGTCAATCCGATGAGCTTCACGGCGTGGGGGTTCGTGGCCTTCACCGACCAGCTCAGCGTGACGGATCCCGCGCTCGCGGCCCTGAAGATGTCAATCGATCTCCCGGACGCCCCGCAGCTCCTCCAGGGCGAAGGGCAGCCCGAGGTGTGGTTGATCGACGGCCCGACCGGGAAGATCCGCCGCCACGTGCCGGATCCGACGGTCGCCGCGCGCTGGCACCTCGATCTCGGGACCGTCACCAAGGTCCCCGTCGCAGATATCGAGTCCTTCGTCGTCGGCCCGCCTCTCCGCGATCGGCCGATGCTGGTGAAGGGCTCCGGGCCCGCGGTCTATCTGCTCGACGACGATCTCACGTCCCCTCCCTCTGGCGCCGGCGGAGCCGGCGGAGGCGGGGGAGCCGGTGGGGCTTTCACGACGGCCGGAGGCGGCGGCAAGGGTGGCAGTGGCAGCGGAGGGAGCGGCGTCGGCACACCGACCGACGCGAGCTGTAGCTGCCGTGAAGCAGGCGCGACCTCGAACGCGTCCGGCCTCGGCGTGCTGGCCACCGCGGTGATCGTCGCGGCGAGCCGCAAGCGTCGTCGCCGCTCGGTTTGACCTGGGCGCGCGCTGCGAGGTTGACCGCGCCTCGGTCACCCTCGAAGCGCTGCCCTACCCGGATGCGCTCGCGCTACGGAGCGCACTTGTGCACCGAGCAGGCTTTGCCCTTGGCGGTGCAATCGTTGGTCTCCTTCGCGGTGCAGCCGTTGCCGGCGCAGAAGCCGCCCGCGGCCTTGTGATCGACGCAGCCACAGCCGAACTGCGCCGCGTCGTTGGTCTCCTTCGCGGTGCAGCCGGTGCCCGGGCAGAAGCCGCCATTGCCCGCGTGGTCGACGCACGAGCAGCCGAATTGCGCGGCGTCGTTGGTCTCCTTCGCGGTGCAGCCGGTGCCGGGGCAGAAGCCGCCGTTGCCCTGATGATCGACGCACGAGCAGCCGAATTGCCCCGCGTTGCTCGTCTCCTGGGACGTGCAGCCGGTACCGGCGCAATACCCACCGTTGGCCTGATGGTTCACGCACGCGCAGCCGAACTGGGCGGCGTTGCTCGTCTCCTGCGACGTGCATCCGCTCGGGCCGACTGCCCCGCCGAACCAGCAATCGGTGCCGAAGGCGTCGAGGAGCGTTTGCGCGCCGGCGCGGTAGCTCGCTCGCATCGGCTCGTAGCAGCTCCACCCGGGCTGACAGCCATTGTAACACTGGGCCATCACCGAGAGGAACGTCTCGTAGCTGGCGGTGCCGGGCTTCGCCGCGTTCATCCAGGCAATGACCTCACCCTGGCTGTTGAAGTGCGGGCTCGCCGAGCAGCTCCACACCTTCTGGACGATGGTGTTGATGCCCTGATCGATGGCGCCGTCGAGCTCGACGATGGCCCCACCGTACGCGGCGAGCGTCTGGGCGTACGTGCCTGCGTCGAACTGGTACATGGCGAGGCCGCCCTGCTGCTGGGCGCACGGGCCGTCGGCGGAGCCGGGGATCACCGGGCCACCGCAGTAGTTCGAGTACGGCCCCTGGCAGGCCCACTGAGCGTCTTTCCAGCACTGGACGAGGCCAGTCTCGGTGTTGGGGACGCCCGACACGATCAGGGGATTGGTGATGCCGTGGTTGCCGGCGACGGTCTTGATGTGGTCGCACACCGCGCGCTTCTGGTTGCCGGTGAGCGCGTCGTCGAAGCTCGAGGCGGTCTCGGGGTCGCCCGTCGACTCGATGGCTCCGCACCCGAGCGCGACGAGCGAGAGAGCGACGAGGGGGAGGGGCCAGAGTCGCGTCAAGGCGCGGCGGATGCTCGTCGACATGAATGCTCCAGATACCCGACGGAAATGTCGGCGCTTTGCCCGCGCGGAACGGCTGCACCGCGAAGGAGACCAACGACTGCACCGCCAAGGGCAAAGCCTGCTCCGTCCACAAGTGCGCTCCGTAGCCGTTCCGCCACCGGCGCCGCAGGCCGGTGGCGAGCTTCGGGGACCTCACCGATCAGAGGCCCTGATCAGAGGCCCTGATCAGAGGATGCAGCCAATCCGCTCCTTGTCGATCGCGATCTCGTCAATCCACATCTCGAACGTCTCGGTGCTCATCTGGTACTCCTGCCAGCCCATCCACACGTTCGTGAAGGTGGGCAGGGTGTACGGGTTCGTGTTGCCGCCGTGCTTCGTCTCCGAGGTGTAGAGCGAGGGGTGCTCGGTCGCGTCCCGGTAGAACCGCGTCTCGCTGGTGTCGCCCTTGTGCATCCACTCGATGCACAGCCACTTCTTCAGCGGGACGGCGTCGGGCATGCCGTTCGGATCCTTGTCGGAGCTGGTCCAGTCGCCGCTGCCGGCGTCGTTCGTGCCGGTGTCGGTCCCGACGCCAAAGTGGTTGAGGCCCTTCGAGAGCTGCCCGCTCAGCCGGATTTGCCCGTTCGCGCCCGTGCCCGAGGCGGCCGCGAACGTCCAGTGAGCGTAGGGCATCGGCGCTATCGGGAGCGACTCGAAGTACACGAACATGCGACCAAAATAGGTGTTGTTGGTCGCGGGGAAGGTCTTCGTCTCCTTGATGTACGAGGCGCCGTTGCCGACCTTGGTGATGTGAAGTGCCTTGTTGCCGCGCGCGTGCTGCAAACCGTCGACCACGGGCTTGTCGCCGGTGACGGTCCACGTCGTGGTGTCGAGCTTGCCGCTCTCGAAGTCCTCGCAGAGCTGGACGCTGGCCTGCGCACAGCGGCTGTCGCCGAAGAACTTCGTCGCGTCGTTCGAGAGATCGCGCCCCGCCTCGGCGGCGGCGTCGCCGTCGTCCATCGCATCCGGCATCGCGTCGGCGGGGTCGCCCGCGTCACCGGCGTCGGTGGGCGCCATGGCATCTCCGGCGTCGTCCCCGGGCAGGTCGCCGTCGCTCGTCGGGGCGTCGGACCCGGCGTCGGCCGGCGCCGTGTCTGCTCCACTGCACGCGACGAAGGGAATCGCGGCGCCGACGAGGGCCGCGAGCAACGCCGCGAGTGACGCCGAGGCGAGCGGATGCGACAGCCGTTTCTCACTCATGCGTCCGATGTTACGCGGCTTTCGCGTCCGCGGGATACCGTCAACCGCCATTCACGCCGTCGACGGGTTGATCTTGATTGCTCGGCAAATTTACCGTGGCACGGTCGGTGCTGAGGGCGATGCTCACACCACGGAGGTTACGCCCCGCCATGCTTTCTATTCTTCGTTCCTCGGCTCCCCTTGCTCTTACCCTCACCACCCTCGCGCTCGGCTCCACCGGGTGCGCTGCCAAGCTCGGAGGCTCGGCTCACTTCTCGACGTCGTATCCCTCTGTCGCTGTCTTGCTGCCTTCTCCGAGCGTGAGTGTTCACGCCTACGGCAACACGTCTGCGAGCGCGCAGGCCGAGGCCAACTCCCAGGCGCAGGCCAACGCGAAGGCGCAAGCGCAGGCGCAGGCCAATGCGCAGGCGCAGGCCAATGCCAAGGCCCAGGCGCAAGCACAGGCCAACTCGCAAGCTCAGATCAATGCGCAGGCGCAGGCTAACGCGCAAGCGCAGGCTAACGCGCAAGCGCAAGCCAATGCGCAGGCGCAGGCCAACGCGCAGGCCTGGGCCAGTGCGCAGGCGCAGGCGAACGCGAAGGCTCAGGCGCAGGCCAACGCGCAGGCTCAGGCCAGCACGTCGACGCAGACGCAGGCGCAGGCCAGCGCGCAAACGCAGATCCAGTACACTGGCTATCACGAGACGCCCTCTGCGGCGCCGTGCCCGCAGCCGTGGCGGCCCGCGCCGGCGTTCTACGGTGTTCCGCTCGAGAACGCGCAGGACGTGGTCTTCGTCCTCGATCGCTCCGGCTCGATGACCGAGGCCGACTCCGGTGCTCCCATGGGCTTCGTCAGCCCCGCGGTCACGCTCTCGGCCCTCACCGCCGCGGGGACTCGCGCCTTCGCCGGCTTCACGTTCCCGACCAGCGCAAACCAGCTCGGCTCGGCGTCGGCGGTGTTCGCGGGGCTCCCCGGGCTCGCGCAAAACACGTTCACCGCGCGACAAACCAAGCTCGACATCGCCAAGGCCGAGCTCACCGGCGCCATCGCGGCGCTCCCCGACGGGACGCGCTACAACGTCGTCTTCTTCGGCAGCACCGTCGCGGCGCTCTCTCCCTCGCTCGTGTCGCTCAACGCCCTCACCCGCGTCGGATCCATGGTCTTCGTTCAGAGCATCTCGCCCGACGGGATGACGGCGGCGGTCCCCGCGCTGCGCTCGGCGTATGCCAGCCACCCGCGTCGCGTGGTGTTCCTCTCCGACGGCCTCGCCAACGTCGACGGCGACGGACAGCAGCTCTACGCCGAGGCCCGCGCCCAGATCCGCAACGGCGTTCGCTTCGACACCGTCGGCGTCGGCGCCGATCAGGATCGCCCGCTGATGCGCGCCCTCGCCGCCGAGAGCGGTGGTATCGCCATCTCGCGCTGAATCGTCGTCAGGGCAGCGTCACCGTCTGCGAGGTGGTGGCGATCACGTAGTCGCGCGCGTCCCAGCCCCGCTGTCGGGCCAGCTCGAGGGGGATCGGCCGATAGACCACAACGGCCGTGAGCGTCGCGCTCGGACAGCCTGGCGGGATGGCAAAGGCGTACGTCGTCGTGGCCACGGCCTGGGGAGCTATCCGGTTGTCGCTCACCATGTCCGTCGCGCGATAGTGCGGTACGCCGCGCTGCCCGAGCGGATCGACGAGGGTCCGCGCGAAGCTGTAACCAGTCGAGCCCGCGAGCGCCGGGGCCACCATGCCGTCGACGGGCGGCCAGGCGTCGGCCTCGCCCAGGAACACTTGATCTCCCGCCTGGAGCGCCAGCGCGGCGCCCAGCGTGATCACCCCTCCTGACGCCGAGATCACCTGCGCTTCCCCGACGGGTGTGCGGATCTCCAGGCCTTTCTGGGCCGGCGTCAGCGCGGGATTGGCGAAGAAGCCAGTGCCCGCGTAGTCGTCGAACGTGCCAGTCGGGCGCACGACGCGGATCACCTGACCGGCCTGGGCCACCGCCGCGCCGGCAGGCCAGGTGAGCTGCGCGCCGTTCGCCGTCACGCCGGCTCCGATCGTCCCGCCGGCGATCGCGCCGCCCCGGTCGTCGAGTGTCATTCCGCCCGCCGGCATCATGGCCTTGCCGCAGGCGTCGGCGTGGATCCGCACGAGCAGCGAGCGCATCGGCTCGCCCGAGGGGATGGCGTGCCCCACGTTTACATTCTTGATCTTGACGGTCGCGTCGAGCTTACCTGCGTTGACGACGCCGGCGATACCCACGGTCACCGATTTGTCGATCAGGCGCGGGCTCCCTGCCAGCGGTCCGCGAAAGACGTGCTGGTGGATCTCCTCGGGTTTGCGCGCGTAGCCGAAGGTGATGCTTGGATCGGTCGGGGTGGTCACGTCGACCGAGTTCACGAGCCCGGTGTCGTCGCTCGGCATGTGACAGAACTGGCACGGTGTCCCCGGGGTGTTGTACGAGCTCGCGGCCCACTCATCGTACGTCGAGTGGGTGGGCAGGCCGCCTGGCCAGCGCGCGGCGTCGAGCGTCGACCCCGGCAGCAGCGCCTCCTGACTCTGATGGTGGCAGCCGCCGCAGAGCTCCGAGGTCATGAATTTGGGCTGGTAGCTCCCGCCCATGAAGGGGTTGGGAGCGTCGATGGTGGGCCCGTACATGATCTGGATGAGCTGCCCGCCGGGGCTGTCGCCGACGTGCTCGCGCGGGCGCTGCAGCACCAGCGCTCCGCCGACGCCGGGGGGCAACGCGAGATCGACGTCGCGGACGTGGTGGCAGACGTCGCAGTGATTGCCATTCTCGAAGGCGATCCCCGTGGCCTCGTGCAGGTTGCGGCCGCCGGCCTTGCCGTCGATCCCGGGAGCATGGCAGTCGGCGCAGTGGCCAAAGCTGGTCGGCTGGCTCGCCGGCGGGAGCGCGGGATCGTCGCAGGAGAGCTGCCCCTTGGCGCCGCAACCCGGGTTGAGGTCGGGGAGCACGCCCGCGCCGACATAGCACTTCGAGGCCGCGAGCTGTGGTGATCCCGGCACCAGGCCAGCGTGCAGCGCGCCGCCGACGGCGAGGCACGCCGCGGGGGTGTCGAGCGCCGAGGCCACGCCGGCATAGAGGTCTTGCACCAGGGGATCGCGCGTGGCCTTGGCGTGCGCCGAGGTCTGGAATTGCTTCGAATAGGTGGTGTGGCAGTGCCCGCAGAACTTGGTCGATTTGTCGTGAGCCTTGTCGCCGTTGCCGGGCTCGCCGTAGACGTAACCGATGTTGTCAGGCGGATCGGCGCGGCGGACGACGATCTCGATCGGGCCGGTGGGCAGCTCGAAGATCTCGATACCGGCGGAGCGATGGCCCATCTTGGCGGCGACCACGGCGGGGACCGCCGGGATGGCGGTAGTCAGCTCGATCGTGAAGGTGCCGTCAATGCCAGTCGTCAGCGCGGGCTTGCCGCCGCCCTGCATCACGGTGGCGCCTTCGAGGGGCGCTGTCCCGTCGGTGACGACGCCGGTGACGGTGAACTTGTCGGGGAGCGGCACCGCCCCGCCGGAGCCGCCCGTGCCCGCGCTGCTGCTCGCGCCGACGCTCGCGGTGCCAGCGTTCGCGCTCGTGGTCGCAGCGCCGCCCGCGCCGCTGCTGGAGGCCACAGCGGCGCTCGTCGGGTCCGATGAACAGGAGGCCACGACGGCGCCGGCGAGCGCGGCAGCGAGGGCGATCGAGGAGAGTGGGCGCGTCATCTCGGGCCCAGGTTAGCGCGAAAATTGCCGCTCCGTGGTGGCGAGCAGCCATCTCGCCGCGGGACGCTTCCGCCACACCGTGCGGGCCCGGCGTGGCGATCGCGCGTCCATCGACGTCCGCGCTCGACGCAAAATGGCGAAAAGCCGGCTCGATCGTGTCGAGCCGGCCTCTCGCCGTGCATCGCGTGAAGGTGCTCTCTCAGCGAATCACGAGCGCCTGCGACCGCTTCAGGACCTCCTGCGCGATGCTGGGATCGTCGGATCGCACCGAGATCGAGAAGAGCCCATCGGCGCCGGGCGTGACGGTGGCCTTGACGTTCTTGAGGACGAGCGGGCAATACGCCATCTCGGCCGCGCCGTTCTCGAGGCAGGCATTGCGGGCGAGCTGGCAGTTGACCAGCTTCTCCAGCCGCGGCGAGGTCATACCGTCGATCGCGCGGAAGGTGATCACCGCGCCTTCGGGCTTGCCCGACGCGCCCGCGGACTTCAGCGGCGTCACGGTCGCGACGTCCTCGGGGTGCGAGAACGGGCTCATCGTCTTGTCGATCTCCGACACGCCCGAGCACGCGGTGACCTCGGCCTGACGCAGCTTCTCGGACTGGGCGCGCTGCTCTTCGGCGAGCGCGTGGAGGCGCTGTGCCTTCTTGAGGTGGTCGGCCGTGGGGTTGACTTCCGAGGTCCAGCAGACCTCGATTTCAGCCTCGCCGCGCGCGGACCGGCCAGTGCAACGCTGCTTGTCCTGGCGCGCGGCGGGATCGTACTTCGCGATCTGCTTCGCCGCGGCCTGGTCGTCCGCGGCGGCTAGCTGCGCATGCTGAGCGGCGGCCACGTCGGTCGTCTGCGGGGTGGGGGTCGAGGCGCACGCCGAGAAGGCGACGGCCACGAAGGCAAGCTGAGGCATCACAAATCGCATGGGAATCTCCCTGAGTTGCTTTCAGCGGAGCATTCGCAAGAGCCGGGCCGCGCGTGACCGCGAGATATTTGCGGCGCCGAGCGAGCCTGGGGACGAGCTGCCGGAGCGCGATCCGATCCCGAGGTTGGGCGTTGACGACGGCGAACGCTGCCCCTAACGAGGCACGCCTGCCGGGCGCGCTGCGCATGGCTCCCGGCGCCGTCGCTTCGATCGAGGAACTCCGCATGTTGAAGAATCTCCCCACGTCGTTCTTCGCGCTCGCGATGGGCGCTTCATCCATCATCGCTTGCAGCGGGCCCGCGCCCCTCGCGAGCACGCCGAAGACGCCCACAACCCCCGTGGTCGCCAACCCGTCCACGGCCGTCGCCAACGCTCCGGACGCGCCCCGAACCACCCAGTTCTGGTGGCCCGACCAGCTCGATCTCGCTCCGCTCCGCCAGCACGCCGCGTCGTCGAACCCGCTCGGCGACGACTTCGACTACGCCAAGGCGTTCGCCACGCTGGACCTCAAGGCCGTCAAGGCCGACATCAAGAAGCTCCTCACGACATCTCAGGAGTGGTGGCCGGCCGACTACGGCACCTACGCACCGTTCTTCATCCGCATGGCCTGGCACGGCGCCGGCACGTACCGCGTCCAGGATGGGCGCGGCGGCGCCAGCGGAGCGCAGCAGCGCTTCGAGCCGCTCAACAGCTGGCCGGACAATGGCAACCTCGACAAGGCGCGGCGCCTGGTGTGGCCGATCAAGCAGAAGTACGGCCAGAAGATCTCCTGGGGCGATCTCATGGTCCTGACCGGGAACGTGGCCATGGAGTCGATGGGCTTCACGACCTTCGGCTTTGGCGGGGGCCGGAGGGACGATTGGGAGCCCGACCTCGTCTACTGGGGACCGGAGAAGAAGTTCCTCGACGACCAGCGCTACACGGGTGACCGCAAGCTGCAGAAGCCGCTCGCCGCCGTGCAAATGGGCCTCATCTACGTCAATCCCGAAGGGCCCAATGGTAACCCGGATCCGCTGGCGTCCGCGAAGGACATCCGCGAGACGTTCGGCCGCATGGCGATGAACGACGAGGAGACCGTGGCGCTCATCGCCGGTGGCCACACCTTCGGCAAGGCGCACGGCGCGCACCCGCCGGCAAAGTGCCTCGGCCCCGAGCCGGCGGCCGCGGGCGTCGAGAAGCAGGGGATGGGCTGGGAGAACAACTGCGGTAAGGGCAAGGCCGGTGACACGATCACCAGCGGCCTCGAAGGCGCGTGGTCGATGAACCCGACCGCGTGGACCAACGAATACCTGACCAACCTGTTCACCTACGACTGGGTCCAGACCAAGAGCCCGGCCGGCGCGATCCAGTGGATTCCCGCGAACGGCGCGGCAGCGAACACGGTGCCCGACGCGCACGATCCGTCGAAGCATCACGCGCCGATCATGTTCACGACCGACCTCGCGCTGAAGTTCGATCCCGCCTACCAGAAGATCGCCAAGCGATTCCAGACCAAGCCGGAAGACTTCAAGATCGCCTTCGCCAAGGCGTGGTTCAAGCTGACTCATCGCGATCTCGGGCCGCGCGGTCGCTACCTCGGCGCGGAGGTCCCGAAGGAAGATCTGATCTGGCAGGACCCGCTGCCGAACCCCGACAAGACGACGCTCGTGGACGCGAAGGACGTGGCCTCGCTCAAGACCAAGATCCTCGCCTCCGGACTCACGATCTCCGAGCTCGTTCGCACGAGCTGGGCGGCGGCCTCGACGTTCCGCGGCACCGACATGCGCGGCGGCGCCAACGGCGCTCGGATCCAGCTCGCTCCGCAGAAGGACTGGGCCGTCAACAACCCGGCCGAGCTGACGAAGGTGCTCACTCGCCTCGAGGGCCTCCAGAAGGACTTCAACAAGGCAGGAGCCAAGAAGATCTCCCTCGCTGACACGATCGTCCTCGCCGGCGGCGTCGCCGTCGAACAGGCCGCGAAGAGCGGGGGTTACGACGTGACGGTTCCCTTCACGCCGGGCCGCACCGACGCGTCGCAGGAGCAGACGGACGTGGTCTCTTTCGCGGCGCTGGAGCCGGGAGCGGATGGTTTCCGCAACTACTATGGCACCGACCACCGCCGGTCTCCGGCGGAGATGCTCGTCGACAAGGCCAGTCAGCTCACGCTCACCGTCCCCGAGATGACGGTCCTCGTCGGTGGCCTGCGCGTGCTCAATGCCAACGTCGGCCAGACGCCCGACGGCGTCTTCACCGACAAGCCTGGCACGTTGACCAACGACTTCTTCGTGAACCTCCTCGACATGTCTACCAAGTGGAGCAAGTCCGCGAAGTCGGAGGGGCTCTACGAGGGCGTCGATCGCCAGAGCGGCAAGGTGCGCTGGACGGCGACCCCGGTCGACCTCGCGTTCGGCTCGAACTCGGAGCTCCGCGCCGTGTCCGAGGTCTACGGCTCGTCCGACTCCAGGGAGAAGTTCGTGAAGGACTTCGCCAAGGCGTGGACGAAGGTGATGATGCTCGATCGCTTCTGAGAGCCACTGAAGAGCCGCGACGCGGGTTACTCAATCGTCGCTGTCGTGCGCCTTTCGCGCTTCGATCTCGGCCTCCTGGCGCGGCGAGAGCTTCTCGAGCTGCTTGCCGCGCATCCACCGCGTCACTTGTTCTCCCAGGCCCGGCTGCTCGTCGGGCTCGGAGAAATCCCACGAGTCGGTGAGGCGCTTCTCGGCGCCGCTCGCCGCGGTGCCGCAGCCGATGGGCCAGGCGTGCGGCTTGGCGACGTAGGGAGTGTAGTCCGGGGTGCCGGTGAACGCGTCGAGCGGCAAGCCGGCCTTCTCGACCAGCAGGTTGGGATAGGGGAGCCCGAGCACGTGGGCGAAGAGCTTGTGGAGCGAGGGGACGTCGATGTGCGTGCGGCTGACGTAACCGCGCTTCACCCACGGGGAAATCAGCACCAGCGGCGTGCGGTGATAGTCGACGTGATCCCCGCCGGACTGGGGATCATCTTCCGTCACCACGATGAGCGACGAGGCCCAGATCGGGCTGTGCGCGATGGCGTCGATCAGCATCCCGGTGGCCTCGTCGTTGATGGAGCACATCGTCTCGGGGGTCGGGTTCTCCGGCGAGACGCCGATGGTGTGATCGTTCGGCAACGTCAGGTAGGTGAACGTCCCGAGATCGCAGGCGACGCGGAGCCTCCCCGCCGTGTAACAGGCCTTCTCGTCGTCGTTGTACGGGATGTTCTGTACGGGGCCGCCGGGATAGTGGATGTCGATGGGGTTGTGGCCCGCCGGGGTCTCGGCGGGGTTACCGACGATCTCGCCGAGGATGTCATAGACGACGTCGTGCGCGCCGAGCCACTCGAAGAGCGAGCCCTCCTCGGGGCGCCCGATGTCGCCGACGCCGCAGAGCGGGATGGCGCGGAGATCGGCGCTCCAGGTGCGCTCGCAGAAGTCGGTGGCGCGGCCGTACGTCGTCCACTGGTGACCCTGGGTCGACTGCACGGCGAGGTTGTAGAAGTTGTCGGCCACGGTGAAGCCCCGCGCGAGATCGCGGAAGTTGGTCCAGACCTGGTCCATCTCGGCGGTGGTGGCCTTCATGGTGTACTTCGGGTCTCCCTTCACGCCGGCGATGTCGCCGAGGAGGGAGTCGAAGGTTTTGTTTTCGCGCACCACGAAGAAGATGTGCTTGATCACGGGCGAAGGGCCCATGGTGTTGGTGGGGGGGACGGGGAAGTCCATCTCCTTGCCTGGACACGTCACCTTCGGATAGCCAGCCTCGTCGCCGACGGCCACCGCCGCTGTGGTCTCCGTGGCGCCGGCCGCGAGATCGGCCGCCGTCGGCGCAGGGATCTGCTCTACGCTCCCGCGCATGCGCGTGTGGCCGCTGGGGCCGTCGCCGTCGAGGGTGTCGGCCGGCTCCGGCCCGAGCGGGTGGCCGCGCAGGTTCGTCACCGTCAAGGCTCCATCGGGCGCGACGACGATGCCGCTCGGCCACCACGAGGTCGACAGGCGCCCTGCGGGCGTGAGCGTCGGCGGGGTCGCGGTGAGATCGACGTCGTAGGCGCCGACGGCGTTGATGCCGGCGAGGAGCGCGTAGAGCCGCGATGATCCCACGTCGTAAGCAAGCTGCGAGACATCGAGTCCTTTGCGGCCGGGCTCGAAGTCGACGGGCACCGACGTGGCCTCGCCGGTCACCCGATCGACGAGCGAGATCGTCTCGCCGAAGTCGTTGGCGACGGCCATCCAGCGGGCGTCGAGGAAGGCTATCCCTTGCGGGTTGCGGTCGGTCGCGAAGCTGCGGGCGACCTTCGGCTTCGCCGGATCATCGAGGTTGATCTCGAGGACGACCTTCCCGCCCCACACCGGGACGTAGGCGCGCGAGCCCTGCGCGTCGAGCGGATCGATGTAGACCCCGAAGGTGTCTTTGCTGCCGAGATCGGCGGCGCCGAGCGAGGATTTGTACGTCGGAGAGGCCGTGTCGACGTCGAAGACCAGCAGCTGCGACCGGTTGACGGACGAGACGACGAGGCGCTTCCCGTCCGGGCTCACGGCGACGCCGGAGGCATACCAGGGCTTGCCGTCGGCGTTCGTCGGCAGGGGGAGAGAGTCGGTGTCCGTCCGAGCGAGGGTGCCTTTGGCGGGGTCGAACGTGAGCGCCTGAACGACGCCGAACCCGGTGGCCACGTACACGCGGCCCTGGGACGTGACCGCAATACCGCTGTTCAGGTAGGAAGGCGGCGCGAACTTGATCGCCGCCGTCACCGGGTTACCCGAGCCGATCAGGGTCGTATCGACGGCGCGCACCGCGTGATCGTCAGGACCGGTATCGACCGTGAGCACGTACGAAGTCCCGGGCACGCGGGCAATCGCGCTGGTGTTGCCGCCGAGGAAATCGGCCTCGTTGAAGGCCCACTCGGCGCCCGCCGGTCGGTTCTTGCGACCGTCGGGCAGGACGCGCAGCCCCGGATCGGCGCTGTCGACACCCGGCGTCTTGAGGGCCTCGCCCGTGGGCGCCGACGCGGTGCAGGCTCCCTTCACCGGCACTGGATACGACCCGTCCCAGGTCGCGCAGGCGTCGAGGTGCGGGATGCTGGCCCAGGCGCCGAGCGCGGGGCACGCATAGGGCGTCGTCGCCTCGGCGCAACCGTCGCTCGGGCAGGTGTAGGCGCACGACGCGGGCGCCGAGAGGAACGTGTCGATGTCCGGGCCTCCCCCGGTCCCGCTGCCGCTGGCGCTGCTGGCGCCTGCGCTCGATGTCGCGGGATCGCTGCCGCAGCCGAGGAGATAGAGGACCGGAGCGAGGGCGATCAGGAAGGGTCGCATCAGGAGCGAGACCTTATCACGAGTCCACCCCGCGCCGCCGCTGCTTCGAGGCGCGGCGGCTCCCGGTCACGGGCTCAAGGCACGCAGGTGAAGCTGCCGAGTCCATCCTCGGGCTCGGCCCAGAAGCGGTACGGCGTGTACCAGAACCCCGCGGGCATTCCCACGCTCGCGCGCCGCCAGCTCCCGAGCAGGTAACCGAAGTCACGCAGCGATCGCTGATCGATGCTGCCGCCGACAAGATCGAAGCTCGTCCACTCTTCGAGGTAGCCGGACTGCAAACCATCGTCGGTGAGGAGATACGCCGAGCGCCCACCGATCGCGGTGACGAACGCGCCGGTGTTGCGGATGTTGGTGTGGGTGTGATCGGCGCACGGATCGACGAGCACCGCGTTCGCCGGCACGCCGAGCCGGCAACTGAGCAGCCACTCGAGCAGGAAGGCCTCGACGAGGGTGGAGTGCACCGCGCCGCCGCTCACGGTGATGACGGGCGCGACGCCTGCAAAATAAGCCTCCGCGGCGCGACCGGCGCGAACGATGTTCACGCCGAAGAGATCCATGTCGCGCTTGCCCAGCGCGGGACACGTCGCGCCGGGGCGATAGGGCACGAGCACGCTGTCGCTCTGCGCGCCGATGCCGAAGCCAAACGTGGATACGGCCGCGTACGGGTAGGGCGCATGCGTCGCGAGGCGCTTCGCGAGGGCGCGGAGCGTGGTGGCGTTGTTGCGCGCGGCGGCGAGGCGAACGTCGGCGGGGAGGGCGCAGGCGAGATCGATCGGCAGCGGCACCGCGTCGCCCGCGGCGATGTGCTCGTAGCGATCGGCGGCGCGCGCGATCGCGTCGAGCGTCGAGGCGTTGCGTGGATAGCCGCAGCCTTGCGGCGTGGGATCGACGCGCGGGCCATCGGGGCCATAGTGAACGGCGACGTAGCAACTGTGCGCCGGATCCAGCTCTGCGAAGGCGTCGTGTTGCAGCGCTGCGTCGTCGCCGGAGACCCCGGCGCGCCAGTCGACGCAGGCGTTCGCGGCGTCGAAATGGGCCGGAGCGTGGCCGCTCGCGGGGCCCGGAGGAGGGAGAGCGGGCGCCTCGGCGTGGACGAAGCAGGCCGGGAGAGCGAGCAGGGCAGCGAGGGCGGCGCCGCGCAGAGGGTGCATGGATGGGAGCCTATCGCAAGGCGATCGGGGCGCGGTGGGGATGGATCAATAGCCCGGGTGCGTCGCGCCGAGCGCGGCGACGAGGGCCCGCGACGATCGCAGGCGCTCCACGGTCTCGTGGAACGACTTCCCCACTTCATCGACGGCGCTCGCCGGAAAGGCCCGGCTCGCGAGATCGTGGTTGTGCTGGTCGTGCAAGTAGATCTGGGCCTTGGGCTTGTCTTCGTCGTCGAGCTCGCCGCGGTGGTGCTGCCAGCGCTCGAACTGCTTCGCGTCGCGACCGCTGTGGTGCTTGTGGCAAAGCTCCCTGGCGACGACCGTGTTCTGGTAGAGCCACGATTCGATGCACCAGTAGGGCGAGACGAGGTAGAGCCGCGACATGATCTCGGCGTTGCTGCGCGGGCTCTCGTTGCTGGCCCGCAAATCGTCCACGGCGCGCCCGACGTTGAGCTTCACGATGTCGTGGAATCGACGGATGTTGTCGCTCGGCTCGTCGCGGTTCTTCCAGGCCTGATCGGCGTCAATGTGGAAGAGCACGAACCCGCGCTCATCGAGGACGTGGCGCGCGACGGCGCGGGCGATCGTCACCAGCTTCTGGTGGCCGGCGGTCCTCTTCTGGCCTTGATAGGCATTCCTGTGCGTCGCGCGCTGGGCTTCGTCACCTTCGGGCTCGAGATCGACGCGCTTGTCCTGGTAGCTGGGATCGACGAGGCGGAGCATGCTGCGCGCCAGCGCTCGGAGAGGGCGCCCATCGTTCCCCGAGTCTGCCGAGAGGATCAGGATGTGGAGATCGAAGGAGACGCCGCTCACCAGAGGCCCTTGGAGAGGAGGAGCTCGCTGACGTGCTTCACGTCGACCTGGTAGGCGCGGAAGAAGCGCTCGGCGTCGGAATCGGAAAGGTTTGACCAGCTCATGCGCTTGTCGTCCCCGATCCGCTCGGTGCGGCAGGTGATGAACGTCGATGCGACCTGCGCCGCGGAGTCGAACTCCAGGTGATCGAGAAGCAGCGGATTCTGGCTGGCGAGGAAGGCTTGGCGGTCGCCGATTACCTCGATGGCGGCGTCGATCCAGGTGTGGTGGAGGCCGTCCACCAGCTCGTCGGCGATGACGGTCACCGGGCTGTCGGCGAGATAGTAATAGAATGCGAGGAGGCGCTTCTGGCCATAGCTCAGGTCGTCATGGCGGACGACGGAGCCGTCGTGATCCTCGAACATGAATCGGAAGTCGCTGTATTTTTGACTCACGGTCGCCCCAACTACCTTGCTCTCCAACCGCATCTCAAGGTAAGCGGTCTTGAACCCGAACAAGACGTATACGTCCTGGAGGAATGTGAGCGACTCCGCATGAATCGTCATGCCTTGCCGATTTGTGGGCAAGCCCGCTAGCTGAGCGCGAGCCGCGTCGATAAGCTCCCGTGGGAAGACACCACCGAAGTTAATCCCTACGAGCTTATTGTCGGCTCGATCCACCGCAAGTTTGATCCACGTAGTTGGGCTGGTGGTTCCACGGAACGTGTCCAGCGCTTCGTCGAAGCGACGGGCGTATTGCCACGACATGAGTTCTGCTAAGTTCGCTCCTCCCGACAATTGTTCGAAGCTCATCGCGATCGCCGTGAGGAGGAGGCCTGGTCCATTTGCTCCGAGGTGCGTCCGCAGAGAGACGTTGATGTCTTGAATGTCTTCGCGCCAAGCTGATGACGAATTTGCGCAAACCGTCCATGTTTTTGCCGGGCTCGTGACGAAAAATTGCAAACGCACCGACCCGTCGAAGATGAACGGACCGGAAATCTGGTTCATGGCGCTCGCGATGGGAGAGCGCTGGCCGCGCTCACTTTTTACCACCGCATGGATACTCCCCGTCGAGAACTCGATATCATACTCGACCGCGAACGCTTCATCCTTGAACGCAGAGAAGTCGAAGCTCAGCGCCGCCGCGATCAGCTCCAGCAGCGTCGTCTTCCCGGTGGCGTTCAACCCGAGCAGCACGTTGAAGCCGTCCCCGAACCGGAGCTCGCACGGCTCGACGTTCCGGAAGGTCTCGATCTTCAGC
>JANYGI010000029.1 GCA_025362495.1 Byssovorax sp. | reverse complement strand
CTCCACGAGGATCCCGATCGCCTGCGCTACCCGGTGCGGCGCACCGCGAATGGCTTCGTGCGCATCGGCTGGGACGAGGCCTTCGACGAGGTCGCGTCGCGCCTCCGCGCCACCCAGGCGGCCCACGGGCGCAACGCGGTCGGTCTCTATCTGGGGAATCCCAACGTCCACAACTACGGATCGATGCTCTTCGTGCTGCCCTTCGCCCAGGCGCTGGGGACGCGCAATCGCTTCTCGGCGACCTCGGTCGATCAGCTCCCGCAGCAGCTCACGTCGCTCTTCCTGTTCGGCCATCAGCTCCTGTTGCCGATACCCGACATCGACCGGACCGATTACTTCCTGATCATCGGCGGTAACCCGGCGATCTCCAACGGTAGCCTGATGTCGGCTCCGGGCGCGCCGAAGCGGATCCAGGCCATCCGCGCCCGCGGCGGCAAGGTCGTCGTCATCGATCCTCGCCACACCGAGACGGCCGAGCTCGCCGACAGGCACCACTTCATTCGCCCCGGGACTGACGTGTTCCTGCTCCTCGGCGTGCTCCACACCCTGTTTGCCGAGAAGCTCACGAAGCCGGGACGGCTCGCCGCGATGACCGAGGGGCTCGACGTGATCGAGCGCGAGGCCCTGGGGTTCCCGCCGGAGCGCGTCGCCGCGGTGACTGGCATTGACGCCGATTCCATTCGCCAGCTCGCGCGCGAGTTCGCGGCGGCGAAATCGGCCGTCGCGTATGGCCGCCTGGGCGCCTGTACCCAGGAGTTCGGCAGCGTCACGGCCTGGCTCGTCAACGTGCTCAACCTGGTGACTGGCAACCTCGATCGCCCGGGCGGCGCGATGTTCACGAAGCCGGCGGTGGACGTCGTCGCGCTCACGGCCCGGCTCGGGCAACAGGGCCACTTCGACAAGGGGCGGAGCCGCGTCCGCAAGCTCCCGGAGTTCGCCGGCGAGTACCCCTCTTCAGTCATGGCCGAGGAGATGCTCACCGAGGGCCCGGGCCAGATCAAGGCCATGGTCACCGTCGCTGGCAATCCGGTGCTCTCGACGCCCAACGGCCACAACCTCGATCGCGCGCTCGCCGGGCTCGATTTCATGGTCTCGATCGATTTCTACATCAACGAGACGACGCGCCACGCGGACATCATCCTCCCGCCGACGGTGTCCCTGGAGCACGAGAACTACGATCTGGTGTTTCACGTCCTCGCGGTGCGCAACACGACCAAGTTCTCCCCGGCCCTGTTCGAGCCGGCAAAGGACGCTCGCCACGACTGGGAGATCTTCGTGGAGCTGACGTCACGCCTGGGAAAGCAGGGGCCGGCGGCTCCATTCGTGGCGCGCGCCAAGCGGGCGGTGTTCAAGCGACTCACGCCGGAGCGGCTCCTCGATCTGGCGTTGCGGACTGGCCCCTACGGGGTCCGCCGCGGTGGCCTCTCGCTGAAGAAGGTGAAGGAGGCCGTCCACGGGATCGATCTCGGGGCGCTGGAGCCGTGCTTGCCGGAGCGCCTCTACACGGCGGACAAGAAGATCAAGATTGCTCCGGCGCTGCTGGTGAAGGACCTCGATCGCGCGCGCGCGAAGCTCGACGAGGCCGCCGATCTCGCCGGCAAAGGCTTCGATCTCCAGCTCATCGGCCGCCGCCAGATGCGGAGCAACAACTCGTGGATGCACAACAGCCATCGCCTCGTGAAGGGGCGTAACCGCTGCACGCTGCTGATGCACCCCGACGACGCGGCCGGCCGCAAGCTCACCACGCAGCAGCGCGTGCGGGTCTCGTCGCGCGTCGGCAGCGTGGAGATCGAGCTCGAGGTCAGCGCCGAGATCATGCCGGGGGTGATCAGCATGCCTCACGGCTGGGGCCACGACCGGCCCGGCGTCGCGATGGCGACGGCGCAGAAGAACCCCGGCGTCAGCATCAACGATCTCACCGACGAGCTGGCGCTCGATGTCCTCTCGGGCAACGCGGCGCTCTCCGGCGTCCCGGTGCGCGTGGAGGCGTTGCCCGCCTGACGTCCCTTACCCGCGCCCGGGCGACGCCTCCCACGAGCCCGTCGCCGCGAGCTGCGAGGCCTGCTCGACGCGCGTGGAGCGCAGCGGCATGGCGCCCGGTAGCCAGCGCCCCTCGACCACGCGGACGCGCAGGATCCGCTGCGCGCCGGCGAAGGCCTTCACCTCGGCGCCGTCCCACAGCACCTCGGTCGCGCCCGTCAACGCCAGCACGTCCCCGGTTTGCCAGTCGATGAAGAGCAGCCCCGCGCGCGGATCGAGCGCGAGGTTACCAAGGGTGTTGAAGAAGTAGTTGCCCGTGAAGTCCGGCGTCGTCAGCACGGTGGCGCCGCCGTCGTCGTCGACGCGAACGAAGCCCGGTTTGCCGCCGCGGTGGGAGACGTCGACTCCCTCGCTCGGCGGTTGCCCGGGCAGGCCCGCTCCGGGAGCCGCGCTGGCGATGAAGAACGTATCGGCCCGGCCCATCAGCGCGCGGGCCTCGGGCGACAGGCTCGCTGCCAGGACCGACGGCGTGGCTGGTTCGCGAGCGATCGCCTCGAATTTCCGGGCCTGGATGTACTTCGGGCAGTTACCGAAGCTCTGCCCGACGTGGACGCGCAGGCTCGCTCCATCGCTCGCCTCGACCAGGCCATTGACGCGATTGCGTCGCCGGGTGGCGGGCTCGATCCCCAGTAACCCCACCGCGGCCCCCGGCTCGAGCGAGAGCGGCAAAGCCCCCTCGGTGAGCGGGCGCGCGCCCAGCACGAGCGAGGTCGCGTCGGGGGTGCGCACGAATCCAGGCCGCCCCACGAGCACGGTGGCCCAGGGGCGGCGCTCGGCGTCGAGGGCACCAAGGAGCACGAAAGGCAGCTTCTCGAAGAGCTGACGGTGCTCGTCCGGCATGGCGGGGCGCATGATCCGCGCGCCGATCATGCCGAGCTGCTCGTCGAGGCCGACGCGGGCCTGCAAAGCCTGCTCGCCGCGGTGAAAGGCTGGTTCGCCGTGAGGTCCGTCGGGCAATGATCTGCTCATGAGTGGGAGGCCTTTCTTCGGGAGCGCGCTGGACCCATCGATGGCACCGCGACAGGCAGACGGCCCGTCGAGTTACACGAAATCGACCCTGGTGCTGCCCGGCGGGTGCTCCGTGGGCAGGAACGTCGACGCCGGGAACTCCTTGCTCCGCAGCCTGGGTCGCTTGCCGAGGCGCTTGCCCTCGCGCGCGAGCGCCACGGCGAACGCCACCGCTTCGAGCCACGCCAGGTGATATCCAAGGCAAAAATGCGGGCCCGCGCCGAACTGCGCGATCTCGATCGCCGACGGCGCGCCGCTTCGCCCGAGCCAGCGCGAGGGCAGGAACGTGTCGGGATCCGGGAACGTCGCCGCGTCGTGCGAGGTGCCCCAGATGTCGATGGCGACCATCGTGCCGCGGGCGATCTTGTGGCCCTGGAGCTCGGTGTCCTCGGCGGCGACGCGCGTGAGGCTGGAGAACGGCGGATGCATCCGCACCGTCTCGCGGAACAGGGCCTCGGCGAAGGGAAACGCCTTCACTTGCTCCGGCGTCGTCGGGATCTGTTTCGCGTCACCTGCCTCTGTCACGAGCGCGTCCCAGAGCGCGGGCTGGTGGGCGAGAGTGACCGTCATCCAGGCCATCATCGCCGAGATCGTGTCGTGGCCGCCGAGGACGATGAGGCGCAGGTTGGCGACGATCGCGTCGTCGGAGAGGGCTTTGCCGTCGTCGTCCTGCGCGGCCACCAGGGCGCCGAGGAAGCCCGCCGCCGCGGGATCACGCCGCGCGTCGGCCACCATCGCGGTCATCCGCGCGTCGATCCAGGCCTTGGCCTTCTCGGCGCGGACCGCCGGCGAGCCCGGGAATCGCACGGTGATGCCCAGGTTGGCGAGGAGCAGTGTCCGGTACTGCTTCCGCCAGGCGGCGAGCTCGGACGCCGAGATGCCGAGGAGTCGAAAGATGATGTCGAGCGTGGCCTCTTGCGCTTCGGGGAGCACCTGCGCGCTCCCCTTCCCGACCCAGCGCGCGGCGACCTCGCCGAGCACCGTCGCGACGGTCGCGCCCACGCCGCTCGCGGTGAGCCCACGAGGCAAGAACGGCTGGTTGAGCGCGCCGCGCATGTGGCGGTGCGCCGCGCCGTCGCGCGCCAGCATGGTCCCGCCGCCGACGGTGGGATAGACCGTCTCGAGGTGGCTGCTGTCGAAGGACCGATTGCGAAAGAGGTCTATGGCCCCGGGTCCAGTGCAGTAGAGCAGCCAGCCGAAGCCCGTGGTGACCCAGACCAGATCACCATACTCGGCCCGGGCGCGGCGGATCGTCTCGGGGAGCTTCCGGTACACCGTGGGGATGTGGCCAATCAGCGGGAACGCCCCGGGGAGAATCGGTATCCCGTCGCGCAGCCCAGGAGATCGGTTGAAGGGATTGAGCACGAGAGCCTGCTTTCATTCGAGGAACGCGTAGTTCGATCCGAGCACGCCGGAGAGCGTCCAGCGCACCAGCGTGGCCTCGCCGTCGTCGGGCAGCGTACCCCTGGGGAGCGTGGATACGACCTCGTAGCTGAAGCCGCGGCCGGGCACGCGCGTCGTCGTCGAGCCGATCTCGCCGCTGAAGCCAAACCACGCTCGCGACTCCTTGCCGAGGAGGCCGAGCGCCATCGATCCTCCGAACATGTGGACGCGGTCGGTCCCCGTGCGGGCGCTGTCGGCGGGGGAGACGCTGGAGAAATCGGTGAAGAGGCCGATGTCGAGCTCGCGCTCCGGGCCGAACGGGACGGCCGCGCCGAGGTTGACGTTGGGCTGGAAGGTGCGCTCGATCACGACGTCGGGGAGGATCGGCGCCTGGCCGAGGCCGCTTATCGCCTGCGCCGTCGCGTCGTAGATCACCCGCGCGTGCTGCGGGAAATTGACCGAGAGATCGGCCGAGAACGTGTAGCGGCGCCGCACGTACGCCGTGCCGAACGCGACGCGGAGCGGGAGGCCGACCTCGCTCGAGGCCGTCGCGCGGATCGGCACCGCGGCGAACCCGGCAGCGTCGGCGCGGGCGAGGTTCGAGCTCTCCTTGGCGCGACCGTAGATGTTGATCGTCGGCGTCGTCAGGGTGAGTCCGAACGAGAAATGGCGCACCGGCCGCGCCAGGACGCCGAATTTCGCGCGGGCGCCGAGGGCGTAGCTCTCGCGATCGTCGTCGTAGGCGAGGTAGTCGTTGCACGAGCCGGCCACGCACGGGGTGGAGCTGCCGCGCACGAGCAGCCACGAGGCGTGCTGCTCGGTCGATCGCAGCACGGCGCCGAGCGCGACGCCGACGCTGATTTCGCGGTTGATCTGGTAGCCGAAGCCGAGATCGCCGGCGGTGAGATCGTCGCGGATCGCGAAGGCCACGTGGTCGCGCTGGTCGGGGCGCGCGGGATCGACCTTGAGAGCGAGCGTCGCCGGGATCGAGACCGTGAAGCCGAAGGTGAAGCGCTTCGGGTAGGTGGCGACGTCGGTGCGCGTCGAGCCCTCGGAGAGCACGCGGACGGCGCCCACGATCGAGGGGATCGAGTGGTACGTCACCGCGGTCAGATCCTGCCCGACGCCGAGCGCGCCGTGGACGAGCATGCCCTGGAGCACGTAGGCGTTGGCGCTGAGCTCGAGGTGCGACGAGTCCGAGCACGAGAGCGAAGCGGGGTTGTAGTGGAGCGCGCCCTCGTCGCACGCGAGCGCCGTGTACGCGCCGCCCATGCCCGCGGCGCGGCTGCCGATGGGGACCATCTGGTAGTTGTCGTAGACCGTGGGCGGGCTGACCGCGCGCGCCGTGGACGACCAGGCCATGGTCGCGGCGACGAGGAGCGCGCCCGGAGAGCGCCGGCGCATGGGATGGGACGCTACCACGACGCGCCGGCCGACGATGGCGTCAGCCGGGCGCGCTGCAGACGAAATACCCCGGAGGCAGCGAGCCGCTCTGCTTGCACACGCCCTGGACCGGCCCGCCCTGGGTCTGGACCATCGGGCACTTGTCGGCGGCGTTCGCCGGATCGCAGAGCGTGACGTCCGACGCGTCGCAGGTGTCGAGGCAGCTCACCAGATCGTAGAAGAAGTTCTGCCCGTTGAAGAACGTGCGGTGGCCGCAGCATTTGCCCTGATCGCACTGCGCGCTGCTCTGGCACTCGAGCCGGGACTGGAGGCCGTCGCTGGCGATGAAGGTCTTGCAGCCGTCGGAGTCGACGGGGCCGTTCACGCACGCGCCGCTGGCCATCGGCATGGCGAACTTCGACCAGCAGCAGGCGTTGAGCTGGCCGAGCGGGCAGGTGGTGTCGCCGCACGCGAGCGTCGGGTCGACGACGCCGGTGCCGGTGCTCCCCGCGCTCGACGCGGTGGCGCTGCTCGTGGCGCTCGCGCTGGAGGTCGCCGCCGACGACGAGGTGGCGCTCGTGGCGCCGGTCGTTGACGTCGTCGCGGCGGGGGAGCCGGTGGTGGACGACGTGGACGAGGGCGCGCCGCCGGCGCCGGAGCTGCCCGAGTCGAAGAGGCTGTCGCCGCCGCCGAGGCCGCCGCAGCCGGAGATGGTGACGGTGAGAGCCAGCGCAGCCGCTGCGCCGACGGGGATGAAGAACGATCGCGTCATGATAAGCCTCCGACCCGGCGAGCGTAGCGTCGCGACCCGGCGGGGGCGAACGGAATGCGCGCGTCGGCGCGTCGGCGCACGCGGGAGAGCGGGCGATGCTCGCTTTACATCGCCGCGCTGACGCGGCAAAAGGCGCGCGCATGCCCTTCCGCGACGACGTCTCCGCGGTGCTCGCGTCCCTCGGACCGGGCGCCCAAGGCTCCCTCGCCGACGCCGTCGCCGATCCCGGCGGCGCCGCGCGCGCCCTGGAAAACGAGGCGATCGTGCTGCGCGCGGCCCCCGCTCTCGCGAGCGGCGCGGCGGGCTTCGGCCCCGATCCCGCGCTGCCGGTGTGGGTCCGCTTCACCCGCGGCGCGCGCGAGGTCGTCGAGGCGCCCCTCGCCGGCGGCGAGACGACGCCGCGGCGAGTCGCGCGGATCGCGATCGAGGCCACCGTGGCGCCCTGCTGCGACGCGCCCTCGTGCGCCGCCGAGCGCGTTCACGTCGCCGCGTGGCTCGGGTGCGACGACGGCGCGCGGCTCCTCGTCGCCGAGCAGCACTGCATCGCCCCCGCGCGCGGGGCCGCCGTGCAGGCCTTCGCCGCGCGCCTCGCGCAGTACATCGACGCCCCGTTAGAGGGCGCGACGAGCCCCGAGGACGCCGCCCGGGACGACGCGATCCCGGAGCCGCTCGGCCCGATCGCCGCGACGGATCTCGCGCGCTTCGCCCTGCGCGTGGAGGGCGAGCGGGTGGTGCTGCGCGATCTCGCGGGCGAGGGACCGCGGGCCACCGCGGGGCGCAACACCGTCGTCGGCGCGGCGCTGCTGCTGATCGGCGTGGGCTTCTGGATCAAGCTCGCCGTCGCCGTCACCGCGGCGGCGCGGAGCACCGGCGAGATGGTGGCGTTCGGCGCTGCGGCGGCGCTGTTCACGCTGGCCGGGGTGGCGTTCCTCGGCGTGGCGCGCTTCTCTGCGGCCTATCAGGCGCGGTCGACGGCGCTCGTCGCCGTGGGGCGCGATCGGCTGATCGTGCTGCCCTGGGTGAGCCGCAGCGGCGCCGTCGATGTGCGCCCCGAGGGGCGGCTCGGCGCGGCGATCGCGCTCGGCGAAGTGCGCAGCGCGTCCGTCGCCGAGCGCGGCGCCGAGCAGGCGATCGTCGTCGATACGGACCACGGCGCGATCGACGCGCTCTGCTGCGAAGACAGATCGGTGGCCGCGTTCTGGGCCGCGGCGCTCGCGCGCGTCGTCGACGAGGCGCGGCACCCGCAGGCGGCGGCGTCGGCGCGGCAGCGGGCGCGCGCTCGCGCGAAGGACTGACGGCGAGGGGCGCGCGCGGCGATCGTGGTTGCAACTCCACGGAGCACCTGCTGGGCTGTCCCTCGAAGCCCATGCGAAAATCACCGCGCCTCTCGTTCCTCGTCGCCGCGAGCGCCGGGCTGATGGTCGCGCTCGCCGCGTCGCCGGCGCGCGCGCACTCGAACGGGCTCGCCGTCAAGGGCTGCACGGGCTGCCACAACGGAGGCGGCAAGCCCGCGATCACCGCGCAGTTCTCGCCGCCGAACCCGACGCCCGGCTCGACGGTGAGCATCGACGTCGCCATCGCGGCCATCAACGGCAACGTCGGCGGGGTCTACGTCCTCACCGACGGTCGAGGCACGCTCGTCAACGTCAGCGGCCAGAGCACGCACCTGATCAGCGACTCGCAGCTCGTCCACAGCAGCGCCAAGCAGGCCACCAACGGTGCAGTTCACTTCCTGCTCAACTGGGTCGCTCCGGCGACGCCGGGCGGGGTCGTGTTCAACATCTGGGGGCTCTCGGCCAACGGCAACGGCCAGACGAGCGGCGACGGCGGAGGGGCCGGGGTGCTGTCGTTCGTCTATGGATGCCAGGGAACGACCTATTACGCCGACCACGACGAAGATGGCTATGGCTACACGCCCGATCAGATCACCGACTGCGTGCAGCCTCTCTACTACACGACGAAGAGCGGCGACTGCGATGACAACAACGGCAATGTCCACCCCGGCGCGCCCGAGCTGTGCGACGGCCTCGACAACGACTGCAACGGCGCCGTCGACGAGAACCTCGAGGTAGGCCCCCAGTACGTCGACGCCGACGGCGATGGATACGGCGCGATCAACGGCGCGAGCATCATGGCCAAGTGCCCTCCTCCCGGCTACGCGCCGACGAGGGACGATTGCGACGACACCAATCCCGACGTCCACCCGGGCGCGACCGAGACCTGCAATTACATCGACGACAACTGTGATGAGCGAATCGACGAGAACGTGCGTGACGTGTGCGGGATCGGCATGTGCGCGCGCCTCGCGGACACCTGCGCGGCGCCCGTGTCGTGCACCCCCGGCGATCCGATGCCCGAGGTCTGCAACGGGCTCGACGATGACTGCGACGGCGACGTCGATGAGGGCGCGGATCTCTGCGGGCCGGGCGCCGTCTGCAAAGAGGCGGAGTGCGTTCCCGGCGATCCGAGCGCGGGCGCAGGCGGCGCGGGCGCGGGCGGGAGCGGCGGCGCCGGCGCCGGCAAAGACCCCGGCGGCGGGAGCTCGTGCGCGTTCGATCCGCAGCGCGGATCACCGTGGGGCTCGCTGATCCTGCTCTCTCCGCTGGTCGTCGCGGGCTGGCGATTGCGGCGTCGGCGACTCGTGGTGCGGTGACACCATCGCTGCGCTCCGCTCCGGCCGTCGGCAGAAATTCGCAGGCCTGATGGCGCGGGGCGCGGCGGGCAGCGCGGCAGCAGCGATTGACGTCGTGCTATGGCGAACCTCACCGAAAAGGAGGTCATCCATGATCGCGTTCTTTGGGATGGGGTTGCTCGGCTCGAATTTCGTTCGCGCGTCTCTCCGTCGCGGCGCCGAGGTGCAGGTGTGGAACCGCACGGCCTCGCGGGCGACCGCGCTCGTGAGCGACGGCGCGAAGGCGTTCGCCGATCCCGCCGCTGCGGTGAAGGGCGCCGAGCGCCTCCACCTCACGCTCTCCGACGACGCCGCCGTCGACGAGGTGCTGGAGCAGGCGCGGCCCGGCTTCGCGCCGGGCGTCGTCATCGTCGACCACACGACGACCTCGCCCACCGGGACCCGGGCGCGCGCCGAGCTCTGGGCCTCGCGCGGCGTCGAGTTCCAGCACGCGCCGGTGTTCATGGGCCCGCAAAATGCCCTGGAATCGACGGGGATCATGCTCGCGTCGGGCGATCCTGCGCGGGTCGCGCGGCTGCGTCCGGAGCTCGAGAAGATGACCGGCAAGCTCGTCGATCTCGGGCCCGGCGCCGAGCGCGCCGCGTCGTTCAAGCTCTTCGGTAACCTCTTCCTGATGTTCATGACCGCGGGCATCGCCGAGGTGCTCACGCTCGCCAAGGCGCTGGACGTGAAGCCCGAGGACGCGGCCACGATCTTCGACATCTTCAACCCCGCGGCGGCGGTGGGCGTGCGCTCGAAGCGCATGGTCGGCGGCGACTTCGCGACCCCGTCGTGGGAGCTCTCGATGGCGCGCAAGGACGCGCGCTTGATGCTCGAAGAAGGCGTCCGGCACGACGTACCGCTGCCGATGCTCCCCGCCATCGCGGCGACCATGGACCGCTTCATCGAGCGCGGTCACGGGCACGACGACTGGATGGTCATCGGCAAGGACGCCGTCACGCGGTAGGAGCGCGCTCCCCTGGCCGGCCCGCGCGCGACGCGGCGGGCCGGCCAGGGGCAGCTTTCGTTCACGTCAGCGCGCGGATCACCTGGAGCAGATCGGCGAAGAACGCCTCGGTCGCGCCGGCCTCGATGCGGAAGAGCTCGACGCCCTTCTCGCGCTCGCGCTTGGCCCAGCCGCCGCTGCCGCCGCGGTGCTTCTCGACGAGATCGCGGATCGGCGTGGAGCAGAGGAGCTCGGGCGTCCGTCGCGTGTCGTCCTTGATGGTGTCGTTGTGCGCCTTCGGCGAGAAGACGAGCGAAGGGCGAGCCGACGAGAGCTTCTCGAGGCGGATGTAGACCAGGAAGCGATCCTCCAGATAGAGGTGCATGTTCTGGTCGGTGCCGAGGTGAAATCGACCGGCCGTCTCGTCGTGCAGCTGCTCGAGCGCGAGGAGGAAATTGCGCGCTTCGGGGAAGCGGGGCGTGAGGCGATCGCGGTTCTTGCGGTAGCCGGCGGTGATGACGTTCGTGAAGGTGGACATGGGCGGTTTCGCTCGCCTTGTACTCGGGCAGCCCTGCCCGGACAACCAATCGTTGCGGGCCGGTCCCGCGCGGCGACGCCGACGGAGCTGGTTCAGCCCGCGAGCGTGTCGAGCCGGGACGCGCGCGGTCCCTCGTCGCGGGCTTGATCGAGGTCCACCGCGCAGTCGACCTGGAGGCGGTTGAAGCGTGAAGGGTGAGCGGTGAGCACGAGGATCTGGCGCTCGCTCGACGCTTCACGCAGGGCTTGCACGATCGATCGCCACCGGGCGTGCTCCGGCCACGGCGTCGGATCTTCGAAGACGAGCGGCAACGAGCCGCGACCGTCGACGCTCCAGGCCGCGAGCACCTGCGCGCGCGCGCGGAGCTCGGCAGCGCGCCGCATGCAAGCGGCGATGGCGCCGCCCGCGCGCAGCGTCTCGCCCTGAAGCTCCCGCAGAGGCGCCCCGTCGAGCGCCGTCGCGGCGTCGCGTGCGCGTCGGTGCGCGGGAACGAGCGCGGCCTTCGCCGACGCGTGACGCGCCCAGAGCGGCCCCCCGCGCGGCGCCGGGCTCGATGCGCAGCTCTCCGCGATCGCGCGGTGCGCGGCCGCCAGCTCCGCCTCGGCGTTCGCCAGGTCGAGCTCGGTCGCGTCGGCCAGGATCTCGCGCGCGTGGGCCAGGGCCTCCGCGGTGACCGCGGCGCGTCGCACGGCGTCGAGCCCGGGGAGCTGCGCCTCCATCGCGGCGAGCTGCCCGATCACCGCCGCGTGCTGCGCCGTCGGATCGAGCGCCGATCCGGCCGCGCTCGAGCTCCCGGCATCGTTCTGCGCGCGCCCGGCCTCGCGCGAGGCATCGCCGCGGAGGCGATCGAGCAGCAGATCCTCGGCGGCGCCGCCGGTGACGACGCCCGCTTCGTCGCGGAGGCGCACCTCGGCGAAGGGCCGGTCGAGGAAGCGCTTGCGGACGCTCACCCGCTCTCCGTCGATGGACAGCTCGACGCCGATCTCGGGGGCGCCGCGCGTCGCCTTCGCGCGCAAGGCCTTGATCCCGTCGTGATGGGCGTCGTGACGCTCGAACACCACCGCGCGCAGCGCCAGGACGACCGAGGCGCTCGCGCCCTCGCGGCGCCCGCGGATCACGTTGACGCCGCGGGAGAATGGCCCGAGCTCGATCGGCCCGTCGAGGGCCGCCACGTCCTGGATCGTGAGGCTGACCAGCTCGACTCGATGATTCATGACGGGACGCCGACGCTAGCGAAGCAGTGGAGATCTTGCCATGCGATGATTCACGTATTGACAATCTCGTCGACACGTGACGGCGACAGCCGGGGCGCGCGTCGGGCCGCGGATCCGAGCGCCGCGTCGGCCTCGGCGAAGATCGCGCGGAGCTGCGCGCGGGACGCGGTGGTGTAGTGGCCGACCTCGTAGACGCGGCGCCCGACGAACACCCCGCGCTGGAAGACGACGGCCATCCAGGGCCACACCGCCGCGAGCCGCGCGAGGTGACCGCCGATCTCGACGCCGAGCCAGGCGGCTAGCCGCCTGCACGTGGCGAGCGCCGCGACCATCGCCGCGGCGCGCGCCGCTCCCGACGCCGATCGAGGCACCAGGATCGTGCACGCGTTCTCTTTGTCGTCGCGATCGCCGCCGGGCGAGTCGAGGAAGCCCGAGACGTCGTTGGAGAGGCGCACGTGGTAGTCGAGGAGCGTCGCTGCGGCGTCGAGCGCGGCGAGGCCCGAGCGGGTGACGCTCGCGGCAGGCGCCGAGAGAGCGGCGGCGCGGAACAGCAACCCTGCCCCGATCGCGCCGGAGACCTCGGCGAGGTACACGAGCGCGCGGAGCTCGTCGCGCCCGGCCGCACCGTGGAGCTCCGCGGGGTCTCGGGCGAGCTCGCGGGCTCGCGCTGCGACGCAGGCCGGCGCCCCGGCAAAGCGCTCTTCCATCGCGGCGGAGAGTGCCTCTCTGTCGACAGGAGCCCCGGGAGGCGTGGAGAACGGACTGGCTCCGATCCCGGCGCGGTGCTCGGCGACGCTGGCGCGGTAGAGATCGTCGAGGCCCGCGCGAAAGGCCGCCGCCGCCGCGGGCAGGCAGGCGGCGCGGACCTGATCGTCGAGGGCCCGCCACTGCGCGGCGAGAGCGGCGAGGAGCGCGCTCCCCTCGATGTTCGGGGGCTGTGCGCTAGATCCCGATCCCGATCCCGCTGGCGCGAGCGCGTCGCGGAGGAACCGTGAGGACTGCTCGAGCCGGGCGCATCGCAAAGGCGGCGTCTCGTCGGCGATGCTCCGATCGAAGATCCCCTCGTCCCCCGCGGCCACGAGCAGCATGTAGCGCGCGGCGAGCTCGGCGCGCTCTTCCCAGCGGGCGCCGGCGGGATCCCACTCGGTCGGGACGCGAACGTGGATGAAGAAGGCCGTGAGCGCGTAGTTCCGGGCGGCGGTCATCCACGCGTCGCCGGGGAGCACGAGGCCCGCAGCTCCGGCCCAGGCGAGCATTCTCTCGGCGAAGCGATCCCCGAGCTCGTCTCGCTCCGTCGTGGCGACGCGTCGCGGAACGACCACGGGCGCAGGCGCTACGGGGACGGCCCCGGGGGCGCGATCGCTGCCGAGGAGCGCCGGATGCGCCGCGGAGAAGCGCTGAGCGGCGCGGACGCCGGCGACCAGGTCCTCGGCGGCGGCGCCGCACGCGTGCACGTTGGCTTGATCCAGAGCAAGCCAGTCCGGCACGGTGAACGACGGCGGCCGCTGCCCCGGGGCCAGCACCGAGAGCAGCTCTCCTTCGAGCGAGGACCGCCCCGCCTTCAAACCACCCACGACGCGGAGCAGGTGCCGAGGCGCCCCCGCGGCTGCCCCGTACGTGGCGCCCTCGTACTCGACGGCGATCCGCCCGCAGCCGCGCAGGGCACCGGCGTGAAGGCGCGCCATGGCCGCCGCGATCTCCGCGCTCGGCGCCGAGGCGGGGATGGTGATTCGCACCGGCGGATCGAGGTCGGACTTCGCCAGGGCGACGACGAGATCGACGATCGCGGAGAGGCCATGTCCAGCGCGAAACCGCGGCGAACGGCGCGGCGGACAGAGCGCTATCAGCTCGTCCACCTCGCGCGGCTCGACGTCGGGCCAGAGCGTGGCAGTCGCGGCGTTGACGATACGCCCGCTCGTCTGCAGCCCGCTCAACCGCAGGACGCCGGCCTCCTCCATGCCAGTCCGAAGGATGATGTCGACGTCGAGCTCGCGCGCGGTTTCCGCCCCGTACCCGACGCCGAGGACCAGCCGCAGCGCGGGCTCGGCCACGGTGTCCGTCATCGCTGCCACGGCCTCGATCGCGTCCGCGAGGAGCACGGCGTGGCCGCCGCGCCGGCGCAAGGACTCGAGATCTCCCCGGATCCCGAGGTGCACGCCGGCGTCGACGAGCGCCCCCCGCGTGGCGATCTCCACGCCGAGCTGGATGAACTCGCGGTAGAGCTCGAAGAAGAAGCCCTGTCCGCGCTTGGCCACGTTGTCCCGGGAGAGAATGCAAGCGACCATGGTGCCGACGTCGCGGCGCCGGGCGAGGTGCTCTGCCGTGGAGACGATCCGGCGCGCGCCTCCGGCGTAGCCGCCCCCGGACGAGGAGCGGCGGTTACCGTCGGCGAGGATGAGCACGCTGAGCTCGTGACTTCGAGGCTCGTCCAGCTCGGGGAGGATGAAGAGGGAGTGAGGAGCAAGAGGCCCTTCGGCCCGCGGCTCGGCAGATCCGGCATCGAATGAGGGTTTGCACATGAGACGGAGCGTCGCTCGCCCCCTCGTTCGAACTCGACGCCTGGTTAGGACTGGCTGAGTGATCGTTCAGCCTTGTCGATCGGGCGCGATCCCTCACTGCCTGACCGAGCGCGCAGTCAGCGCCGCGCGGTGGCGAGGAGGATCATCGGACAAACCACAGCGACTCGATGCATTGGAGTCGACTGAATGGCTGTTCAGACCGGCTCACCGGAGGAGCGCAGAAAGCTCGGCGCGGGAGTGGATGCCGAGCGCGCGGTAGATGTTCTCCCCGTGCTTGCGCAAGGTGGACTCGCTGATGCCGAGCTGCGCGGCGATCTGCTTGTACGAGCTGCCGGTACGCGCGAGGAGGAGGGCAATCTCTTGCTGGCGCTCGGTGAGCAGGAGAAGCGGGGACGGCGGGCCCGAAGGGGCCGCCGGTAGAAGGATCTCCTTCAGCTGGAGGAGGATCACGTCGTCCGGGAGAGAGTGAGTCTCCTTCGCGAGCCGGTGCGCATTCACCACGAGGATCGAGCTCGGGTTGGTCGCGGGGAGGAGCCAGTCGTGCTGCCCCCTCGCTGTCTCCAGGGCGCGCGCGACGAAGTCGCCGAGGACACGGGCGCGCCCGGTGATGCCCGCGGCGTCGCGGTAACGCACCACGAGAGCGTGCGCGCGCCGGTTGGCCTCCAGCACCGATCCCGTGGTCGTGAGGCAGACGTAGCCGAGCGACTGCTCGTCCACGATCTGCGCGAGCATGGGCACGCGGGCCACGAGCGGCAGGCCGATCCGGAGCGCCGCGGCGTGGAGGGCCGGGTTCAGCGCGGCGAGCAACGCTCGAGATCGCAGCGGCACCGCGTCGCCGCGTTCCATGAGCAAGGCCATCATGAAGTGCTCGACTCCTTGCCCGGGGAGCGCGCGCTCCAGGACCTTGTAGCCGGCCCCCTCGCCGAGGCCGGCGTCATCGAGCTTGCGCAGGACGTCGAGCTGCTCGCGCTGCGCGCCGGTGAGCGTCTCCGAGTCGCGCCACAGGTCGCCTGGACCCGACGAGATCACCGGCGCCAGGGTGCGCGCGAGCTGCTCGGGCGAGGTGGCCATCCAGCTCTCGAACACGTCTTGCGGGAGCGCGACGGCGTGGCTGACGAAGGCGTCGGGCGCGCGCGGGCGGATGATGGAGAAGAGCCCCGCGGCGAGCGGCACGCACGGCCGGATCGCGTCGAACAGGGCCGCTGGCTGCGCGCCTGACGGCAAGAGCGAGAGCTCGCGGGCGACGTGCTCGATGAGGCGGCTCTCGCCGGGATCCAGGCGCAACGTTCCCTGTCGTGCTTGAGTCATGTTTGGAGATGTCGAGGCAGGATGGCTGTTGGATTGGTCACATCGCGAGCGCAGAAGGGCAGCGCCGCACACCGAGGGTCGCTGTACTAAGGGTCGACGGCGGGGGACGGCGTAGCCCCGTCGAGGCCCGAGCTCGCCGACTGCAGCGCTCCGCGCGCGAGCTCCGCGACGAGGAGCGCGAGCTCCGGTGTCTCGGCGCGGGCCGCGGCGCCGAGTCCGACGACGTGGCGCGCGAGTCGCAGCACTCCCGCCGTGGTGGTCGTGAAGCGTAGGCCGCCCGGGACCACGTCGGCCGTCATCGAGCCAGGCAGGTTCCGCTCGACCCAGCGCGACTCGGGGGCCCGGACGAAGAACGAGCACGTGAGCGTGTCGCCCTGATGAAAGCCGTCCACGCTCTCTTTCAGCATCGCCTCGACCCGGGCGGGATCGGCCGCGCGGTGAGGTACGGAGTCGTCGAGGCGCGCGCCGAGCACGTTGTCGAGGCGAAACCACTTGAGCGCGCCGTCGCGATGGCACACGGCGACGAACCGCGCCGGGGGCCCGATCACCACGCGTTGCACCGACGCGTCTCGCCACTCGACGGCGCCGCGGCTCATCGTGAAGTACTTGAACGCGAGGCAGATCCGCCGGTTCGCCGCGTCTTCGGCGAGCGGGAGATAGGTCTCCTCGCTCTCGGTCGGCTGCCGCGTCAGCACGGTGGGCCCGTCGGGGGCGATCGTGGGCCGGCGCGGCGCGGCCTCGATGATGCGGCGAATCAAGCGATCACGCGCGGCGCTGCGGGGCAAGCGGCTCAGCTGCCGCAGCAGCTCCGGGACGCTCTCGGAGTCGAACAGCACCGCGCCCGGGAACCACCCCTTCGGGACGCTCCACCACACGTGAGGATGCTCGACCTCGCGTTCGAGAGGGAACCCGCTGGCCGTGAGCTCGTTGAGGTGCTTGCGCAAGGCCGCGACGGTGACGTCCGCGTGGCGCGCGAGATCGGCCTGCTTCCAGCTCCGCTGCTGCAAGAATGCCTGGAGAACGGTGACGACCGTCTCCGTGGTGCTGCGCTGACCCATCGAGGCGAGCGTAGCGGATCGTCGGCGGATCTGGCTCGCGATGCGCTCGGATGATGGAATGAACGAGAGGTACAAAATAACAGTGTTCGTGCTCACTCATCTTCCGCGCTGACAACGAGCGAGCATCCCGGGCTCCCACGGCCGCGCCGCGCCGCGCGCGACCGCGATGAAGGCGCGCAATTGGCACACGGAGTGCGCTGGCGATCACCGGGCGCACCTGCGATGGCGGCTATCCTCGCTTGGCGCGATCGAGCCTGATACTCCTCCAGGACACCTGTGAGCTCATCCGTCACTCCCGACTCCGAGGTCGAGCTGCTGCGGAGATCGCTCGGCGACATCTTCCCCGTCGACGAGGCCAAGATCCTCTCGCCCGAGCTCGTGCAGCAGCTCCTGCGCCGGCACCGCAAGGCGAGCGGCGGGATGCCGCGCGCGGTGTGGGACGCGCAGCACCACTCGGTCGTCGTGTTCCTCTACCCCGAGGGCGGGAGGCAGCCCTACGCGGCTTGCGCGGTGCCGCTCGCGGCGCCCGGCGCGAGCGACACTCGATCCGATCTCACCTTCGTGCGTCGCTTCGCGCACCTCTTCAACGAAGATCTCGCGCGCTGCCCGACCGTCGACGCCGACGACGCCTGGCACGCCCTCACCGACACCCGCTTCGCGCGCGCCATCGCCGACATGTCGCCCTTCGACAGCCGACATGCGCGGGCGGGTCGTCGACATCGCCTGCATGGTCAAACCCGCCCCCGACGAGGTGCTGCGCGAGCATGGCTTCGGCCGGGCGCAGAGCGCCGACGGCGCCCGGACCTCGGCGGCGTGGCGCGCGAGCTTCTCCGGCATCGCGATCAAGGTCTCGGACGATGGGCCGATCACCATCTGGCGCGACGGCGTGCGGCTGACTCACCTCGATTGAGGCTCTGGCCGGAGCGAACGAGAGGCGCGGGTCAGCGGCCTCCCAGCAGGTAATAGAGCTTGGTCGCCAGCGGGCCATCGAGCTTGCAGAGCAGCGCGTACTCGGCGTTGACCTCGGCGCGGCGGCCGAGGCTCAGATAGAGAACGGCGAGCGCGTAGTGGGCCTCGGCGTCGCGGGGATCGACGCCGCAGGCGCCCTGGAGCCACTGAATCGACTCGGCGGCGCGACCCAGCGCCTGGAGCGCGCCGGCGATGAGGCGAATCGTCGGGACGCTCTTCTGATCGAGGCGATAGGCCTCCTGGAATGCGCGGAGGGCGCGCTCGGGATCCTTCGCCTGCTCGTGGAGCTTGCCGAGGTGTACGAACGCCGGCACGTCGCGGCGGCCCGCGTCGATGACCCGCTGGTAGGCCGCGGCCGCTTCCTCGGGGTGGCCGGCGGCCTGCTGCGCGGCCGACAAGCGCTCCTGGAGCGCGGCGTCCCGCGGCCGATCGCGCGCGGCGGAGGCGAGCACCGGCGCGGCCTCGTCGAAGCGCCCGAGCGCCTCGTGGCTCGCCGCGAGCGCGAGCGCGAGCTCGAGGTCGTCGGGCAGGATGCGTCGCGCGCTCGAGAGCGCCGCGACCGCCTCGTCGTGGTTGCCCTGCTTCGCGAGCAGGAGGCCGAGCCGCTGGCTGGCGATGGCGTCGTCGGGCTCGGCCGCGTGCACCGCCTTCCAGACCGGGATCGCGTCTTCCGCCTGGCCGGCGGTCTCCAGCGCGCGCGCGAGGATTCGCTTCGCGAGGAGGTGCTTCGGATCGATCTCGATGGCCCGGCGCAGGGCCGTCGTCGCTTCGGCGGCGCGGCCGAGGATGACCTGCGTCTTGCCGAGCTCGAACGCGAGATCGAAGGCGTCCGGGTTCGACCGGGCGGCGTACTCGTAGACCTGCGCGGCCTCGGCGTGCTTGCCGTTCTTCGCGTAGAGATCGCCGAGCAAGAGCGCCGCCTCGAGCGACGTCGGCGCGGCGACGAGGGCGCCGTGCGCGGCGGCCATGGCCTCGTCGGATCGCTTGAGCTCGACGAGGGCTCGGGCCAGCGCGAGGCGCGGCTGCTCGCTGCGCGGATCGGCCGCGATCGAGCGCTGGAAGCGATCGACTGCGACGTCGGCGTGCGCGTCGCGCGCGGCGCGCTCGCCCGCGGCGAAATACGCTGAGCCGAGCCGCTCGCCCACGCCGGAGGGCGCGTCGGGCTGGGCCCGGGCGCGCTCGTACGCGGACGCGGCCTCGTCGAAGCGAGACACGTCCGCGAGCCCATCGCCGAGGCGCATGAGCCAGGTCGCGTCGTTCGGCGCGAGCGCCGAGCGCGACGACAGCGCATCCACGGCCTCGAGCTTGCGCCCGAGCTGACCGAGGCTGCTCGCGAGCTGCTCGAGTGTCGCCTTCGACGCCGGCTCGGCGCGGCGCACGATCGTCAGCGCGCGGACGGCGTCGTCGTGGCGCCCGAGGGCCGCGTAGCAGGCGCCGAGGCGCGTGTTCGCGGCGACGTGGCCGGGCTCGACGGCGGTGACGCGCTCGAGCATCGCGGCGGCGTCGGCGACGCGCCCCGCCGCGTGGTACGCCGACGCCAGATCGAGGAGCACGTCGAGATCGGTCGCGCCCCCGGCGGCCGCTTGTTCGAGCGCGGTGACCGCCCGCGCGGCGTCGCCCGTGGCTGCGTAGAGCTGGCCGAGCGCGCGCTGCTCTTTCGGCGCGAGCGCGCGCGCGCCGGCGACGAGCTGCAAGGCCGCGATGGCCTCGGCCGTGCGCCCGAGCGACGCGAGGAGCTCGGCGCGCGCTGCGTGGACGCGGCTGCTGGAGGGCGGATCGTTCGCCGCGAGCGCGGCCGCGTGGTGGAGCGCCTCCTCGGCCTCGCGCGGCCGGGTGAGCTTCATGCTCGCGAGGCCGAGCCCGAGCTGCGCGGCGAACACGCTGCGATCGAAGCGGATCGCACTCCCGAACGCGGCGGCTGCGGGCTCGGGCAGGCCGAGCTCCGCCTGGGTCTCTCCGAGGAAAACCCACGCGGCCACGTGATCCTCGCGGCGCGCCAGGGCGGCCTTCACGGCGTCGATCGCGTCCTTGGGGCGCCCGAGCTTCGCGAGCGCGCGAGCGAGCGAGAGGCTCGGCTCGGGATCGCTCGCGAGGAGCTGCGCCGCGCGCTCGAGGTCCCGCACGGCGAGCGCGAGATCGCCGGCGTCCGCCGTGCGCTTGCCTCGATCGAAGCGCAGCCGGCCCAGGGGCTCGGCCACGCCGGAGAGCGACGCGTTCAGCGTCAGCGCGCGCTCGAACGCGCCGATCGCGCTCTCGGGATCCATCGCCGTGATGTACGCGGCGCCGAGCTGCTGGTGCGCCGAGGCGTCCGACGGCGCCGCGCGCACGAGCTGCTCCGCCGCCGCGACGCTCTCCGCGCCGAGGCCGAGCTTGGCGCGGACGCGTGACAGCTCGAACAGGACGTCGGCGTCTCCCGGGCGAAGCGCGAGCGCCTTCTCCAGCGCGGCGCGCGCGTCCTCGTGGCGCCCGAGCGACGCGGCGAGGCGACCTCGCGCGAGCAGCGCGTCAGCGTCGTCCGGCGCGAGGCGGAGGACCTCGGCGAACGCCGCGAGCGCTTCCTCCTTCTGGCCGAGCGCGGCGAGGGTCGACGCGAGGAGGCGGTGCACGTCGAGGCGCGACGGATCGACGTGCGCGGCGCGGCGGAGCGGAGACACGGCCTCGGCCCCGCGAGCCAGCGCGACGTAGCACGAGGCCGCGCCGAAGATCGCGTCGACGGCGTCGATCCGCGCTTCGAGGGCGCGCTCGTAGAGGGCGGCGGCCTCGGCGTGCTCGCGGCGCGCGCGGAGGAGATCGCCGACGAAGATCGCGGAGGCCGTGGGATCCGTGGCGACGGCGAGCGAGGCGCGGCCGCGCTCGATCGCGCGCTCGGCGCGGCCCGCTGAAGCTTCGCGCGTCGCGCTCTCGAGGAGGAGCGCGGAGAGCCGCGGCGCGACGTCGGGCGCGCTCGCGTCGAGGGCGCGCGCGCGGGTGAGCGCCAGGATCGCCTCGTCGTCGCGGCCCGCCTCGGCGAGCGCGAGCCCGAGCAGCCGAGCGAGGCGCGCGTCGTCGGGAAAGGTCCGCGCCGCGAGCTCGAGCGCCGCGAGCCTTTCGGCGGTGCGACCGAGCTGCTCGAGCGCCGCGAGGTGCTGATCGTGCAGCTCGGGGTTGCGCGGATCCGCGGCGATCGCCCGCGCGAGGGCCTCGCTCGCCTCGGCCCAGCGCTTCGCCCGCGCGTACGCGAGGCCGAGCATCGCGCCGGCGATCGGGTGGCCGGGCGAGAGCCGCACGAGGTGCTCCAGCGGATCGATCGCGGCCTCGGAGCGACCGGTGCGGACCTCGGCGATCGCGAGGGCGAGCAACAGCTCGCGGTCGTCGGCGAAAGCGGGACGCGCCGCCGCGAGCTCGGCCGCGCACGTGGCATGGTCGTCGAGCTTGCGCGCGAGCAGCCCGAGCCGGCGCGACTCGTCGCTCGTGAGCGGCCGCAGCGCGCCCAGGCGGCGAAACGCGGCGAACGCTTCGGGCGCGCGCCCGGCGGCCTCGTGCAGCCGCGCGAGCTCGGCGTGGACGTCGGCCGCGTCGGGGCGCAGCTCTGCGGCGCGGGCGAGCTCGGTGATGGCGGCCTCGGGATCGCCGAGACGCACGCGCGCCGCCGCGAGCCCGACGCGGGCCTCGAATGAGCGCTCGTCGTAGCGGACGGCCCGCGCGAACGCCTCGGCTGCGGGGGCCTCGTGGGCGAGGCGCGCGCGCAGCTCGCCGAGCAAGAGCCACGCTGCCGCGTCCTCGGGCGCGCGGTTCGTCGCCTCTTCGGCGACCGAGAGCGCCTCGTGAAGCTTGCCCTGCGTGCGGTACGCGCGCGCGAGCCCGAGCCGGAGCGAGACCGACTCCGGCGACAGACCGAGCGCGGACGCGAAGTCGGCCTCGGCGCCGGGCGCGTTGCCCTCCGCCTCGAAGCGCGCGGCGCGATCGCTGCGGAGCTCGACCAGGCGACGCGCGACGTCGGCGCGCGATGGATCGAGGTTTCGCGCGCGCACCAGCAGCGAGATCGCGGCGTTGATGTCCCCGGATTGCGCGAGCGCGACGCCGTAACGCGCCGCGGCCTCGGGATCGTCGGGCCGCGCTTTCTGAGCGCGGGCGAGCGCGTCGAGGTGATCGTCCGAGCGGCCGAGCCGCTCGTTCGCCGTCGCCAGCGCGAGCAGCGCGCTCCCGTCGCCGGCCTCGAGCGCGATCGATCGATCGAGCGCCGCCGCGGCCTCGCGATCCTCGCCGAGGCCGAGCAGCAGATCACCGAGCGCGCGCCACGCGTCTGCGCTGCCGTCCGAGAGCCGCACCACCTCGCGGTAGCTCTGCGCCGCCTCGGCCGAGCGCCCGTGCGCGCGCAGCGTCTCCGCCATCGTCCGGTGCGCGTCGAGGCGCGCCGGATCTGCCGTCACCGCGCGGCGAAGCATCGCGATGCCCTCCTCGGGCCGCCCGAGCGCGAAGTACGCGTTGCCCGCCCCGACGAGGGCCTCGACCGCGTCGACCTGGTTGCGGAGCGCCAGCTCGTACGCTTCGACCGCGCCGCGCGCGTCGCCGCCTTCCGTGAGCACGCCGCCGAGGAGCAGCGCCGCGTTCACGCTCGACGCGTCGAGCGCCAGCACCTCGCGGGCCGTCGACGCGGCCTCGTGCCCGAGCTTGCGCGCCGCGTACGCGCGCGCGACCTCGAAGAGCAGGCCAGCCTCGACCGATCCGAACCTTCGCGCCTTCGCCAGCTCGTCGGTGACCGAGGCGCCGGGGAGCTCGGCGCGCCCGAGATGCAGCGCCGCGATCCGCTTGCGGATCTCGGGATCGGCGCTCCTCGCGAGGCCGTCGGCGCGCGTGAGCGTGGCGAGCGCGTCGTCCCGCCTCCCGGCAGCGTCGTACGACCGCCCGAGCGCGCGGTGGGCGTCGAGATCGCCCGGCGAGAGCTGCACCAGCGCCTCGAGGGCGCTCCGCCGCGCGGGCTCGTCGGCGAGCGTCGTGTACGCCGCGACGAGGGCGACGAGCACGTCGACGCGCGGCGCCTCCTTCGCGCGGGCGACTTCGAAGGCTTTCGCGGCCTCGGCGGGCTGTCCCAGCCGCGTGTGCGCGAAGCCGAGGCGCGACGAGACGCTCGCATGACCGGGCGACGCATCGCGAAGACGCAGCAGCAACCGCGTCGCATCGGCGTCGCGTCCGAGGGCTTCGAGCGCCGTCGCGAGCGGCTCGAGGAGCGCCGCGTCGCCCGGCCACTTCGCGAGCGCGGCCGTCAGCGCCGTCGTCGCGTCCTCGTGCCTGCCGAGCGCCGCGCACAGCAGCCCGAGCCGCCGCTGCTCCTCCGGCCCGAGGCCGCGCATCGCCCGCAGATCGACGAGCGCGCGGATCGCCTCCTCGCGGTGCCCCGCGGCCTCGTGGAGATCGGCGAGCTTGGCCTTCACGCGCGCGTCGTCGGGCGCGAGCGCGGCGGCGCGGGTGAGCGCGTCGATCGCCTCGTCGCCGAGATCGCCGTCCACGCACGCGAAGCCGAGCCCGGTCAGCGCGAGGATTCGCTCGACCGGACCAAGCTCGGCGGCGCCGGCCTTGCGATAGGCGTCGATGGCCTCGCGCGCGTAGCCCGCCTCGGTGTACAGCCGCCCGAGCAAGAGCCACGAGCCGCCGTGCGTCGGGTGCGCTTTCAACGTCTTTCGCAGCGTCTCGAGGGCCTCGGGAGCGCGGCCGAGCGCGTGCTGGCACCGCGCCGCCGCGAGCGCCCGCGCGGGATCGTCCGGCGCGAGCTCGCGCGAGCGCTGGTGACAGGCGAGCGCCCCGTCGTGCTCCCCCTTCGCCTCCAGCTCCGCGGCGCGGCGCAGGAGCAGCTCGTCGAGCCTCGCGCGCACGCGCGGCGGCGCGTCCGGCAGCGCGAAGGCTCGCTCCAGCGTCACCAGCGCGCCGTCGTCGCGACCGAGCGCGATCTCGGCGTCGGCGAGCTCCCACAGCGCCTCGCCGTGGCTCGGCGCGAGGCGCACCAGCTCGCCCGCGGCCTCGGCGGCCTCGGCGGAGCGCCCCTTCCGCGCGTGGGCGCGCGCCACCGCGAGCAGCACGTCCTGATCGGCCGGACGCGCCCGCAGCACGGGCTTCGCGCTCCGCACCGTGTCGTCGTGGAGCTCGAGCTTCGCGTAGGTCAGCGCGGCGGCGCGGCGCGCGTCGAGGCGCTCCGGCTCGACGCCGAGGAGCCGCTCGTAGCTGGCGACGCTGTCGTCGAAGCGCCCGAGCCGCCCCTCGGATTTCGCGATCGCTTCGAGCACGTCGAGATCGTCGGGCACGAGCCGCGCGAGCGTCGTCAACGCTTCCAGCTCCCCTTCGTCCTCGCCCAGCTCCAGCCGACACGCCGCGAGCCGGCGCAGCGGATCGACGTCGAGCGGGCGCAGCTTCGCGAGCCACGAGAACGTGTCGCGCGCCTCGGCGAAGCGCTGCTCCGTCTGCCGCGCCAGGCCGAGCGCGGCGAGCGCGTCCACGTGCTCGGCGTCGATGCGGACCGCGCGCGCGAGCGGCTCGATCGCCTCGGCGGTCTTGCCGAGCCGCATCCACGCGAGCCCGAGCCCGAGCTGCGCCGAGAACCGATCGGGCGTCATGCGGACGACGCGATCGTACGCCGCGCGCGCCGCCTCGTGCTCCCCGGTCTGCTCGCAGAGCTCGCCGAGCAGGTGGAACACGTCGGCGCGATCGGGCGCGAGCTCGCTCGCCCGCCGCGTCACCGCCACGGCCTCCACGTACTTGCCGAGCGCGCGCAGCGCGGTCGCGAGCTCGACGCACAGCTCGGCGTCGTCGCGCTGGTAGAGCCGCGCCTTCTCGAGCTTCGGCGCGGCGTCGGCGTGCGCGCCTTCCTTCAGCGCGCGCCGCCCGGCCGCGCGGAGCATCTCGCCCAGCGGGACCTCGAGATCCACCATGCCCGGATCGAGCGTGAGCGCGCGCGTGAGCCGCGTGATCGCCTCTGGCTCCTGCCCCACCGCGCGCAGCGCGAGGCCGAGCCGCCGCTGCAGCGAGGCGTCCTCCGGGCTCCGCGTCACGGCCTCCAGCAGCGCCGCCGCAGCCTTTTTCGGGTTCTCCGCGCGCTCGTGGCAGGTCGCGACGAGCGACCACAGCGCCGGATCCTCGGGCTCTTCTTTCGTCGCGGCCTCGAGGTGCTCCAGCGCCTCGTCGTGACGGCCGAGCCGCGCGAGCATCTCGCCGAGCCGCCGCGACGCCCCCGTGCGCTTCGGATCGAAGGCCATGCCGGCCTGCTGCGACGTCACCGCGTCGGCGTCGCGCCCCGCGAACGCCAGCGTCTCCGCCAGCCCGAAGTGCGCCTCGGCGTCGTTCGGCCGCGCGCGCAGCCGCTGCTTGAACGCCAGCAGCGCGTCGTGGATCTCGCCGCGCGCCCGCAGCACCCGGGCGAGCTCGCCGTACGCGTCGGCCGGGTCCCGCGCCGTCCGCGTCGCCTCTTCGAGGTGCTCCGCCGCGGGCTCGAGCTCGCCGGCCTTCGACAGCAGCACGCCGAGATCGAAATGGGCCTCGGCGAGGCCGGGATCGAGGCCGAGCGCCGCCGTGAGCTCGCGCCGCGCCTCGATCCCGCGGTTGAGCGCGATCAGCGCGCGCGCGTGGTGAAAGTGCGTCTGCGCGAGCGGCGGACCGATCGAGAGCGCCTTCTCCAGCGAGCGCTGCGCCTCGCGCGGTGAGTCGAAGCGCAGGTACGCGAGGCCGAGCGCGCGCAGCGTCTCGACGCTGCCGGCGCTCAGGTGATCGGCGCGCTCCAGCGCCTCGACGGCCTCCTCGTGGCGATCGAGCTCCAGGTACAGCCGCCCCAGCGCCTCGCGGTAGCGCGCCTCTTTCGGCATCAGCGCCGCGGCCTGCGCGTAGGCTTGCTCGGCGAGATCGAGCTTGCCCACCGTCTGCCGGCACCGGCCGAGCATGAACTGCGTCTCGGGGGCTTCGGGTGATTTCGGCGCGAGGCGCAGCGACTCCTCCAGCTCCTCGATGGCCTCGGGGTGCCGGTTCTGCTGCGCGAGCAGCACGCCTTGCAGGCGATGCGCGGACGCGTCGTCGGGGCGCAGCCGGAGCGCTTGCCGCACGTCCGACATCGCGTCGTCGCTCTGACCGAGCTTGAAGCGGCTCTCCGCGAGCCAGAAGAAGCCTTCGCCGTCGGTCGCGTCGAGGCGCGTCGCCGCGACGAGGGCGACCGCGGCCGCGGCGTGATCGCCGAGCCGCCGATGAATCACGCCGAGCCCGCGGTGGGCCTCGACCCGCCCCGCGTCCGAGGCGATCGCCGCCTCGTACTCCTTGATCGCGTCCTTCAGCTGCTCGAGGTCCGTCGCGGCGATCGCGGCGCCGAGGTGCGCCTCGAAGAAGCCGGGCCGCCGCGCCGCCGCGTCGCGAAACGATGCGAGCGCCTGCGGTAGCTGCCCCTGCGCGCGCAGGTGGGTCGCGAGCTCGAAGTGCAGCGCCGCGTCGTCCGGTCGCACCGCGATCGCCCGTCGCATCGCGCCCGTCGCGTCGGGCGCGCGATCGAGGCGTTTGTACGCGTCCGCGAGCAGCAGCAGCGCCGCCGTGTCGCTGCCGTCGAGGCGCACCGCCTGCTCCAGCGCCTCGGTCGCGCCCTGGAAATTCCCGAGCCCGATCTTCGCGTGCCCGAGCGCGGCGTGGTGGCGCGCCTCGGCCGGAGCGAGCTTCACCGCCCGCGCGAACGACGCCGACGCCGGCTCGAAGCGCCGCAGCGAAAGCCGGCTCGCGCCGAGCGCGGCGTGGACCTCGGCGCGCTCGGCGAGCAGGTTCGACGCGCGCTCGAGCGCGACGACAGCCTTGTCGTGATCGTCCACGGCCGCGAGCGCGCGCCCACCCGCGAGCTGGAGCTCGGCGTCCTCCGGCAGCAGCGTGACAACGCGCGCGTAGGCCATCGCCGCGCCGCGCGCGTCCGCCAGCGCCTCGCACGACCGCGCCAGCACCACCCACGCCTCGCTCGGCTTGTCGCGCAGCGCGACGTACGCTTGCAGCGCGTCGCGCGCCTCGGCGTACCGACGCAGCTCCGCCGTCGTCAGCCCGAGGCTGAGCAGCACGTCCGGGTCTTGCGGCGTCTGCGCCCGCGCCAGCGTCAGGAACTGCGCCGCGTCCTCGCGACGCTTCGACTTCAGGGCCACGTCGGCGGCCCCGCGCAGCAGCGACACCATGTCGGGACGCAGCGTCAGCGCCGTCGAGTAAGCCTCGGACGCCGCGTTGTACTCGCCGCGCTTCGCGTACTCGTCGGCGAGCGTCACGTACGGCGCCACCAGATCCGCCTTGAGCCGGATCGCCTCGAGCAGGCAGGGCTCGGCCTCGGCCCACTCGCCCTGCTCGAGCAGGAAGGCGCCCAGCGCCGCGCGCGCCGTCGCGTACTCGGGATCGTCCTTCACGGCGCGACGGAACGCGATGAGCGCGTCGTTCTTCTTGCCGAGCTGCTGGTAGAGCTCGCCCAGCCGGGTGCGCTGCCGCGCGTCTTTCGGCCGCATGGCCAAGGTGTCCTGCACGACGCCGATCATCCGCTCGAGATTGGGGTCGCTCATGGCCTCGCTCGTCTCACCGCGCCAGCCCACTCGCTGGGCCCTCCCGCCACCCGGCGGAGGAGCCGAGCGTACCCCGAACGACGTGATCTGTGCCCATTCCCTGTGTCCCGATCACCCCTCGAGCGCCGCCGGGGCACCTGATCGGCCGTGTCTCGCCGCGGGTTCTCGACAGGGCCGCCCAGCGGGCCTCTCGACCGCGGTCGATCACGCGCCGGCGTCGTCGCCTGGCTCGTACCGCGGCCTTGCGCTCCGTCGCGCGATGAGTTAACAGTGTTCACGTGGTCGCCGAAGGAGACACCAAAGAGCGGCTCCTGGCCGCGGCGCAGGCCGTGTACCTCGAGGGCGGCTTCGCGACCTTCTCCCTCCGCGAGGTCGCGCGCCGCGTGGGCGTGTCGGCCGCAGCGGTGTATCGCCACTACCCGAGCAAGGACGCGCTGCTCGAGGCGGTCTGTGCGCAGGGCTTCCAGGTCTTCGCGAGCTACCTCGTCCGGGCCCTCGGCAAGGCCACGCCGCTCGAGCGGCTCCGCGCCTCGTCGCGCATGTACCTCGCGTTTGCCACGGAGCATCCGCAGGCCTACCGGGTGATCTTTCTCGGCGCCTCGGAAGGCTTCATGCCGAGCTCACCCACCCTCGGGCACGTCGACTCATCCACGTTCCAGTTCCTCGTCGATCGGGTGAGCGAGTGCGTGCGTGCGAAGGTGCTCGCGAAGGGCGACCCGCTCGATCTCGCGACGATGATCTGGGCGCACGTGCACGGGCTCGCGTCGCTCCGGATCACCGGCCACTTCTCGCGCTTCGGCGCGGACGAAGAGTTCGCCCGCTTCTACACCCAGGCCGTCGATCGCTTCCTCGCCGGGCTCGCCCCCTCGCGCTGACTTTTTTTTGCCTCCTGAGTGAACACTGTTCACATCGCTTGAAAGGACCGGACCATGGACGTGATCACGAAGAAGATGAGCGGGCAGATCGACGGCGAGTTCGTCGTGTTCTTGATCGGCTTGCGGGTGAACCGCTGGTGGAAGCCCTGGACGTGGCTGCGCGTCGGTTCGGCGATGCCCCGGATGCTGAAGGAGCTCGCCGAGCAGCCGGAGCTCGGGTTCCTCGGCAGCGAGGCCTGGTTCGGACGCACCACGATCATGGTGCAGTACTGGCGCTCGATGGACGCGCTGATGACCTACGCGAAGAACCGCGACGCAGAGCACCTGCCCGCCTGGCAGAGCTTCAACAAGCTCATCGGCACGAGCGGCGATGTCGGCATCTGGCACGAGACTTACCGCGTGCGGCCCGGTGACTACGAGAGCGTCTACGTGAACATGATGCCCTTCGGCCTCGGCAAGGCCGGGAGCCTCGTCGAGGCGAAGGGTCGACGCGACGGCGCGCGCGGGCGGCTGGCGGAGCTGGCCCCGGCGACCGCGAAAGTCTGAAGGTGGGTATCCCTCATCCGAGGGATTGTCGGCGTCCGCGAACCTCGGATACTCGTCGCTCAGCGGTCGCTGAGGTCGAGCTCGAACGCGGAGTCGCGCCCTGGTCCGTTCCGGGCCGCGTCGTCCTGGTTCCAGCGCGTTCAGCGCAAGGGAGGTGCTTTCATGAAGATCGGTATCGGTTCACTGTCATCAGGGGTGGTCTGCGCGCTGGCGCTCGCGGCGTGCTCGGGCGTGGAAGGCTCGCCGCCGGACGATCCGGTCGACGAGGCCGCGAGCGCCATCAGCGACGGCAACTCCACCGCGGGCAAGCACGCGTTCGACAACGCCCTTCCGCACACCAACGGTCGCGCCTGCGCCACGTGCCATGTCGAGAGCGAGCACCTCGCGCTCAGCCCTCAGCACGTCGCGGCGCTCTATCTGCAGAACCCGCAGGACCCGCTCTTCAACCGCATCGACGCCGACGATCCCGACGCGGCCGTGCTCACCTTCGATCACCTCAAGGCAGGGCTCGTGCGGGTCACGGTCACCCTCGCCGACAACGTCGACGAGATCGATGGAAGCGGCGCTGTGATCACCAGCGCGGCGCGCACCATCTCGGTGTGGCGCGGCGTGCCGACGATCGAGAACGTCGGCTACACCGCGCCGTATCAGTACGACGGCCGCGCGCCGACGCTGCCCGTGCAGGCGGACGCCGCGCTCCACGCGCACAGCCAGATCCACCGCGAACCCCCGGCCGAGGTGCTCGCCAAGATCGCGAGCTTCGAGCGTTCGGTCTTCTCGTCGCCCGCCGCCGCCGCCGTGAGCGCCTCCCTCGCGGCCGGGACCACGCCGGCGCCCCTCGATCTCCATTTCCCGGCCGGATCGGTCGAGGCCGCGGGCCAGACGGTCTTCCAGGAGATCTGCGCCAAGTGCCATGGCGGCCCGACCACCAACGCTGTCCTCGACAAGGCCGTATTCGGTTCGTTCTTCCCGGTGCAGCACGCCGACGGCACGATCGACATCGCCGGCTTCCTGCCGACGGGCATCGCGTTGCCCGCGACGTTCCGGGACGATCTCACGCCTCCTCACGAGGGTACTCTCGGCATCTCGGCGATTGCCACTCTCGGACAGCTCGGCGCGCTGCCCAACCCCTCCGGGCTGTCGCTCCCGCATTACCGCTTTCGCTTCTACACGGACGCGACGCGAGCCCATCTGCTCGTCGACATGCCCCCGCTCCCGCCCGGCATCGGGCCGAGCCTGATCCCGGAGCCGTTCACCGTCGATCCGGGCCGCGCGATCATCAGCGGTGATCCCTACGACTGGGAGGGATTCGACGTCCCCCAGCTCCGGGGCATCGCTGGCACCGCACCGTACTTTCATGACGGCAGCGCGCCGGATCTCCACTCCTTGGTCGACGAGTACAGCCGGCTGATCCTGCCCGCAGATCCGGTGCTGAACCTGCCGCCCATCTTCCCGCCCGAGGGCCCCGGCCTGCCGCCCGAGGCGCTGACGCCCCTGCAAAAGACGCAGCTCCTGGCCTTCCTGCAGCACCTCTGATCCGCCGTCGACTCCAGCCATCCAGGGCGCGACGCGGCGGCGAGGAGGTCAGAGCCTTCTCTCCGCCGCGCGCGCCAGGAGCTGCGAACGGCTCGCTACCCCGTGAGCGAGCAAAATCGCTTTGACGTACTGACGCGCGGTGTGCAGACCGATGCCGAGCTGCGCGGCGATCTCCTTGTCGGTCGCGCCCGAGAGGAGCACATCGAGCGCCTCGCGCACCCGCGGCGCCAGCCGCGCGCGCGGCGACGGGGCCTCGAAGAGGCGCCCGATGCCGAGGTGCACGAGGTGCAACACCTCGCGATCCTCCTCGCTGAAGGGCCGATCGCCCGCGGCGCGCATGAACCCGCACCCGTGGCACGTGGCCTCTCCCATCTTCCTCAGCGTGCCGACGAAGTGGTCGATCCGCGCCGGCCGCACATAATCGTTGATCCAGACCGAAGCGTCCCAGTCGCGCCCCGCGACCAGATCGCCGTTGGTGCCGGTGAGCACCTCGCCGGGGACGCCGCCGAGCCGCCGCATCACCGCGCCATGGAACGGGTTGAAGTCCGAGCCTCGCGTGTGGTGCGCCTGAAACACGTCGAGGAGCTGGCGATCGAAGCCAGTGAGGGTCGCCTCGGCGATCCCCGCCTTCAAGCCGAGGCCGTAGCTCGTGTCGTGCACGGCCGCGCCGATCACGGCGCCCAGCAGCCGGAGCAACTCTTCGAGCAGGTGCCGCCGCGCGGCCTCGGTGCCGCGCCCGATCTCGCCGACCTCGCCCACGAGGGACACCGCCGCTCGCACCCGGTGCACACGAATACACGCTTCCCCCATGCCGCCGAGGCTATCTGGACGCGGGGCTCGCCGTCGCCTTTGTTGAACCGGGCCTGACATTTCCTGGTAAAACAAGCTATCGGGGCGCAGGCGGGGACTCCGCAGGCCCGGCGCCGACGGGCTGCCCCGACCATCGTGAAGAAGTGTTCGCCGCGTTCCCGCGGGGCGCATGATGAGTTACCGTCCCGATCCATGGATTTCATGCATCGTGAGGTCGCGGCGCTCGGCGGGCGGCGCGTCTTCCGGCTGGGGCTCGCCGCCAACTACGGTATCAAAGAGGCTGGCATTCGCGCCGCCATGGACCGGGGGGTGAATTATTTCTTCTACACGTTCCGCTCGGGCGAGCTCGGGACTCCGCTCCGCGACGCGATCAAGGCCGACCGCGAGAGCGTGGTCGTCGCCACGCTGCCGACGATCGGGTTCTTCGGCGGGTCGGTGCGGCGCGGCGCGGAGCGCGCCCTCAAGCGCCTCGGAACCGACTACCTCGACATCTTCCAGCTCGGCTGGCTCGGGGTCACCTCGGCCTGGACCGAGGGGACGATTCGCGAGCTCGAGCACCTCAAGGAGTCGGGCAAGGTGCGGGCGATCGGCGTCTCGATCCACGATCGCGAGCGCGCCGGCAAGCTGGCCAGCGACTCGCCGCTCGCTCAGCTGATGATCCGTTACAACGCCGCTCACCCCGGCGCCGAGCGCGACATCTTTCCGCACCTCGAGCGGCGCAAGCCGATGATCGTGGCGTACACCGCGACCAGCTGGCGCAAGCTCCTCGCGCGCCCTCGCGCCTGGGAAGGCCCGGTGATGACCGCCGGAGACTGCTATCGATTCTGCCTCTCGAGCCCTCATGTCGACGTGGCCCTGACGGCGCCGGCCAGCGCGGCCGAGCTGGAAGAGAACCTCGCGGCGCTCGCGAAGGGCCCGCTCGACGCCGACGAGACCGCGTGGATGCGCAAGTTCGGTCACGCCGTGCACGGGTGAAGGCGTCGCGCGCTCGGCGTCCCTTCAGGGCCTGTCGAGGGTGGGTGGACCGAGCCAGTCAGAGCGACGCAAGCTCGTCAGGGGGGCAGGGGTCACCGGGTCACGCCCGCCGAGACCGCCCCGCGCGGGCGAACGACGCGGGGCCCGACCGGCGCGGTCGTCGTGATCGAGGCCAGCGCGCACGGCGGCGTCACTAGACCGCTTACCACGGGGCCGCGCGCCTCAACCGATGCGGGCCGCGGCCACCGCGAACGCGCCCGACGAGTACCCCTCCAGGGCCAGATCGAGCGCGGCGTCGAGCGTGTCATTACGAAACTCTTCGCTCGCGTGAGGCTCGACGGCCGTCGTGAAGAAGGGCCGATCGACCTCGAGCTCTGCGTGACTCGAGGCGATCAGCGCGTCGCGCGATCGCAGCTCGTGGGCGCCCGCGGCGAGCTCGCGGAGGACGCCGTCGCGCTCGCGGTAGCAGCGCGCCGCGCCGGTGACGGCGACGTGCGCGTGCTCGCCCGCGAGCAGCACCACCGCCACGCCCGACGCGTACGGCGGCGGCGGCGCAGCGGCGGCCATCCTCGCCGCGTCGGTCCCGCTCGCGACACGGGCGAGCGCGCTCTTCACGGCCTCGAGCGACGGCGTGGCGAGATCGCCGCGCACCGCGATCAGCGCGACGACGCGCGCGCCGTCGAGGGTCCGAGTCTCGACGGTCGACGCCGCGTCCGGCCGGTGTCCATGCACGACGGCGCCATACGAAGAAGGATTCATGACGTCATCGTCCCCCGGATCGACGCGGCCGGGAAGCCGCAACGGGAGAGCTTCGATCCGCGCGGGCTTCACCCCATGATCTCGTACGGCCCCCCGCGCTCCAGCGCGCGCTTGTAGGCGTCGCGCGCGTGGATCCGCTCGACGAAGGCCCGGATCTTCGGCCGCCCTTCGCCCGCGCCGGCGCGCCCCACCGCCGCTTCGAGCGGGAAGCTCATCTGCACGTCGGCCGCCGTGAGCTCCTCGCCTGCAAACCAGGTGCTCTTGCCCAGCTCTCCTTCGATGAAATCGAAGTGCGTCTTGATCTGCGGGCCCACGAACCCCTTCTCGAGCTGCGCGGCGATCCCCTTCGTCACCGGCTTCAGAAAAAACGGCACCGGCGCGCTCGCGATCCGGCTCGCCACGAGCTTGAGCAGGAGAGGCGGCATCGCCGATCCCTCCGCGTAGTGCAGGAAATACGTGTAACGAAGGCGCTCGTCGGTGCCTGCCGCGGGCCGGAGGCGCCCCTCCCCGTAGGTGTCGACCAGGTACTCGAGGATCGCGCCGGACTCGGCCACCGTCCGCGCCCCGTCGGTCACGACCGGCGATTTGCCGAGCGCGTGCACCGCCCGCAGCTCCGGCGGCGCGAGCATCGTCTTCGCATCGCGCTCGTACCGCTTCACTTCGTAGGGAACGCCAAGCTCTTCGAGCATCCAGAGCACGCGCTGCGAGCGCGAATTGTTCAGGTGATGAACGGTGATCATTCCCCATCTTCGTCGACTCGCCGCCCGCGCACAAGCCGCGCCCGCGCGCGGCGGTCGACGGGGATCGCTCAGTCGATCTTCTCGAGCTGAAAGGTGATCGTCGAGCCCTTGTCGTCCACGATCCAGAAGCGATAGTGGTGCGTCCCCGCCGCGTCGCGGACCACATAGCCCGTCTTGGCGAGCCCCACCGCGCCCTCCACATAGGCCTCCCAGGCGCAGCTCGCGTAGTCCTTGGGAATGCTGGCGAGGCTCTGGAACGTGCCGGGCTTGGCGCAGAACGTCGGCACCGCGCCGCCGTTCGACTGCAAGTCGACGTTGGCGCCTTGCAGGAACACGATATCTCCCTTGCAGGGATTGGCGCTGTCGGTCGCGCCGGTGGCGAGGTCGAGGCAGAGCACGCCGGTGAGGGTGATCGTGGTCCCCTCGGGAGCGCCGCCCGTGCCGGACGAGGTGGTCGCGCCGCTCGTGCCGCTGCCGCCGGTGGATCCGGTGGTGGCTCCGCCGCCGGCGCCGCTCGCGGTGGCCGCGTCCGTCGTCGAGCCGCTGGTGCTCCCGCCGGCGCCGGTGCCCGTGCCGCCGCTGCCGCAGGCCGCGGCGGCGAGCGCGGTGAAGGTCAAGAGAGCGAGTGTCGTCGTGCGCATCGTATCGAGCATCATTTCAAGCACCTCCAAGGTGCTCGTAGACAACCACAGTCCCGGCGCGGGGGACATGGAGAATCGTCGGGCGGCGCTGACCGCCGGATCGATGCTCGCGCTGGCTCACCTCACATCGCGTGCAGGAGCAGCGCGACCGCGTAGGTGATGAACGCGCCCCAGGCCACGACGAAGACCAGGGTCCGCGCGTTGAGCACGCCCGTGCCGCTGAGGTGAATCACCGCATGCGCCAGGCGCGCAAAGAAATAGACCATCGCGCACCCCCGGGTGAGCCCCGTCGAGATGCCCAGCACCTGCGCAATCAGCACCACCGCCGCGAAGGGCGCGAAGCTCTCGACGGCGTTCTGGTGAGCGCGGTTGGCGCGGTTGACCCAGTCCGGCAGCGGGGTCGTCGGCGCGGCCTTGTAGCCAGCCGCGGTGAGCGGGCCGCGCGCGGAGACGTAGCCGATCACGGTGGGGATCCACAGGAAGCCGGTGAGAATGGCAGTCAGGAGCAGATACAGGAGCTCGGTCTTCATGGGGATCTCCAGGCGTGGCGCGATCGGAGGAGGCAGTCGGAGCGGGGGCGCGATCGTGGATGCGAAGGCGAACAGGTGGCTCGGGCGGAACACGACTGGCGACGTGAAAAGGATTCGGTGGCGTGGCGACATTCCTACCGGCGCGACCAGTTCGAGCCAGGCGAGCTGGACCCGTAGTTCCCCAACCTCCGCGTCCCCGACGCCGAGCCCCTCTTCACCCTCCCCGGCGCCTGAGCCCCGAGGCCTCTCCGCGGCTCGTGCAGAGGGCGTTTCTTCCCGCGCCTCGTATGCCCCTCCCGGCGCCCCTCCCGGGCAGCGCTTGCAACGCCCGGCGAGCCGTGTAGCCTCCGGTCATGACCGAGTGGGCCTACCGAGCCAATGCCAAGAAGCGCAATCTGGCCGACACGCGAACGCTGGCGGACGAGCACGGCTTCCTGGCCCGCTCTGCCCATACGCGGAAGAAGCACGCCGCGGTCGCCTTCGTCCAGGAGGTCAAAGCCGGCGACGTGATCCACTTCTACTATCGAGAGAAACGCGACATCGAGCTGCTGGGCAGCTATCGAGTCCTCGACGCCCACGACGACGCGGCGCGGTTTCAGCCCGCGTTCACCCGCAATGAAGTGGCCCTCGTGAAGCTCGAGGAGGGGGAGGCCAACGCAGCTCTCGTGGAGCTGCTCCGCAAACTTCCCCGCAAGGGGGAAGGTTACCAGGAGGATCCGAAGCTCCACGCGTTCACCGGGTGGCGGCTCGAGCGCTTGGCCGATGTCAGCCCGCCTGAGTTCTCGAGCTGGAGGTTTCCTCAGCAGGGCACGCTCACCCGCAACCGCACGACCGGCGAGGCGGCGTCGACGGAGGCGCTGCTCGCGCGCATCACCCACGATATCACGGTCATGGCCGGCAGAGCCTGCATCCGCGGTCTCCGCGTCACGGTCGGGACCATCGTGAACCTGCTCGCCGCGGGCCGCACCGAGCAGGAGATCCTCGACGAATACCCCTACCTGGAAGAGGCCGACCTGCGAGCGTCGCTGCTCTATGCGGCCTGGCGTCTCCAGGAGCGGGAGGCCCCTCTCGAGGCGGCGTGATCCGCGTCGTCATCGACATGCAAGTCCCCTCCAGAGGAACCCAGGTCCCTTCCGAAGGAGCTCGAGTCCCTCGAAAAGGAACCTGAGTCCCTTCCGAAGGAGCTCAGGTCCCTCCAAAGGGAACCCAGGTCCCTCCAAAAGGAACCCAGGTCCCTTCCGAAGGAACTCCAGCCCGTTCCCGAGGGCCTCAGGCTCGTTCAGGAGAAACCTGATATCATCCAGGAGAATCCCGACAAACTTCAGAACGCTTCAAAGTTCCACTTTTCCGATCTCGAATTCATCCAGCGCTGGATTACTTTTCAAACCCGGACGTCAAACCCCGCAACCTGACGAGCTCACCGCACGTCAGCCCGGGAGACCTCCATGAAAAAGCAAGACAACGCCTCGCTCACGCCTGCTTCCAGCATCCTCGCCTCGGGCCAGCTCCCGGCGTCCGACTCCCTACCTTCCGTCCCCGAGGGCGACAAACCGATGGACGGCGTCGCGCGACAAGGGCTGCTCAAGATCGCCGCGGATCAGCGCGCCGAGATCGATCAGGCCATGGAACAGCTCTGGTCCGATCGAGCCTCGATTGCCAAGGATCTCGGCACGCTGGCCCCCGACGCGGACAAGGGCGCTGCGCTCAACGCGCGGATGCTCGCCGCGCGCGAGGCCAACCGCAAGGTCCAGGCCCTCGCGGCGTACACCGACGAGCAAGAGGCCCTGGCCAACCACGCGGTGGTCGGCCACCTCAACACCGCGGCGAGCGACATCGAGCACATGGCGCAGAAGAACCCGCAGATAGCCGCGCGCTACGCCAGGGTGCTCGCGGTCGTCACCCAGCGTCGCGACGCGATTGCCGCCGGGATGGCGCGCGCCAAGGCGAAGAAGGCCGCCGAGCCAAAGAAGGCCTGACGCCCGGCGCGCGTGGGCTCCGCGGCGCGAGCGCTGGCTCTCCATCGAGCCCGTCCCCCCCGGAGTCCCACCACGCAACCGATCGCACGGCAGGAGGCCCGCCCGCGGCGCCCCACGCGCACTTCAGCGGGCCTTCCCGTCGTCTCTCATTCCAGACTTGATTCTCGCGCGGGCGAGGCCGAAGAAGGCTCCGTGCAGCGCGCCGCCGCTCGGGCCGCGCTCCACGCCGAGGACCCGCGCCCATGCACTACGCCATCTTCTGCTACAACCGCGAAGCCGCGATCGGCACCACCTGGACCCAGGGCAGCGAAGAGGCCGTGATGGCCCAGCTCGCCACGATCCAGGACAAGCTGACGCGCGAAGGCAAGCTCGTCTCCGCGGCGCGCCTCGACGCGACGACGACGGCGACGACGCTCAAGAAGAGCCCGCTGGAGCAGCTGGTGCTCGACGGCCCGTTCGCGGAAACCAAGGAGCAGCTCCTCGGGTTCTACATCGTCGAGTGCGCCTCGAAGGGCGAAGCGCTGGCGATCGCCCGTGAGCTCGCGGCGGCCGTGCCGGTGGGCTCGTACGAGATCCGGCCGATGCGCTCGTTCGCTCGCGACAGGCGCGCGCCGTGACCGACCGCGCGGCGATCGAAGCGGCGCTCGTGGTCGCGCGGCCCCGGGTCATCGCCGCGCTGCTCCGCGCCTTTCGTGATCTGGATACGGCCGAAGACGCCTTCCAGGAGGCCTCGCTCCGCGCGCTCGAACGCTGGGCCGACAAGGGCCTCCCCGGCGATCCGACAGCGTGGCTGGTCCTCGTCGGCCGCAACGCGACCTTCGACGCAAAGAGGCACTCGAAGCGCCATACCGGCCTCGACGATCTCCCGGCCGAGCCGGCGTCCGGGCAAACCGACAGCGAGGGTAGCCTCGTGTCGCGGCTCGACGACGCCGACTACAGGGACGACGTCCTGCGCCTGCTCTTCGTCTGCTGCCACCCCGAGCTCCCTCCGGCGCAGCAGATCGCCCTCGCGCTCCGCGTCGTGTGTGGCCTCTCGGTGAAGGAGATCGCGCGCGCATTCCTCGTCTCCGAGAGCGCGCTCGAGCAGCGCATCACCCGGGCAAAGGCCCGGATTGGCGAAGCGCGGATCCCCTTCGAGGCGCCCGGTCCCTCGGCGCGTCGCGAGCGCGTCGCGGCGGTCGCGGCGATGGTCTACCTGCTCTTCAACGAAGGTTACTCGGCGACGGGCGGCGAAGCCCACATTCGCGTCACGCTCTGTGACGAGGCCATTCGCCTCTCACGCCTGCTCCTCGGCTTCTTCCCGGACGACCCTTCCCTCCTCGGCCTCACGGCGCTGCTCCTGCTCCAGCACGCTCGCGCCGCGGCGCGCCTCGACGCCGGGGGAGACATCGTGTTGCTAGACCGGCAGGATCGCGGGCTCTGGGATCGATCGCAGATCGACGAGGGCCTCGCGCTCCTCGAAACAGGCGTGCTTCTCGGCCGCGCCGATCCCTACCTCGTGCAGGCCGCCATCGCCGCGCTCCACGCGCAGGCGCGACGCGCCGAGGACACCGACTGGGCGCAGATCGATCTCCTGTATGCCACCCTCGAACAGCTCCGCCCCTCCCCCGTCGTGACCTTGAATCGCGCCGTCGCCGTCTCGAAATCCCGGGGCCCCGCCGCGGCGCTCGCGCTGATCGAGCCGCTCGAAGGCCGCCTCGCCGACTACTTCCACTTCCACGGCGTCAAGGGATCTCTCCTCGCCGACCTCGGTCGCAGCGCCGACGCGCGGCGGTCGCTCGGACGGGCGCTCGAGCTGGCGAAGACCCCGGCCGAAGCCGCCCAGATCCAGCTCCGCCTCGACGAAATCCCCTGAAAATCGGGCCGCGATCCGGAATTCGCAGAATCGTCCGCGCCGATGTCGGCGGCGCCCGGCCTCGATCGTCCTCGGGGGAAAGGAGCCTCCCATGTCGATCAAATCCCTCACGCCATCGCTCGCCTTCAACGGAACCTGCGCTCGGGCCATCGCCCTCTACGAGCGCGCGCTCGGCGCCACGGTCGAACAGCTCGTGCGCTTCGGCGACGGCGCGAAGATGGGTCACCCGTTCGATCCCAAGGATCAGGACCTCGTGCTCAATGCCATGCTGCGCATCGGCGGAGGCGCGTTGATGATGATGGACGCGCCCCCGTCCCGCCCCGTCCCGACCGACACCAACGTTCAAGTCTTCGTCGACCTCGACAGCGTGAGCGAGCTGGAGACGCGCTTCGCGGCGCTCGCGCAGGGCGGCACGGTGACGATGCCAGTCCAGGACACGTTCTGGGGCTCGCGCTTCGGCATGCTGCGCGACGCGTTCGGGATCCGCTGGATGCTGAGCGTCGAGCAGCGCAAGGGCTGAGCGCCGCTGATCGCGGGGGGCGCGCCGGGCCGAAGACGCGGCTCCGGCGCGAAGGGCGTTGACACGGCGGGCGTACGCAGCCGAGGATCCCCGCGTCTTTCGAGGAGCCCACCGCCATGACCGACAGCCGCGCTGCCCACCAGTCCACCTCCGCCTCCACCTCCGACGCCAGCGAAATCTGGTCGCTGCACACGCCCGTTCCCGGCACGCCGGAAGGGTTCACGTGCAGGACGACCTACCCCACCAACCCCGCCGGCGTCGAGGTGATGCTCGAGCAGTGGGAGGCCGGCACGGCCGAGCCGCCCCACTCGCACCCGGGCGACGACATGACGGTCGTCGTCGAGGGCAAGATGGCCATCCAGTTCTTCGTCCGCGAGGGCAAAGGCCTGATCAAGGACGGTGATCCCGTCGTCCTGCACAAGGGCGACACCGGCTATGTCGCCGCGGGGAGGATCCACGACGCCTCCTACCTCGAGCGCTGCAAGCTGGTGTACGTCCACCACAAGGCCTTCGCGTTCCGCGAAGAGGGCTGAGACAGTCGCTCGGCCGCGCCGCGCCCGCTCTCCGACGTGACGGGCCCGCGCGTCGCCGCCAAGGCCCGTCTCGTCAAGCGCAGTGGCTCAGCGATCGAGCTTCTTCTTCAGCAGATCGTTGAGCAGCTTGGGGCTGGCTTTGCCGCCCGTCTTCTTCATGACCATACCGACGAAAGCGCCAAGCAGGTTGAGATTGCCGGCCCTGTAGCGCGCCACGGCGTCGGCGTTCTCGGCCAGGATGGCGTCGATGACCGGATCCAGGGTGCCAGTGTCGGCGATCGGGGTGAGGCCACGTGCCACGATGATGGCGGCCGCGCGGCCCTCGCCGGCGAGCATGTGATCGAGCACGTCCTTGGCGATCTTCCCGGTGATCGTGCCGCCGTCGAGGATCGCGACGAGCTCGGCCAGGGCCCGACCATCGACGGGGAGATCCTTGACGGAGCCACCTTTCGCGGCGCGGATCACGTCGTTGACGATCCACTTCGCGAGGGCCCTGGGGTTCGGGTGAGCCGCGACGGCCTCCTCGAAGAGGGCTGTCACGGCGGCGTCGCCCGCGAGGATCCGCGCGTCTTCGGCGGGGATCCCGTGGGCTCTCTGCAGCTTTGCGGCCTCGGGGGACAGCTCGGCGGACTCGGCTCTCGGGGTCTTTGCGGCCTCGACCGGGGCGGCCTTCGCCGGAGCCTTCTCGGGAGAAGGGGCGTTGAGGCTCTTCGTCCAGGTGTCCTTGAGGGCGACAGTGCGGTTGAAGACCGGGGCGCCGGGCTTCGAGTCGAGATCGGCGCAGAAGAAGCCGACGCGCTCGAACTGGAAGAGGTCGCCCGCCGCCGCGGAGGCGAGGCTCGGCTCGACCTGGGCGCGCAGCGTGACGAGGGAGAGCGGGTTGAGCTCGTCCTCGAGCGTCGCGCCGCTGACCCCGGGCTGCTCCACGGTGAAGAGGCGGTCGTAGACGCGGACCTCGACCTCGACGGCGTGGGCGGCAGAGACCCAGTGGAGGGTGCCTTTGACCTTGCGGCCAGCGCCTTCGCCGGCGCCGCGGGACGAGGGATCGTGAGAGCAGACGATCTCGGTGATCTCGCCTGTCGCGGCGTCCTTGATCACCCGCTCGCAGCGGATGATGTAGCCGTGGCGGAGGCGGACCTCCTTGCCCGGCGCGAGGCGGAAGTAATCCTTCGGAGGGTCTTCCTGGAAGTCTTCACGATCGATGTAGATGATCCGGCTCATCGGGACGGGGCGAGTGCCCTCTTTGCCGACGTCGGCGGGCCAGTACTGCGCCTCGGTGGTCTCGACGTGCCCTTCGGGCCAGGTCTCGATCACCACGCGGAGCGGGCGGAGCACGGCGAGGACGCGGGGCGCTCGGAGGTTCAAGTCCTCGCGGATCGTGTGATCGAGGAGGGCCACCTCGACGGTGCTGTTGTTCTTGGAGACGCCGATTCGCTCGCAGAAGGTGCGGAGAGCCTCGGGCGTGACGCCGCGGCGACGGAGGCCGGCGATGGTGGGCATGCGCGGATCGTCCCACCCGTTGACCAGGTTCTGCTTGACGAGCTCGAGCAGCTTGCGCTTGCTCATCATCGTGGTGGTGATGGCGAGCCGCGCAAACTCGGTCTGCTGAGGGCGATTGGGCAGGTCGAGCGCGAGCAGGAACCAGTCGTAAATCTCGCGGTTGTTCTCGAACTCGAGGGTGCAGAGGGAGTAGGTGATGCCCTCGATCCAGTCCGAGATGCAATGCGCGAAGTCGTAGAGAGGGTAGATGCACCAGGCCTTGCCGGTGCGGTAATGCTCGGCGTGGCGGATGCGGTAGATCAGCGGATCGCGCATCTTCATGTTGGCGTTGGCCATGTCGATCCGGGCGCGGACGACATGGGCCCCGTCGGGGAACTCGCCGCGACGCATGCGCTCCAGTAAATCGAGGCTCTCTTCGATGGGGCGGGCGGCGAAGGGGCTCAGCGTCCCCGGCTCGGTGATCGTGCCACGGTACTTGCGGATGTCTTCCTCGGAGAGGGAGCACACGTAGGCCTTGCCGCGGCGGATGAGGTCGACGGCCAGGTCGTAAATACGCTGGTAGTAGTCCGAGGCGTAGAAGAGCTTGTCGTTCCAGTCGAAGCCGAGCCAGCGAACGTCGCGTTGAATCGACTCGACATACTCGATGTCTTCCGTCGTCGGGTTGGTGTCGTCGAATCGCAGGTGGCAGGCGCCGTTGAACTCGAGCGCGAGGCCGAAGTTCAGACAGATGGTCTTGGCGTGGCCGATGTGCAAGTAGCCGTTGGGCTCGGGCGGGAACCGGGTGATCACGCGGCCCTGGTACTTGTTCGACGCGAGATCTTGCTGGACGAGGTCCCGGATGAAGTTCGAGCCCGAGGCAGCCTCGGTCGTCGTCGCCTTTCCAATCGGTCCTTTTTCGTTCGTCGCAGCCATGACAGAAGGTGCCTCCGGCGCCTTCTTATCACGAAACGCCGGAGAGAAAGCCTCATTCCTTCCCGCTCTTGGGGCCGGCGGACGGCCTCGGCGACGGCCTTGGTGAGATCGATCCTGAACGCCAGCCGCGCGTCCTGCGCCGGCTCGGGCTTCGCGGTGCGGGCGAGCTCTTCCTCGAACGGAGCGTCTGGCGCAGCGCCGCGGCGACCGCGCCCTCACCGCACGACGCGGGCCCGGCGAGCACGACGATCCCCGGGCCCTGGGCCCGCACTCGCGCGACGAGGCCGCGAGCGGAGCGACGATGCGCGGCGGCGGGTTTTCGGAGTACCCTCCGCCGATGGTCAAGGCGTCCCATGGCGCAGCGTACATCCTTCTCTTCGGCGTGCTGGGTTGCTCCGCAGCGCCACCGCCGGCGCCGCTTCCGCCGGTCGCGCTGCCCGTTCCGGTGGCCTCGCCTGTCGCGAGCGCGCTCGACGACGTCGCGCTGGACGATCGCGCCGACGAGCCGGCGGACCTGGCGTTCTCGGCCCAGCTCGCGTCGCCGGCCCGCGATCTGCCGGTCCTCGGCCTGCTCCTGCCCGTGCCCCCCGAGGCCGCGATGCGGCTTCAGCAACCTGGCCTGATGGTGAAGATGGGCCTCGGTCCCGCCCTGGAGCGGGCCGTGGATCTGGAGCAGCCGTTCGACATGGCCATGCCGGTCATGGCGGGGACTCCGAACCGCTTCGCGTTTGGACTCACCCTCAAAGCCTCCGAGGCGGAGCGCTCTGGCCTCCGGGAAGATCTCCGCTGGACCGCGAAGGAGGGTGGTCGATCCGGCCTCGAGCCGGCGCGCGAGGGCGAGGCGGGGATGCTCGGCAAGCTGCTCTCCTGCGATCTCTGGCCGGCATGGCGCGGTGGGGCGCCGCGGCTGGTGTGCGCCACGGATCCACAACTCTTGCAGTCCTATGGTCCGTTCCTCGCACGAGGCGTGTCGCGGAAGGAACCGCGCGCCGGGCTTAGCGCGCACATCACCGTCGCAGGGCTGCGCGCACAGTCGCAGAGACCGCCGGATCGCGGCGGTGACCCATCCGCATCCGACAGCGAAAGCGCGGGAAGAAGGATGGGCCAGGGCTGGACCGAGCAATACTTCGACGATCTCACCTCGCTCGACGCCGAGGTCTCGCTGGGGGCCGGGCGCGTCGAGCTCGCGCTCGAGCAAACCTTTCATGGCTCCACCTCGATCCTGACCGTGCTCCACCGCGCGAAGCCCGGCGATCCGCAGCCGCTGCCCGAGGCTTTCTGGCACCTGCCAACCGACACCGACGTCGCCTTCTTTTTTCAGGGCACCACGCCCGAGGTGATGAAGCCGCTGGGCGCGCAGCTCCTCCACGATCTGCTCGCGTCGATGCCGGTGGACGAGATCCCCGCGAGCGCGCACGGCGAAATCACCCAGGCGACGACTGCGCTGTTCTTCACCGGGGGTCCGCTCCTCCTCGCTCACGGGCACGATCGCGCGACCGCGGAGAAGGCCCTCGGAGGTCTGTTCGCGCTCCCGTGGGTGAAGGGGAAGAAGCCCTCTCCCGCGGTCGAAAAAGCTCAAAAAGCAGCGCGATCGTCGCTCCATGGCTGGACGCTGGCGCACGTGGACGAATCCCCTGCTCGCTGGTACGGCGGGCTGCGCGAGCTCGGTCGGGTCATGGCCAGGGACTACGCAGGAGAGGCCGCCAGAGCCGCCGCCCGGGCGAAGCGATCGAGCCCGGGCGCGGCGCCGCCGCCCGCGCCCGGGAAGAAGGCCAATCCCCGGAGCCGCAGCACCACGCGCGAGGTGGCCGTGCGATCCGGTGACGGCCTGCCGAACGGGTCCTTGCACTTCGTCGATCACAGCTGGCCAAACCCCGCTTACGTGCCTTTGAAAGGCGATGAGCTCACTCCCGCTATCGAGCACGATATCCACGTCTTCATGGCTCCGGACGGTGACGGCGTCTGGCTCTGCGTGGCCGAAGACGAAGCGCTCGCGCTGACGAAGCTGCGCCAGGCGGTGACGCATGCCGCGCCATCCACGCTCGACGCTCGCGCGGAGCTCGCGCCCCTGCGAGCCAGCCTGGGCGCGGGGATCGGCTTCGTCACGCTGGCAGGGTTGACGTCGCTGTCCACGGCTGATGGGTCGCGGCTGGAGATGGCCGCTGCGAAGAGCAACCTCGCGCGCGCTCGCGCCCTTCCGAACGTGGGAAGCTCCGTCATTCCTCTCGTGTGGACCTCGACCGAAGAGCCGCGCGCCTCCGGGGGCCCTCTCCACCATGTCAAGCTGTCGATGGCGCTCGATCCCGATGCGCTCCAGGATGTGATTCAATGGCTGGCCAAGCAGGTGAGCGGCGGTCCCTTGTGAGCCGACTCCTCACGAGCCGTACCAGTACACGACGACAGGCTCGATCCTGCAAGTCGGCGTCGGCGGCAGCAGCTTCGGCGCCTACGACGGCGTCAATCAGCCCAACGTCCCGCGCGAGACCCGGGTCCGCATCGACGGCAGCGGGAACCCCGCGTTCGACTTCATCGCCAGGCCCTTGCAGGCCGGCGAGCAGGCGGCTTACTGGCACCAGCTCACCCAGGCTCAGCTCGACAGCCGCTATACCACCTACGTGAGCAACAGCGGCTATGCCATCGGGGACTTCTTCGCGTACCGCGTCGCCGGCGTGCAGTACTACTCGGTGCTCTTCACGACGAGCACGGCGTCGTCGAACTGGCTCACGTACGGAGGATCGGTGTCTCGGGTCCAGACCGCCGTCGCCGCCATTCCCGCGGGCCTGCAGCTCGCCCAGGTCGTCGCCGACACGACCACCTCGGAGGCCCCCTCCCAACCTTGTGAAAAACCACAGAAACGCGGTCGTTCCGCATGCTTCTGCGACATGGGAGGGGGCACCGAGAAGGGCCGGGACGAGACACGAGGGGACGCCAGAACCCACCCGCCGGGGTAACAGCGGGGTAACAGACGGAGCCGGATCGACGCGGTGCTCCTGACGTCCGTCGTTGCTCAGGCGAAGGCGGTAGTCTCCGTCCGCTGCGAGCAAAACCTCGACGGTGCTGCACTTGACCAGCCTCGAGATCACCGAGCGCACCATGTCGTCGGGCTCACCAGCGAGGACACGCCCGCGAGACTGCTGGATGCTCGTCCGTTCGACGCCGCGCTGCTCGCGGGCCCGGAGCCGGACGTCGTCGCGGGCCTCGCGCCGACACCGGAGATGGGCTGGCGGAGCTCGCCACGGTGCAAGCAGGCGGAGACCGAGCTGCCGTCAGTTCGCGTCTTGCGGAGCGGGCGTCGTTTCGTCGGGTGGCGCATCGCACCACGTCGCCCGCTGAAGCGCGCGCACCGCGAAGGTGCCTTCGAACCCGGCGTAATCCGCCGGTCGGCAGAGCTGCTGTCCACGATCATCCCATACCGAGAGTGCCTGTGCGGCAACGCTCCGGTCGAGCTCGCAGGCGATGCAGGCTTCGACGACGATACCCATCACGTCGGTGACGGGCACGCCTTGCTCGTTGGCGAACCGCCTCGCGCCATCGTCGCGTGTGACGAACAGCGCACGAGAGTAAGGTGGCGTGTCGAGCGCCCAGGCGATGGCCTCGGCCTCACCCTTGTCCGGCGGGCGCCCGCCTCTGGCCGGTTGGCGCTGGAATTCGCGATAGCGCTTGACCGCTTCGGTTCCTTTGAGCAGCCGCTCGATCCTGAGCGTGCCGGCTCGCTCGAGCCGCTCGACGTCCCGCTGCAAAAGGTTCAACTCGTGTTGGGCCACGTAGTCGGCGAGCACAATGCTCGTACGCCGCACGAGTGCGGTGCAGACGACGTCGAGCAAGCGCAGCCCGTGCAAGCAGCGGAACGCGTCGGAATCGAAGAGCACCGGGCGCACGACCTTTGTCTCAACCCGTGAGGGCCTGCTCCGGCGGGAGATCCTCGCCGAAGTAGTCCGCGACCCGCTCGATCTCGGAGCCGGGGGTGACGCCGAGGAAGCGCGAACACGCATCGCGAGCGAGGAGCCCGCGTGACCACGCGCGGACCGCGGTCTCGGCGACCACGCCTCGCCGCTCGAAAGGAACCTCGGTGAGCGGAAAGTCCTCGATTCCTCGTGGTTTTTCGTCGCGTTCCAGCGACGGATCGGGGCTGACGAGCGATCGAAGTGACGGCGGCGGCTCTTTCGGGAGATGGATGCTTGCTTCGTTGCGAAGGTACAACCGCGCGGCCTGGTAGTGGAGCTTGTACTCCTCGATCAAGATCCTGGCTGCGTCGTCTTCGTGGTGGTTCTTCAACCGCTGCACCACGGTCTCGGGGCAGATCAGCCGCACGGCGAAGCCATTCGCCCGCTGCTCGCGAGCGAGATCCGTGTCGCTGACATAGCCAGAGATGGAGGCCAGCGGATCGGTCTGGTTCCAATCGGCGAGTAGATGACACAGCTCGTGAGCAAGGCTGAACCGCCTGACGGCGGCGTTTTCATTCTTGCCCCGGAGGTTGAGGACCACTGCGGGACCGCGCGTCGCGTCGGCGAACCCGAGCCCGGCCGGGCCGTGCCTGTCGAGGTCTGAATACAGCACCGCGATTGAAGGAAGCTTCTGGGCCACGAGATCGCGGAGCGACGGTATCGGAGCGACCCCGAGGCCGAGCGAGCGCCGAAGCGAGTGCGCGAGCTCTGCGCCTTGCTGGTAAGGCGTGAGGATTGGATTGAACGCTGGCAGCTTTGGAACCGGCTCGATCCCGTCGCCGACGAGCTGGTGCAGCGTGACGAGGTCGCGCGCGGCGCTTGCGGCGCGGAGCATTTTCGCGCGCGTCATGTCGCTCACCTGGCGAAATTCGTCCTGGCTCGTGAGCACCCCGATCGCGTCCGCATCTCCGAGATGAATGGGTTCGTCCCAGAGGGCGTCGGCGTCGATGCCGTACACCGCGGCGAGGTGCTCGATCTCGAGGATTGACGGCGGAGCGCCCTCTTCGATGTCGTTCAGACGTCCCCGCGGGATCTGCGTCAACTCGGCGACCGTCACGGCGCGCAGGTTGGCGAGGTGCTCCCGCAGGTCGCGGAGATCTTTGAACGTGCCCCGGCTCATCTGGTGCGCGGAGCGTGCCCGCTCATCGACGCGCCGTCAACAGGTTGGAATCCATGGAAGACTTCGGTTTTCTCCAGGCGCTCCGGGGCGTAACACTGGCCTGCGCGACGACGTTTACATCGCCTGACTGACAACTGCATCTCCCCATCCTTGGAGGCGTGCGCGATGTCGGTGACGCGGGTGATCGCAGCGGCCCGGAACGCAACCATGCTCTCCCCTCCTCCAAGGAGCGCTTCGAGCGCGCCGGCGTTACCCGCTCCTGTCCAGGAACGCGCGCACGTGGTTCATCACCACCTGCGCTATCGGCGGCTCGCTCTTCGGCGCCGGCCAGCGCCCGGCGCGGAGCGCGTCGACGTAGCCGTCGATCAACGCCCGCAGGTCGGCGCCCTCGGCCGCGTTCTCGCCGACGTACGCGGCGAAGCGGCGCAAGGCCCGCTCGTAGGTGCGCAAGGTGCTGTCGTACCGTCGGTCGGCGACACCCTTCTGCGCCGCGAGATCGTCGAGCACGGCCTCCATGATCGCTTCGATCTTCGGCGCGTCGGTGGGCAACGCGCCCGGAGGCGCCCGACCGCTCGCGTCGCTGGGCGGGGCGCTCGTCGGCGATGGCGTCGGCGTCGCAACCGCAGCAGCCCGCGCGCGGGCAGGGGCGCGACTCGTCGGCGCGGCAGCGTCCTCCGCCAGGACCTCCCCGCCGAGCGTGTCACCGGCCTCGTCCTCGGCGCTCTCACCGCCTGCGGCCTCATCCGCGCCGGCGCGGATGAGATCGGCCAGATCCTGGGGCGAGAGGCGCGAAGGGCCGCCCTGTTCGTCGAACACGCTCGCGGAGAGAGCGCGCTTTTCGCCGTGCATGGCCAGCACGGTCTCCTCGATCGTGCCGCGCATGATGAGACGGATCACCGTCACGGCGTTGGCCTGGCCGATGCGGTGCGCCCGGTCCGTCGCCTGATCTTCGACCGCCGGATTCCACCACGGATCCAGGTGGATCACGTAGTCCGCCGCCGTCAGATTGAGGCCCGTCCCGCCCGCCTTGAGCGAGATCAAGAACAGGTCGGCGCGGCCAGCCTGGAAGCTCGCGATGCGGCGGGTTCGCTCCTCCGACGGGGTGGATCCATCGAGGTACTCGTACGTGATCTTCTCGCGTGAGAGCGCCTCGCGGACGAGCGCGAGGTGGGTCGTGAACTGGCTGAACACGAGCGCGCGATGACCCGTCTCGCGCAGCTCGGCGACGATCTCCAGCAGCGTGGCGAGCTTCGACGACGGCACGGTCGAGGCGTCGTCGAGGAGCCGCGGGTGACACGCCAGGCGGCGGAGCCGCGTCAGCGCCGCGAGCAGGATGAAGCGGGCGTCGCCCTCGCCCGACGCGATCGCCGCGAGGGCCACGCGGCGGGCGTCGTCGTAGAGCCGGCGCTCGCCGGGCGACAGGTCGACGAAGCGCGCGATCTCGGTGCGCGGGGGCAGCTCGGGGGCGACGTCGGCCTTGGCGCGGCGAAGCAGAAACGGGCGGAGCGCTCGCGCCAGGGCCGCGCTGCGCTCGGGATCGCGATCGCGCTCGATCGGCGCCGCGTAGCGCTCGCGGAACTGATCCCAGCTCCCGAAGAGGCCAGGCGCGACGATGCGCATCAGGCTCCAGAGCTCGCCGAGATGGTTCTCGACCGGCGTTCCGGTGAGGGCCACGCGGAAGTCGGCGTCGAGGTCACGAACGGCGCGCGCGCGGCGCGTGAGCGCGTTCTTGATCGCCTGGGCTTCGTCGAGGACCAGCGTGGAGAAGCGCACGGCGGTGAGCTGCTCCGCGTCCCGGGTAGCAAGCCCGTAGCTCGTGACGAGCACGTCGCCCGGGCCCGCCTCTCGGAGCACCGCTGCGCGGTCGAGGCCTCGATAGAGGCGCGCGCGAAGGCTCGGCGCGAAGCGCGCTGCTTCGGAGAGCCAGTTGGGCCCGACCGACGTCGGCGCGATGACCAGCGTCGGGCCGAGGCTGGCGCGCTCGATCAGCAACGCCAGCGTCTGCACCGTCTTGCCGAGGCCCATATCGTCGGCGAGGCACCCGCCGACGCCCCACGCGGCGAGCCGCGAGAGCCACTGATACCCCTCGACCTGGTACGGCCGCAGCTCGGCGCGCAGCTCCTTCGGGACCACCGGTTCGAGCGCCCGCGCGGCGTCGACGCGCCGCACGAGGTTGCGCCACCGCTGGACGGCGACGAGCTGCGCGGGATCGTCGACCAGCTCGGCGAGCGCCGCCGCGGCGGGCAGGCCCACCTCGAGGCCATGGCGACCCTGGAACAGGAGATCGCCCGCCGTCGCGATCCGCGCCCGGAGCTCGTCCTCGATGGCCGCGAAGCGATGGCGGCCCACCTCGACGTAGCGCCGACCGCGGCGAACCGCGTCGAGCAGCGCGGCGAACGAAACCTCCTCGCCGTCGACGACGACCTCGCCCTCGACGCCGAACCAGTCCCGCTTCTGGGTGATCCGGATCTTCAACGCGCGCTTCAGCGCCGGGTTCATGAGCTCGATCTTGCGCTCGTCCTCCGGCCACTCGACCACGACGCGGTCCCCCAGCGCGCGGAGCGCAGAGAGCAGATCGAGAACGTTCTCCTCGCGGGGCAGGCTGAAGCTCCACGCGCGCTTGCCGCCCCTGGTATCCTCCTCGGCGGGCTCCAGCGGGAGGCTTTTGACGACGTTCGTCGCGGCGACGACCTCGTCGGCGAGCGCGCGCCGGGCGGCGACTCGACGGCCGGCGATGGCGTGGAGCACGACGGTCGCGCCTTCCCCCGGCGGGAAGAGCGGGCCGCCCGCGATCGGGCGCACGAGGATCGCGACGTCGGTGTCGGGCCCTTCGGCCCGCGGCGAGAGGCGCACGACGATGCGGCGATCGGCGTCGATGGACTCGCCCTGGAGCGCGTCGGGCAGCTCGATCTCGATGCTCTCCTGGAGCGGCATCAGCTGGCTGAGCAGCGCCTCGTAACTCTCGGGCGGGAACCGCGCCGGGTACCTCGCGAGCGCCAGGAGGAGCGCCAGGGCGGGCGCTTCGAGCGTGCACAGGAGCAGCGCCGGCGTGGCCTCGTCGACGACGATCACGTTCTCCGTACCGCCCGCGGCTGCCATCAGCGCGGCCGCGCTGAAGCGTTGCTCTCCGACGACCGGAGTGATGGTCAGGCCGGCGTCCGAGGCGTCGAACACGAGGCGGACGCGCGCGCGCTCGATCCGGACGGGCTTGTCGGGCCGCGCGTGAAGAAACGCGCGCGGGTGACGGATCAAGGCTTCGAGCGCCCGGAAACTGCGCCGTCGCGACGGCCTCACGCTCCCGGCCTCTTCGAGGCCGAGGCTCATCGCGTCGATCGCGCGCGCGTCGCGCGGATCGCGGGTCAGCTCGCGGCGGCGCTGGAGATCGTCGAGCTTGATGCTCTGACCGACCGACCAGCCTCCGCGCTTGAGCTGCTTCTGGACGACCGTGTCGACGCGCGGGGCGTCCTGGCTCAGATCGATCCTGAACGCCAGCCGCGCATCCTGCGTCGGCTCGGGCCCGGCGGTGCGGGCGAGCCCTTCCTCGAACGCGCGCAGGAAGCGCGACCAGCCCGGCGTGCGGAGCACCTCGGCGACCCGAGGTCGGACCGGGTGCATCGGATCGCGAAGCACGTCGATCGCGGCGTCGATGGCCGAGAGCGCGTGCGCGCAGACGGAGGCCGGCCCCGGGGCGCACGAGCAGCGCACGCTCATCGGATCGCCCGCCTCGCCGTCGATCGTGATCTCCACGTTGACGAGTTGGGCGCCATAGCGAGGCTCGGTCGCCTCCCGGTAGGCGAAGCGCAGCGGCGCGTCGGCGAGCTCCATCGCGACGGGCACGAACGTTCCGAGAGGCCGGGCCGTCGCGGTTCGAGCAAGCTCCGCGCGGGCAGCCTGGAGGCGCGCGAACAGGGCGTGAAGCGCTGGCTCGGTGGGGACCTGGGCCCGCGCTTCGAGCGCGCGTCGGGCCTCCATCTGCGCCGAGCGAGCCCGCGCGACCTCGAGCAGATAGTTGCGCGCCGCGACGCCGACCACGTCGTAATACGCTCGGATTCCGTAGCCCCTCGAAGCCCGCGAGCTCGGCGGGGGCTTCAGAACGTCGGCGACCCGCGATGTCCCCGACCCGTCGCCGAACAAGAGGGGCTGGGCCTCCGTGTAGACGCGCGATTGCAGCACCGTCGCCGGATCGTCGAGCCGCTCGAGCACGCCGTGGCGCGTCGCCCAGACGCGGAGACCGGCCACGTCCAGCGGCGGCGGCGGGACACCGACGACGGGCGCAACAACCTCCATCGACATCCCCGGGGCATCCCCCTCCGAGAGCTGGGCCTGGGTGCGGAGCCACGACGCGATGACCGACACGAAGGCCGACCGCCGGGCGCCGGTGAGCTCCTCGTTCATGCACACATCCGCGGACGGGTGCGTCAGCGCTTCGCGCAAGGTGCGGCAGCGATGCCCTTTGACGAGGTGCTGGAGCGTGGACCGGTTCTGGACAAGCCGGGCGAGGCGGTCGAATGTCTGGGCGACGGGCGCGTCGAGGACCGCGTTGAGGCTCGGGTTCTTTGCGGCCCAGAGCGAGATGGCTTGCAGGCTCAGCGGCTGTTCCACGGTGCGAAGGCTAGTCCATGAAATGGCGAGCAAGGACTCAATCGTTCAGCGCCCGGCCGATCTCTGCCGGCTCACCGGACGGCGTGCCTCTGCGGCAAGGATCGCCTGGACGGTAGGTTCATCACCGTTCGTGAAAGCGTCTCTTTCGGACACACTGATACCCCGAAGACGGGGCAACGCACTCTTCTACGGCGAGAACAACGCGGGCAAAAGCGCGTTACCGAGGGCGCTGCCGGTGCTGGCCGAGAGTCGCACGCCGGGCCGCCCAGGGCTGGCGCTCGGCGAACCCGTGCGGCGCGTGGGGTTCCGCGTGCGACAGCGACGCGCTCGAGCCCGGGAAGCCGGGCGCCCCCGCGGTTTCCATTGGCAAGGCGCTGCAGACGCTGGGCGCACACTATCGTCGACCGCGTCTTCGTGAGCGACCGGCTCAAGGCTTGGCGCACGCGCACGGCGCGACGTCGATCCGCCCCCCCGCTGCACGTGTACTGGAGCGGAGGTCCCTCGTGCCCTCCGTCGCCCGCGTCGCTCGCGTCGCCCGCGTCGCCCGCGTCGCCCGTGTCGCCCGCGTCGCCCGCGTCGTCCGCGTCGCCCGCGTCGCCCGCGTCGCCCGCGTCCCCCGCATCGCCCGCATCGCCCTGCTCCAGGTTCATGTCGGCGTATCCTACGGACCATCCGTGCTTGTCCGTGGAGCAGCGCGCGGCGTACTCCGGCACCGCGGAGCACGCGCAGAAGGCATCCTTGCCGTCGTCCATGCACTTGGCGCCCAGCTCCGCGCAATCCATCCACGCCAGGCCCTCCGCGGCGCACGCGACGAGCACGCCGCGATCGGGGCAGCGCCGCCCGTGGAGGCCGCAGATGGTCTGGCAGAGGGGGCTCCTCCGTCGACCTCGGCGCAGGTAACCGAGCCGTCCGAGGCCGCGGGACACTCGGACTCGACGACGCGGCCCTCCGTGCAGGTGAGGATGGACCAGAAGTGGGTGACCGGATTCTCCTTGCACTTCGTCTGCCCCTCGGCGAGCTCCTCCGAGGCGCAGGCCACCTGGGGCTTGGGGTCGAGGCACGTGTTCCGGCACTCCGCGTCGCTGAAGCCGCACGAGCCGCCGCGGGCCACGCAGGACTCGTGCAGCTCCTTGCCGGACGCGGTGCAGCCGGTGATCTGCGAGGTCGCGGAGCACTCGCCCACCGTGGTGGCGTGGGGGCAGCCCCGGCAGCCGACGCCGAAGCGGTCGAGCTGCACGCACGCTTCACCTGCCTTGCCGCAGTCCTCCTCCCGGTAGAGCGCGCCGTCGCAGCGCTTTGCCACGGCGCCGTCGCAGACACCGAAGGTGTCGAGCCCCGGCGGACAGAGGTCGCCGCACTGGGCGGTCCCGTCCGTGGTGGTCAAGCAGAACTTCTGCACGTCGGAGCAGTTGAGGTCGAAGAACTCCAACGGTCCGCGGAATCACGGCCCTGACGAGGACGGCCACGGCCACGAACGGCTGAGCGAGGAGGTCGAACGACTGCGCGATGGCATCGCCGTCTTGCGCAGCGTGGACGCGTCCTACGACGCGGTTCTCTCGGTCGGCGACGAGGAAGAAACGGAGGGCTCGCGATGAGCCGCTCCCTTCACACCGGCGTCCGCACGGCGCCACGTGATGCCCTCCCCGCCCCTTCGCGTTCGCTCGCTCTGGCGCTGGCGTCGCTGCCGACGCGTGAGGGCCAACCCCGGCCTGCGCTGACGAGACTGGAGGGCGCGACATCGCTCGATCGGCGCTCGGCGGTCCGCATCGTCAGCGAGCGCGAAGAGCGCGAGCGTCTTGAAGAACGCCCGCGGAACTGCGCCGCGCAGAAGGCCGGTGCGACGTGACCGCGCCCAGCTCGGGACCGTCGTCGATGGTGCGCGGCGAGGCTCTCGCGGGGCTCGCCACGTACGCGAGCCGGTCTCTCGTCGGCGGTCGCACGAACAACGAAGACGGCTTCGTCTGCGCTGAGCGCATCGGCCTCTTCGCCGTGGCCGACGGGATGGGCGGGCAGTCACCAACGTGCTTCCCGACGCCACGCTCGCGCGTCTTCTCGGGAGCGCGCGGCGCACCCCGGCTGCAGCGGTGGACACGGTTCTCCGCGCCGCATTGCGCACCG
>JANYGI010000239.1 GCA_025362495.1 Byssovorax sp. | reverse complement strand
CAGAGGGGACATGACGAGAGGCTATTCGATGATCTGGCTCGTGATCTCCCTCGCGCTCGCGCTCCTCGGGGCGCTCGTCGTCGTCGTCCACGTGAACCGCCTGCGATCCGAGCGGCGGGTCGCGCGCGAGATGCGCGACCTCGCGTCACTCCCACCTTCCAGCGTGGCTCGCCCCGCTCCGGGCGAGCTCCCGCCCCCGGTCGCGCGCTACCGGGCGCTCGCCGTCGGCGATCGCGCCCCCGTCCGCACGCTGCGGGTGCGCCACGGCGGCACGTTCCGCATCAGCGCTACCGCCAAGGCCTCGCCCATCCGCGGAGAGCAGCTCTTCACCGCCGATCCGCCGGGCTTCGTCTGGACTGGCCGCGTTCGCATGGCCCCCGGGCTCTGGGTCGACGCCCGCGACATGCTCGCGGCGGGCAAAGGGAGCATGCGCGTCGCGCTCGATGATACGGTATCACTCGCCGACGCCCACGGTCCCGAGCTGGATCAGGGCTCGGCGCTGCGGATCCTCGCCGAGATGCCCTGGTATCCGACTGCCCTCTTCGACGCGCGCACCGTCACCTGGGCGGCGATCGACGCGGACCACGCGCGCGCGACCCTGCGCCTCGGCGACCTCGAGGTCTCGGGCGTGTTCGAGTTCGGTCGCGACGGCTTGCCGTCGAGGATGGATGCCGAGCGATTCATGGACAAGGTCGGGCTCCGGCCCTGGGGCGGTGTCTACAAGGACTACCGCGCTGTCTCCGGGATGCGCGTGCCCTTCGAGGCCGACGTCTCGTGGCAGCTCGAGTCAGGCCCGTTCACCTACGCTCACTGGCTCATCGACTCGATGGAGTATGACGAAGCGCCTCCGCCGCGCGGGTGATCGGCGGGGCGAGGCGAGGTCGTCAGGCTCGATCGCGGGGCAGATGGCTCCCGCCGTCGAGCTTGCCCAGGAAGCTGAACAGGCGCTCGCGGACGAAGCAGCGGAGCGCCCAGTTCTTGCTGGCATCGGACGACGAGACCAGCGCCCGCAACGTCATGGCGTGCTCCGTCGCGTCGGTGACCTCGAGCGAGCACGTCTTGTGATCCCACGCCTCGTGCTCCCCGCAGGCCCGGGCGAGCTCGGCGCGGACGACGTCGACGGGCGTGGTGAAGTCGACCGAGATGAGAATGGAGCCAATCACGTCCGGCGCCGCGAGCGTCCAGTTCTCGAACGACGTATCCAGGAACCGCGCGACCGGGACGACGAGCATCCGCTGCTCTCTCAACCGTACCACCACGAACGTCAGATGAATCTTCTCGACGGTGCCGAGCTCCCGGTCGATGAACACGGTATCGCCGATGCGGATCGGCTGGGTGATCGAGAGCTGGATGCCGCCGATGAGCCCCGTCAGGAGCTTCTGCGCCGCGAAGCCAAAGACGATGCCCACGAGCCCCGCCGAGGCGAGGAGCGAGAGCCCGAGGTTGCGGACGAAGGTGAACTGCACGAGCACGGCGCCCGTCGCGACGACGATGATCGCGGCGGTCGCGCTCTGGCGAAGCAGGGTCAGCTGCGTGCGAAGGACCCGGTGCCGGATCTCGTGATCGGGATCGCCGGGCAGGTGCCTGGAGGCCCAGTCCACGCCTGAGCGAAAGGCCCTGATCGCGAACCAGGCGATCGTGAAGACGATCAGCGCGAAGGTGAGGTGATCGATCGCCGACGAGACGTCGGCCGTGACGCGGAGCGGGACGACGCTGGAGCGGAAGAACAGGGACGCGAGGAGGATCCGCAGCGGCCGACGCGCGGCCTCGACGAAGACGGTGCCCCCGGTACCGCGCGCGGTGCGCAGCGCCCGTCGCGCGACGACGAAGGCGCCCCACGCGAGGGCGAGGCCGGCCAGGTACGACAGGCCCGCTGCCAGCACGACGCCCAGCCACTGCCACGCTGCGTTTCCGTCGGCCGGCGCGCGCGTCAGCCATGCTGGGGCCTTCTCTTCGAAGCTGGTGAAGCCGCCCGTGCCGGAGAGCACCGGGATCGTCGCCCCCGTGCTCCGCACCAGCAGCCACCCCAGCAGCAGAAGGAGCACGAGCGCGGCGATCGCCCCGAGTCGACGCCGGGACGCGAGCGTCATCCGCGCCGAGCCTCGCACACGGCGCCCCGCGCGCGGCACGCGCGATGACCGTTGCGGCGGGTGGTAATAGAGGGGACTGAGGCGTTCATCTCGACTCCCGTCGATGTGCTGCACCCCGCGAAGAACGCGGGCGACGGTGCGTTGTGAGCACACGGCATACCGTCGCCGTCGTGGTCACGCAGCGGCGGGCGGGGTCCTCGGCGACACAAGCAGCATGCGCTGCCAGAGGACATGTCGCCGCGGATCTCCCGCGAACGCCCCACACATGCGCCAGAAGCTCAGTCGATCGGCGGTGACATAGTATCTCGCCGCGCGTCGCTTGCGCGCGAGGCGCTTGTCGGAGGTCGGGATCGCCGCCCCGCCCACCCCGGCGGGCTCGAGCACGTCGCTGGCCGCCGCTGCCCCCGTCCCTGCCTCGTTCGTGTAATTCATGGTTTGAAGTGCCATCCGGGCCGCGTGATGAAGCTCGCGATCGAGCGCGCTCCGGGGCGACGCACAGCAATCCTCATACCCGCGCCTCCTCCCGCGGGTACGCGGGCCCGATCGCTCGCGCTGCGGCCTGGAAGGCCCTGCGGCGGGCCCGGCTGAAAAATGCGCGTCGGCGCACGCGGCGCGCGTCCAGCGCAGGCGATGCGCGGCGCGCGCCGAGGTCGGCGTCGATGGCGCGCATCGCGAGGGCGCCGACGCGCGCCGGGAAATCCAGCTTGGGCGCGAACGTGCCATCAGCGTGGTTGAGCAGCGCGCTCGCAGTATTGCTGCCGTGATTCACCAGCGCGAGGTCGGGCCACCCATCGCCGTCGAGGTCCATCGCCACGAGCCCGGAGGGGTTGAAGCCCGTCACATAGTCAATCTTGCCGGCGAGCGCGCCGTTGCCCAGGTTGAGCAGCACGCTCACCGTGTTGCTCGCATAGCTGGCGACGGCGAGATCGGATTTGTTTCGGTGGCTCTTGCGTGCTCTGTGGTGACCTTGAAAGGGGTATCTCTCAGGGCACGTTCGCCGAGGAGAACGCGAACGGCTTGCCCGTCACCGCGAACGTGCCGCCCCGCTCGAACGGCGCCTTGCCGTCCGGGCCCATACCGTAGCTGGCGCCACCGTTGGTGTGAAGAATCACCGGGCCGAAGCGATAGTTGACGATCTGGCGTCCGCCGAAGTCGGCGACGGTGAGCACGTAGGATTCGGTGCCGTGGGTGTCGCTGTCCTCGACCGCGACGGGATCGACCAGCGCGCCGTCGGTGAGGCGCTGGTAGATGCTGCCGGTCGCGCCGACGCCGTCGAGCTTCACGAACTCGATCTCCTGATCACCCCGCGACACGACGATGACCTCGCTCCTGGTGACGCTGTCCGGGTTGCCCGAGAGCGGATCATTGCCCGACCACACGTGCTCCTTGCGGTAGGTGAGCGAGGTCGGATTACGCCCGATCGGGATGGTGCCAATCGCCCGCACGTCGCCCGCGACGGCGCCGGTGCCGTCGACGAGGCCGCCGACTCCATAGCTCTCCAGCGTCCCTCCGCGGGTGGCGATCAGGGCGTCGTAGCCCGGATCGCCCGCGTGCGCCTTGTAACGGGCGGTGACGACCGCCGTCGGCCGGTCGTCGAGGGCGAGCGTCGTGAGTACCGTCGGCGTCTGCTCCGGGGTGTCGGCGAACGTGTAGGGCCACTCGTGGGGTCCGTCGCCGAGGAGCCGTGTGGCGGCGAAGCTCGCCTGGTCGCCAAAGTACATCTTCTTGTAGAAGGCGAAGAGCGGCTTCAGATCGACGAAGGCCGCCTTCTTCTCCGAGAGCGAGGTGATCACCGCGAAGCCGGCAGACGAATACCTGGCGCTGTTCTCTCCGGCCACGAAGGTCTGGCGGTCGGCCTCGACGGAGAAGTCGAAGTTACTGACGCTGGTGTTCGCGCCTCCCTTCGTCCACCATCCAGAGAGGTAGTTCGAGGTCGCCGAGATGGCTGTCGGCGCGTGCAGCTCGGGTAGATCGATGAGCCCGAGCAGCTTGCCGCCCGTGAACCGGCCGTCGTTCACGAAGCCCGGGTACGCCTGATGCTGGATTGCGTACCCGCTCAGGAGCGAGGGATCGGGCAGGCACATCGGCCCCTTGCCCTCTTCGCAGGAGGTCATCGCGTAGACCGCGAGCTTGCCCGCGAGGTTCTGCGGATCCCACAGCGTCACGAGCGCGAGCTCGCTACCGTTGGTGATCGCGATGGCCGTCGGCAGCAGGCCGTCGGGCAGCCTGGTGTGCCAGCCGCTGCCGCCGGTGTTCTCGCCGAAGGCCCCCATCAACCCGCTCTGGAACACGGTGAGCGCGTTGACGTTGAGCTCTCCGTTGGGCGCACGGTAGGAGCGCGCCGCCGCGATGGGCGTCTTGACGGCGCCGCCCGCGTCGCCGAGCCAGCCGGCGTCCGCGAGCTGCCACGGGATCGGGGAGCCGAGCGTCCACGAGGTCTGCGGCTTGTCCTGGAAGGTGTTGAACCCCTCCGCGAGCACCTGGAGGATGTTCACGCCGCCGTCGTCCGCGCCGTCGGGCGCGTAGAGCGCGATCCCCTGCGTCGAGCTGTAATCGCCGGGATTTGCGGTCGGGCAGGGATCGGCGCCGACCTGGTACAGGAACCCGCTGCCGTAGTTGCCGGGCGCGAGGCAGATCTTGTCGGGCGGCTGGTACATCGGCGGGCGCGACAGCGGCGTCGGGTGATAGCAGCCCGCGCTCTCGCCGAAGCGGTAGCGGAGGCCGTCCTCGGCGCCGTAATGGGCGGCGAGCAAGCGATAGTCGTCGGCCACGATCGCCCCGGTCGCGTCGACCACGTCGCGTGGCAGCGTGGTGGCTTCGGCGCACATCGCTCCACCGCCCGGCCCGCCCGGCCCGCCCCCGGAGCCGCCGCTGGCCGAGCCGCCCGACGAGCCGCCGCCGGGCGCGCCGCCGCTCGACCCGCAGCCGGCCGCGGCGGTCACGAGCGCCAGGGCCGAAGCCCGGAGTGACAGTCGGATAAGCATCGTCATTTGCCCTCGCAGGCAGGGGTCCCGCAGGGGTAACAGAGGCGCGGCCCCTCCGCGCCGTCGCTGCAGAAGGCCCACTGCTCGGCGCCGGCGCCGTTGCGCGGCGGGATCGCGAAGACGGTCCACGAGCCGCGGGACGTGGCGTCGGACTGGGCGCGATCGCCGAGGATCAGCGGCGTGCCCGCGCTCTGCCCTTGCAGGAAGACCTTGAAGCCGAAGTAGAGCGGCGCCGGCAGCGTCGGCGTCCACGACGCGTACGGCGACGGCGCTCCGAAGGCGGCGGACTGGATGCGCGGCTCGTAGCCCGAGTAGTCCGCGTTCGGGATTGATCCGAGCTCGATCGGCGACCGGGCAGGATCGAGCGCGACGAGGCGCAGCCCGAACGGCGTCCCGGCCCCGCTCTCGCGATCGACGAGCGTCTGGATCCGGAGCGCGTCGGCGCCCGCTCCGCTCGCGATCCCGAGCGCCATCAGCGTGAACCACGCGTCGTGCTCGCTCGCGACGAGGGGCACGTCGAGCGTCTGGTCGGCGAGACCGACGATGGGCGTCGCGCAGTCGGCGTCACCGTGCTCCACCAGGCGCACGAGCTGCGGTCCCGGCGCGATCCGCCGGTAGCTGGTGACGCGACCCCAGGTGATGCCGTGCGCCCAGTCGTCGCGCCAGACCGGTCCGCTCCAGGTGATCCCGGCGCTGCCCTGCGCGCCGAAGCAGACGTCGAGGTCGAGGAAATCGGGCGCCACGGCGTGGCCGACGCGCACCATCACGCGCGGGCCGCCGGCGTCCGGCGCGACGCCACCCCCATCCGGGGAGCCGCCGCCGGCACCGCCGCCCGTCGAAGCATCGGCACCGACGCCCGCGTCCACGCTCGACGGCGCGGCCCCCGTGCACCCGCTCACGACGACGAGCGCGCTCGCGAGGAGAACCCGAACGAAGCCCACCTGCATGCTCGCATCCTACGGGCAGCCCAGCCGTGAAGGGAAGACGACGCGCGACGGCACGCGAGCGTGGAGCACGAATGGCAAGACCATGCCGGCCCCCCCTCGGGGTTGATCCGCGGCCACTGGACCATGCGGGATCAGCCCTCGGGGTCGGCTTGGCGGCGTTCGAACCACGCCGGATCGGTCCTCGGGATCGATCTCGCCGCGTTCGAACCACGCCGGATCACCCTCCGGGGTCGATTTCGCATGGTCCGGACCACGGCGAACCTGCCCCCGAGGTCGATTCCGCGTGGTCGAGTGGCCTCGAACGGGCTTCAGCCGTCGCCCTTGATCTTGCTGGTGACCTCTTCGACCGCGGGCGGGATCGCCGTCTGCTCACCGCCCGGCTCCGAGGGCACCTGCGCGGCCTCCGCCGAGGCGACGCGGTGGTCGGCCTTGCGCTCCGCCTCGAGGAAGCGATTGAGGATCTTCGCCACCCCGGCGTCCCTGGCGTTCTTCAGACCGAGTACGCCGCGGATGGCGTTGATGGTGCGGATCCAGGTGTTGCGCGCGGTGACGACGTCGGCCGGGGCGGGGCCGGTCGTCGCGGGCATCGCGCTGCGCTCGTCTTCCAGGGCGCCGAGCTCGGCGCCGACATCCATCCACTCCTTGACGGCGTCGTAGGCTGTGCCCTCGAGGAGCTTGATCTTCTTGAGCAGCGCCACGTCGGCGGGCGTGAGGCGTGACTCGAGCAAAGCCGCCTGGCCCGACTCCTCACGATAGGTCCTGGTCACTGCGTCGATGCCGTCGGGCAAGATCACCGACTGAAGGTGGAGGAGCCGCGCGGCGAGATCCGCGTCCCTGGTCAGATACGCGAGCGAGGTGAGCAGGCCAAAGACCCCACGAATGAGGTCGTCGTGGCGGACGTCGAGCTGCTTCTCTAGCTTGATGATCACCGCGAGGCGAGTCTGGGCCTCGGGCTTGACCTGCATCGCCAGCAAGCTGCCATGAGCAGAGTCGAGCTCCGGCAGGAGCGCGGCAGTCGCCGGGATGGCCGCGAGGGTCTGGCGATCGGGGTGATCGCTCTTCGTCAGTGGGCCAGTGAGGCTCACCATCTCTCCGGTGTACAGTCGCTTCAGCGCCATCGGTCCTCCGAGAAGGGTTGCAGCCACGAGGCCGCGAGGGATCGGAACGTACGGAGGCGCACGGGCGCGTGTCCACCGGATTCGCGTCACGTTCGCGTGCGAGAAGAGTTCTCCAGGCGCGCGCCGCGGACAAGCATCCAGCGCGCGTAGGGCGTGACGTCGCCCGTGGCGCGTGCGAGATTGGCGGCCCGCAATGGCCCAGAACGAAGATGACGACGACGATTTCGACGACGAAGTCGAGACGGTGCTGGCGAAGAAAATCGAGCGGGCCGGCGGCAGCGCCTCGGCGGCGACCTTCGCGCTGACGATCATCAGCGGGCCGGAGCGCGGCAAGAGCTTCGTGCTCGGCGGGGCGCAGCCCTCGCGGGTCCTCGTGGGCACCAGCCCCGCGTGCGAGCTCAAGCTCACCGATCGGATGATCTCGCGCCGCCACGCGGCGTTCGAGCTCCAGGGGGCGCGCCTCCGCGTCACCGATCTCGCGTCGACCAACGGCACGCACATCAACGGGCTCAGCATCCTCGACGCCATGTGCGGCGGCGGCGAGCAGGTGCAGCTCGGCGAGACGACGATCCGCCTCGACATGCTCGCGGGCCTCGAGAAGGTGCAGCTCCCGACGGCGACGCGCTTCGGCCGCCTCGTCGGCCAGAGCGCCGAGATGCGCAAGCTCTACCCGCTCTGCGAGCGCCTCGCGGCCTCGACGGTCCCGGTGATCATCGAGGGCGAGACGGGCACCGGGAAAGAGGTCCTGGCCGAGTCGATCCACGAGATGAGCCCGCGGGCGTCGGGCCCGTTCGTGGTCTTCGACTGCACCGCCGTCCCCGCGAACCTGGTCGAGTCGGCGCTGTTCGGGCACGAGCGCGGCGCCTTCACCGGCGCGACCGAGAGCCGGCGCGGCGTCTTCGAAGAGGCCCACGGCGGCACGCTCCTCCTCGACGAGCTCGGCGATCTCGAGCTGTCACTCCAGGCCAAGCTGCTGCGCGTGCTCGAGCGATCCGAGGTGCAGCGCGTCGGCTCGAACAAGAGCGTGAAGGTCGACACGCGGGTGCTCGCGGCGACGCGGCGCGATCTCGATCAGGAGATCCAGGCGGGCCGGTTCCGCGACGATCTCTTCTTCCGCCTCGCCGTGGCGCGGATCGAGCTCCCGCCGCTGCGCCGCCGCGCCGGCGACATCACGGTGCTGGCCTTCCATTTCTGGCGCCAGCTCGCCACGAAGGGCATGCCCTTCCCGGCCGACTTCGCCCAGAAGCTCGAGAGCTACTCGTGGCCCGGCAACGTGCGCGAGCTCTACAACGCCGTGGCTCGCCGGGTCGCGCTCGGCGATCTCGCCGCGGTCGAGACGGCGCGATCCGGCGCCACCGAGGCCGGCGGCGCGTCGATCCCGAGCGGCCCGTCTTCCACGCGCGGCGGCCGCGATCTCATCGACGAGGTGCTCGCGCAGGACCTCCCGCTGACCCGGGCGCGCGAGCGCGTCGTGGAAGACTTCGAGCGCCGCTACGTGACGCGCGTGCTCGCGCAGCACGGCGGCAACGTGAGCAAGGCCTCGGCCGCGAGCGGCATCGCGCGGCGGTACTTCCAGCTCCTGCGCGCGCGCCACGGCAGCTAGAGCACGACGCCAGGCCTGCTCTCCCCGGAGATTTCACAGGGAGGCGAGGAGACAGGGAGTCGGACGAGAATTTTTCGACGAGATCTGGATCGGCAAACGGCAGTCTCTGCATCTGCTCCGACCTCCCCACCTCCTCGCCTCCCTGCGGAAATTCTCTTCTCTTCTTTCCTCCGAAAACCGAAGCACCTGGCAACCATCGCCCATAGCAAGACGACGCGTCTCACATCGTGATAGCTTCGAGCGCGATGATTCCGGCCTCGCGCGGGCACGAAGCAACCGTGCTCGGTCGCTACGTCGTGTTCGAGGAGATCGCCGCCGGCGGGATGGCCACGGTGCATCTCGGGCGCCTCCGCGGCGCCGCGGGGTTCGCGCGCATGGTGGCCATCAAGCGGCTGCACCGGCAGTACGCGAAGGATCCCGAGTTCGTCGCCATGCTCGTCGACGAGGCGCGGCTCGCGGGGCGGATCCATCACCCCAACGTCGTGACGATGCTCGACGTCGCGGCCGAGGACGGCGAGCTCGTGCTCGTGATGGAGTACGTGCACGGCGAGCCGCTGGCGAAGCTGCTGCGGATCGCGCGGCGCAAGGGGTTATCCGTCTCGCCGCGCATCGCCGCCAGGATCCTGATCGAGGCGCTGCACGGGCTCCACGCGGCGCACGAGGCCCGCGACGAGCGCGGGATGGAGCTCGGGATCGTCCACCGCGACGTGTCGCCGCAGAACATCATCGTCGGCGCCGACGGCGTGACCCGGGTGCTCGACTTCGGGATCGCCAAGGCCGCGGGGAGGATCCACAGCACGCGCGAGGGCGAGATCAAGGGCAAATTCGCCTACATGCCGCCCGAGCAGCTCCATGGGGAGCACCTCGATCGGCGGGCCGATGTCTACGCGGCCGGCGTCGTGCTGTGGGAGACGCTGACGGGCGAGCGGCTCTTCCTCGGCAGCGCCGAGATGCCCGATCTCCAGCGCCTGCTCGACGCCGACGTCGAGCCCCCGAGCACGCGCATCGCCGGCCTCCACGCGAGCTTCGACGCCGTGGCCATGAAGGCCCTCGCGCGCCTGCCGGACGATCGCTACGCGACGGCGCGCGCGATGGCCCTGGCGCTCGAAGCCTGCGGCCCGGCGGCGACGGCGTCCGAGGTGAGCGAGTGGGTCGAGGTCCTCGCGAGCGAGTCGCTGGCGCGGCGCGCGCTGCTGATCGCCACGTTCGAGGGCCTCGGCGAGCCGGTGCCGCGGATGGGATCGATCACCGACGAGACGCTGACGATCCCGATCCCTCTCCCGTTCCTGCTCCAGCCCGAGGACGACGATCCGCCGCCCGCGCGCCCGCAGCTCGACACGATCCCGCTCGCGACGATCAGCGTCGTCGAGAAGACGCCGCGACCGTTCGTCGAGAAGACGGAGGTCTCGGCGATCGAGCTGGTGGAGGTGGAGAAGGTCGATCTCGGCCCGGTCGAGAAGACGGAGATCACCGCGTCGCGCGCCACGCTGCCGCCGTTCGAGCGGGCGCAGCAGCGACGCCCGGCGCTCGTCGTGATGGCCATCGTCGCGGTGAGCGTGCTGCTGATCGCCGGGCTGTTGACGCGGCCGGACTCCCCGAACGTGACAGCGCAGGAGGGGCTCTCGCCGCTCGCCAGCGCCAGCGTCGAGCCTCCGGCGAGCGCGATCCCGCTGCCGCCGCCGAGCGTCGCCTCGGCCGCGCGTCCGGTCGCGCCGATCGCGGCGGCCAGCGCGAGCGCGGCGCGTCCGACGAAAACCGCGCCCCGCGGGACGACGCACGCGGTGGACGCCAATCCCTGTTACCCTCCGTACTTCCTCGATGCGCAGGGGCACAAGCACTACAAGCGAGAGTGTCTGTAGCCGCCGGCCGATGCGCCGCGCGAAGCAGATCCTGATCGTCGTCGTCGCGGCGATGGTCGCCCTGGCGCCCGCGAAGGCGCGCGCCGATCAGAAGGACCAGTGCATCGACGCCTCGGTGCACGGGCAAGAGCTGCGCGACCAGGGCAAGCTCGTCGCCGCGCGCGAAGCGCTCCTCGCGTGCGGCGCGCGCGCCTGCCCTGCCCTCTTGCGGAAGGAGTGCGCCGGGTGGCTCGCCGACGTCGAGGCGCGCACGCCGTCGATCGTGATCGCCGCGACCGACGAGGCCGGCCACGACACGGCCGACGTGCAGGTGACGCTCGACGGCGCGCCCTTCCTCGCGCGGCTCGAAGGCCAGGCGATCGCCGTAGATCCGGGCACGCACCTGCTCCGCTTCGCGCACGCGGGCAGCGCCGGGATCGAGCAGAGCGTGATCCTCCGCGAGGGCGAGCGCCGCCGGGCGATCACCGTGCGCTTCCCGCCGCACGGCGCCGGAGCGCCCGCCGCCCCGCCCGCGCCGATCGTGGCCACGAGCCCGGCGCGCCCCGTCGCCGTCGCCGCGTTCGGCGGCGTCGCCGTCGCCTCCGGGATCACCTTCGCGGTGCTCGGCCTCGGCGCGAAGAACGACGCGGCCACCCTCCGCACGACCTGCGCGCCGGCCTGCTCCGCCTCTGCCGTCGACGCCGTGCGGCGCAAGGAGATCGGCGCCAACGTGGCCCTCGGCGTCGGCGTCCTCGCGACCGCCGCCGCCGCCGTGCTGGTCTTCACGTGGCCGCCCGCCGCCGCGCCGAAGCCGAGCGTCGCGGTGCGACCCGTGCTCGGCGGCGCGATCGCCGCGTTGGCGCTGACCTTCTGATGATAGGCTGAGCGGCGTCCAGGAGGACGACGAGCGCGATGTCGGAGCAGCAAAGATATCGGGTCCTGAAGCGGCTGGCGTCCGGCGGTATGGCCGAGGTCTTCGTCGCCGAGAGCGCGGGGATCGAGGGCTTCAAGAAGCAGGTCGCGATCAAGCGCGTCCTGCCGCAGCTCAGCCAGAAGAAGCAGTTCATCGAGATGTTCCTCGACGAGGCGCGCCTCTCCGCGCACCTCTCGCACTCCAACGTCGTCAGCGTCTTCGACATCGGCGTGGGCGACGGCACGTACTTCATCGTCATGGAGTTCGTCGACGGCGCTGATCTCAAGGCGGTGATGGAGCACCACAAGAAGATCGATCGCCCCGTCCCGGTGGAGGTCGCCGTCTTCATCGCCGCGAAGATCTGCCAGGGCCTCGCCTACGCGCACGAACTCGAGAACCTCGAGGGCGAGCCGCTCAAGATCGTCCACCGCGACATCACCCCCGCCAACGTGCTTATCACCAAATACGGCGAGGTGAAGATCGTGGATTTTGGCCTCGCCAAGGCGTCGAGCCAGCTCGCCGAGAGCGACGCCGGGGTGATCAAGGGCAAGTTCGGCTACCTCGCGCCCGAGACGGTGCTCGAGCAGGGCGTCGATCATCGCGTCGACATCTTCGCGCTCGGGATCATCCTCTGGGAGATGCTCGCCGGGAGGCGCCTCTTCCTCGGCGACACCGACTTCGCCACGGTGAAGCTGGTGCGCGAGGCGAACATCCCCGCGCTGTCGAAGATCAACGCCGCGGTCTCGCGCGAGCTCGAGCAGATCATCGGCCGGGCGCTCGCCCGCGATCAGGGCACGCGCTACCACTCGGCCCGCGATTTCGGCCGCGATCTCACGCGTCTTCTCTTCAAGCTCGGCCGCGCCGTCAACGAGGACGACGTGGCCAAGACGGTGCGCGCCGCGATGGGCGTGCCCCACCACGCCGTCGACGGCACGCAGAAGATCGCCGACCTCATCGACCTGATGCTGCTCGAGTTCAAGTCGCTCACGAAGGACGGCGGCGGCACGACGCCAGGCCTGAGCATCTTCCCCGAGCCGATGAGCGACCGCGCCCACGCCTCCGACGCGACCGAGCTCGGCGGCCTCGCCGACGCGCTCGAAGGCCCTGACGATCCCTTGCCGACTGAAGAGTCTGGCGTCGCCGGCTGGTTCCGCGGCCTCGTTCGCTAGCGCGTCTTCAGCTCGGGGGAGCGCCCCAGCGGCGGGTCGTCATCGGCATCGGCGCGCCGGTCTCGAGCAGGGTCTTCAGGCTCGACAGGACGGCCGGCCACCCCGACGAGACGCCCTTGTGCATCGGCGAGTCGGCCACGAGCTCGTCGTGGGTGACGGTGAGCCGCACGGCGCCGAACACCGACTCGATCAGGTAGGTGACGCGCGAGGGCGCCTCGCCCTCCGGGGCCTTCGCCGACTGCCACGTGACGACGAGGCGCTTCGGAGGCTCGGACTCCACGATCACGCCCTTCACATCGATCGTGCTGGGATCATCGTAGTTGCCGTGAGTCCACGTCGACCCGACCTGCCAGTCGGAGACGTTGCGCGCGCGGCCCCAGAAGAGCTTCGTCAGCTCGGGATCCTGGAGGGCGTTCCACACCTTCTCCGGCGTGGTGGAGATATAGGTCACGTAGACGAACGAGGTCGGGGTGCTCGTGAGTCCTCCAGCTTCTTCTTGAGGTCGTGCAGCGCCTTGAGGCGCGGCCGTTCGAACTTGCCAATCCAGCGCTCGTAGATCTCGTGGAGCGGGACGGCGTTGAGGAAATACTGCTTCTCGCGCCCCTTCCAGACGACCGCGACGAGGTTGGCGTCTTCGAGGGTGTTCAGATGCTTGGTCGCCGCCTGGCGCGACATGGCGAGGTGCTCGCAGAGCTCCCCCAGGGTGCGCCCGTTCCCGGCATGCAACAGGTCGAGGAGGCGCCGGCGGCTCGGATCCGCCAGCGCCTTGAAGACCTTGTCCATGCTCATCGAACGCGGGCGACAATATGCAACCCGTGGGTTGCATATCAACGGGGATCGCGACGACGACCCATCCCGTCGAGGTCGCAGCGTTACAGGGCGCGGACGCTGCCCTTCTCGACGGCGAAGCGCTTCACGCCGCTGTCGCCCGGGGCGAAGCCGACGGGCAGCTTGACGATCTGCCCGGCTGCGCCCTCGTCGGCGAACGAGGCCGTGAGGATGGCCTTGGCGCCGAGGCGCGCCGCGTGCTCGACCTCGTCGGGCGAGAGGCGCACCTCGACGATGACGCCGCCCTTCGCGGGCAGGACGACGGCGGCGATGCCCAGCGTGACGTCGCCTTCGGGGGCGGGCATCGGGGCGCCGAGGGCGTTGCTCCACAGCGTCGGGTGGAGCTCGGGGTGCGACCACGTGAGCGAGACGCGGGCGCCGTGCGCGTTGCGGCGCGTCTCGGTGGAGAGGACCCGGGTGAGTCGCGCGGTGATCGTCCGCGCTTCGTCGTCGCGGTGCTGCGTCGTCGCGTCGAGCTGACCCCACGCGAGGAAGGTGGCCGCGAAGGCGCGCGCCGTGGAAGCGGGGCTGGAGGCGAGGCCAGGATCGCCCGCTGCGCCGGCCTTTTCGGACCATTTCACCGCCGACTCGAGCTTGCCCTGGCCCTCCGCGGCGGAGGCGAGGAGCAGGGCGACGCTGCCGTCGTCGGGGGCGAGGCGCGCGAGCGTCTCGTACTGGCGGGTCGCGTCCTCGAACCAATCGTGAGCGCGGAGCAGATCGCCGAGGCGGCGGCGCGCGACCGGATCGTCGGGCGCGAACTCCACGATCTCGCCGAAGGCCCGGCGGGCTTCGTCTTCGTCGGCGGCCTTCTGCGCGGCGTCTTTGCCGCGCGCGGCGAGGCGCAGGTAGAGCTCGCCCACGGCGGTGCGGAGCGCGGCGTCGGCGTCGGCGCGAGCCCGCAGGGTGCGGCCGAGGGCGCGCGCGCCGGCGTCGTCGCCGGTGTCTTCGAGGGCGTCGAGGAGGCGCATCGCCAGGGTGAAATCATCGGGCCATTGCAGGGCGAGGGCCCGGAGCTTCGTCGCGCGCGCCTCCGGGGATCTGGCGTCCTTGATCGCCTTCGCGAGCTCGCCCGGATCGATCGACTTCAGGCCGAGCGCGTCGTGGAGCTTGCGCAGATCGTCGGTGGTGCGGACCCGCGCGAGGATGCCGCGGTAGAGCCCGTCCGCCGCGTTGACGTCGTTGAACATCGTGCGCCACAGGGCGACTTTGTCCTGGATCGGCGACAGCGCGTCGAGCATCAGCGCGATCAGGCGTGAGCGCTCGCGCCAGGTCGGCGCCTCGCAGGCGGCGAGGGCCTTCTGGTAGGTCAGCGCGACGGCGCTCGGGTTGCCCGAGAAGCGGGCCAGGCGCTCGCGCCACAGGGCGATGCGATCCTCGAACGGGAGCGACGCGGCGTCGCCGCAGCGACGCGCCTGGTGCGGGACCTCGTCGACGATCACCGTGACCTGTGATTTCGCGGGCGCGTCCGCCTTCGCGAGCTTCGCCGCGACGGGCTTCGCCGGCTTCGGCGCCTCGATCTCGTCGCCCTTCTCCGGAGCGCCGCCGCCGGGCGTGAACATGATCGGCGCGGTGACCGTCACGCTCTCGCTCTCCGGCTGGGGGAACGACAGGCCCTTGAACGACCGCACGACGCAGCTCACGACGGCCCCGTCCGGCATGTCCGACCCGCCGTTGCCGACGGCGCCGACCTCGCCGTCCTTGCGGATCTCGAAGCGGGTGGAGACGCGGCCGATGAGGTTCGGGTTGTTGCGGAGGCCGCCCTCGTAGCAGAGGCGGAAGCGACCGAAATTCTGGCGGACGATGCGGGTGATGACCTCGAGCGGGAGGCCTCCCGTGACGGTCATCGCGCGCATGCGCACCTGCGGCGGCGACGAGATGTGGTTGCCGCCGAGGCGCCCGTGGCCCGAGCCGAAGCCCTGCCCGCTGCCCGTGCCGGGGCCATGTCCGATGGTGCCGATGCTGCCGAGGCCGATGCCGCGCCCGCCGCCGCCCTCGCCGACCCCGCTCGTGCCGAGGCCGCCGACGCCGAACGAGTCGCCGATGTCGCCGCCCCACTGGTTGCCGAGCGCGCTGGGCGCGTCTTTGCCCGTCGAGTCGTCGCGAGCCCAGGGCGCCGTCGGCGCGTTCGGATCGCCGCCCGCGCCGGAGTTGAGCAGGCCGATCATCCCGAACTCGGCCGAGTCGCGGAGCGCCTGCGCGCGCGCGATGTGCGGATCCGGCGGGTTGTCGTCGGAGGCCGCGCCCTTGCCGGCCGGATAGCTCGGCGCGAGCTCCTTCGCCGGCGCTCGCGCGGCCTGCGGCGCCTCCGGCCGAGCCGCGGTCGCGACCGTCGTCTCGTCGACGTCGCCGCTCTCGCCGCCCTGCGAGCCCCTCCAGTCGCGCTTCTTCGCGGCACGGCGGCGATCGAGCTCGGCCACCTCGTCGGGGCCCATCTCTTTCTTGGTGGGCACGTAGAACGACGTGAACGGGGTGACGATGCCGTGGCGAATGCCGAGATCGATCATCGCCGCGCGGCCCGCGCCCTCATCGAGGAGCTGCGCGAGGCGACCGTCGGCCCAGCGCTGCGAGAGATCGCCGCGGTCGTCGATCGGGCTCACCTCGAAGCGCGAGGTGATCGGCGCGCCGCTCGGGCTGGTGACGGTGACGCTGTTCGGCGACGGCGCCCCGACCGGGACACGGCCGACGACGAGCAGGCTCTCGCCCTCGACGATCGCCCCGAGATCCCGGGGAAACACCCGCTCGACCCCGGAGCCGAGATCGATGGCCGCGCCGAGGAGCGCGGGGCGCTCGGCCTGCTCGAGCACGCGCAGGGCCGCGCGCGCCGCGGCGTTGCCGTCGCCGATCCGCTCGGCGAGGCCGCCGCGCGACAGGCCCTTGAGGATGCCGAGATCCGCGCCGTCGCCGACGCCGAGGCTGAAGATCCGCACCGGCCGCGGGAGCTTGGCGAGGCGCGCGCGCAGATCGACCAGCGACGTCTCGCCGACCGTGGGCGCGCCGTCGCCGATGTACACGACGACGCCGCGCCGGGCCGGATCGAGGCGCGAGGCCGCCTCGCCGAGCATGGCGCCGAGATCGGTCGCGCCGCCGCGATCGACGGCGGCGAGCCCCGCGAGGATGCGACGACGTGATCCATCGTTGACGGCGGCAAATCCAGGCAGATCCGCGACGACGGGGCGCAGGCTCGTGTCGCCGGCCCACACCGCCGCGCGGTCGCCCTCGCCGAGGTGCGCGAGGAGCGCCGCGGTGGCCGCGCGCGCGATGGAGAGCGACGCGGGATCGGTCGCGGCCGAGGTGTCGATGATCACCGCGAGATCGAGCCCGCCCTGGGGCACGGGGATGTCGCCCGGGCGCAGCCGCACGAGCACGTAGTCGGCCTCGGCCGCGGCCCGCTGCGCGGCGGCCTCGCGCTCCTTCGGCGGGAGCGTATCGAGCGCGAGCGCGTGGCCGGCGCGGTAGCCCGCGGGCGCGCTCGTGCCGGCGTCGAAGAGCTCGAGGGCGAGGTCGGCGCGGGGCACGAGATCGTGCTCGCGGACGATGATCGACGTGCCCTCGCGCACCCCCGTCATCCCGACGCGCACGTCGGTCGCGCCCGCTTTTTCCAGCTCGAAGCGCGCGGTCAGCTCTTCGATCACCGGGAGCGTTCCATCGGCGCCCTCGGCGGCCATCGGGTAGGTGTAGAGCCGGCGCTCGCCCTTCGAGCCGGTGCGCCCGAGCCACTCGGCGTAGCGCACCACCACGCGGCGCGACTCGCCCGGGCCGATGGGGTACAGGCGCGCGCGGTAGACGCCGGGCGCGTCCCACTCGAGCAGCGCGGGATCTTCCTTCGAGCCAGCGTAGACGTTGGCCTGGTACTGCGCCGCCGCGGCCGCCTTCTCCTTCGCGTGACCCCAGACGATGACTCCGTCGCGATCGACGCCGAAGCGATGGAGGGTGGCGCCGTCGGGGGTGCGAAAGCGGTACGTGCCCTCGACCGTCTCGGAGCTCGGGTTGAAGAAGATCTCGTCGACCTCGGTGACGGCGAAGTCGTGGTCGATGGTGACCTTGACGTCGAGCTTCTGGATCGCGAGCGGGAAGCGCGGGACGCCCTGATCGCCGGGGCTGCGCGCGCCGACGGTGCCGACGCCGTAGGGCGCGGGCTCGGCGCTGCGATCGGTGGTGGCGAGGCCGCCGGTCCAGTCTTCCCAGGCGAGGGCCGGCGTGGTCGTGACGACCGGCGCGGCCCCGGCGGCGTGCTGCCCGAGGTGGAGCGTCTCGCCGGCGACGGCGCGCTCGGAGCTGCCGTCGGCGCGGACCTCGCCCGCGAGTACGTACGCCTCGGTCCCGCCGTCGCTGCCCGCGTCGATGCTGGCGCGCACGTGGGCCAGATGCAGCGATCCGCCCGGCGTTTCCAGCGACGTGGTGCCGCCCTCGGGCGTGTCGACGAAGACCCTCCCCTGGGTCAGCTCGATCGTGTCGGCGCGCAGCACGAGCTTCGCGGGGCCGCGCACGAGGAGCGTCGCGCCCCCGTCGCGGCGGAGCCACCCGAGCCCGCCGGCCGCGACGGTGATCGCCTCGCCGTCGACGAGGCGCTCGCGCGGGTACGGCGCCCGCTCGGCGTCCCCCGGAGGCGTGACGGTGATCGCCCGCCGCACGACGCGAAGCTCGGCCCAGGTCTGCGCGCGCGATCGCAGCGGGACGGGCTGGCTCGGCGAGCACGAGGGACAGAGCGCCGCGAGGAGCGCGAGGGGCAGGATGGCGAGGGCCGCTCGGGGGATGGACATGCAGGCTCCGACGTGCGCTGACGTGACCAGGGTGGCCGGGGTTCGACCGAGCGAAGCGCGATTCGTTCCCGGAGCCTATCAACAGAAGCGCTGGAGCGGGGCTCGCCTCACTTCGGGGCGGGGACGGCGCCTCGCGTGACGAAGATCTTCACGCCCGAGGGCCGCGCCTGGGTCCGGTACACGCGGTGGGTCGCCGCGTGAAAATCCGAGGCCTTCGCCGTGTAAATGTCGGTGAACGTCTGCGGGTTGCGATCGACGAGGGGGAACCACGTGCTCTGGATCTGGATCATGATCCGGTGGCCGGCGCGGAAGGTGTGGCTGGTGTCGGGGATGGCAAAGTGGACGCTGGTCGGCTCGCCCGGGGTGAACGCCTCGGGCTTCTCGAAGCTGCTCCGGAACTTCCCGCGCATGACCTCGCCGCGAACGAGGGCCTGATATCCGGCCATGCGGACACCGGTGGGGTTGGGTTCCGGGTCCGGGAGATCCTGCGGGTACACGTCGATGAGCTTGACGACGAAATCAGCGTCGGTGCCAGTCGCGGAGACCCAGAGATTGGCCTCGATCGGCCCGGCGAGGGTCACGTCGTCGTCGAGCTCGCCGGTGGAATAGACCAGCACGTCGGGGCGCCGCGAGGCGAAGCGCTGATCGTCGGTCATGTAGTCGTGATCGAGATCGTTCGAGATCCTGGCGCGGTACGGCACGGGGCGCGCCGGATCGCTGAGGTAGCCGTCGTAGCCACTCTCGTCCTCGGCCGTGGTCGCAGCCGCGGGCGCGAGCTTGCCATTGGCGCGGAGGAACAGCGTCACCGGGTGAGCCTCCTTCGGCGGCCACGCCGCGTAGCGCTGCCACACGTTGGTGCCCGTCTCGAAGATCCAGGCCTCGGTGGGATCCTTGGCGGGCTTGCCCTTGAGGTGCCTTTGAAAGAAGGGAAACTCGATGTTTTCCCGGTAGAACAGCGAGGTCTTCGCGCCGAACGTCACGTCGCCGAGGTGGTCGCCGTCGGTCTTCGCCCAGCCGCCGTGGCTCCACGGGCCCATCACCAGGCTGTTGTCGCCGCCGGGGCTCTGCTTCTCGATCGACTTGTACGTCTCGAGGGCTCCATAGAGGTCCTCCGCGTCGAACCAGCCACCGACCGTCATCACGGCGGGCTTGATTTTCCGGTAGTCGGGGCGCGGATCGCGGGCCTTCCAGAAGTCGTCGCGATTGCCGTGAGTCATGAGATCGTTCCAGAACGGGATGCCGTCGTGGAGGTACTTCGTGTTGGCGTTCGAGAGCGGGCCGAGGGCCAGATAGAACTCGTAGGCGTCGCCCATGTCGTGGTCGAAGCCCCAGACCATCTTCCTGGTGGGCTCGGGGCGCGGCTTGCCGAAGCTCGCATAGAAATCGAGGGCGTCGGCGAGGAGGAACGCGCCGTTGTGGTGGAAGTCGTCGCCGGCGAACCAGTCCGTCACCGGGGCCTGGGGCGAGACGGCCTTGAGCGCCGGGTGAGCGTCGATGGCGGCCTGCGCGGCGTAGAATCCCGGGTAGGAGATGCCCCACGCGCCAACCTTGCCATTGTTGCGAGGCACGTTGTGGACGAGCCACTCGATGGTGTCGTAGGCGTCGGTGCTCTCGTCGATCTGGCCCTTGCCCGCGGCGCGCGGGCGGACGTCCACGAAGGTGCCCTCGGACATCATCTTTCCGCGGACGTCCTGGTGAACGAAGATGTAGCCCTCGCGGATGAAGCTCGTCGAGGGGGCGAACCGGCGGAGCCCGCGCGCGTCCTGCGCCGGCGGATAGCCGTCGACCCCGTACGGCGCGAGGCCATAGGGAGTCCGCAGCATCAGCAGGGGATAGGTGTGCGAAGGGTCCTTGGGGAGGTAAACGTCGGTGAAGAGCTTCACCCCGTCGCGCATGGGGATCCGGTACTCGTACTTGGTGTAATTCTCGCGGATCGCCCGGGCGATGTCGGCGGCGTCTTTCAGGTCGGCGCGGATCAGCGGCCCGTCGTCGGGCGCGGCGACGCTGGGCTTCGGCGGGGCGGCGGCCGCGGGCTCGGCGCCGGCGCACGAGGCGCTGCCGAGCGCGAGGACGGAGAGCACAGTGCGAGGAAAGGAGCGCATGCGGGCGGGTATACCGCGGACGCGCCGCGAGAGGATCGCATTTGGAGCGCGCCCGTGTAGGCTGCCGCGCTCCGTGGCCCCGCTCGACGAGACCTCCGCACGGCACGACGCCTACCTGCGCCGCGCCCATTTCGCCTCGCTCGACGGCCTGCGCTTCCTCAGTATCGCGCCCGTCGTGTGGCATCACTGCACCTCGGGGCCGCGAGAGGGCGTGCTCGGCAAGGGGCCCATCGGCGTCGAGCTGTTCTTCGCGATCAGCGGGTTCCTGATCACCACGCGCCTCGTGCGCGAGCAGCGCGAGCGCGGCGAGGTGGCGACAGGGCAGTTCTACGCTCGCCGCGCCCTCCGGATCTTCCCGCTCTACTACGCCGTCCTCGGCCTCCACGTGCTGCGAGCGTGGCTGTTCCTCCCGCCGAGCCCGATGCGTGCGCACTTCTTCCACAGCCTGCCTTTCTGGGCGACGTACACCGCGGACTGGTTCGTCGACACCGCCGTCAATCACCCGATCATCTTCTCGTTCGGCTGGTCGCTCGCCGTCGAGGAGCAGTTCTATCTGGTGTGGCCGTGGATCGTCCGCGCGACCCGCGGCGCCCTCGTCCCGGTGGCGCTCGCGCTGCTCTTCGTCGTCGCGGATCAGGGCGTGGAGCAAGGGGTTTTCGATCGCGTGCTGCCGGCCGCCGGGCTCGCGCACCGGATGATCGCCAGCGTCTCCACGCCGATCTGCCTCGGGGCCGTGCTGGCCTGTGCGCTCGATCGGCCGCGCTCGTTCGCCGTCGCTTCGCGGGTGCTCGGGCACCGCGCCAGCGCTCCCCTCGCCTTCGCGGCGATCCTGGCCTTGCTCTACGCCGACGGTCCGCCGCTCCTCGTCGTTCACGTCGCGCTGGTGATCCTGGTCGGCGCGTGCTGCCTGCGCGCCGATCACGGCCTCACCCGGCTCACCGACGCGGCCCCTCTCCGCTGGATTGGCACGGTGAGCTATGGAGTTTACCTGCTCCATGTCTCGGCGATCACCGCGTGGAAGCTGGTCTTGCCGGCGGCGTGGCTGTCGCCGCCGCTCCTGTTCGCGCTCTCGTTCGCGGTGAGCCTCGCGCTCGCCGGGGCCTCGTACCGCTGGTTCGAGCGGCCGTTCCTGCGGCTCGGTGATCGCTTTCGCGGGCCCATCCCCCTTCGCGCCGCGCCGGTACTCCGCTAGGACGCGGCCTTCGCCCCCGGGAGATTGCCATGCGCGTCACTGCCGCTTCGTCGTTCGCCGTCCTCGCCACGCTCGCCGCCGCGTGCGGAACCACGCCGCCGCCTGAACCGAAGGAGATCCCGGCGCCGCCGGCCTCCGCGGTCGTCGCGCCCACCGCGAGCGCTGCTGCCGCCGCCACGACACCCGCTGTCGCGCCCGCCGCGGCCGGTGGCAAGGTGCTCGAGGTCGTCGGCGGCGTGACGACGGCGTCGTTTCCGCCCAGTGGCTTCGACAAGCTCACGGCGCCGCAGCGCGTGCTGGCCTATCACCTGGCGCAGGCGGTGCTCGCGGGCGATCCGCTCTTCACGATGCAGACCTCGCGCTACGGCTGGCCGGCGACCGAGCTCGTCCAGCGCCTGCTCGCGCGCCAGGACAAGATCGATCCGGCGGTGCGCCCGAAGCTCGCGACCTTTCGCAAGATGCTCTTTCTCCACCACGGCATCCACGACTCCAAGACGGGCCAAAAGCTCGTCGCGCCGCTCGATCAGCGCGAGCTCGAGGCCGCGGCGATCGCCGCCGGCGTGGCGATCCCTCCGGGTTTGCTGCGGGGGATCTACGATCCCACCATGGCGCCGAACGTCACCAACAAGACCCCTGGCAAGGGGAGAGATCCGCTGGTGGAGTCGGCCGCCAACCACTACGAGGGCGTCACCAGCAAGGACCTCGAAAAATTCAAGGACCGTTACGAGCTCAACGGCCGCGTCGTGAAGGAGAATGGCAAGCTGGTCGAGCAGGTCTATCGGGCCGGCGGCGACGGGGCGGCGCCCGGACTGGGCGCCGCGGAGCTCGGGCGCGTGGTCAAGCACCTGGAAGCCGCGTTGCCGCTGGCGCCGCCGACCGAGCAAGCGTCGTTGAAGCACCTGGTGAAGTACCTGCGCACCGGCGACAACGAGGAGTACCGGCAACAGGACATCGCCTGGCTCAAGCAGGTCTCGACGGTGGATTACATCCTCGGCTTCGTGGAGACGTACACCGACGTTCGCGGGCGCAAGGGCGGGTTCGAGGGCTTCGTCGCCATCCCCGATCCCGAGCGCGATCCGCCGCTCCAGGCGCTGGCGAAGAGCGCGCAGTACTTCGAGGGCAAGATGCCCTGGGAGGCGAAGTGGAAGCGCGACTCGTTCCAGACGCCGGCCTCGGCCGCGGTGACGGTGCTGGCCGCGGCGGGCGACGCGGGGCCCTTCACCTTCTCGGGCGTGAACCTGCCCAACGCCGAGGATCTTCGCGAGAAATACGGCTCGAAGAACTTCGTCGTCCTCACCACGATGGATACGCGCGACGGGCTGATCCTGGCGAAGACGATTGACGAGTTCGCCCCGGAGGAGACGCGCTCCGAGATGCACCGCTGCGCGAAGTACCTGGAGTACGCGGCCACGAGCTTCCACGAGGTGACGGGGCACGGCTCGGGCAAGGTGAACGCCGATCTGAAGGGGGATCCGGCGCAGATCCTGGCGCCGTATTACTCGGCGATGGAAGAGGGGCGCGCGGAGCGCGTGGCCGACTGGCTCACCGGTGATCCGAAGACGCTGGAGATTGGCCTCCTCCCCGACGCGGGCTGCGTGAAGGTCTATGCGTCGTACACGGCGATGATCCAGATGGTGATGGTGAAGAACGTCCCCGAGGGCGACGTGGTCGAGGAGGATCACCTCCGCGCCGAGCTGATCTCGGCCGGCAACGCGCGCGAGAAGGGCGCCATCGTCGTCGAGCAGCGCGGCGGCAAGACGTTCTTCGTGGTGAAAGACCCGGCGGCGTGGCGCAAGGCCGAGGGCGATCTGCTGGCCGAGCTCCAGCGGATCAAGGCCACGGGCGACAAGGCCGCGATCAAGGCGCTGGTGGACAAGTTCGGATCGAAGCTGGATACGAAGCTCCGCGACGAGGTGCTGGCGCGGCGCAAATCGCTGAATTTGCCGGGCAACATCGCCACGATCCCGCCGATCCTCACGCCGGTGCGCGACGCGGGCGGCGCGGTCGTCGACGCGAAGGCCGAGCAGACGACGTCCCTCGACGCGTACATCACGGCGCTGGAGCAGGCCTGGACTGACTAGCTGCAGGAGGGGCGAGCAGAGGAGAATTCAACGCAAAGGCGCGGGGACGCAGAGACGCAAAAAGGCCCGGAACAATGAATTCCGGGCCTTTTTGCGTCTCCGCGCCTTTGGTCCCGGTAGGGACGGCCCTTTCGGGCCGCCCCCCGGACAGAACCCGGCGAGCGGATTTCCCGCACCGGGCTCCCACCTCGGGTCTACGGGCCAGCTCGCGGAAGAGAGGGCCACGGATGTTGGATCCGGGATAGCGGA
>JANYGI010000120.1 GCA_025362495.1 Byssovorax sp. | reverse complement strand
CACACGCAGAGCGATCGCGCGGACAAGCCGTTCGTCGTCGTCAACTGCGGCGCGCTCCCCGAGGCGCTGATGGAGAGCGAGCTCTTCGGCCACGAGCGCGGCGCGTTCACGGGCGCGGGCGCGCGATCACTCGGGCTGTTTCGCGAGGCGGATGGGGGGACGATGCTCCTCGACGAGGTGGGCGAGCTCCCGGCGTCGCTGCAGGTGAAGCTCCTGCGCGTGCTGCAGGAGCGCAAGGTGCGCCCCGTCGGCGGCGGCCAGGAGATCGCCGTCGACGTGCGCGTGCTCGCGGCGACCAACCGCGACGTCGAGGCCGACGTGCGCGAGGGCAAGTTCCGGCAAGATCTGTACTACCGGCTCAACGTGATCCGGATCGAGCTGCCGACGCTGAAGAACCGCCCCGAGGACGTGTCGCGCCTCGCCGATCGCTTCGTGCATCGCTTTGCCGCCGAGCTCGGCAAGGACGTCCGCGGGCTGACCTCGGACGCGCTGCGGGCGCTCGACAGCTACGCGTTCCCCGGCAACGTGCGCGAGCTCGAGAACATGATCGAGCGAGCGGTGGCGCTGGCCTCGGGGCCGGCGATCGGGCTCGGCGATCTCCCTCCCGCGGTCTCGGGCCTCTCGGCGAGCCCGGCGCCGCTGCTCGCGGATCTCCCCCTCGAGGGGTGCGCCCTCGACGACGTGCTCGGCGAGGTCGAGCGCCGGCTGCTCCTCCAGGCGCTCGCGCGCACCGGCGGGGTACGCAAGGCGGCGGCGAAGCTCCTCGGCGTGACGTTCCGATCGATGCGCTACCGGCTGGCGAAGCACGCCCTCGAGGTCGCCGGGCCCGATGACGACGACGTCGAGCCGGGGTGATCGCCGAAAATCGTCACCGCCCCGGCCGGTGAGTGACGATTTTCGTCGCTGGCCGGCGGCTTCCTCCGGCGCAATTACCTGCTCCACCGCGATTCATGCGAGACTCGCCACATGGACATCGTCAGCTCCGTGGATGGTTTCGCTGGCATGCGGCGTGCTGTTGCATCGCGGCGCATGCCCTCGCGCTACCGCATCACCTCACGAGCCGGGCAAAGGGGCTACACCCTCGCCGAGCTGATGATCGTGGTGGCGATGATCGGTGTCATGGCCGCTCTCGCCATCGTCGGCTACCGCAAGTACCTCAACGCGGCTCAGGCGGGTGAGGCCAAGGCGATGATCCAGGGGATCCGCGCCGGCGAAGAGTCGTACAAGTCCGAGATGCTCGTGTACCTCGATGTCTCGGGCACGCTGACGAACTACTATCCTCACGATCCGACGGTGAGCCAGAACGACGAGAAGTGGTCCTGGGTCCAGTCCGCCGATCCCAAGTACACCGATCCTGCCAAGGGCTGGCAGCTGCTCAACGTGGCTGCGGATGGGCCCGTTCGGTTCGGATATGCCGTGGTGGCTGGTGTCGGACCGACGGCGCCGCCCTCGCCCACCGCCTTCACCAACAAGCCTGTCTGGCCCGCGATCAACGCCGGCATCCCCTGGTACGTCATCCAGGCTGCCAATCAGCGCAACGCGGGTAGCAAGGTCGTGCTCTTCATTTCCTCGTCGTTGAGCGGCGAGATCTACGGAGAGAACGACGATCACTAGCGGCCTCGGGGCTCGCGCGGCAGCGTCGCCGTCGCCTGCGCCGAGAGAGCGCTGAACGATTCAAATCGCGGGGGTCATCAGGCCCGGCACCCGTGAATGGTCGCTGTACTTGCCGGGCTCATCGAACAACGGAGATTTTCCAATGCGCGCAAACAAGCGATTCGACAAGCGAGGCTTCACCCTCGTCGAGCTCATGATCGTCGTCGCGATCATCGGTGTGCTGGCGGCCCTGGCGATTTACGGCGTCCGCCGCTATCTCGCCACCGCGAAGACGTCGGAGGCCAAGAACACCATCGGCGCGATCTCGAGCGGCGCGCAGGCCTCGTACGAGCGAGAGACCGTGGCGTCGCAGCTCGTGGCGGAAGGCGCGGCGTCGACGGCGGCGAGCCACGCGCTCTGCCTCAGCGCGGCCGCGACGGTGCCGGCCAGCGTCGCGTCGGTCAAGGCGACCAAGTACCAGCCCAACAGCGCTGTCGGTCAGGACTTCAACGTGGGTGACTCGCTCACCGGCTGGCCCTGCCTGAAGTTCACGATGAGCTCGCCGATCTACTACGTGTACGGCTACACCAAGGGCGGCAACCTCGCTCCCGCCAACCCGGCCGCGGCGACGGCCAACGGCTTCGAGGCCTCGGCCCAGGGCGATCTCGACGGCGACGGCGCGGTGTTCAGCTGGTTCGCGCGCACGGGCGACGTCAACACGGCGACGGGCACGATCAAGCTCGCCTCGCAGGTCTACGTCTTCCAGGAGTTCGATTGATCCTGCCAGCTCGGCTCTCTCGATCGGGCTGATGGCCTGAGCTTCGGAGCATGCCTGGGCGGGGAGCTCGCTCTCCGCCCGGTAGCATCGACCACATCTTCACCAAAAAATGCGACGCGGGTCCCCCGGCTTATCGCTGTGAAGGGACGAGAAGCGCTCCTTTCACCGGAGCGACTCGTGGAAACCTGTGGTTGCTTTGCCACGCCCGACTGTGCGACGCTGAGGGTTCCATGAACATGCCCATTCGTGCTGGGAAGAGCCGCGGGTTCACGCTGGTAGAGCTGATGATCGTTGTGGCGATCATCGGTGTTCTGGCGGCGCTCGCGGTGTACGGCGTACGTCGTTACCTCGCCGTCGCCAAGACCGCAGAAGCCAAGGAGGGCGTGGGGCTCCTCGCGCGCGCGGCACAGGCCTCGTTCGAGCGCGAGACGGTGGGCTCGCAGCTCGTCACCGAGGGGCAGATCACCCAGATTGCCAGCCACGGGCTCTGCGGCACCGCGACGCTCGACGTGCCCGACACGATGACCAAGGTGCAGGGCGTGAAGTACCAGCCCAACAGCGCGCCGAGCAACGACTTCAACCTCGGGGACGCGCTGAACGGCTGGCCGTGCCTCAAGTTCACGAGCAGCTCGCCTTCGTACTACCAGCTGGGTTACCGCAAGGGCGTGATGAAGTTCGCCGCGAACCCCGCGGCCCCGACGGGCGCGGAGAGCTTCGAGGCCTCGGCGCAGGGCGATCTCGACGGCGACGGCGCGGTGTTCAGCCAGTTCGCGCGCACTGGCGACGCCAACCTCACGACCCGCCAGCTCCGCGTCGCGACCCAGGTGTGGGTCAACAACGAGTTCGACTGATCGCGGCCCCGCGCGGCTCTTTCTGCGCTAAGAACGCGATCATGTGGCTGTCGTCCCGGAGCGCGCTGGAGCTCGCGGCCTACTTTGCGATCGGCGGTAGCACGCTGGCTGTCATGGTCCCCGCGTTCTTCCGCAACCTCAGCGCCTCGAAGCTGAGCGAGCCCGTCGAAGGCCTCGATCGCATGGTGACGAGCGCCGTCGTCTACGCGCAGGGGCACACGCAGGAGATCAGCTTCCCGCCGCCCGCGCCGCTGACGCCGGCCCAGGTGCCGCGCGGCGTGCGCAGCGTCGATCCCGTCGACGCGTGGGAGCACCTCACGTGGCGCTCGCTCGATTTTCGCTTCACCGAGGCCCACGCCTTCGCCTTCAAGTTCGACAGCGACACCGATCCGGCCACGCAGACGATGCGCTTCACCGCGACCGCGCACGGCGATCTCGACGGCGACGGGACGCTCTCCACGTTCGAGGTGCGCGGCGAGCGGGTCCCCGGTAAACCGGCGCGGATCCTCCCCGGCATGTTCATCGATCGCGAGGTCGAGTGACGTGAGGGCGAAGCTCGTCACGCTCGGCCTGGTGCTCGCTTCCGCGACGGCGATCGGCGCGGTGCGCGGCACCCTCGCGGGCATCAATCAACACGTGAAGGAAGAGTCCGACGTGTACGTGCTGCCGCCGCCGGATCAGGTGGTGACGCTCTCGCTCGGCTACCGCTCGGCCCTGATGGATTTGCTCTGGGCTCACGTGCTCGTCTCGCAGGGGCTGCACACGTTCGAGCGCCGCCGCTTCGAGAACCTCTCGCTCTTCCTCGACAGCATCAACGAGCTCGATCCCACGTTCCGCGAGCCGTACCTCAACGCCGACGCGCTCTACACGTTCCAGGGCTTCGAGCCGTCGCACGCCGAGGTGCTGAAGGCGCGCGAGGTGATGGAGCGCGGCACCCGCGAGCTGCCGTACGACGGACAGATCTGGCTCTCGCTCGGCGAGTTCGTCGCGTTCATCGGGCCGGGCACGTACCTCACGGACGAGGCCGAGGCGCAGCAGTGGCGCATCGACGGCGCGCGGATCCTGGCGCGAGCCGCGGAGCTCGGCGGCGAGAACGCGAACATCACGTGGCACACGCTCGGCGCCGCGGGCATTTTTCACCGCGCCGGCGAGCGCGACGCCGAGATCCGGCTGCGCCTGCGCGCCCTCGCCGTGACCGACGATCCCGAGCTGCAAGAGCGCCTGCGCCGCGAGCTCGGCAAGCTGCTGAGCGAGGAGCAGAAGGACATTTCGATCAACCTCGATCGCAAGCTGGTCGATCTGTGGCAGCGCGATCTGCCCATCGTTCCTCGCGGGATGATGCTCGTGCTCGGCCCTCCCGTGGAGCCGGCGCGCTGCGCTGGCCCGGGGCACGAGCGCGATCCCGCGTGCGCGTTCACGTGGCGCGACTGGGCCGAGCGCCACGCGCCGAAGCGCAGCGAGTGAAGCTCATCGCGCGACGTTGAAGCTGGATTTGCAGGGGAAAGAGACGAGGAGGCGCGATGGCGGCCTCTCGAGGATCAAGGCGTGCGAAGCGCGCCGGGGTATGGGGCCGCTTGCGGCCCCATCGTGACTAGTTGAACTTGACGGCGGCGGTCTTGGTTTCGCCGGCCTTGACCTGAACGGTCACCGACTTCTTGCCGAGGTCCGGGTGGATGAACGTCACCGTGTGCGAGCCCGCGGGGACGCTCACGCCGACCTTGGGGGTGCTGCCGAGCGGCTTGCCATCAAGGACGACCTTCGACACGGGGATCGAGTTGATGTTGAGCGTGCCGTTGCCGGTGGCCGCAGGCGGCGTCTTGTCGGCCGGCGGCGTCTTGTCGGCGGGCGGCGTCTTGTCGGTCGGGGGCGCCTTCGTGCCGGTGTCGACGGGGGCGACGGGCGCGGCCTTGCCGGCCTCGAAGAGCTCGATCTTGATAGCCCTCTCGGCCTGACCGTCGTCGAAGTTGAGGTCCTGCGAGAACTCGTCGAAGCCCTTCTTCGTCGCGATGAGCTTCCAGTTCTCGGTCGGATCGACGTCCATCTTCACGGGCGGGCTCTTCCACACCGAGTCGGGGAGCTTCTTCTCGATCTTCTTGTCGCCGGCGCGGCGGACGAGCGTGACGCTGGCGCCCGCGGTGGCGAGGTCGAGCGTGACTTGCCCCTTGAGCACCTTGAGCTTGATCGTGCCGAGATCCTTCGACTGACCCGCGGCGAGATCGACCTTCTGCTCGAGCTTCTCGTAGCGCTCACCGCCGTCGAGCTTGATCGTGTGCGAGCCCGCGGCGAGGTCCTTCGCGTCGAGAGGCAACGTGCCCTTGCTGACGCCGTCGACGGAGACCTTGATCTCCTTCTGCGTGTCGGCGGCGCCGACACGCAGCTCGGTGCCGGTGCCGGCGTTCGCCGCGTTGTTCGCGGGGCCCGCGGCCGCGTCGAGCGTCAGGAAGACGACCTTCTCCTTGTTGGACTCGACCGTCTCCGTCACCGGCTCGCTCGGCGGATAGCCCGCGGCGATGACCTTGATCGTCTTCGGCCCAGCCTCGAGATCCGTCACCACGCAGGGCGCGGTGTCGCACTTCTTCGAGCCGTCGATGTAGATGTCGACCTGGCCGACGGCGCCGCCGCCCTTCGCGGTGATGATGATCTTGAACTGCCCCTTCTTGGGCAGGAACATGAACACCGCGAGCGCGAGGACCACGACGAGCGCGAGGCCGCCGAGGATCACCCCGGCGCGGCTGCCGCCGCCCGTCGTGGGCACCACGGGGCGCGGGCGGATCGCGGTCGCCTCGTCGTTGCGCGCCGAGGGCGGCAGCGTCGACTGCGCGGGGATCGGCTGCGGCGGGAACGCGCTGGGCGCGCCCGACTGCGGGTAGCCAGGCGCCTTGGCCGACGGAGCGGCGCCGCCCGAGCCGGCGAGGAGCGCGGCGGCGGCGCCGACCTTCTTCGCGGGCGCGCCGGCGGCGGGACCGGGGCGAATGGCCTCGGGCATCCCGTCCTGGGCCTTGTCGTAGACGTGGGTCGACTCTTCCTCGTCGTCCCAGTCCATGTCGACGGCGGCCTTGTTCTTGGCCTTCTTCTCGCCGACGCCGAGCTGCGAGCCCAGCGACTCGGGCGCAGGCGGCGCGGCCGGCAGCGGCAGCGCCATCGGCGAAGCGCCGGCGGGCGGCGCGGGCGGCAGCGGCGTCTTCGGAGGCGGCGCGGCCGGCGGCGGCAGCGCGACCGGAGCCGACATCATCCCCGGCGGCGGGGGCATCGCGGGCGGCGGCAGCCGCGACGGCGGAGGCGCCATCGGAGCCGGCAGCGGCCCCGCGACCGAGGCGCGGCCAGGCGGCGGCGCAGGCAGCGGGAGCGGCATCGGCAGGCCCGGAAGCGTGCTCGGCGCCGATGGCACGAGGCTCGCGAGATCGGTCTTCGGCGGCGCTACGGGAGGCGGCAGCGAGCCGGGGACCGCGGACGGCGGACCGCCCGGCGGCGGCCCCGAAGGCGGCGGAAGCTGACCGAGCCCGCCGAGCAACGTCGACTTGCGCGGGTTCGTGGGAGGGGGGGCCAGCCCGGGGTTCGCAGGGCGCGCGGATTTTTTCGCGAGGCCCTCGAAGACATCCAGATCGCTTCCACCCTTGTTATCCGCCATGTTCAGGGACTCCTCGCGAGATGCGGGTCCACCCGCCGCGACTTCCGGGAATGCGTTTCGCACATATCGCGCGACGCGCGACGCGTCTACGAGCTTCCCCTCCGCGCGGGCAAGCTCCGACAGATCCGCGTGAAAGCGATCTGCTGTAGGGTATCGTTGCTCGACGCGATTCGCGAGAGCCTTGACGATGATCCGGTCGAGCTCGGGCGGGATGCCCGGCATGACCGTCGACGGGGCGCGGACGTCCCCCTTCTGGATCCGCAGCGCGAGATCGATGGCGCGGCCGCCCTCGAACAAGCGCCGGCCGGTGCACAGCTCCCAGAGGCACGCCCCGAGCGAGTACACGTCGGAGCGCCCGTCGATCTCGCCGCCGGCGACCTGCTCGGGCGAGATGTACCCGACGGTGCCCTTCACCTGGCCGGCGCCGGTGCGGGTGATCCGCCCGGTCGTGCGCGCGATCCCGAAGTCGAGCAGCTTCACCCCGCCGTCGACCGACAGCATGATGTTCGGCGGGCTCACGTCGCGGTGGACGACGCCGAGCGGCATCCCCTCGGCGTCGCAGCAGGCGTGGGCGTGGGCGAGCGCCTCGCAGACGCGGAGCACGATGTGCAGCGCCACGTCGAGCGGGACCAGCTCGCCGAGGCGGTGGGCGCGATCGGTGACGGCGCGTAGATCGCGGCCGTGAACGTACTCGTAGGCGATGTAGTGCGCGCCCGACACGTCGCCGACGTCGACCACCTTGGCGATGCAGGGGTGGTCGAGGAAGCGGCTGATCTGCGCCTCGTGGTGCAGCGTCTCGGTCACGTCGCGATCGAGCGCGGCGCTGGGCGAGAGGCGCTTGAGCGCCACGGCGCGACCGTCGCGCGCGAAGGCCCGGAACACCTCGCCGAGGGACCCCACGCCGATGCGCTCGGCGAGCTCGTACGGGCCGAATGCTTGGAGGTGCGCCACGAGCGGCACCTTGTAACCTCTCCGTGGTGGATCCGACAAGATTGGTCGTCATGTCGGGCCACCTTCGCGGAGGCCGGGCGCCTCCGACCTCAGTTGGCGCCGTCGCCGCCGGGCGTAGCGTCGTCGGGGACCGCGGCGTGCTTGAAGTAGCGGATCCGCTTCTGTTGAAGGGGATACCAGGTGTCGAAGGGGACGATCGGCGTGTCCTCGAAGACCCGCTTGGCGCCCGGCGCGTCGACGCGGACGAGGCGGACGGCGCCGGCCCCCGACGGCGGCCTCACCGCGGCGCCGCCGAGATCGGTGTCGCCGCCGAGGGCGAGCGCGAGCGGCTGTGCGAGGAGGATGCGCGTCGAGCAGCCGAGCTTCTTCAGCAGCGCGTCGAGCGTCTTCGCGCCGGCCGCCGACCCGTGCGACGGCGGGGGCGCCGCGATCGCGGCCGAGCCCGACGCCGCGGCTGAAGCGATCGGCGCGGGCGCCGGGATCGCGGCCGCTGCGCCCTCGATCTCCGCGTACACCAGCATCCCGTCCTCGTCGTTGACGCCGACCGCGGCCGAGGCGCTGGCCGCCGCCGCGGGGCCCGACGCGAGCCGCACGGCGCCGTCGACCGGCGGCGTCGCGGCGATCGAGAACGCGCCCGCCGAGTGCCACAGCGAGAGGGCCTCGGCGCCGGATCGCGCCTCGCCGGCGTCGAGCACCGCGACCGTCGCGCCCTGCCCCTTCGAGCCCGCAGCGGCCGCGATCGTGCGCGGATCAATCTTGAGCACGCGGACCTTCTCGCCCGGCGCGGCGGCCTCGGGGCGCGTCTCCGTCAGCGCGAGCGCGTACGGGAAGCCGTGCTGCGGGAGGCCCTTCAAGCGCCACTCCCCCTCGCCCGCGAGCGGCGGCTGCAGCACCGGCGGGATCGCCGGCCCCGGCAGCACATGGCGCAGCGTCATGTAGAAGTAGTCGCGCGATTCGCGCTTGATGTATCGGGGAAAGTTCATCAGCCCCATGCCGCGGATCAGGCGGCGCGTGCGGAACTTCCAGCCGTCGATCCCCGGCACCTCGCCCTCGTGCTCCCAGTCGGGTTGCGTCGGTCGACCGAGCGGATCCATCTCCTCGGCGGGGGCGATCTTGTAGAACTCGAGGCCGCTGTGGCCGGCGTTCATATCGAGCGCGAGCCCGTACGAGCAGCGCGCCTGGATCATCGCCTGCGCGAGCGCGTCGGGCGAGATGTCGGCGCCGTAGAAGTACGCGACGAAGTGCTCTTTCGTGTGGCAGATCCCGGTGCGGACCGTGTGCGTCTTGTCGGCCCAGCCCGGCGGCGTCCCGCCCCACCAGGTGCGGTTGTACGGGTTGAACTTCTCGTCGAGGACCATCACCGTCATATTCTGGCGGTACGACAGGATCGACTCGGGGATGCTCGTATCGGCGGGCCAGGTACCGAAGCCCGTCGTCCCGTCGCGCAGCACCGCGACGGTCGCGGCGTAGGGCTTCGGCGGCAGGTACACCACGCCGTCGGCCATCATCCCGAACTCGCCGTGCAGCGCCTGGAAGCCGGCGTTCGACGCGGCGACGACGCGCTTCAGCACCTCCGGCGTGCGCGGGATGATCCCCGGTCCGGCCTCGCCGGTCGCGCCCTTCGGCTCGACGGTGCCGGCCATCATGTGGAGCTCGACCTGCCGCGGATCCCAGAGCGCGATGTAGACGCGCGTGGCCTTGCGCGTGCGATCCGAGCGGATATACGTCGTCAAGAAAGCCGCCGGGAGGCCCTCGTTCTTGCGCACGAAGGGATCCTTGTCCTGCGGGTTCCACTGCCCTTCGCTCGGCAGCGCCGGGATCACGTACGGCTCCAGCGGCGGCGGCGGCCAGCCGATCTCGGGGTCCACCGGCATCGCGCGCATCGGCGGCTCGAGCTCGCTCTGCCCGAGATCCTTGGCGATGTCCGCGGCCCCGGTGTCGCCCGTGACCTGCTCTTTGTTGCGCATGACGAAGTCGAGCGCGGTGAACGCCACGGCCTTCACGGTCTGCATGCGATCGTCGCCGATCCACGGCACCGATCGCACCCGATCGACCGACCACTGCACCAGCGTGCTCGGCCGCGCGATCTCGGCGTTCTCGGCGCGCAGCCACGGCGGCGTCGCGGCGCCGTCGAGCTTCGCGAGGGGCAGGCTCGCCGTCTTGCCCGCCGCGCTGATCACCAGGTTCTCGCCGGCGAACGACACCGACACGTCGCGCGAGAGCGCCTTGCTCGCGGCGTCACCCTCGGGGATCACCACGGCGAACGTGCGCCGATCGAGGCCGCTGAGCTGCCCGACCTGCTGGAGGTTGGTGATCGCGTTCTGCGCGCGCTCGAGCCGCGTCCAGTCGCCCGGCGCGGCGCGGCCTGCGAGATCGATGAGGTGCACCGTCGGCGCGCCCTCGGACGACGCGGGGCGCGCGATGTACGCGACGCGCTCGCCCACCACGAGCGGGCGCGACTCGTCGGCGCTGCTCGTCTCGGTGAGGTTGTACGCGTCGCCGACCGCGAGCAGCACGCCTTCCGGCGACAGGCTCGTGTCGACGAGGAACAGATCGCTCGGCTCGCCCGCGGCGGGCGCGGCCCGCACCATCGCCCGCGCGGTGCCGAGGGTCTTCGGCGGATCGATCCACACCACGTCGTCGGCGGCGGCGAGGATGCCTCGCTCCTTCAGCGCGTGCGTCAGCGCGACCGCGCGGCCGCCCGAAGGATCCGCGCGTCGAGGCGCAACGATCGCGAGCGCCCCCGCGCCGGCGACGATGAAGGCGACATGGCGAGCGCGACCAGTGAGCCGAAGACGCATCGGGGTGAAACGCAGGAGGGAGGAGCCGTCTCGCCGGCCCGGACGCCGAGGATTCGAGGGTGACCCCGCCTCGTCGACCGGGGCGTTATCATCGAACCGCCAGCGCGCCTAGCACGCCGGTTCCCCGCGACCGCGGGTCGGTACCCGACGACGGCGGGTCGGTACCCGACGACCGCACGCCGGTTGCCCGCGTCAGCCCCCGGCGTCGGCGGCGTCCATCGCCGCGTCGTCGTCGGCGTCCGCCGCGTCGATCGGCCCGTCGTCGATGGCGTCGATCATCGCGTCCTCGGCCGCGTCGGTCCCCGTCTCCGCGTCGAGATCCGCGTCAGCTCCCGACTCGATCGGGATCTTCCCCGCGTCGCAGCCGACGTTCACCTCGGGCACGCACGCGGTCGCGCACGACACGCACACGCACGCGAGCACGTCGAGGTACGCGTTGCGGCCGGGGTGCGTGGCCAGCGTGTCGGCGAGGCACTGCGCGTCGGCTTTGCACGCGTCGAGCGCGATCAGCAGCGCCACGCACGCCGGATCCTTCTGGCACGCAGTGACGGGCGTCGCGCAGTCGACGCCGGCCACCTGATGGAAGCAATCGGCGCACGTCGAGTCCGGGGCGAACGCCGCCGTCGTGCACGCGCAGAGGCTGTCGGGCCCCACACCGATGCTCGCGCCCGTCGACGCGCTGCTTGAGCCCGCGACGCCACCGGCCCCGCTGCTCGACGCGGCGCTCGTCGTGACCTTCGGCGGCGCGTGCGGGACGGTGTCGACGCCGCAGGCGATCGGCACTAGGACGGCCGACGCCAGCCCGAGTGACGCGGCGATCCCGCCCCGAACGAGGGCGGTGGGTCCGGCGCGCTTCACTCACCGAAGCTACCACGATCTCCCGAGGAGCAACGAGACCGCGATGACGAAGCAGGCCACAAGCGACGCGAAGCCGCGAGCAGCGCACGAAGGCGGGCTCGACACCAACCCCGCGGCGCAGGCGCGGATCGCCGAGCTGGCCGAGCGGGTCGAGCGCTACCGGGCCGCCTATTACAAGGGCCACCCCGAGATCTCCGACGCCGCCTTCGACGCCCTCGAGGACGAGCTGCGCGATCTCGATCCCACCCACCCGGTGCTGGCGCGCGTCGGCTCGGCCGAGCTCGTCAGCGAGTGGCAGAAGGCTCGCCACGAGATCCCGATGGGCTCGCTCAACAAGGCCGTCTCCGAGGACGAGCTCAAGGCCTGGCTCGCCCGCTGCGACGAGCTCCTCGAAAAGGACGGCGAGGGCCCGATCGATGCCGATCTCTTCGTCGCCGAGAAGCTCGACGGCATCTCGATCGAGGTCATCTACCGCGACGGCAAGATGGTCGACGCCATCACCCGCGGCGACGGCGACTTCGGCGAGCGGATCACCAGCAACGTCGCGCGGATGAAGGGCGTCCCGGCCCGGATCAAGGACAAGCACTCCATGTCGGTGCGCGGCGAGATCATCGTCCGCATCAGCGATCTGAAGAAGCATTTTCCCGGCGTCACCAGCCCGCGCAACATGGCCGCCGGCGCCTCGAAGCGCCTCGACGGCTCGGGCGCCGAGCACTGCACCGTGCTCTTCTACGACGTCGCAGATCACCTCAATTTCCCGACCGAAATCGAGAAGTTCGCCTTCCTCCGCAAGCTCGGGTTCGCGACGCCGCGCACCGAGCACGGCGACATCGATCACGTGCTCGCGGTCTACCAGCGCTACATCGCCGACGTCCGCGCCTCGCTCGACTACGAAATCGACGGCCTCGTCGTCTACGCCAACTCGCTCCACGCGCAGGCCCAGCTCGGCGAGGTCAACCACCGCCCGCGCGGCGCCGTGGCGTTGAAGTTCGCCTCGCCGGCCAAGGTCAGCACCGTCCTCGAGATCCGCTGGGACACCGGCCCGAGCGGCCGCGTCGTCCCCCTCGCCGTCGTCGCGCCGGTCGAGCTCGCCGGCGCGATCGTGCAGCGCGCCTCGCTCCACAACGCGGCCAACGTCCGCGCCCTCGGCATCGGCGTCGGCGACGAGGTCCTCGTCTCGCGGCGCAACGACGTCATCCCCTACGTCGAGGAGGTCGTCGAGAAGCGCGGCCCCGCGTCGACGCCGCCCATCAACTGCAACGTGTGCGACTCGGTGCTCTCGATCGAGGGGGAGTACCTCGTCTGCCGCAACAACAGCTGCCGGGCCATCGTCGAGGGCCGGATCGAGAACTGGATCGGCGCGATCGGCGCGCTCGAGTGGGGCGAGAAGCTGGTCGCCCAGCTCGTCGCCGCCGACCTCGTGAAGGAGCCGGTCGATCTCTACAAGCTCACCGTGAAGAACATCGCCTCGCTCGACCGCCGCGGCGAGAAGAGCGCGACCAAGTGCCTCGACCAGCTCAAGGCGCGCCTCCCGCTCACGCTGCCGGTCTTCATCGCGGCGCTCGGGATGGACAGCTTCGCCCTCCAGACGGCCAAGCTCCTGGTCGCCGCCGGCTTCAACACCATCGAGAAAATGCTCGCCGCGTCGGAGGACCAGCTCGCGGGGATCTCCGGCCTCGGCCCACTCAAGGCCGCGAGCATCGTCCGCGGCTTGAAGGCGCGCAAAGACGAGATCGACCGCCTCCTCGCCGCGGGCATCGTCCCGGTGACGCCCGAGGAGGGCGGCGTCCTCGCGGGCACGAGCTTCTGCTTCACCGGATCGAGCACCCTCTCGCGCCCCGAGCTGATGCGCCTGGTCGAGTCGAAGGGCGGCCGCGCCCTCGCCGCCGTCACGAAAGAGCTGCAATTCCTGGTGATCGCCGATCAGGCGTCGACGTCGAGCAAGGCCGTCAAGGCCCGCAAGCTCGGCACCAAGCTCATCACCGAGGAAGAGCTCATGGCCCTGATCGCCGAGCGCGAGGCGCAGGCCACGCCAGGCTGATCCACGCTCAGTTCTTCGCGACCTCGTAGCTCCGCACCGCGCCGCACGCCGCGTTCTTCAGGCCCGCCCCGCGGGCCAGGCGCTCCCACACCGCGCACATGTCCTTCGCGGCGGCCGTCCCGTGGCCTGCCGAGCCGCTCACGTAGGCATTGAGGACCTGCTGGGGCGACAGCCGCGGTTTGTCGTTCAAAGGCCGCACGAGCACGTCGAGCGCCAGCCGCACCGCGAGCTTGCGATTGCCGCAGATCTCCTGGGCCGTGTGGCCCTGCCAGTTGGGCCCGTGCAGGATCTGAAACAGCGTGATGCTCCGCCCCGTATCCCCACGACGGGTGCACGTATCAACCGAGAGCAGGAATCCGCTCTCGTGGTGGGCGATGGCCACCAGCATCATCCCCAGGGCTACATCGGCGCCACCGCCCTTGAACATCTCGCCCTGGCGGGCGCTCGACGCCTCGCTGATATCCTGCGCTATCGACGTCAGTCGCGGCACATCGTTGGTGACTGGCCCCTTCGCCACGGTGAGCATGGCGGCGAGGACGACTGACGAGAGATCCGGCATCGGGGCGAGAGCCTGGCCCCGCCCGGCCGCCCCGTCAAACTCAATATTCCCCACTGGATAACCACGCTCTCACTGGATCTCGCTTGCGGCTCCCCCGTCATCACATCGCTGCTCGTGACTCTCGCCGTCGCGCACGAGACCGCATTCCCCTTCTTCGCACGTCCTCTCACGCCGTCTCCCCGCGCCTTCGCCGTTGATGTATCGTCCCGCGCATGCGCAGCCTCGCACTCGCCCCGATCCTCCTGCTCGTGCTCACGGCCTGCGGCGGAGAAGACGCCGTCACGCCGCCTCTCGCCCCCTCCGGCGCGCTCCCGCCGCCGACCGCGGCGCCCGTCGCCGCGGGCGCGCCGGGCATCTCGCTCGAGGCCGCCGGCATCAGCGCCGCCGAGATGGACGTCAAGGCCGATCCCTGCCAGGACTTCTACCAGTTCGCCTGTGGCACCCTCGTCGACAAGTCGGAAATCCCGGCGGATCGCACCAGCTGGGGCCCTGTCGCCCAGCTCCAGGTCAGGAACGAAGAGTTCCTCCGCGCCACGCTCGATCGGGCCCGCGACAAGGCCGGTGACGATCCGGCGGCGAAGAAGATCGGCGCCTGGTACGGCGCCTGTATGAACGAGGACGCCCTGGAAAAATCCGGCGCGAAGCCCCTCCAGCCGCTGCTCGACGGCATCGACAAGATCAAGGACGTGAAGGGCCTATATGCCGAGGTGGCCGCCCTGCACAAGCACGCCATCTTCCCCTTCTTCGAAGTCAGCTCCCAGCAAGACTTCAAGGATGCAACGCTGGTGATCGCCGCCCTCGATCAGAGCGGCCTCGGCCTCCCGAACCGCGATTACTACCTCGACGACGACGCCCACACGAAGGAGATCCGCACCTTCTACCAGGGCTACGTCGAGCGCCTGTTTGGCCTCCTCGGCGCCAGGGGCGACGTCGCGAAGAAGGCCGCCGAAGACGTGCTCCGCATCGAGACGGCGCTCGCGAAGATCTCTCAGGACAAGGTCGCTCGCCGCGATCCCTACAAGATCTACAACAAGATTGATCGCAAGGGCCTCGCCGCAGCGAGCAAGGGGTTCCCCTGGGACGACTACTGGAAGACGCTGGGATTCCCCGAGGTGAAGGACATCAGCGTCAACAGCGTGCCTTACTTCACGGCCCTCGACGCGCTGCTCAAGGCCGAGAAGCCGGAGGCCTTCCGCAATTACCTCACCAGCGTCACCGTGCGCTCGCAGGCGAGCCGCCTCTCCTCGGCCTTCGTCAAAGAGCGCTTCGCCATGAAGCAGAAGCTCACGGGCCAGAAGGAGCTCGAGCCCCGCTGGCGGCGCTGCGTCTCGTCGACCGACGACGCCCTCGGCGAGCTGCTCGGCCAGGAGTACGTGAAGCAGAAGTTCGACGCCGACAGCAAGCGTGAAGCGAAGGCGCTGGTCGAGGGCATTCGCGGCGCGATGAAGACCGAGCTCGGCGGCCTGCCCTGGATGGACGCGTCCACGCGCACGGCGGCCGTCGACAAGCTCACCCGCATGAACGACAAGATCGGGTATCCCGATCACTGGCGCAGCTATGACTTCGAGGTCGGCGCCGACTACGCCGCCAACGCCCTCGCGGCCGACGCGTTCGATCTCGCCCGCACGCTGAAGAAGGTGGGCAAGCCGGTCGACCGCGGCGAGTGGCAGATGTCCCCGCCCACCGTGAACGCCTACTACGATCCTTCCCTGAACGAGATGGTCTTCCCGGCGGGCATCCTCCAGGCGCCGTTCTTCGACAAGCGCTTCACGCCGGCGGTCAATTACGGCTCCACGGGCGCGGTCATGGGCCACGAGCTCACCCACGGGTTCGACGACGAAGGCAGCCAGTTCGACGGCTCGGGCAACCTGCGCAACTGGTGGAGCGACGCCACGGGCAAGCTCTTCAAGGAGCAGACGAAGTGCGTCATCGATCAGTACTCGGCCTACGAGGCGGTCCCGGGCGTCCACGTCAACGGGGAGCTCACGGCGGGCGAGAACATCGCCGACATCGGCGGCCTCGCGCTGGCGTACTCGGCCTATCGCAATGTCCGCAAGGGCGCCAAGGATCCGATCACCTCGGGCGGCTACACCGAAGATCAGCTGTTCTTCCTCGCCTATGGCCAGTCGTGGTGCAGCAAGATCCGCCCCGAGGTCCTCGAGATGATGGCCAAGACCAATCCCCACTCGCCGCCGCGCTTCCGCGTCGACGGGGTCGTCGCCGACGTCCCCGCCTTCGCCCAGGCGTTCTCGTGCAAAGCCAGCACCCCGATGCGGCCCGCGAAGGCGTGCGGCGTCTGGTGAGCTGAAAGACGGGAGGAGCCGGACGGGCGGGCTCCTCTCGTCGTCACTCGGGCGCGGTGCCAGCGCGGCAGCGTCGTCGCCATCACCCGGCGAGAGTCCTCCGGTCCGCCCCATCCGGTCGACCAGGGACACGGACTCGAGGCGACGGAGCAAAGGCACGAAGGCGTGCGCAGGACCTCGAGCGGGGCGCGACCCTGGGCTCCTGCGCCCGATCGCGCGCCTGAAATTGTTTCACGCCATGAACGATCTCGCTCTGCGTGCGGCGGACATCGCTCCTCGCGAGCTCCATGCTCCACGCGGGCGCCGGCGCGCGACCCGACGAGCGGAGGCAGAAACATGGCAAATCTCGGCGAGCTCTACCCGCGGATTCGGCAGAGCTTCTGGTACGACAACATCCGTCGCGACCTTCTCACCTCGGGAGCGCTCGCGCGCATGGTCGCGAATGACGGCCTCCACGGGCTTACGTCGAACCCTACGATCTTCGAGAAAGCCGTGCTCCACGGGGACGCGTACGACGGCGACATCGCCCGGCTGCTCCCCGATCACTCCACCGAGGACACGGCGCTCGAGCTGATGATTGCCGACATCCGCGCTGCTGCGGATGTGCTCCGCCCGGTCTTCGATGAGAGCGACGGCGTCGACGGGTTCGCCAGCCTGGAGATGAGCCCGGCGCTCGCGTATGACCAGAAGGGCGCCGTCACGATGGCCCACCGCATCTCGCGCGCGCTCGATCGGCCCAACGTCATGATCAAGATCGCGGGCACGCGGGAGGGCGTCGTCGCCGCGCAGGAGTGCCTCGCCGCCGGGCTCAACGTCAACATCACGCTGCTGTTCTCGATCGCCGACTACGAGGCTGTCGCGCTCGCTTACCTCGAGGCACTCGAGAGCCGTACCGGCGATCTCTCCCGGGGCTCGGCGTCGGTCGCCAGCTTCTTCATCAGCCGGATCGACACCCGGATCGACCGGGCATTACCACCCGACTCCCCGTTCCGAGGCAAGGTGGCAATCGCCAACGCCAAGCTCGCCTACGCACAGTTCCAGTCGATCTTTTCCGGTCCCCGGTGGGAGGCGCTGGCCGCGCGAGGCGCCCGGGTCCAGCGCCCGCTCTGGGCCAGCACCGGCGCCAAGGATCCCAGCTTTTCCAGGACGAAGTACTTCGACGCGCTGATCGCACCGAACACGGTGATCACGATGCCGGATGAGCTCATCGCCGCCATCCGCGCCACGCCCGACGATCCGTTCACGAGCCGGATCGAAGAGAGCCTCACGGCGGCTCGCGAGATCCTCGGCCGCACCGAGAACCTCGACGGCATCCTCGCGCAGCTCCAAGAGGAGGGCCTCGCGGCCTTCACCACGAGCTGGGACAACCTGCTCGCGGCCATCGAAGCCAAGCGCCCCGTCGCCCTCACCGCCTGAGCCGGGCTCGAAAATAACTGAACAAGCTCAGTTTTCGCTCCCAGCCCGATAGCGGGCGCGGCCTACCCGCGCAGCTTCGTCGCACGGGACAAAACGCAAAAAGCCCAGACGAATTAACGTCTGGGCTTCGTGCGCGGGATCCAGCCTGCAAGCAGGCGGGGTTCTTCCATGAGAAAATCCCGGCGGCGTCCTACTCTCCCACTAGGTCGCCCTAGCA